>CAYPLE010000130.1:11495-14585 GCA_964411445.1 uncultured Pirellulaceae bacterium
GCCTGCGATTCGAGGGGTGAAACTCGCCATACGTCCGCGCGACTCGCACTCAGACACGAGCCCGCTTCCACAAGGAGGCGGGCTTGTTTCATTTGGGCGATTCAAAAATTCAGAATTCTTGGGCCGCTTTCTGCGGCTTCGCAGTGGCTTGCACCTGCCGGAGCAATGCCGGGGAAGTCTTGCTCCTCCTAAAGCTCCATGCTCGCTTGAACTGACCACGCCACCAAGCCGGTCACCGCAACACGCGGTGCCGCAATACGATGTGCTGTCGATCACGTCCCGTGAACGACAGGCAAATCAATATGGCGGTGCGAGTCGGCGGAAGCCGTGGAATAGGACGACCAAGAGGAAAAGCAAATTGCGAACCAGCACTGCGATAGGGTTGACTGATGGAGTGCTTTTTGGGGGCTCGCCGTCGAGTGTGCTGGCTAACGTCTCGCCAAGCAGTTGCATCCAAGCCAGGCTACGGGGGTATTCGGATATTGGTTTGAGCCAGTCGTCCGGGATTCCATCTTTGCCAACGCTTGCACCAACAATGCCCCCGACAATGGCTGCTGTCGTATCGGCATCACCGCCGCAACGGATGATGGCCATGACGGCAGCGCGAAAGTCAGAAGGCTGGGCTAGCCAAGCGTGAATGGCGACTGGGACGGTGTGGTAAGTGTATCCGGTGACGCCACGCTCCAACCCCAGCGCTTGAGCAAACAACTTCGTCGACTCGCCTGCTTCCACGCTTCGAACTGCTTGCCGAAGCAACTCCAGGAACTCCGAAGCGGCAGCACCGCAGACTTCCGCCACCTCGCTGAGCCATTGATTCGCATCGACTGATTTGTTCTGACGAGCGTGTCGAGCGGCAAGGGCGACTGCAACTGCGCCGTACTCCGCTTTTGGGTCCGTGTGTGTCAATCGGGTCGAGGCACGAACAAACGCGAGCAACGGACTTTGCTCGTCAATCGCTGCTCCGAGAATAGCAGCACGCATGGCTGGTCCGTTTCCCGCAGAGAAAACACCAGCGCCGTCTGGATTCGAACCGAAGCACAACTTACGTAACCATAGCCTTATCCCCGCTCTAGCAGTTGCCTTGCCTACTCCGGCTGGTAAGGCCAGTAGCCACCATCGCAGTCGTCTAGCAAATTGGTTCGTAAAGACAGCCACATCACCACGTGCGTCGATAAGTGACTGTGCGACCATGCACGTATGCTCCGTGTCGTCGGAGATCATGCCACGACCAAAAATGAACCGGTGTTGGTCCGGCGGCCCCAGGAGTCGCGGTGCTCGCGCCGCCGAGACGCCCTCGTAAGGCAGCCCGAGCGCGTCGCCAACCGCTGTTCCCAAGATACATCCGACGGTTGCATCACGCTTCATCAATCAGCCCTTCGCCGGGTTCAGATCGCAGAGAAATTCCGCGACAATCACCGATTCAACAGTGATGGATCGCTGCGACTCTCGCACTGGCGTTCAACGCTTGCCAGAGTTGACAAATCTGGACTACCAACTTGCCTCTACACCCGCGGTGACACGTTTGGTCACACCGGTCTAACTAGTCTCTATTCTAACTTCTCAGCCTCTGCGCGCCCAATACGCACGCACTTTCCGCCTGTTTGTGTGGCAACGCATTTTTGCGTTGGTGGAGTCAACTATTCAGGCTTTGTAATCCGCTGCGTCAAAATAGCACCTCATCGTAGAGCCTGGAACACACGTGCGTATCCATTGCAGACGTAGGGGTAAAGAATAGCTAGAATTGTGCGGGCTTGAATCATTTCCCTGCGGATATCGGGGGCGAGTCGAAAAATCTTGAGGAAAGGTACTGAATGAAAGAAAACGAGAATCAAGGCTCCAGGGGCAACGGGCCGTTGGGAAACGATGGCGGCGGCGAACGCGTGACTCAAACTCCGGAACAGTCGACGTTTAGGACGCACGAACCAACGGACTCGAAAGATATGGTCGATTTTGACCGTGCGCGGCGGACGATTACTTTGCGAAGTGGAATCGAAATCTACATGGAGTCGCTGGATCAGAGCGCGACGTACGGTGGCCAACTGGAAGGCGGACCGTCTGAACGACTTAACGATGCATTGATTCGGTCCGTGAAAAGAAGATATAGCGGCGATGGACGTGAATGCCATGTGATTCAGCCAGAAACGCGGCTCGTACCAGAGCGAGGAATTGAAGGCGGCAAATCTTGGGTCGAAATGCCACGCTACCGGTGCATTGGCTTATTCAGCAGTAAGGCAGGCTCACATGGGTATGGCTCAGAAGCGACCTTGGTCTGGTTTCAAGATCATTTCGCGTTTCCAATTGATTGCGAAGTTTTGGAACGCATCCAAGCCTTGAACTGGACGCGGCTTGCGCACCACATCGACTCGGACTTCGACATCTTTTAGGCCAACACGCGCGCCTACGACGTCGCTGCGCCTTGGTGATGCCCCGAAGTTGGAGATTCCAGCGAATATCAATTCACCCTCCCTTTCCGAGCGGGCACACGCGGAGCGGGTCGGCGAGGATTTCTGGGAGGGGCGAGCGTTAGCGAGGGGAGGGCCTGTTGGGTGCACACTGGGCATTGCCGAACGAATCACCAGCAAATGGTCCCAGTCACTTACACCAAGCTACATCGTAACAACAGCTAAGAAGCTGGGACTAAGAGGCAAGTCACGTCCCGACTGGGAAGCGTCCGGCGACTACGGTCACGAATGGGGCTCCGCTGTCCACGAACTCCTTGAAGTTTGCCACAAATCACCCAAAGCCGATTTGCGGCCAACCGCGTTGCGACTCGCCCGCGACTACAACCTTGGATCAAGCCGAGTCGACGAACTGATCAGTACTATCCAGTCCGTCACCACTTCCGACATCTGGGCGCGAGCTCGCGCATCCAAGCGCTGCTACGGCGAACTCCCCTTCGAGACCACGATCCCCGGCGATGACGGCAAACCACAGCTCATCCGCGGCGTCATCGATCTGATCTTCGAGGAAGCCGACGGCTGGGTCATCGTCGACTACAAAACCGACGACATCACCGTCTTCACTGCTTCTAAGGCTTGTGCACGACGCGAGAGGTCGCGCTGCTGATCAGAGTATGAACGGAAGGAGATA
>CAYPLE010000131.1:0-6638 GCA_964411445.1 uncultured Pirellulaceae bacterium
GGCACGCGCAACCAATAGAATTGTTCATGGGTAACGTCATCTTGCATCCATACAATTCGTTTAGGGAGGGGATTTCGCGAGTATTTTGCCATCCAGGGTAGGGCAACCGCATCCTCGCGGTCCATCCAATGCCCCTTGCTAGGATAGATCTTCACGAAATGCTCGTACCCTGAAGGATCATCGTCATGAAGTTTCGCTAGCTGTTCTTTCCACTGGCCGACAATCTTGTTGCGATTGTAAGCCGAATCGCGTCCCCCTACCTGCAAAGCGATAGGTACATTCCGAAGCCCCTGGGGCTTGGTTTCGTTCGGGTGGCCCGCCATCATTGATGCTGCTGCCCAGCGGTCGGCCATCCGAGGAGCCAATTGATAAACGCCATCCCCGCCTGCCGAATAGCCCATGATGTATACACGGTTCCAATCAACGCCTTCGAACAAAACCATGTTTTCGATGAGACGTCCGAAGAACTCATCAATGTGCTTTTCGTGCCATAGATTCCATGTATTCGTTGGTGCTCGCGGTGCAACGTAAACGCCTTCCTCCGGGCGATACAATCGCTTCTGATTTTCCCACTGCCCATCATTGACACGTTTGGGGGCATTTCCACCTCCATGCATCGAAATGTACAAACTTCGTTGCCCGTCGGCGGCATCCCCATAGACTGTGTACGCGAAGGGCATTTTAAGTTTACCAATGGCAATCTCCTTCGCCTCCATCTCCGCCTTACGCGATTTAAGAAGACGGCTGGTTCGCGCGGCCACGAGCATTCGCTTCGCTTCAGCGGCCTGCGATTTCGAAAGTGCCACACCACTAAAGGCGGCACTTTGCAACTCTGGCGCATCGTCCGTAGAGTCAACCAGAAAGGCACGAAGCTGCTCAATGGCGGACGACGACTCGGCATCCTGCGCGTGCGCAGCCGCGTGCAGATGCACCAGGGAGAAAAGTTGGACCAAAGGCACGAAGCAAAGACGGAATGCGAGCATGGAAATTCACGCTTTTCGAGGCTGGATGGGGCAGAAGCAGAGCTGCGATTATAGCTCGTGGAACGATCCATCGCTCCTGCGGTCCTGATTTTGCCACCGCGAATCAGAATTGAACGTAGCTGATCAGTCGAACTTCAGACTTTGATTGGCCCAGGCGATTCTGATTCCGCCGCAAAGCTACGGCAGCTACGCCTCGGGGCGTTGGACTCGATTCATAATCCAGCGGACGACCAATGGAAAGAGACCGAGGAGCGCGAATGCGAAGGTGAGTTGAGCCAATTGTGCGGGCGAGAAAACCGCCGAGGCTCCTTTTTCGGCCAAGACGTTTAGATTGGGAACACGCGAGCCAGCGTAGACGTAAACCATTGTGGCGGGCAACATGCCAAGTTGGCTGATCCACCAATAATCTCGGACGCGAATAGGTGTTAGCCCCATACCAAGATTGATAAGAAAGAAAGGTACCGCTGGGATCAAGCGGAGCGTGAAGAGATAAAAGTTGCCTTCGGAGCGGAAACGCTGATTGAATGCAGCGAGCCTGTCGCCAAGCCGCTTCTGCACCCAATCGCTGAGAAAATACCTGCTCATCAAAAATGCGATCGTCGCGCCGAGTGTTGACGCAAAACTGACGATCAAGACTCCTTGCCACCAACCGAAGTACCAACCGAACACTAGCGTCAGCGCGGCTGCACCTGGAATAGAAAACCCCGTCGCAGCCGAGTAGATTGCCAGAGCCAATCCAATTACCAGAACCGGATGTTGACTTTGGTAGTCGCGAAGCTGGCTCTCCTTTTCTGCCAAGCTTGCGATCGACAAACTGTCGCGGAAAAAGAAGCCTGCAACAATGATGCCTGTTGCTACGACAAGCAACAAAAACGGCTTGCCCCAACGCGTTTGTTGCGACTGAACAGAAGACTGTGCAGTCACATCGCTTGGTTCGTAAGGATTGTTTGAATCAGAATCGTGACTCATGGTCTCACCCGCGTACGCGATTTTCCGGTCACAGATTGACTGACTGGGCTGCTACGCTAGAGATACATTCCGACGAAGCCACCCGACTGTTCGGTTTCAGCTTGCAGCTTCTCCAAACGCTCGACGGTCTTGTTCAAATCACCTGCGCGAGCATAACGGTTGAATTCGACAAGCACATTCCGTTGCACCGTCTCGGCTAGCCAGTCGACAATCGATTGGTTCAACCAACTGCATGTTTCTTTGGACAGTTCAACATTCAGGTCACAGATGCGAACGTTCAGGTCGGATTCGTCTGTCAGAACGGTGCCTTCGAATTCGAAACGCAGCATGCCAGAATCCGGATCGTTCGTCATGTGGTAGGTGACGGACGCGTTGTGCAGGTAATAGCTGTTGAGCGTCCCGTGCTTTTCAATCGCCGCGCGCACCCGCAGCAACTTGGCGGCAAGTTTCGGCGAAGCGTCAATGGGCGCGTCGGTACGAGCCACGCTGCGCAGCGGAAGGCAGTCAAATTCTACTTCGACCCATTGTCCAAGTGGCTCTGTGTTTGCGTCTTGAGATTCGGCCAAGTCAGTCAATGAAACAGTTCCTGCAGTGAAGTTGCGCGGGTTAAGTGCTTTTCTGGACGGAATCGAGAGAATTGTAGCCGATTCGGCCCCAGCGATAGAGGGCAGCAACGCAGTAATACAGTAGCAGCATTACAACATTCCCCCAGCGGTTCATTCCATCTTGGTTTTCGGCAAAGTGTCTTCAGTGGCGAAACGCGGGATTCTACCGATGGTATTTCTGCCTGTTGTGGCTAGCGGCGAGCTACAATTGACCGTTGATCTAGTTGGGACGCGCTTGCGCGCGGCCTTTTGGTGTCGGTTGTAATGGTTCTGCCAAATGCTCCAAGTGTCAAATGCTGATGAAACGCTGGACGAGATTGCAAAATCTCCCCCAGAGCTCCCATCAGAGCTGCTAGACACGCCGCGGCATAACGTGGCTGAACGCCTGCTGTCCGCACGCACAACGCCCGCCTTCCTGGTCAGCTTGATAGCTCATACCGCCATCCTAATTTTGCTGGCCATCTGGGTGTTTGGCCAGACGTCCAGCGGCGAAGACTCCCAGGGCATGGACTTAGTTGCGACGCAAGTCAATCGCGAACAGCCGGAGCAACTGCAGTTGACCGCTGGGAAGAGCGAGGCTGCTCAGTCGGTTCGGTCGGCAGATGAACCCATTACAAGCCCTTCCGTCGTGGTCTCCGAATCGCCAGCTCAAACGCTGGCCAATCTTTCCGCAGGCGGCGAGGCGCCGGGCGAATCCAGGCAGCCTTCAGAACAAACATCTCCGCTTGAGAACCTGCTTCAGATCACTTCTTCCGCACCGCGCGGCGGATTCGTTTCTTCAGGTGTTGAAGGGCGGAAGCCCGACCAGCGAGAACGGTTGGCGCGAAGCTTGGGTGGCAACCAAAAGAGCGAACAAGCCGTTGAGAACGCACTCAAGTGGATTGCCGCACATCAATTGCCAAACGGAAGTTGGTCACTGGTGCATGACCAAGGGAAATGCGACGGCCGCTGTCGCAACCCAGGTTCAAAAGAGCGTTTTGATCCAGCCGCAACCGGCTTGGCACTTCTAGCGTTTTTAGGCGCGGGTTACACGCACGTTGATGGGCCCTACAAAGACAATGTCCAACGCGGAATTTACTTTCTCTATCAAGTGATGCAGGAAACGAAGCAAGGCGGGAGCTTCCTCTACACCAGTGATCGTGGAATGTACAATCATGGCATCGCAGCTTTTGCCCTTTGCGAAGCCTATCAAATGACCCTGGATCCAGATTTAAAGGACGCTGCTCAACTTTCGATTGACTTCATTGTCAATGCTCAAAGCTACAATGGCGGCTGGGGGTACTTGCCTGGCACGCCCGGAGATTTGACGATCAGCGGCTGGCAAGTCATGGCTCTCAAGAGTGCTCATGCGGCGGGGCTAGACATACCAGCCCAAGTCCCCTTTCGTGTCGACGTATTCCTAGACACGCAACGCGTCAAAGACTCTCACGAATTCACGTATCGGCGTCGTTCCGACGAAGCACCCACGTGCACCGCAATTGGCAACCTGATCCGCATGTTTCGCGGCACCAGCACAACGGACCCACTGGTCTTGGACGCGGCGCAATATTTCCTGAAAAAGGGATTGAGCCGCAACGACATCTATTACAACTACTACGGTTCGCTGTACCTTTTCCACATTGGCGGTCCACTTTGGCAACAATGGAACGCGCCGGTCCGCGATTACCTAATTCAGACTCAGGCGACTGGCGGCCACGAAGCTGGCAGTTGGTATTTTGAGAACCCGTATGGCAAAGAAGGCGGGCGGCTCTACACAACAGCTATGGCGGCCATGACACTTGAGGTTTACTACCGGTTCTCGCCGCTTTACCAGCAGGTGAACAAGCCCTTTGAACTCTAGCGATTGCGACGTCGCGACACTTCGGTCGCTCGCGGCCCTCCTGCTCGTTATTTGTTTCTGTTCTTTGTCAAAAAGATAACAACAAAAACAACGGCACAACAGGCGCCGGCCATTACGCCTAGAACGACGAGCAAACTAAGCATTTCTGCGATTCCGATGCCGAACATAGTTTTGACTCTCTCTTGAATTTTGGTGGTCGAACGTAGTGTTGGCTTCCAGCCGCCAAATTCTCGACTCGCAGCGCGGAAAAACTGGCAGTTCGAATCCACTCAATCCTCGACAAACGATGGCATGCCGACGATCGGAAGTGGCTTAGCAGGTTTGGCTTGCCGACGACTCTCTTGCGTGTCCGTTTCGACAAGCGTGAATTTTTCGTCCAGCAGCGCGGCAACCGTCGCGGCAACCTGAGCTTGAGTAAACGCTCCCTCGGGTGCAACTCCACGCTCGCCAACTCCAGCTCCCATTGCTGCGATCCAAATGAACTCCGATCCGGCCAACGACGCACTGTGGTTCTTCCAGCCTTCTCGGCCAGGGCCACGACCATGATCCGTCGTGATTAAGAGTGCCGTTTTGCCAGCGTACTGAGGCAACGATTGCGCGAGTTCCCAAATGCTGCGAATGATTCGATCGTTGTAACGAGCACTTTCGAGATAGCGGTCGTAGCGTCCGCGATGAGCCCAGTCGTCGGTTTCGCCAAGGGAAATGTACAGTACGCGCGGCCCAGTCGTCTGCATTTCCAGCATGGCTCCTTGAGCGGTCAAGGAGTCGTAACGCACGCTGTCCCACTCGCGAAAAATATTCTGCGAAATGAAGTTTAGGCTTTTGACGGCTTCCGCAGGTCCGGTTGTAAAGGGCTCCCAGCCAGCATTTACGGGGATTCCACTGCGCGATTCATTGATAATGAAAGGAAAAACGTCCCAAGAACAATACGCAGCAACGCGACCAGTGTACGCTTCCTTGCGATTCAGCCACTCCAATACGGTTACATTTTGATTCGGCTTTTTTGCATTGGAATCGACTTCGTCATCTGCTGCACCGGTTAGCAATTCGTTGTATCCGGGATACGAAAAGTACCGTCCGTTGGTGACTTTGACCGTTGATCCATTTGCCGCATCGCCAACGATCCAGCCGCTTTGTGCAACTTCTTTCCAAAGGAACGGAAGCAAGAGCTCACGCGATGCGTTGGGGGAATCACCAATGTACTGGTTCTTGAAACTGCTCGCGTCCCCGACGCCCAAGTCCTCAAGGAACAAGCGAGCGTCGGCCCCGCCGAAGACCTCTTCTTGGCGAAGTCCGTCGAGCGTGATGAGGATGACATTTTCAGCTCGAGCACGCGGCAGCGTCGAAGGGCCTGCGAGCCAGCCCAATTCGCCTAAGAAGCGCTCGCTTTCGCGCAGGGTGGATTCAAACCACTTGCCCGCGTCGCGGTCTGTGTTGAAGAAGCCGTGCCCTTGGCCTTCAAAAGTAAACAACTCGCTCTTGACGCCATGCTCACGACAATTCGCCTGGAATCGCTCAGCGGTGGACACTGCAATGAGTTTGTCTTCGGTCCCAAGAAACACAATCGAAGGAGGTGTTTCGCGAGTAATATTATGCATCGGTGAAAATTCTGGGTACCGATCCCCCACTCGCTCAACTCCCCATCCACCCGGGCCGTTGTCGTAGACTGGATTGAACAATAACATGGCGTTGGGCCGGGGTGACGTTTCTTCCGGCGGCACCTTGGCGGCAGTGCCGAGGAAGGCTGCCAAGTGTCCGCCCGCAGACCCTCCGCCCGCTGCGATGCGACTGGGATCGATCCCAAATTGCTGGCTGCGTTCGCGAACCCACTGCATGGCATCGATGGCGTCTTGAGTGCATGTTTCTGGGGGGGCTTTGGCTTGCTTGCTAAGCAACCGATACTGGACTTGGAAACAGACCATTCCGCGGCTGGCAAGATAGGCGGCATGTTCGGTAAATTGTCCCGGCGAACCACCAACCCAACCACCTCCGTGGAAAAACACGGCGGCGGGACGCGAATCGGACGCGTTCCAATCGGAGGGCTGAGTCACATAAATCGCCAGTTCCGTATCACCAATTTTCTTGTAGGTGTATTTTTCCCCTGGCGGGACGCCCAACGCTCTGGAAACCTGCAAAGAGCCGGCGAAGAAGATGGTGAGCGCGACTAGAATCTCAGCGAGTCGCGGTTTTGGTGGATTCATCGATGGCATGTTTTTATCGCGTTTCTCAGGCATCTCTACT
>CAYPLE010000131.1:6738-14433 GCA_964411445.1 uncultured Pirellulaceae bacterium
GCAGTGAGTAATGCTGTGTCGGTACAAAAGACGCGCCGCAGTCACTGTAGAGCGAAACAGCCAGTGTAATGCAAAACAGGGTAGAGTAATGCGAAACAGAGTAGAGAAAGAACTGGCCAGCGGACAGCGTGGCGGACAGGCCGTCAGCGCAAGGCGGCGGGGCAGTTGAATGGCCCTGGATTGGCGCGTCTGCAATTGCGTCCGGGAGAAAAAGGCGGACCTTGGCGGAGTCGAAGCGACTCGACTGCCAATCGCAATCGGGGTCCTTGGTGGCGAAATCGCTACATTCCAACCCCCTTGGGCGGTTTCGCCGATCACGGCGGAGGTGACGAACAGCAAAAGTTTGACGCGTGTGATTGGTGCAAATACACTGAGGGCTGCAAGTAGCTACCGCTGACTCGTTTTCCGGGCACTTTTCACCGTTTTGAACGGTGCTCGTCGGCAGCGGCTACGGATTTCCTCCGTAGACAATCCTTTCCACAGCGGTTTCAGACGCACTCTTCTCGGACCTGACTCATGGCAGCTCGCGATCGGAATCTTTTTGCTTGGCAAGCGTACGTTATCACGATGTCGATCGTGTCCGTTCTGCTGCTTGCTGGGATGTTCTTCTTGTGGAGAAGCTACAGCGATACAGCTACGAAGCTCGAATCCGCCAATTCTTCACTTACGAATGCCCAAGGTCAGTATACCGACGCCAACAACAAAGTTGAGTTGATGCGTGCGATGCTGGGCTACAGCACGTACTCAGAATCAGAAATGGAGCAGCGGACGAGCTCTTTTGAGGGTGATCCAGAGATGGCCCGACTCATCAGCGATTATGACACCGCGATGAAGCAGTTTCCGTCCGACGCCGCTGAGAAAAACCTGCTCAAACTGCCCGAGTCGCTAATTGAGACGATTCGGAAGCGGAATATGGACTTGGAGGCTTTGCTGAAAGAGAAAGCCAACTTGGAGGCACAACTGAAGGCGACCGTCCAGCGTGAAACGGCAGCTCGCCTGAATGCCGAAACTGCTCAAAAGAAGGCCGAGACGGAACTTGAAGAAGCTCGACAAGAGCACTCGCAGCAACTAGCCGCAGTCAATAAGCAACGTCAAGACACGATCGCCAAATTCACTGAGTACAAGCGATCGCTCGACGCCAAACTTGCCCAGGTGTCTCAAGATTTGGCGGCAGCTACCAAGGAACGTGACGATCTCAATGTGACCGTTGCAGATCTTAGAGATAAGCTCAACGATTGGGAAAAGCCCGATTTCTCTTCGCCGCAAGGACGTATTGTTACAGTCGCCAATGGTAGCTCGCGGGTCTGGATTGACCTGGGGAGTGCCGATGGCCTTCGTCCTGGCGTGACCTTCTCAGTTCTAGATGAAAACAGCGTCAATATCTCCGAAGCCAGACCCAAGGCTCAGATCGTCGTAACTCGAGTCGTGGATGACCATCTCAGCGAAGCACGAGCGATTGACATCAATTATCGCAATATCATTGTCTCCGAGGATCTCGTCTATTCACCAGCGTGGCGAAGTGGCCGGAAGGTTGGTTTTGCTTTGGTTGGCGAAATGGACATCGATGGGGATGGTCGAGACGATATAGATCAAGTGCGTGAGATCATTCGCATGGCTGGTGGCCGTGTCGATGCTGAATCCACGCCAAAGGGTGGCGAGAAGGGTAGTGTGGACTACAACACAACTTGGCTTGTCATGGGAACTGATTTGTCTGTTCCCGAAAATGCTAGCGACGAGCAGCGAGCTCAACAGCAGCAACGTTTGCAGTCCTACACGAGCTTCCGCAAGGACGCTGAGCGATTTGGCGTACGCGAGATTTCGCTCGACAAACTAATGGGCTATATCAAGAGCACGAGTGCGAATCGCACGGTTCCGCTGGGGAATCGGATTCGTGGCGATGACTTCTCGGCTCGAGGTAATCGCCAACCACCTTCCAGCAATGGGAGCGTGAGCGACAAGTTCACAAAGCGTCAGCCCCCGCGGTAAAGGGGCACGTTTTCGGCAACTACTGCTGGAAATATGAAGAGCTAGCTAAAAATTTCCGTCTGAAGGCGATTTTCAGATCGTAACAATTGACTGGTTTGCACGTCCGTACTAAACTCAACGCTGCCCTCGCAAGGGGCCCAAACTCACTCATTTAACAGTAACAACTGTTTTCCACAACGAAGGTACATCATGAAACGCCTATTTTTGGCACTCCTCGTAGCAGGCAGCCTAATCCCAGCCGCCTACGCTCAGGAAGAGCTCAAGCCAGCTCCGTCGATCGTCGAAACGAAGTCGGTTCCGACCGTTTATCACAGCGGTTGGGCTGTTCTTGATGCTGCTGGAAATCTGACGGGTAAGGTTGTTACCGTTGGTTCAGCCGGCGGAGTTGCTCAGCCGGGAGCTGCAATTACCCTCCGTGCGAACTCCGGCAAGATCGTCACCGGTCAAGCTGATGAGAACGGACAATTCACGATTCCTGGTGTTGAGCCAGGCGTTTATGAGTTGACTGCTGCCAGTGAAGCTGCCTTTGCTAGCCACGGCATCCATGTCATCGCTCACGAAGAAGGTGCTTCGGAAGGTCTCTCCGTTTTTGCCGCGGCAGTTTCGCCGAAGGTAGCGAACGAGATCCTTCGCACGCTGGCGGTTCCACAAGCCGCTTTGGCTCAGCCACCGTTCGGCCCACTGACAGCTCCTCCATTGCCTATTGCTCAATCGCACCAGGTTTCAATGAGCAACGGCATTGTCAACGGTCGTCTTGCTTTCACCATGGGCTTCGGCGATCCACGAGCTCACACCGTTCAACTGATGCAAGACGGCAAGCTGATCGATTCAGCCAACGTTGATTCGATGGGTTACTTCACCGTCAAGCCTGCTGGTCCGGGCGCTTACGACGTAATCGTCGGTGGCGTTGGACGTGGTGCGGTTGGCGTTGAGATTGTCGACACGACAGTTCAATTGTCCGCTGCTGAAAGCAATGTGCAGCTCGTTGCTAAGAAAGCAGCTAGTCTCATCCAAGAAACTCTGATGGTTCCAGTTGCCATGCCAGCAGCCGGCCAACTTCCTGGCGACGGGGAATTGGTTGAAGAGTTCCCAGGTGCATTGCCAATGGGCGGTGGATTCCCTGGTGGCGGCGGATTTGGCGGCGGCAGCGGAGGAGGCTTCGGCGGCGGCGGAGGCGGACTCGGTGGTGCTGGCGGATTGCTCGGTGTTGCTGGACTCGCTGTTGGCGTTGCAGCACTCTCTGACGACGACGACGGTTTCAACGGCAACATCGGTACTCAAGTTGTCCCTGTTCCTTAATTCGAACAGCAAATCAAAACACCAAACTTAAAAAAGGCCTGCGTTTCGACGCAGGCCTTTTTTTGTATGCAGGTGCAGTGTGGCCGCGTGAGCGCGTGCTGGTGGACCTGTACAATAAACCAAGTGGTAGCAAACAAGATTCGGGGTAAGGTCACGGCAAGTCGGCTCTACTAGCTCGAATAACCCGCTCGACCGCCCGGCCAAGAATGGCTTGGATCGGCTAGAACAGTCGAGCTAGGATCCAATGCAATTTTAGCGCCAGACCAGCCCGTCGAGTGCGTTCGACAAGGTTCAAAGTGCAAGCAATGAAAACCAACTTGACGAAAACGGTGGGGATGGCATTGATGTCAATGGCATTCGCGCTTGGCACGACTGGGGCGGTCCATGCCGAACTGCGAATTGGCACAGCGAAAGTGGACATAACTCCGGAGCAGTTGCCTGTTTTGGTCAACGGAAGCATGACGAGTCGTGAGGTGAGTGAAATTACGACTCGCGTTTCCGCTCGCGCGATCGTTCTCGCCACTGATCAAGAACGAATTGCCATGGTCGTCGTGGACAGTTGCATGATGCCTCGCGGGCTTTTAGACGAAGTCAAACGCGTTGCCAGTGCCAAGTCTGGGATAGCGGCATCGCGAATCATGATCAGTGCAACGCACACGCATACCGCGCCAAGTGCTATGGGGGCTCTCGGCACGAACGCAGACCCAAACTACGTTCCAGTGCTAAAGCGACGCTTGGTCGAAGCCATTGTGCAGGCCAGCGAAAGTCTTAGTCCAACGCAGGTCGGCTGGGGTAGCACAGACGCCCCTGAATTCACCGCTCTACGTCGGTGGGTGCGACGGCCAGACCGCATGGATATGGATCCATTTGGAAATCGTACGGTCCGCGCCAACATGCACGCGGCAAAGAATCTGGACAATGTCGTAGGGGAAAGTGGCCCGGAAGATCCGCAATTGGCGATTGTCTGTTTTCGCTCAACGGTGGGCGAGATCCAAGCTGTGTTGGCCAATTTTTCCATGCACTATTTCGGCGACCAGAATATCAGCGCAGACTACTTTGGGCGATTCTGTGACCAACTGGAATCCCATCTACGGGCCCAGCAAACGGGCTCGCAGCCGCTTGCAATCATGTCACACGGTTGCAGCGGGGACATCTGGCGGCGTGACTATTCACCTCACGCGGAAGGTCGCAGCGGCGGCAATGAACGGCTGGATGAAGAAGGACTGGATGAAATTGAAGGCTACACAAAGGGCTTGGTCGCGCGAGCGGAACGGGCACTTGCTGGCGCGCACTACTCCCAGGATTCGACACTTGCGATGCTGCAGACGGAATTGCCGCTGAAGTACCGTGTGCCCGACGCCCAGCGGCTTGAATGGGCCAAGTCAGTTACGGCAACATTAGGGGATCGCTTACCCGAAACGCGTCCCGAAATTTACGCCCGAGAGCAAGTGTATCTAGATCAGCTTAAGGATACCAAAGTCATTTTGCAGGCAATCCGTATCGGTCCCATCGCCATCGCGACGACTCCGACGGAAACCTATGCTCTGACGGGTCTCAGGCTGAAACATCAAAGTCCGTTCCCGAAGACGATTGTCATTGAACTAGCCAACGGGGGAGACGGATACGTGCCGCCGCCTGAGCAACACCGCTTGGGAGGCTACAATACTTGGGCGGCCCGTTCTGCTGGACTGGAAACGGAAGCTGAGCCGAAGTTCGTTGGACGTCTGCTTGGCATGTTGGAACGTATCACCAATCAACCCAGACGCAACTATCGGCAATCGCGCGGTGAGTTGGCGGAGACGACACTCGAAGCGGAGCCTATCGCCTATTTGCGCCTAGACGAATTGTCTGGCTCAGTTGCACGCAACTTGGTGGCAGGTCAGCCCGACGGTCACATTGAGACCGGTAGTCTTTACTTTTTGGATGGAGACGCACGGGCGTTTACGCGAGATGAACCCAACCGGTGCTTGCACGTTGTTGATTCCCGCGTCCGCTGGGCGCCTCAGCAGCAACTCGGTGACTTCACAGTCTTCCTGTCCTTTCGCAGCGGCATGCCCATGAACGCACGTGACGTGAACGGCTGGTTGTTTTCCTACGACCATTCTTGGGGCACGAGTCAAACCGGATTGCACCTTGGCGTGATGAAGGGCGGCTTCCTTGGCATGCAGATTGACGATCGTCGCATCGTTTCACGAAAGGCCACGACCACGCGGTGGAGTTGGCATCGCGTCTGCTTGCGAAAGCGGGCCAATAGCGTAGCAGTATTCGTCGACGATGCCGTGCAGCCCGTTTTGACACTCGACCAGCCATCCCTCGAATCAGCTTCAGGACAGATGTTTTTTGGAGGAAGATCTGACTTGGAGGATTGTTTCGAAGGCCGCATCGACGAGATTGCTATTTTCGATTCCGCCCTTTCGACTGATGACATTGCCAAATTGCTTGGAACGCTCAGACCGAGTGGGGCTACCCCGTAGTCGATCTGGTTACAGGTTCTTCCGCCCGTCTCAGCTCCCGTATTCGATCTAGCCACAGCTCCCACAGCACTAGCGCGTGCAGAAGGATTTCCGGCTTCGATCTCGTCACTGAACGTGACTCAGCCCAACTTCCAGCACCAGCCCATTCACGGCGGCAAGCATAGGTTTGGAGGGTTGTGAAATCGTTGGTGGAAAAGCCTTGTATCACGTCTTGACGTCTGCCAAGCGGCAAGCGAAACTCTTTCCATCGTTGCCGAGCAGGCACTGCCTCGGCGACCCCCTAATCGGGCGGTTAGCTCAGTTGGTTAGAGCGCAACGTTGACATCGTTGAGGTCGGAGGTTCGAATCCTCTACCGCCCACTCGTGAAGACCCTGTATTTCCTTTGGATTTGCAGGGTTTTTTCGTGTTTGGAGCTCCTTTGACTCCATCGCCATTTTGGTCAGGAATGGACTGTTTTTGCCCACTCTCGCCCGAAGTTGGTGCAAGCGTTCGCGGGGTAGCCGACTGAGCGGGTTGATTGCGGAACATGGGCAAAGCTTCGATCGCTTCGGATTTATCCAGCAGCCGAGCTTTCGGTATAGGTTCCCATCGTCAAGCTAATGTTGCTGTAACTCACCGCAGCTTGCGCCACACGCGGGAGCTTAGGCTGAGTCGAACACCTTCACGACGTGGTAGCCCTAGCAAAAGGGGGGCGAATGGCTCCATTGTCATTCTGATTCTGATGTGCTGTTGCAGTGCAACAAAGCTTCACGATTAGTAAGACGCCAAACTGCCAACGGTACTCTCGGACGAAGAAGCATGCAAACTGATCGAAGCGGTCGAGTATCCGAAGCATCGAACAGCACTGTTGACCTGTTATGCGGCTGGGCTCAAAATAAGCGAGGCAACGCACCTGAGAGTGGCGGACGTCGACGGACAGCGACAACAACCGCACATCCGCAGGCCGCACATCGAACGATTGCCCGACGCAATGGACTGGCTGCCGACGAGACAGTGTCCGAAGTGGGCCGAGCCACCCAGGCCTCCCCAGGCAGGCAAGTGATCGCCCTTCTGCACCGGTGGGCTTCGTCAGGACGAGTTGTTGTGGCGGTTGGAGTAACAAGCACCAAGGAGTTCACTTGCCCCGCTGCAGCGCACTGCTCGCCGCTCCGGCGTTGAATTGATCGCAATCCGCTCACGACACCAGGGGGCTATGCGGATTGAGGCATGGCACTTGCTTCGATCTTGACTTTTTCAACTTCGTGCCCTGCGTCGCGCACGTTCTGAATGGCAGAGTTGATTGCGGATTCGAAGGACAAGTCCTCTCGATGAAAGTCGATACTGAACACACCGTTGCAAGCACCTGGCGTTCCGTCATCGCATCCGCACTGGAATAGCTTGTCCGCAATCTCTTCGGTTAATTCCAACGGGCCTTTCAGCACTAAGCTGAATTCGTATTTGCTCATCTCGATTTCTCCTTATTCGGGCTAGCAGTGCAGACATCGATCAACGGCTCGGCGAATGTCCTTCGCGTGATCCTCCGGACTTCGCGGAGTCGAATAGACGGCTTATGCACACCCCTCGCGGTTTTGGAGCGGACAATAGACGCGGCCCCAAATGTGAGCCCGGGCATTCGCCTTTACCACGCGCCATCCGACCGACCGATTCTGCGTACTCGACGGCTACACGGACATGCTTGCTTGGGTGGCTTACCAACGCCTCACCTCGCCTTCGAGCCTGGATCTCCTTCTTCCTATATTGGAACCTCACTGAATGGAGTAGCAAACGCTGGCTATCAGGCCCACCATGACGACCACGCCCACCTTCAAGTCCGCTCACAAGGTTCTTTAGTGATGGTCCGCGTTGTAAGCGCCTGGGGGGCGTCCTGGCACTCCACTACACCAGAACCACAATCGCTCAAGCGGCGAAACGGCCCTGCCAAAAGTGGGGGTCAGC
>CAYPLE010000132.1:0-14371 GCA_964411445.1 uncultured Pirellulaceae bacterium
CTCGACCGCGATCCAACCGCAACGGTGCTCCAACTCCGGCGCCAAACGCCTTAGGGGATCGTCTCGTCGGCGCATGACCTTGGCAGGAGCTCGGAAAACCGAATAGCGACGCTAAGGCCCCTCGAGCCGATGCAGTACCAGGGTGTCTGTCACCGTGTTGTCTTCGTCTAGCACAACGGCGACGGACCAGAGGTGTGCCATCAATAATCCAGCCGACTCTTTTCGATGACACGAGAGATAGCGCGCGTGCTCGATGGAATCGTATTCCGTCTCGTCACCTATAAACCCCGGATCCTCGGTAAATGACGCGTCAAACAGAAGTTTACACTCAAACCCGCCCTCCTCCATGATTTCCCGTGCCGCAGCAAGCGGGGTGCCAATTGGAACGCGAGTGGATAGTGCGACAAGCATCTCTTCGCGGCTGTCGGCACGAATGCGATGTGAAGACAACGACTGGCAGCCGCAAAATAGAACGAGCAGCGTTGCAAATGCTGTTTTGTGCATCGGAGAGTCCATTCGCGGTTCGCTGGGTATCTGTGTTTGGCGTGTGAAATCTGATCGTGGGGAAGTGGACTGGGATCTTTAGCCAGACTTACGTTGCATGTGATCGTAGGGGGGATGGCCGACTGATGCAAGGTCCTGTAGTTGGGCTGCTGGCAGACCTGTGTCTTGGAAAGGCGGTTGCCGGAGGGCGGACAGTGATCGTTTATGGTGCGCCAAGTTCCCAGATAGAATGATAGGCTCCGGTTTCTTGATAGTGCTCGATAAGTCGTTCGTAGAAAGCGTTGGTCCCAAGTGTGGCACTGTCGCCAATGATCCTGAGCCAGCGGCGAGCACGCGTGAGGGCCACGTTGCTGCGACGCGTGTCCGCTAAAAAGCCAATCTCACCTTCGGAGTTGCTGCGCGTTAGCGTGATGATCATGGCCTCTTTCTCGCGGCCTTGAAATCCATCCACCGTGTCAATTTCTAAGCCGTCGACGTTGAGGCGATTACGAAGCAGTTTGGCTTGGGCTGCATACGGAGCAATAACGCCTATCTGCTCCGGTGGAACCCCCATTTCAAGCAGTTCTCGAACTTGCCCAACCACCCAAGTCGCTTCCTTGGGGTTGAACTTGCTTTCGCCAAACTCTTCGATCTGCTCTTCCCATTCAGCGCCCGCAGTATCCCAGAACTGGACGACTTCGGCCTGCGATTCGTCGGCGGTTACTTCCGGCAGGTCGGCGATGGTGTGCGATGCAACGGAATCATCTGCAATCAAATCGCCGTCATAGAACTCGTGACTGGAAAAGTCCATGATTTGGGTGTTCATTCGATACTGGACTTTGAGTCGCCGGAAAATTTCGGTACCAAAGTGTTCGACGAGTCGCTGCATACTGCTACGAATGTATCCTTCGCGCGCTGCTTGCTTGGAAACCACCGTTGGAGGCAGTTGCAAATGGTCGCCGGCCAGAAGTATTTTTTCTGCTACCAAAGCTGCTTGCCACAGTGCCGGTTCGACGCACTGGCAGGCTTCGTCGATGACCACTAAATCGAATTGGTCAACCGAAAGCAACTCAGAGTCCAATGTCGTCGTTGTGCAGATCACGTCAGCCGACGCGACGATGTGGCGGATCGTGGCCTTTTCGAGTCCGCGAGCTTGCTGGCGTAGCTTGCCTGCTTCTGCATAGAATTCACCGCGGCGCCGATTTGCCCCATAGTCGTGGCCCGACCGTTTGGCTCGCCGCATCAGATCGTCTACTTCACGCCAGATGTCTTTCACCACGGCGGTCGACGGATCATTCTGCACCAGTTCGTCGAGCGTATGTTCGCGGAGCGTTTCAAATACTCTTGCCGGATGCCCGACTCGAACAACCGATGGCACCACTGCAATCAGCCGTTCAAGCAGGTTGTCGACAGCGGTATTGCTTGGAGCGCAGGCGAGCACTCGACCGCCGTTGCGAACGGTCTGCGCGATGACTTCAACGACGGTGGTCGTCTTCCCTGTGCCAGGAGGACCGTGGAGAATCGCAAGGTCGCGAGCGGTCATGGCAAAGCGGACGGCATCCTGCTGCGGTGGATTCAATCGCTGGTTGGCGAATTCGAAATCTTGGGGAGCATCGAATCTAGGTTCTTGTTCGCCGAGTAGCACGTCGCGAAGGCGGGCGCGGGAGCCGGAAAGTCGTCGGGCAGCCGCCATGGCAGCCAATTGACGGCGGCGTGTTGTTTCATCGGGCGACAAATCCAAGCGATAGCGTTCGGCTTCAGGCCAATCGTCCAGAGCGACTTGAATCGATGTCGACGTGCGGCGACTGATGACACCGCTTTTCCCTGGATCACTGTCGTTGGCGTCATCGCTGATGATGACCGGCGATCCAACTTTTAGTCGCGTCATCGGTAGCGTCCGTCCACCCGGCTTGGCAAGCTCAAGCAGTAGTCGTCCGGCGAGACCGTTCTTGTAGTCCAGCAACTGCAAGCCGACGATGGTCTCACCGCTGCGTTCGGGATCTCGCCGTCGACTGTTCGCTCGTCGCATGGCCAGTCGCTCACGCTCTGCCCCCGCTTCCATCTCAAGCCAGCGCTGATTCTGATCAAAGTAGTCGTCTACGAAGTCTGGCATAAGTTGTGTTGAAACGATGGGGAGTTGATTTGGCTGGCCGAAGATATATCGCTAGGGATTTGCGAGTGTGGTTGCCGAGGCTCGAGCACCCAGCTCGGCCGTTCTCAGCTTTTCCGCAGACGCTTTCGCTCTAGTCGATGCCGAGGCTCATTTTCGGTCAAGTAGCCCCAGTTGAGAGCTTGATCTTGTTCGTATTGCTTCGACAGCGTCAGAGCGGTCTTGGCTTTCGAAAGCTCAAACCCAAGGTAGAAAGCGTGCGAGGCGTCGATTTCTTGCCCGGCGGGCGTTCTTAGCAATTGATCCATTACCTCAAACGGATCGGTCCCCCTGATATGAACCCCCTTGGTCACCACTTGTAGCTGGCCATTGGCAACAAAGATTCGAATATTGTGATCGCGAATCTGAATCGACAATTCCCCAAGTGCTGCTTCACTAAATTCCGTAACACGTTCGTCACGAAGCATCACAAGTTGATCGCAGACATGCTTGGGCGGCGTCCTGCGGCTTTGTGCAAAGTGAACCACGCGGCGCGCTAGGTCGCATTCCTTCACGCTGGTCCTCGCCCAGTTGATTACCTGGGTTGTGAGCACGCTTTCAATCCGCTGCTCTTCACAGAACCCCAGAAGCAAAGTATTGATTGCGGCCGAATCAGCGTCCGTTAACTCCGTGATGTTTCCAATTCCCATCATCATTTTTTGATTTGGAAACGCAGCCCTCGTGCGACTGTACCGAACCAAGCTTTCCGCAAAACCGCAGCCAATGGGTTCGAGAATCGGGTCAAGTCGTACCGCGACACCTTGGCCAAGCAAAAAATTTACAGATTCCTCTAAACTTTTTTCATCGCCAGGAGTGTCCGGAATGACGACAACTTCGGTTCCCCAATCCACGGCCGCTTTTCGATTGGAACTATTCACGGAAAGAACAAGCTCTGCACCAAAGCGGCACGCTATGGATACTTCCTGCGGATCAAACGAATCCACAGACACTCGAATCCCCTCGTCGACTAAACACTGCACCGCATCGCCAATCCCCAGCCACTGACTGCCTGGACTGCACCCCAAGTCGACGATATTGGCTCCGTCGGCCACCACCGCTCTCGCTTGGGCACCCAGCTCCTCAAGCGACAGGCGATCCGCATGGTTGATCTCGGCAATGATCTCGATCGAATAGTCATCCAGTGGAACAGCGCCAGCTTGTTTGCCCCCAAAAAACAAAGGTAAATCGCGAATATCTTTAGGGCCGGCGAGAACGCGGATGCCCACGGCTTGCTCGATTTTGTCGACCTCTGGCTGCAAGTATCCCGGGACAACAATCAGCGAAATTTCAGCTTCTGGATGAAGGTGCCTGATCAGCCACTTGGACGTCATCAGCGCAGCGACCGTGATCGGCATCGTCGCGATTTGAAAGTCAAACCTGTGCTTGCTGGCAAGTGGTTTGACAATCTCTCGCACCGATCTTTCGGCGAGCTTTCCTGTCACGAAGAGTATGTTTTCGCCTGAGTGCATCTTAATGCATCTGTGCAATCGTAGGTTGGTTTGTGGAGTTTAGGGGCGTCGACGAGTCGTCTGAGAGGCTTTCCAATTCGTCAGGTCGTGGCAAACTTTTTTTACGAAACGTATTGACCCAGGTGGCATGTCGAATACAAACTTCTTTTAACGAGAAGCTCGCGTAGAACAATTCACGTCCTTATTGTTCTCGTGGCCGGAGCTTCTCGTTTTTTTATGCGCTGACTTCGCGGCAACGATACTGCTTCAAAAAAAATTTTCGTCGACAAACCTGCATCAAATTTCACAACGGGCAAACGCGAATTGTTTGAACTGCGATGGAGATCATAACAGAAGAACAGCACTTCTTAACCATCAACAAACCTGCCGGACTCTTCTCGCAAGCAGCGCCGGGAATTGAGAGTGTGCAAACAGAATTGTCTGCGTTCCTCAAACAGCGGGATCATCACAAGGGCAATCCTTACGTCGGTTTGCCACACCGACTGGACCGTGCGACGAGCGGCGTCATGTTGATTGCAAGAAACAAGCGTGCTCTAGCTAAGTTCGGAGATCAATTTCAAAGTCGCAAGATCACCAAAATTTACTGTGCACTCTTACGCGGCCACTTGTTGGAAACGATTACTTGGCACGATACCTTGGCAAAGGTCGATGGCGAGCCAAGAGCCGAAGTCGTTGAAGCCAATCACCCAGGAGCTAAACCAGCCAGTCTGACCATCGAACCGATTCAAGTAGTCAACGGGATAACGCTGGCGCGGATTGAATTGCACACGGGACGGATGCACCAAATCCGCATCCAAGCAGCCAGCCGGAAGCTACCGGTCCTCGGCGACGCGACATACGGCACAGCTTCAGATAGCACAGCTTCAGATAGCTCGGTTGTGAGCGCGACGGCTGCAGGCGGTAGCGAGACGACGGAAGCCCCAATGGCCTTGCATGCACTTTCGATCGGCTTCCATCATCCAAAGACTGCCAAACGCATTTTGTCGACCGCACCAGTGCCCAAAGCATGGCTTGAGTATTGGCCTGACTTTGCCACGTCGCTCACCAGCATGTCCAACGACCGGTCAGTCGGCTAATCCGTAAACGGAGAGGCTTCAAAGAGGATTGGCTCCTCCTCCGCCACGCGCGGATCGCCGGTCTCGCGAAGGACTTTCATTAGCCGCGCTGACAAGTTGGTTTTCACGGAAGCGAACTCGGCCCTATCGGCAAGGTTGCTCATGTGATCTGGATCATCGGGCAAGTAGTAGAGTTCTTCTGCGGGGCGAAGCCCCATCGTCAACTCGACTTGGTTGCGAACCGAGGGCTTATCTAAATTCGTCAGCATCCAAGCCTTTGTCGGGCTCGCGTCCAAGTCCCCAAAGGCGGAGAAGGTGTTCTCTTGCAGCGGATTCCAAGCGGGCATCGGTCCGTCAGCCAAACCAAAACCGGGGGCGTTCCCCATCGCGTAGCGTCCTGGCTCAAAATTTCGAATATACAAATAGTTCTTCGTTCGGATCGCGCGTTGCGGATACGGCAAATTGCCAAGCCGAGCTTTGGCGACGTGACGCTCGCGGCCCACAATCACTGCGTCTCGCGATGGATCGACCAGACCCTGCTGTGCAGATTTGAGCACATCTTTTAAGCTCCGACCGGTCATGACGTTCGGTGGCGACTCGCCAGCAAGCTCGAGCAGCGTTGGTGCTAGGTCAGGCAAACAAACGAAGTCGTCAACAACCCTTGCACCGGGGATACCCTTTGGCCAGCGTATAGCTAACGGCACTTGCGTTCCCAAGTCGTACAGGTTGCATTTGCCGCGCGGAATGCCCGGAATGCCGTGATCACCACTGACAACAACAATGGTATTTTCCGTCAGGCCACGACGCTCGAGTTCTTCTAGCAGGACTCCCAAACCCGCATCGAACGCCTGAACCTCGCCCAGATAATCGCAGAAGTCTTGTCGCACTTCGTGTACGTCTGGCAAGTAGGCGGGCAATTTCCCCTTGAGCTGGTCTGGCTCCAATCCCCAGTGATCTTTGCCCGAGCCCTTGATCCACTTGCGATGGCAGTTGGTTGGACCAAACCAATAACAGAACGGCCCTTCGCCGCTGGAGTTTAAGAACTGAGTGAAATTCTCTCGGACCTCTTCTAACAACTTTTCTTTCGCCGCCTGCTTATCTGGCGAGCGTGCGACGAACTGCGAGAACCCGTTGAACTTTCCACCTGCAGCAGCGAAACGCGTGCGCTCGCCACCGTGGGGAGCATCCTTGGGAGTGCCGGGACTCCATACCTTGTATGTGTGGCCGATCGAATACCCAGCGTCTTCGAGCAATAGAGGGTAGGTTGGAATCGCGGAGTCCCAAACCGCTCCTTGCAAGATCGCTCCGCGGCCGGTCCGCCAAAAGTACTGGCCGGATAACAGGGAGCTGCGGCAGGGAGTGCACGACGGTGCATTCACATAAGCCTGTGTAAAAAGAACCCCGTTCTTGGCTACCGCATCAAAATTGGGCGTGCTCACAATATCCGAGGGCCCGCCGGGCTGAAGCGCTGCGTAGCTGCTCGCGTAGCGGCCCCAATCATCTGCAAATGCGAAGACGATGTTGGGCCTCTGTGATGCTGGCTCCCGAGAAGCTGCTGGCTCCCGCGAAGATGCTTCTTGCGCGATCGAGGATGTTGAAGGTACCACGATGCAGAAGCAGACGAACAACAGTCTGCTGAACGCGAATGAGTCTCGAATCATATTGCTTACCGGTTCGATTTTCAAAGAGAGAAAGTGGAAGCTAGCGACTGTTATTCGGAAGCGAGCAGCTTCTCGACGAGTGGAATGACATCACCCTCATAGCTCAAGCCATCGCCTGAAGCGTTCGAGTCGGTTAACGTCCCAGCAAGTTCGCCGTCGGGACTATAGACGATAATCGCAGGAATGGCGCCGATACTCAAGCGCTCACGAATCGCCTCGTCCATCTCGGTTGCTACAAAGTTCTTCAGTTGTGCGTCTTGTGCAATCAAGAATTTCTCGACGGCGGGTAGGTACGTCTCAGGCCCCTTCTTCTTCAGGCCGATGTAGTCCACGTTCAACGAAACGCATTGCACCCGTTGCGGATATTGCTTGCTGAGCGCGACCAGGTTTGGAAACTCCTGCATGCACGGCAGACACGAGGTACTCCACACGTCTACGACGACGACTTTTCCTTTCGCCGATGCAACGAAGGCCATCACGTCGTCATAGGAAGCCAGCTCAGCAGTAACCCCCGTGCCAGTGTCCTTCGGCTCGTCGCTGGGCGTTTCGTCTGCGTTGCTTTCAGGTTCTTGCGTCTGTTCGGATTCGGCAGAGGCCCCATCCGGGATATCTTGCGAGGGCTGTTCGCAACCAGCGCCGAAGAGGATTACGATTGCCAGAAGTGTTGAAAATGGGCTTTTGCAGATTCTCATGGACATGATTTTCGGTTCCGAGATGGAGTGTTAACGTCTCGCCTGAGCAAGTCGGTGTTTGACGTTGGATGACTAGAGCGGTACAAGACTGCCGGTACAAGACTGCGGTGAGCGTTTCTGTGCTTTGTTGATTCGGCTATCGGTTGGGTATCACGCCTTGCGTCCGTGCGATGGCTCTAGATGCCGAGCGCCGGCTCATGACTCTCTAGAAAAGCTCACGCTCGAACGTGGCAGCTACTGGGCGAAACGATGCCCCTTCCCGTTTTCAATGGCTTGCATTCGTTGCAGCATTACTTGGACGGTCTCCGGTTCGGCGGCCGCAAGATTGTTCGCCTCGCCCAGGTCGTCGACCAGGTTGTAGTACTGGTACTGTGCCTTGTCGGCGGCATTTTGGCTGCCCGACTGCTTAGCGTTTTTCTTAGTACCTCCACTATTGACGCCACGACCGCCGGAAAAACCACCGGAACCCAGGCCGTTGATAAGTTTCTTTGAACCGTCGCGGTAAACCATCAGGCCTCGTCCGGACTTCAGCACGAGCTCTGTGCGGGGCAACGGTACGGAGTAGTCTTCGCTCAGCACGTCCGCAAAGCTGAAGCTGTCTGGGCAGTCGCGGGGCTGAAGCGCATGTCCGGTCACATCCGCTAGCGTGGCAAAAATATCGACGAAGGAGACCAACCGTCCACTGGAGCTTTTCGGCGTGACAACTCCAGGCCAGCTAATCACCATCGGCATGCGATGGCCGCCCTCCCAAGCATCCGCCTTCATGCCCCGCAGCGGTCCCACGCTCTTGTGGTCGAAGCGAGTCGCATCGGCTTCGTACCAAACAGGACCGTTGTCACTTGTAATGACGAGCAGCATGTTCTCTGCGTGCCCACTCTTCTTGAGCGCATTTAGGACGCGGCCAATTTCACTATCCACCATCTCCGCAAAATCGCCGTACAAGCCCGCTTTGCTCTTGCCCGCAAACTCGGCCGACGGCAACCACGGCGTGTGCGGCGCCGGATACGCCAAGTACAAAAACAGCGGCTGCTCAGAAGCATCATGCTGCTCGACGACCTTGATTGCTTCATCGCTAAATCTGGGCAACACATTGTGCAGATCCATATCCTCAGCAATCAGTCCCTCGCGCCAGAATTCGCCTTGGATTGGCGACCATCCGGGCGTACTCCGAGCAGCGATGGCAATGGTCGGAGGCTTCACCGCGTGCCTTCCGCGAATATAGAAGTAGGGAGGAATGTCGGTCGACGCGCGGATGCCAAAAAATGAATCGAATCCAACATCGACTGGCCCGCCAGGCAACGCGTTTTCGTAACCATTTTCCGCGAATCCCAAATGCCATTTGCCGACCATGGCCGTTTGGTATCCCTGTGACTTGAGCATCGAAGGCACAGTGGCTTGATCTGCAGAAATCAACGGTCGCTTTGGCCAAACACCGACATTCGTCCGAAACGGGTACTGGCCAGTCATGAGACCGTAACGTGACATATGACACAACGGTCCCGGAGCATGGGCATCGGTGAGCCTAAGTCCGGCGCTGGCAACCGAGTCGATGTTGGGTGTTCGGATCTTGGATTGCGAATTGAAGCAACCTGGATCACCGTATCCCATATCATCCACCATGATGAAAACGATATGCGGTGATTCCGCTGGCAACTCAGCTTGAGCCGTTGACGCACTGGCGGCAAAGTAGGTGCAAGTAGCGAGGAAAGCAAATCGAGCTATAGAATGCATGCGTTTGTTCCGTGCAGGGATACTCACCAACAGAATTTGGTAGAGTTGCGTGAAATAATGTGTTCCAAATCCACGTTAGGTCAAACGTCGGGGAACGCGATCGCAAGATAGTCAATCGGTATCGATCTGTTCAACGTGCTGCAAGATTTGACAACCCCGCGGCTACGCTGGCTCCCAAGCTGGGAGCCACCTTGCTTGAGCCACGTTGCTGGGAGCCACGTTGCTGGGAGCCACGTTGCTGGGAGCCACCTTGCTTGAGCCACCTTGCTTGAGCCACCTTGCTTGAGCCACCTTGCTTGAGCCACCTTGTAGCCAGACACGTTGCAGGCAGCCACGATGTAACTAGCCGCACGATGTAACTAGCCCCACGACAAATCGTGGTCATCCAGCGGCAGATCGCGAATGCGTTTGCCAGTCGCAGCAAAAATTGCATTGCAGACGGCGGGTGCAAAGCTAGGGACGCCCGTTTCACCGACTCCCGCCGGTGCTGCGGTGCTATCGATGACTTCCACGTGGATTTGCTTTGGCGAATCCGACATCTTGGCGACTTGATAGCTGTCAAAATTGGATTGCTGTGCAACACCATCCTTGAAGCTAATTTTGCCGTAACGCACCTGGGTCGTCCCCATGATGGCTGCACCTTCGACTTGAGAAACAACCCGATCGGGACTGACAATGGTTCCTGCATCGAGAGCCACCCAAACGTTTGGAATGTGAACATCGCCATCCTTCGTAACGTCGACTTCGACGACGTGCCCTGTGTAACCAAGGAAGGATCGAGCGCACGCGATTCCGAGACCTCGGCCCTTGGGCAGTTGCTTACGATTTGCCCAACCGGCCATTTCTGCACTGCGTCGCAGGACATGCTTCAGCCGCCCGATATCACAGGGGTAGTCATCTTCCGATGCGCCGCGGTTTCCAAGGCCTTCTGCAGCCAGGTTCATGATGCGATCTTCCCCCAGCAAGTCGAGTAAGTATTCGAGCGGATCACGATTTGCTTGGTGAGCCAGTTCGTCGGCAAAGGAGCTGACGGCAAAATTCTGCTGAATGTGACACACCGATCGAAGCCACCCGATTCGCGTGTGGGCTTTGGACTTACCGGCTTCCAGTTGAATGTTGGGAACCGCAAAGGGGAGGTCCGTGTGTCCCATTTCTGCTTCCCATGCGGCCGGCTGATCGGCGCCTTCCTGGAAAGTGGAGGTGATCGTCGGGTAAGCAATTCGTTGCAACCAAGTTGTCGGCTTGCCCTTTTCATCCAAAGCCGCTTCGCAGTGAACTGCAGCTATGGCGTGATAGTAATCGTGCAGCAAATCGTCTTCACGCGTCCACGTTACGTGAACCGGGCGTTTCATTTGACGCGAGAGCATAGCCGCTTCAACGCAGTAATCGGGTTTGCTCTTTCGCCCGAATCCAGCGCCCAAAAGCGTCACGTTGACCAGCACATCGTCATCGGGGATCTCCATTGCCGGTCCAACAGCTTGTTGCACCGCTTGGGGGTTTTGTGTTGCGGCCAGCACGTGACATGCGGTTACTTTGCCACTAGTGTCGGTTTTGACATCCGCAACCGCGCACGTCGGCTCCATGGGAGCGTGGGACAAATGGGGAACGGAATAGTTGGCGGCGAACGTTCGGCCGGCACCTGCCATCGCCGCTGCTCCATCGCCCACTTTTCGCATCACTGCCCCTGGTTTTTGTACCGTCGCCTTTAGTTCGTTGCTGAACGCTTCGGTATCGTAAGAAGCGTTTTCGCCATCTTCCCATTCGATTTCTAGCGCATCGCGTCCCTTGAGTGCGGCCCAGGTATTGTTTGCCAAGACGGCCACGCCACCAAGCGGTTGAAACAGCGGCGCGCCTTTGAAACGCGGAATTTCTACGACGTCCACTACGCCCGGCACTTTGCGAGCGGCCGAGTCATCGAACTTGACTACCGTTCCGCCGACGACCGGCGGGCGTGCAACGACCGCAAACAACTGCCCAGGCATGCGAGCGTCGATGCCAAAAATCGCTTTCCCTGTCAGGATATCATCCATGTCCGTGATTGGAGCATCCTTGCCGATATACTTCCACTCTGAACGCGGCTTGAATTTCAGCTCGCTTTCTTGGGGAATTTCAAGCGTGCGGGCAATCTCAACTAAGTCGCCGTAGGGCACTGTCTGGTCGGAGCCGCGCACATGGACTGCATGGTCTTTCCCATAGCACTTACCTGCATCGACACCCAGTTTCTTCGCCGCGGCTCGCTCCAACATGGTGCGTGCCATTGCGCCAGCCGTCCGCATGCGATCAAAGAAGAATCGAATACTGTTGGATCCATCTGTGTTTTGATCACCCAGCCGTTTGTCACCGCGAGCTTGTTGGATCTCAACTCGACTCCAGTCTGCTTCGAGTTCGTCGGCAAGCACGCGTGGCAAGCCGGTGCGAATGCCCGTTCCCATTTCACTGCGGTGAGCCACACAAGTGACGGTGCCGTTTGGGGCAATAGCAACAAAGAAGTCCGGTGAGAAACTATCCGCGTCGACGTTCGCACCAGCGACCAAAGTCTGCTGGGCGTGCGAAAACTTGCCCATCAAGACTAACGAACTGGCCGATACACCGGCCAAGAAGGCTCGGCGGCTGAACCCCGACTCAGACTTGGGGACTTGCAAATCTGCCAAGGTCGATTGCATCAATTCTCTCAGTGAGTTGCTCATTGGTTCATCTCCTTGGCAGCAGCCTTAACGGCATCGCGGATCCGCGGGTACGTTCCGCATCGACAAATGTTCCACATTTCAGATTCTATGTCTTCGTCGCTCGGCACGCCTTCGGTCGCCTTGAGCATCGCAGCCGCCATCATCATTTGCCCCACTTGGCAGTAACCGCACTGCGGCACATTGTGCTCACGCCAAGCCTTCTGAACGGGGTGGGAGGCGTCTTCTGAGAGCCCCTCAATCGTGGTGACTTCCGAGTCGCCGATTTCGGCAAGTTCAGTGATGCACGATTGCACCGCATCGCCGTCGACGTGGACCGTGCACGCACCACATTCAGAAACACCACAGCCATACTTGGTGCCGGTCAGCCCAAGATGGTCTCGCAAGACCCACAACAGAGGCGTGTCGTCGGGAACTCCCGTGACATCATGCGTTTTACCATTGACTTTGATTGTCGCCATTTTCGCTACCCTTTGCCCGCTGGGGCCAACGATTTTCGTTTGAGGTCACGAACGGATCTTCCGTCGCGCAACGCTCCGATTATACCGCGTCGCTGAAGCCCAATGGTGCCTTGATTTCCACCCGCAAAGAATTTTCGCGCCAATGTCGAAGCAGTCCCCAGCGGGAGCGCCCAAATGCCCGCTGCAAGTCAATTGCACATGGGAACTGGGATTCGGGAACTGGGATGCGGGAAATTGGCTGTTGGTTGGCAGCTATTGGTTGGCAGCTAGCAATTGCTGGTACTCGGCTAAGGTGTCGATGTCCTTCGCAACCCACTCCGGCGGAATCATTAGTTTCCGCGGGTTCAACTCGCCCAACAATGCATTTAGCCCTGCATGCTCGGCGAGAGCAAGGATTTGAGGCGCTAGAGTCCACCGCAGCAAGGCTGGATGCTTGGCCTTTCCGCGAAACCACGGCGTGATCGCGGAATCGCTCCCGCCGAAGCTCGCATGCCGCAGAGAGTCTACAGACGGCGTGTTGCGTGAATAGGCTTGTTCTGCCTTGCGAGCCGCCTCCATCATCGCTTCGAACAACTCGCGCCGAATCGTAGGCAGGTCAGCAGGCATGAAGAAGCACCAATCCTGATCGGCCGGTGGGCAGTCCGACTCGAGCCGCGCGCGAATTCCAGCTTGGATCGAAGCTCGCATGTCCAACGTACCAGCAACCTGGACCACTTCGGCCCCAAGCCTCAAGCAGTGATTGCACAAGGCCGAATCCGATGCTCGACAAACGATGGATGTTCGAACGCCAAGCGACACGAGCTGTCCAACAACCGAATCGACCACCATGCGGGAATCGGGGGAGGACGCACTTCGCCATGGGAGCAATAGCTTCGGTTGCCCCATTCTTTTGCTTTCGCCTGCAGCGGGAATGATGGCGTGAAAGGTTGCTGGCAAGGAATTCGCTCCAAAAGGAATTTTCGGGCAGGGCATGTGCCGTTTCTAAAGCAACGCAGTTCGGTAAGTCGACGCGTCAAGCAGTGTTATCGTAGCGGCGTTATAGTAGCTCTGCTGTCCCAGACGATTCTAAGCACTTCTCGGCCGCAACGACTGAGCGACTGACCTAGTTGCGCAGACTTGCATGGTAAACTATAGGCAGGCTCGCGTTTGAGCAATCTACTCGCATGACTAAGGACAACGATCTATGACACACGATCGGCTCGGGCACGTTACTCGCCTCCGCGAACTGATCGAAAAGAGCACCTCTTGCGTCGAAGTTACGCTGATTGCCATTCGCGGAAGCGCGCCGCAGGTGCTGGGGGCTCGCGCGCTGGTTACCTCCACCGGGCTGGAGTGCGGAACGGTGGGCGGTGGCAAAGTTGAAGCAGCCGCGATTTCCAAAGCCCAGCAGTTCATACGCGAAGGCTGCGATGAACCAGTTATCGAGACGTGGAATCTGCAAACCGACATCGGAATGACATGCGGCGGAGAGGTAAAGCTGCTGTTTGATTGCCATTTTACACGAGCATGGCCGATTGCCATTTTTGGCGCTGGGCACGTGTCTCAGTCGCTTGTCCGCCTCTTGATGACGTTGGACTGTCAAATCAGCGTCATCGATTCGCGCCAAGAATGGCTCGATCGCTTGCCTGCGGCTCGGAACATTGCAGTACATTGCACCGAAGAACCACGCAGCATGGTTGCCACACTTCCCGACGACGCGTTCTTTGTGCTCATGAGCAAAGGGCACGCGACCGACCTGCCCGTCTTGGCGGAAGTCTTGCAGACTCGCCAGGCTCCATACATCGGTGTCATTGGCAGCAAGCAGAAGGCGTCCGTCCTACGCCGCGACTTGAAGGAAATCGGCTTGCCCGACGAGCGGATCAGCCAGTTTTATTGCCCAATGGGGCTACCGATCGGCAACAACACTCCTCCAGAGATCGCCCTTAGCATCGCCGCCCAGTTGCTCACCATCCGCGATAATCACCTCCGCTGATTCTTTTTCCGCGC
>CAYPLE010000133.1:0-14245 GCA_964411445.1 uncultured Pirellulaceae bacterium
CATACGGCATTGCCGAGCGTCGTTCTGCAGTTCGCTCAATAGTCATGCCACCAGTCCTTCACCTAGTTGATTCTTGCAGCATTTACTCGGCGACAAAGCTGTTTGAAGCCCGCTTGGATCCACAGAAATTAGCGGCATATGACCGCAGTAGTGAAACAAATTCCAGGCTGCCAGAACACCCAATTGGATCTTTGGAGCAGCTTCGCTGGCTAGTAGTCAATATGCGCGCGAATTGGCAAGTGGTCGCTCGCAAAGCGGTCTTGCTCAGTCTTTGGATTCAGAGTTTCAAACTCCTTGACCTTCACGTCACGCGTAAAAATGAAGTCAATGCGGCGACCAGGTTCAAGTTGACGGAATCCATTCCATGTGGTGTCTGGGCCTGGATCCGATTTGAGTGCAGCTTCGCGAGCGTCGACCAGGACCGATTTTCTTTGCCCCTTTGATTCCAGGATGTTTTGAATCGGCTCTTGTTCCTTAAGCGCATTGAAGTCTCCCATTAGCGCCACACAACCTGTGGGCGCCTGAGTCGCGATCCACTCTCGCAATAGTGCTGCCGATTCGGCACGGGCTTGAGCACCGCGGTGGTCAAAGTGTGTGTTAATCACCAGGATGACCGACTTGTTTTTCTTGTCCAGCAAACGCACCCAAGATGCAATTCTTGGCAGGGCTGCGTCCCAGCCTTTGGATCCAACCACGGTCGGTGTTTCACTCAACCAGAATGTGCCCTTCGCAACCGCGTGGAATCTTGATGTTCGCCAGGCAATGGGAGTCGCTTCCCCTTTTTCTACGCCGTCCTCTCGACCTACTGCATACCAATCAAAGCCGCTTAAACTGCTCTGCAGATCGGCAATCTGCCCGAAGACGGCTTCCTGCAGTCCGAACACGTCTGCATCCTTGAGAACTTCCGCAACAGCAGATTTCCGGTTGGGCCACACATCGTCGCCGTCGCGGTTGTTCAGGTAACGAATGTTGTAGCTGATCACATTCGCGTTGCTGGTGTCGCTAGCCGCATCCGCAGCGCGATCCTGTTGCCCCAGGAGGTTCTCTTTTCCGGTCAGGCTAATTGCGATAACGAGTAGGAAAACCGTCAGGTGCGATTTAATGTTCACGTTTGTGACTCCAAGCGACTATTTTCAAGTGGTGAATTCAATGAGCAAAAGAATAAACGAAATGCAGCCTAGATGTTGAAAGAACCGCCTCGCGAGCTCAAAGGCGATGCAGGCTTTCACCATCGGTTACCCAAACCATGTCGTCGCCCCGGGGAATGACCTTGGCCGTGCCCGTAAACTTGCCAATTGCGGGCAGCATGAGCCTTTGTTCGCTCAGCCAAAAACAGGGGAGTTTTCCCACCTCTTGGATGTGGACCGCTGGGTGTAGATGGCCGCAACAAAGTACTTCATCGGCATCGGCCTCCCGAGGGAAGTGCTCCAGCGTGAATTTGCCTAGCTTCAGTGACTGACTAACCTGCAGATTCCAATGCGTAGGCAACCGCCCGACGGCTACATCGTGATTGCCCAGCGTTAGATAGACCTCGACGTTGGTGTGCGTCAAAAAGAACTCCTCTAAACGTGTTGAAAACGCCTCCGAGAGTGAGCAGCGAGCATGAAACAGGTCGCCCAGGAAAACGAGCTTGTGTGCCGCGTTGTCGACAATCATCTTTTCGATGCACTCAAGCGTCGCTTCCGAACTGCCACGAGGAACGGCAAGACCTCCTTTGCGAAAGCTTGCATCCTTGCCAAAATGAGTGTCCGCAACCAGTAGTGCTGCGTGTTCAGGTAGAAATACGCCATGCTCGGGAAGCAATCGCAGCGTCTCACCACAGCATTCAATTTCCGCTCCGGTTGCCCTTGGCGATTGGCGCGTGGATCTGTGATCAACTGGCTTGTTGGTTGGCATCCCGTTTACGTACCTTGAGCGGTGAGTTTGTTGACGATCCGAGAGACTTTATCTGCGAGTGATTCACTGCTGACGCGTTCACGCAAGCGATCAACGTAGAGCGGAAATGAGAACGGCGTCATCTTTTTAGGCCGCATATGAACGACTCGCCCCGATTCGATTCTTGCCAAGGCTTCATACATGCGCTGGGCTTCCAGTTGGAACTGAAGCACCTCTCGGCGACTTTGTTCCAGCAGGCGATTTGATGGATCGTACGTCTCAAATACATCATAAAACATATTGCTACTCGCACGAAGATGCTTGGCACTTTTGTTTTGCCCCGGCAATCCATCGTGCACCAGCCCAGCGACGCGAGCAATCTGCCTGAATTGTTTCTTGGCCATTTGCGTAGCATTCAGGCTGGCCGCGATGTCAGCTTCTAAGCCGGTTGCATCGAATAGCCCTTCTTCAATCGCCTGATCCATCGGGATCGGCTGCTTCGAATGCAATAGCAGCCCATGGTCGTTGCACGCGAGTGATATCGTGATCTTTTGGAGTCTTGAAATGCGATAGGCAAAAACGGCAGCCAGCCCTTCGTGTGCTAGTCGGCCTTCGTAGGGGAAAAGGCACGTGTGGTATCCTTCGCGAGTTTTGATCGATTCAATCAGCAGCTCGTCGCGTCTGGGAATGTGGCTCCACTGCTCTTGGATTTTCATTAGTCCGGTCAACGCTCGCATCTCTCGGCCTTCTAAAGTGCCCTCCGCCGCCTGTTCGATACGCAGCCGCAATGCGTTTCCTAGTTCGGTGGACAACGGTAGGCGACCTCCGCCCCATCGAGGAATGGAGTCCGGTTTTCCTGATGCGCGGCGGACATAGGCTGACCCGTCATGCGTCTTTACGAGCCTGACGACGCGTCCCGCGAAAAGAAACGTGTCCCCCTCATTCAACTTGCTAATAAACGACTCTTCCGTCGTGCCCAAGGACCGACCGCTCATGTACCTTACATGCATGGATGCATCGGAAGTAATCGTGCCAATGCTCATTCGGTGCTGTCGAACAAGACGAGGGGTCTTCATGTGGTAGAGGCCGTCAGTGATCTCTACTTTTTGAAATTCTGGATAAGCCTTCAGTGATGAGCCACCGGAGGTAACAAAGCTCAATATCCATAGCCACTGGGCATCCGTAAGCGAATCATAGGCACGCGTTGTGCGGACTTCTTGGAGCAACTCGTCAGCTCGAAAGCCTCCGCCGACGGCCAGCGTAATGACGTGTTGGGCAAGTACGTCCAATGGCCCCTCCAGCGGTCGCCTAGCTTCCAGTCGCTTGGCCCGAATTGCGTCTTGCGCCGAAGCCAGCTCGATAAGCTCAAGCGAATTTGTGGGAACAAAGTACAGGCGGCTGGTTGCATCGGGTTGGTGACCACTGCGACCAGCACGTTGTAAAAGGCGAGCGGCACCCTTGGGGCTACCGACCTGAAAGACGATATCAACGGCCGTAAAGTCAACGCCCAGATCGAGACTACTCGTGCATACAACGGCGCGTAAGGAGCCCAAGCGTAGACCGTTCTCTACCCAAGAGCGAACTTCGGTATCCAGCGAGCCGTGGTGCACCGCGATGAGTCCTGCCCAATCCGGCCGAGCTTTGAGGATCTCTTGGTACCATATCTCGGTTTGCGAGCGAGTGTTCGTGAAGATCAAAGCGCTGTCACACTTCTCAATTCGCTCAACAACTTGGGGAATCATCTTCTGGCCGATGTGACCGGTCCAGGGAAAGCAATCCATTTGTTTTGGAATAAGGGACTCAAAAACAACACGCTTTTTTTGGTAACCTTCGATAATCCTTCCCGGATTTCCAGTCCCCTGCCCTGTATTTCCCTGGTGCCCGGTGTTTCCGAGGAGCGTTTCGCAGGCTTCGTCTAAGTTGCCCAGTGTTGCTGAAATTCCCCAGGTGCGTAGTTGTGGGCTCAGGGTGCGAAGCCGCGCTAGTGCGAGTTCCGTTTGGACTCCACGTTTGGTCCCCAGCAATTCGTGCCACTCGTCTACAAAAATCGACTCCAGTGACATGAGTTGCTCTTGGATAGCCTCGTGCGTCAGAAGAATGCTCAGGCTTTCTGGGGTCGTGACAAGGGCCGTGGGCAGGTGCTTTAGTTGTCGCGATTTTGTGCTGCTGCTCGTATCGCCCGTTCGCGCCTCGACTCGCCAGGGCAGATCCAGCCACTGAACTGGAGCCAACAATGCTTCCAATGTGTCGCTAGCCAAAGCGCGTAGCGGCGTAATCCAAATCGTTCGCAGCGGTGCCCATTTTCCTTTGCGGACTACGGGCTGCCCCGTCACCGACTTGGTTGCTGATTCGTTTTGGTCGATCCAAGTTTGAATGGGCCCCATCCAGGCAGCGAGGGTTTTACCGGTCCCCGTCGCCGAATGCAGTAAGCCGCTTTGCCCTTCTCGATATGCTTTCCACATCGTTCGTTGAAAGCGAAACGGCTTGAAGCCCACTTGTGCAAAATAGTCTTCGGTTCTTTTAAGGGCAGAGTTCGGCACAGCACTATTGAAGCGAGTTGGTTCGTTTGTTTAATTTGATGAAAGATGATAGTCTTCGCATCTAGTGCTCTCAGAGGATCACTTGGTCGTTTTGAGAAGCTGCGACATTCTCGCGGGAAATACTGATAGGCGAAAGTGATCTTCGAATGCTCCGCATCGTGAATGTTTGTCTGTTGATCGCGGCGTTGGTTGTGATCAGCATTTTGGTGTGGTGCCAAGTCGATCTGCGAAGCCTCAGGGCCAAGGAGGCTGAGCTTGCACAACGCACGCAGCTTATCGAGGCGCCTGATGCGGCGAAATTCTACGTCAAGCTGGTCGGACAGGATGGTCTCAATTCACTTGTCTGGCGCGTGGCCTTTCCTGAAGTGAATGGGCTGGAAATCCGAATCAAGTTTCCGCGGGGGCAGTCATCAACCTCCGTCCCGCTGAATACCCTTGATAATAAGCAGAGCGACATCCGCTGGGGATTTGGCAGCGAATTCCGGTCAAGGTGTTTTCTTATGACACCGTTCTCAGCTTCCAGCTCAAGTTTAAGTGATGATATGGCAAGTTTTCTGGATGAACATTGGGACGACTTGAATATAGAGATTGCTGGTGAAGGCGAAGTGGCAGAATACTCAACAACCGAAGTCGTCGAATTGTTAACGGTAACCGCGCCACCAGAGTTGCTTGTGAGTGAACAGTTATCCGACTACGACAAGAGATCCCTGCAGAGCCCGCCGGTGATCAAACTGATGATTGGGACCAATGCGGCATTTCAGAGCTACGATGTCAAAGCAGAGCGTGCGGCGGAGCGCTGAGGAAAGGGAGCAGAGAGGATGCGGTCAAGCAATGATATTCCCGCTGAAGAGCCAGGTGCACCGAAGGGTTCCAGAGGGAAGCCCCGGTTTTCTCTGTTGACGATTGTCCTGGTGATGACACTAGCTGCAGCTATCATCGGCCTGCGACAAGTACGAGTGCAGATTTCAGATGTAACCAGGCGCATAGAAATGATGCAGTCGTTGACTCGCGATCTTGTCGTCGAAGACGCTACCAAAATCGCTGCAATTAAGAAAAACCCGTTGACGCCTCATGACGATCTTTACGGGCTATATGTCCCTTCTCCAAGCGATGCCGCGCCCGACGGTTATGAACTGTGTCTGGCTTTGGAGGGGATCCATCCGGCCAAATTCTCCTATCGCTTGCCTGGTGGAACAATAGAACCTCCCAGGCAGTTGTACCCTGTGCCAATCGCAATAGCTGAGCTTCCGCCAGGTGAACACCTCGTGAACGTCCGCCTACTGACGGCACGTGACGAGAGCGAATCGGCGGAAATTTCTGTCCAGCTAAACGATGCTGAGATATTCAACGTATCGCGGCCTTATAGCTGGAGCAGAAGTTCCGGCGCCGAATATCCAAGCATCCAGGACGAGACCGAGCAGTTTGATCCGGGCAAGCAGGTGGATATCCATCGCATGCGACACTACGAGGACAAGCTGACAGCCTCCGGTACTTCGAACTTGCACGGGAAAGGGCCGGCAAGCGGCGTTTTGCTGTGGGTGCGTCCCGTTGAAAAGTAACGGCGAGCCGCGAGTCCAATTGTGCTGAGAAGTACTGTCGCGCAGTGTGTTACGCACGTACGGTGATAACGTGCTGGCTCGCGAAAAAATATTGCTTCGTTTTTTAGTCGCCTCGCTCGGTCGATTGTCTGCGGCGATCTACCGAGAGTTGCAATACGTCAGGCCGCGAATAATGACCGGTCGGATCGAAATTCTGTCGCTCTTCGCGGACAAGATTCAAATCAAGTTCTTTTAGAAACAGCCCTTCTGTCTCCGCCTGTGGTTCCAGGATCCAGCTACCATCCGGAGCGGCAATGCACGAACCGCCACTGGCCAACCAACGAGTTCCACCGGTTGAAATGATCTGGTCGCGAAGTGGCACATTATCTGGGATGTCGTCTGTATGTAACACTCCACAAACGGACACGGAGAAGGAGCGGCCTTCTTTTGCCAAAAATGGCGTAATGTCGATAGTATTCCGCGGGACACCCGGCCAGATTGCAACGTGTAAATTCTCACCTTGGGCGTAAAGCGACGTTCGCGCCAATGGCATCCAGTTTTCCCAGCAGTTTAGCCCGCCAACGCGGAAATTGCCGAGAGCGTGAGTGACCAATCCGTTGCCATCTCCAGTAGACCAAACCAGTCTTTCTTCATAAGTTGGCATCAGTTTTCGGTGCACAGACCTGATTTCCCCGGAAGCGTCAATGTAGATCATCGAACAATAGAGGCTCATGCCGCCTCTGTCTGCTGGACGTTCAATTGTGCCAAGATAAACCGCGATTGAGCGCTTGTGTGCGGCCTTGCAAACCGCTTCGAGGTCCCCGCGGTCGATGTCGACGGCTTCTCGGTTGTAGAACGCGAACATCTCCTTCTGTGCGGTGGAGTTGAACTGCGCTCCACCCGTTGGGTCCAACCAAAACGGATATCCGGGGACGAGTGCTTCTCCAAAAATGACCAGCCCAGCCCCCTGCTCGGCTGCTTGATCGACGTAGCCGACGATTTTGTTAAGCGTTGCCTGGCGGTCTAACCAGATCGGGCTAATCTGGGCGAGTGCGATGGTGAGCTTATCGTGTTGCATGACGATGGGGGGCTATTCTTTCACCCAGGTCGATCGAGCATTCTTGGTGATTTCAGCGTCCAGTTCGGTCATCCGATCACGCAATTCTCTGACGACCTCAGGGTGCTCCGATGCAACGTTACTAGTTTCCCCGAGATCTGTCGAAAGGTTGAATAGCATCACTTCCGGCGGCTTCTCTTGCGGCTGGTTCTTCTTGTTCTGAGCGACCTTTACAAGCAACTTCCAGTCCCCTTGGCGAATGCCCTCTAGCTGTCCACGCGACGTGTAATGCACAAACTCGTCGCGTCCAGGGCCGCCTTTCCCGTGCACCAGATTCGAGAAGTCCTTTCCATCAATCTTACGATCCGTTGGGAGTGGCGTTTGGGTAATGGCTGCGATGGTTGGCAGAACATCAATCGTACCCATGAGTTGATTGCATTCAGTTCCGGCAGGGATGCGGCCAGGAGCCCACATGACGCAAGGTACGCGTTGGCCGCCCTCGAAGGTTGTTCCTTTGCCAGCTCTTAGCGGGCCGGCAGACCCACCGTGGTTCTTAAACTGAAGCCAAGGGCCGTTGTCGGAGGTGTAAATGACGTAGGTGTTCTCCGTTAGCTTCAAATCACGTAATGTGTCGATCAAGCGGCCAACCTCTGTGTCAATGTGTTCGATCACACAAGTGTATGCATTCTGCGGATCCGGATCATACGCATCCTGTGGGACGTACAAGGGGATGTGAGGCATTGAGTGTGGCAAGTAAACGAAGAACGGTTGTTCTTTGTTCTGTTTGATGAAGTCAATTGCTTTGTCGGTGTAACGCCGGGTTACCGTGCGTTGATCGACAGGCAGTTCGATAATCTCTTCGTTTTCGATCAGCGGCGTGTTCCAGTGGTTGATGGCACTGTCTTGATCCTTCCAAAGTTCGTCAGACGGAATGCGAGGTTTCCCCTTGTTGTCGGGGTGATTCATGTCGTTTGAATAAGGAATTCCAAAGTAGGTGTCGAATCCATTCTGCCGGGGAAGTGTCTCAGGATGATGGCCCAGGTGCCACTTGCCGAAGCAAGCTGTTGCATAGCCTTGTTGTTTGAGATGATCCGCGATGGTGTGTTCGTCGGGGTGAAGCCCTTTCTTAGACGCAGGGAACAGCACGTGTTGATGCAACCCAACTCGTTTGGGATAACAGCCAGTCAACAAGGCGGCTCGCGAAGGTGTGCAAACGGGCGAAGCGACCATGAAACTGGTGAATCGTCGACCTTCGGCAGCCAAACGGTCGATGTTGGGCGTCTCGATTTTGGTAGAGCCGAAGCATCCCAGGTCGCCGTAGCCTTGATCGTCTGCAAAGATAATCACAAAGTTCGGTTTGGCGTCCGAGGATGGCTGGGTCGCCCAGGTCGGCTTGAGCGGCGCAACCGCCAGGAGCAAAGCTGCAAGTTGTGTCAGTTGTCTTCTTTGGTGCATCGTGATGATTTTCGTTGGTCTGATCAAATGTGGATGAGTCTTGGCAGATAGCCTTGCCCCCGCTAGTTGGGAACAGAGCAAACCTGGAGCTGATTGGAGTGCCTTAGCCGCCGATTTTCCACAGCGCGTCCGTGCTGCGGACGTACATTGCATTGTTGCTGACGGCGGGCGAACCCAGAACTTCTTCGCCCAGTTCGCTTTCTTGGATGACTTCGGCTTTGTCGCCGGTCACGGCAACGGTGAAGCACTTTCCGTTCATTCCAAAGGCATACAAGTGATCGCCAGCTAGCACGGGCGTTGACCAAATTTGGCCCGCGTCTTCGAGGCGAGCAACCCACTTTCGATTGCCTTCGAAGTCGACGCAGACCAAGACCGTGCGGTTCAGACCGATGACACCGTCTTGGCTGACAAGCAACGAAGCTGAGCCAGGGCTCAAACGATTCGACTCAACAGACAGTTCTGGCTTCTCCGCGACGGAAGCAATCTCAAAAGTTTTCAAACCTCCGGCGGGCACGTACAGCTTGCCGTCCGCAAAGGTGCCCGAAGCAACGGACGAGCAGCGTAGCTCCAGTTGCCAGAGCTGTTTGCCGGTTTGAGGCTCGATGGCCATGAGGTCGTCGAGGCCATGGATCACGACTGCTTTTGCACCGGATTTGTCGGTGATGACTTTCGGTGAAGCCCAGTTGGCTTTCTTTGGACGAGGGACTTCCCAGAGCGTCTCGCCCGTCTCGGCGTCGAGCCCGGCCAGAAAGGCGTCTGCCTGGCATTCCACACTGACCACAACAACGCCGTCGATCACAATTGGCGACGATCCCATGCCAACGTCATTGCCTGCAAGCGGGTGCTGCTCAACCAAGCTACGGAACCACTGTAAATTGCCGTCCAGGTCATAACAGACTAAATCATTGGAGCTGAAGAATGCGAATACACGCTCGCCGTCCGAGCAGGGGGTTGGAGCAGCGTTTGCACTCGTGGGGTGGCAGAATGGTCGTCCCGTCGACTTGGTACTTCGATTCCAAAGCACCTTCCCCGTTGCCTCGTCGATAGCAATGACGTGCATCCAGCGACCTTCCATTGACCCACTGCTGGTGGTGATCACTTTGCCGTCCACGACGATGGGTCCACCAACGCCGCGACCATCGATGGGCACACGCCAAGCAATATTCTCGGCGGCCACTCCATCATTCGCAACGCTGAATTTGAGCGGAACCGATTCAGTGGAAACAGGATTACCGCCAGGCCCCAGGAAGGTCGGCCAATCAGCAAGGCTCGTTCCGGTGATTTGCATTGCAAAAAAGCTTGCGGAAATACAGTGCAGGAGCGAGCGTTTTGATAACAGTGTTTTATTGAACATCATGAGTGACTTTATCTAGTTTTGTTTGTTTGGTATGCGATTCGTCGTTTGAAAGCGTGACGACGGCTATTTAGCGGGTTGAATGGCGAGGCCAGTTGAGTCGGTGAAGCGAACCTGAAACATCCATTCCTGAGCCCACGGCTCCGTTTGCTCATTCTGGCAGATCTTGACCAGGATCTCATTCTTGCCCGCTTTGAGTTTAACGGGGGCCGTATACTGGTCGATTTGGCTGCCCGTGTGATAAACCTCGCGTGCGATAACTTGTTCGCCGTTCAACCACACCTTGCAGGCGTTGGGGGTGCCGATGCGTAATTCGCAAGACAAATCGCTTTCCCCTTGAAAAGTCGTGTAGCCGTAAATGACTGCGCCCTTGGCATTTTTGAATACCGGATTTAGGTCGAGCGCACCATCGTCTGCATCGGTAGAGAGTGGTTGCCAGCTTGCAGTGCCGTCTTTTCCATCGTATTCCGCTTCGAGGCTTAGTCTTCCGGCGGCAAAGTCTTTTTCGGGTGCGTAAGCCTCCGCAAAACCGACGCCGTCCACGTTGTCGAACTGCCCACAGATTTTCCAGTTTGGAACAAAGCCAAAGTGCTTCAGCAGGTTGACATCGACGTCCAGCTCACGCAGTTCTTTTGCAATGGCCGTTACTTGAGACGGAAGCCGTGCCGCAGCCAAGAGTTGCTGGTAGGAAGCGGCAAGCTCTGCTTGGTCCGCCGCGTCGCCCTCGCCCTTATCGGATAGTTTCTTCATGCCGAGGGCTACCGCTTCATAACGTAGTTCCAGACTTGGGTCTGTCAGCATCGACGCGAGAAGCGATTCGCGGAGCGATGGGTTGTCACGTGTGATGTAGTCGAACGCCCAGAAGCGGGCGGTCGGTGACTCGCTACGCTTCTGTAAGAATTGAGACAACTCTTGCTTGGACGCGGCGGGGTTACGGTCGGCGACGCTCTGTGCAACCGACAACAACCAGTTTTGGACAGTGGCAGATTGATCTTTCATTGCAGATAACACGTCAGCTAACTGCGTGTTGGGATCCGACTGCAATTGTCTTGCGACTATCGATGCCACGGCATTGTTCTTTGATTTGACCAGCGATTCAATCGTCTCGCGGCCGAAAACAGGAGTCTGCACCAGGGAGGCAATGGCTAAAATGCTACTGCATATGGTTCTGGAAAAAGTCTTCATTCTTGAAAAAGCCATCTTCAAATTGTCTTTTGGATCAGGTGGGCCGATTGGTTGTGTAACTGGGCTGGGCAGGGGAACGATCGACCAGAAACAGTCGAGCCAGAAAAGCTCCTGTACCCGAGGCGAACTCTGCTGTTCCATGGCAATGCACTGAGTGATGACATGAACCACCGGGCGATGACATGAACATCACCTCGCCCAGGATCCCCTGCTTTGCACGAGGATATTGTAAGCCAAAAGCGACGGCGAATGGGGCATTCGCCTTGGCATAAGCCCGGAAGAGGGGCCGCACCACTCAGGTGGGCTAGGGATTAGGGAAGGAGCGAAACGTGTCCTGCAGAAAGTGACTGGAGAAACGCGAAACTAGCGAGTCAGTCGGCTGCTAATTGGTTGGATCGAGCGCTTGGGACCCGAATCCATCGCCACGCGGCATGTACTTGCATAAGAAGATTCCGAAGAAGTACAACACCGAAAGCGGGGCCGCCAGTCCGACCATCGTGTAAGGGTCCGAGGGCGTCAGGATCATGGACAAGAAGGCAATTGCCAAAATTGCGATTCGCCATTGTGAGATAAACAACTCAACAGAGATGACTCCAAAGCGATGCAAGCCCAGCATGACGAGCGGAAGCTGGAAGGCGATGCCAAATCCGAGCGGGAGGAAAAGAGCGAAGGACACGTAGTCGGTCAGCCGAGGTGTAAAATCGACTCCGAGGCCGGTCGTATAGCCGGTCAAAAAGCCTAGAACGATTTTGAGCATCACGAAAAATGCCAGCGCGACGCCTGCAAAAAACAAGCCCAAGCTCATGGGTAGATACCAGTAAACGTATCGCCGTTCATGCGGGTAGAGACCGGCGGCAAAGAACTGCCAAATGTGCCAAAAAATGCCTGGGCTGCCGATCACGACTCCTGCGACCAAACCGGCTTTTAACCAGATCATGAATCCTTCCGTCGCCTGAAGGCTGACTAGTCGAGTTTCGTTGGGCTGCCAGATGATAACTGGACGAAGTCGCTTGAGTGATTTCGCGTTTAAGTCCTTCCATGGATTCGCGAGCTCTTCCAGCATGCTTGCCGTTTTCTTGGCTTCCAATTGAGCTTCCTTGGCCGCGTCATCTCCCACCGCGTCATCGCCCACCGCCTCGTCGGCAAAGCCCATCGATGCTGTCGAGCCAGCCGGCTCTACATCGTCGGGTACTGTTTTAGATTCGTCGTCGTTCGGCGCAGCGGATTCTTCAGATTCGCTTTCCTTGGCAGATCCTAGGTCCGGGGACTCAGCTTCCTGGGCCGGTTTTGCGACTGCCGAGCCAGTTTTGCTGTCAGGCTCAACTGCTGATTGTTTTGACGATGGAGCTGGCTTGTCGGCGGAGTCACTGGTTTGCAACGTCGCCGAATCGCGTTTTGCAGCCTTCTTCAGGTTGCCGTGATCATAAGAGTCTTGAAAAACCGCTGGATCGACATAACTAATCTGCGGTGTCACCCCAAGTTCGCTCAGCAAGGCTGCTAGTTCGGGAGGAGCGTCGACACCATTGGCCTGCTTGAACGCGTCCTTAGCCTGTTTGACGCGGAATTCGTACATCGCGTTTTCAAGCGGACGTTGAAGATAAAGAACGATATCTTCAGCGAAGAAAAGCCCGACCATCGTACCAATTCCAAGCCAGACGAAGGCTTTCAAGAGCGCTCGGCGAAGCTCTTCCAGGTGGTCCCCGAAAGACATTGAGCTTTGTTCGAACAGATCGTCTGCTGGTTTTTTGCCTGCCATCGTCTCACTCGTGGATCAGTGAGCGGAAGACGCGCCCCGCAACTGCAAAGCGATCGCCAACGCACACATCGAAAGGGATCTATGGGAACACATTCTGATTCGAAATCCCTCGCGGGATAGGGGTGGGTGTTGCGACCAATAAAGAGCGGGCGAAAATTCTAACGCTCGGCTCCACTGCCACGACTCATAAGCGGCAAAGTCACGTCACCCGAAGTGTCCGATACACAGTTGAGACACTGCAAGAAAAGTGAAAGCTTCGTTTCTAATTTCGGCAACCTGCCGGTAGCCGGAAACGCATTCACTGCTAGACAATATACACGGTTTTGCCCCTGCCGGGGAGATTTTGATTCCGCGTTACGTTCTGATAAGCCGACTGGAGCCCAATCAAGCTCACAGGCAAGCCTGCAAGCGCTAGCACGATAGCTGGCAAAATCATCCGCTTTGCATACCATAGGCCCTCACCGACGGAGTTGTTGGTCGAGACCGATTACCATCACGAAGGAACGCCACTGTGGAAGCTTACCCGCTGCTGACTGAACCGTACTTCCAGGATTACATTTGGGGCGGCCGCAACCTAGAAAAGACACTCAACAAACGAATACCTGCTGAGGGTGTTTGGGCGGAAAGCTGGGAGATCGTCGATCACGCTGAGCATCAGAGTCGTATTGCCAATGGTCCACTTGCTGGTAAGACCATTGGTGAATTGGCTCGCGAACACTCCGATTGGTTGGTTGGACGCGCAGGAGTCGATCAGGTTCCGTTGCTGTTGAAGTACCTGGATTGCAATCGAGTGCTGAGCGTTCAAGTGCACCCAGAAGATGTCTACGCACAGAAAATGACCCCGCCAGATCTCGGCAAGACCGAAGCCTGGTATGTCATGTCAGCCGAACCTGGCGCGGTGCTCTACGCAGGATTGAAAGACGGTGTTACCGCACCCGATTTGGCTGCAGCTCTGGCAACGGGCAGCGTCGAAGACTGTTTGAATCAACTGCATCCAAGTGCCGGCGACTGTGTCTTCATCCCGGCTGGGACAGTCCACGCACTTGGCGAAGGATTGTTGGTCGCCGAGATACAGCAAGCCTCAAACACGACGTTTCGTCTTTTCGATTGGAATCGACTCGGCGGCGATGGTCAGCCGCGGGAGTTGCATATTGAGCAAGCTTTGGAGGTCATCGATTTTGAAGCAGGGCCGTCGAGCTTTCAAGCTCCAAAGCTGGTTGGCCCCCAGCGCGAACGTCTTGTCGCCTGTGACAAGTTCTTGCTTGATCGCCTTACCACAAATAGCACTGCTGTCTCGCTGGACAACGCTGGCGAAATGCACTTCGTGACCGTACCGGAAGGCAGCATCACCATGACCTGGGAAGACGCTGGGCAGTCACGCAAGCAAGACCTCTCTCAGGGGCAAAGCTGTGTTCTTCCCGCCGCAATGTCCGCCGCCCAAATCACCTCCAGCGAAGACACAACCGTTCTTCTCATGCGTTTGCC
>CAYPLE010000134.1:0-14018 GCA_964411445.1 uncultured Pirellulaceae bacterium
CTCTTTTAGTGCCGCTTGGCGCCGCATTTCCTGCCGTCCCTTCAGGACTGATCGGGACGCACGTAGATCGCAACAACGGGCTTGCACCCGTGGTAACGTCATGCCGTCGCGTTGCGACTTAGAATATCGGGACTTCAACAGCCCGTTGCGCTCCTGAACCTAGTCCCGATTCATCTAACGCAAGATTAGCGTCGATCAGTGCAGATTAGTGTTCCGCCCCGGTTCATCCACCGCGACGTTTTGAAGATGTGCGTCAACGGATCAGGCGCCCTGAGGGAACGGCTACTTCCCGTCCAAGACCATCAGTTCGACTTTGCGGAAGTCGCAAGGATGGCTCTCTGATTGCAACGAAATGTAGCCGGACTTAAGCTCGACGGTTCCAGCCTGCTCGATCAACATCTTGGCGTGTTGGTCAGCAGGATCAAGCTGAGGCTTGTCGTACGCCAAAACGACTTTGCCATCGACAATGTGCTTGACACTTTCTCCGCCTCGCACTTCAACTTCAACGGTCACCCATTGCGGACCATGATATGTTTTCGATTTGCTGCTCGTGCAGTGTCGACGGATGAGTTTTCCATCCATGACGACGTTGGTGCCTGGCGTGCAAAGGTTGGCTGTTGTGCGCGGGTTCTTGCCATCACCGCCCAAGATTTGATACTCGATTGACACAGGAAAATCCTGGTCCTTGGTCATCAGCTTGGGATCTTCGCAGTGGAGCATTAAACCTGAATTGCGAGTTGCCCACCCGGGGCCTCCGGTGCATTGCTTGCCTACAAAACGATATTCGACCCGCAGTCGATAATGAGAGTAAGGCGTTTTGTAGAAGATGTGCCCGAACGTTTCATTGAACTCGGGATACGCCTCCTTGTCATAGCGAACTTGCATGAGCCCATCTGCAACACGGAACGTCTCGCCATAGTTCTCACCGAGTTCGTGATAGCGGATTTTGGGTGTCCAGCCGTCGAGGTTTTTTCCGTTGAAAAGCTGAATCCACTCTCCAGCCTTGGGCTCCGATGCGTCGGAAACCGCCTGAGCTTCAGCAGCGGGAGCTTGGGACCACGCCTCCGGACGGGGCAGGATTGAAAAAATCGCGAGGGACAACACGCCGAGTGTAAGAAAATGGGTGGGACCGAGTCTCATATGAGTAACCGCCAGTCGAGTGTTGAAGGTGGGGCTAACGAGCAGCCGTTTGCTAGCAATTCCCGCTAGTTTCACCGGAATTGTACGAAACGATAGAGCCTTTGAGCAAGCCGCTGAGGAGTTTCGGCTCAGGATTCGACCGCAGATTTATGGGTTAACCGCCCTCGAAGGCTCGGCCAGCGTTGACCGCACACTCGGCATTTAGGTAAAAATAAGCGGTTTGTGCGATTCTTAACGCCTCGAATTTCGTAGTGCCGTTAAGGTCGCAAAACCACTGCCGCCCGCCTTGGATGGCAACTAGAGCGAGTCGCGCGGATGTAGAGCGCTTTTCAACCAATGAATCGCCAACTCAAATTGGCGCAGAAACGCTACGCCCGAGCTTGAAGCTCTAGAGACTGATTTCGATAGCAATTTATCACGGTGGAATCGTTGTGATGACAGTCAACCGATCCGGCTCGAGTCAGAAAATCCTTGCTTTGTTGTTGCTGATTGCGATGCTGCCAATGGTGGCTCGCGGGCAAGATGCTCCTCCAGGCTTGGGAGCTGATCCAGGACAACAATCGTCCTCGGACGCCCCACCGGGCTCGGGGGACGATACGAGCACGACGCCGGAAGAAGATTTCGCGGCTGAGTTTGGCAATGAGTTCGGTAGCGGAGAATTCGGCGGCTTTGGCGGCCTCGGCCTCCCGATGGCTGGCCCAAAGGTTAGCTACACGGCTTCGTTCAAAATTGACGAAAACGGCACGACGGGCAAATTGACGGTCACCGCCGATGTTGCTCCTGGTCTGCACACGTATTCCATCACGCAGCCCCCCGGAGGCCCGTTGCCTACGACCATCGAAGTTCGCGATGCGTCGATCGAGCTCAGTGGTCCCTTCACGGCAGACGTCAAGTTTCACGTTACCGAAGAAGCCGCCTATCCGGGCGTGCCGATCCAGGAATACGACGGGCTCGTGAATTGGACGGCACCGTTTAAGACGAAACAGCCGCTCAATGAAAAGTCGACGATTGCAGTATCTGTCGACGGGCTTGTTTGCGGCAATGGAACCTGCGAACCTGCAGCATCAAAGCTGGAGGCTGAGTTCAGCGGGCGAATCGCGACACCTGGAAAAGCGACCAAGTTGCGAGCAGAGGACACTCACGCAGAATGGACCGCAACACTCGATCGCACCCAGGTAGCTCCTGGAGACGTCGCGACGCTCAGCATCACCGTCACGCCCGACGAGCATTACCATGTCTACAAATTCGTTGCTGGCGACGACGAATTGAACTTCCGCACACTGATGGTTGCAACGGAGAAAAGCGGTTTGAGCTTCGGCGAGCCAACGACGATGGCAAAGCTCGACTTCATTTCGCTTGGTGAAGAAAAAATTGAATTCTACAAAGGGCCCGTGACTTGGAAGGTGCCGATTCGGGTTCCAAAATCGGCTCAGCCAGGAGATTACCCAGTCGCCTTGGACGTTGGCTTTGCCACCTGTGACGACAAGAGCTGTGATCCACCTGCGGGAGTCAATATCGCGGGCACCGTTTTGGTTGCTGACAAATCCGTGAAAAAGGCGAATCCTTTTGGCTTGAAAGAAGTCTCGTTCAAGTCCGTTGCCGATCAACCGAAATTGACGAACTGGATCGATAAGGAAGATCCTGACGCGGCGGGCGCCGGAGCGGCGCGAGCCACAACGCCTTTGTCCATGCTCCAGTTATGGGCCGCTCTCGGGGGTGGCTTCATCTTGAATTTCATGCCCTGCGTCCTGCCCGTGATTGGGTTGAAAGTCTTGAGTTTTGTTGACCAAGCAGGCAACGATCATAAACGAGTGATCGCCCTCAACCTTTCGTTTTCGGCTGGTATCATCGCTGTCATGCTCGTCCTGGCTAGTCTGGCAATTATTGCCCTGAACGCTGGATCGGCGTTTGGCTGGGGACAGCAATTCACAAACCTGTGGTTCAAAGTAGCGTTGGCCGGACTGATCTTCGCAATGGCGCTGAGCTTCTTGGGCGTTTGGGAAATCCCGATCCCTGGTTTTGCGATGTCGAGCACTTCGAACGAAATGATGGAAAAGGAAGGGCTCACGGGTGCATTTCTAAAGGGCATCCTAACAACGGTCCTAGCAACGCCGTGCTCCGGACCTTTGCTTGGCTCACTATTTGGCCTGAGCCTATCGCTTTCCTCTGCAAACATCATGTTGCTCTACTTCGTGGTAGGCCTTGGAATGTCACTGCCATACTTACTGCTGTGCGTTTACCCCGGGTTCGTTGACATGTTGCCCAAGCCGGGAAACTGGATGGAAACGCTCAAGCAACTCCTTGCGTTTCCGTTACTGTTCACCGTCATCTACTTCGTGGCCAGCATTAGCAATGACTATCGCGTTGCCACGTTGCTCCTTTTGATCGCCGTCTGGTTTGGTTGTTGGATGATCGGCAAAGTGCCGGGCTACGCAAACGCCGACCGCAAACTAGTTGCCTGGGCTTCGGCGGGGATCGCTATTGCCCTGGGTGCAGTCGTCAGCTTCAACTACTTTGGCCCAGTCAATCATCAACTGCCTTGGGTTCCTTACAACGAACCACAACTTGCCCAGCTTCGCCGCGAAGGCAAGACGGTCATGGTGGACTTCACGGCCAACTGGTGCGTCAATTGCCAAATCAACATGCGGTTTGCAATCGACAAGCCCAACGTAGCTGATGTGGTTGAAGAAAACCAAGTCATCACCATGGTGGCGGACTGGACGGATCGGAATGATGCAATTCGGACGAAGCTGAACGAGCTCGGCGCGAACGCCATTCCGCTGCTCGTCGTCTACCCGCCTGATCCGACGGCCGAGCCGATCATTTTGCGCGACATGCTGACAGAAAAGCAGGTCATTGAGGCACTGGAAGACGCTGGGCCAAGCTTGCCCGAAACGCGACTAACCAGCACGACTGTGCACTAAACGCCTGCGGTGACGGGGCCGAATTGGCCTAGAACGCCACTTGTGAGGTAGCTGCAGCTACGGAAATACTGGCGTTTTTCGTGTTTCCAGCGGCAAACGGGGGAATCCGAGTCGGGGCATTTTCCCTGCGGTCTGCGTTTAGGTATAATTTACCGCCGGTGGCCGTTCACATTGGTCACGCCTTCCTGCCAGAAAATCCTTCCCGCCTTGCACAAATGCGAAACACTACCCTCCAGCTCTCGAAGTGCTGCGCGATCGCTGCATCGACAATCTACTTCGCCCTTTCGGTATGCACGGCTGTCGCTCAACAGAACCAGCCTCGAAACATCGCCGAAAAACAGACGGTTTATTTGATCGGCAACTCACTCACCTGGGACACTCTGCCGGGATTGCTGGACGGCGATGCCATGTGGCATGTCGATTGTGGTAAGAACCTCGAGTATATCTATGAAAATCCGTCCAAGCCGTGTGTGCGAACAAGCGTGCCATGGACAAAGGCTCTTCGAGAGCATCAGTTCGAATACCTGTGCGTCCAGCCGCATTTTGGAACGACAGTGGATCGCGACAGCGAGATCATCAGCAAGTGGGTTGAGATGCAGCCGAATGCGAAACTGGTGATTCATACCGGTTGGACGCATCACCGAAGCATCGCCGATCATTATCACGCTGATTGCTCGGACAAGAAAATGCGGCACTCACCGGCGTACTTTGACATGCTGTCTGAGCGGCTACGGAAGCGATTTCCCAAACTCGAGATTCGCTCAACCGGCGCCACCTCTGTGATGCATGAGATTTGCCAAGATATCAGCAAGCAGGAGGCTCCAATCGCTTCCATTGATGCCCTCTACCGCGACGACATCCACGTGACCACCGGTGCGGGCCGTTATCTAATGCACAATTTGATGCGGATATCGCTGGACCAGAAGGTCAGTCAACAAGGGTTTCAAGTCGAAGAGCCACTTCGATCTTACTTGACCAGCAAACTTGAGGCGGTTGGCTCTCGTGCAACTCGCTTAACCGCTCGTCGCGACTGATCTCGCGACTCGGCAGCGGACAACACTTTCTAGGCGGGTTCACAATCGAACTTGTCTGCCATCGTCATCTTTCGCAAAGGGTCGCACCGATGCGATCAAGATTCGTCGTTCTCGCGGTGTCACTGTTTCTGCCCATTCCTAATGGCAGCTTCGCGCAACAGCACGCGCCGCTTGAGTACTCCAAGTGGAGTGGCTCGATCAATGTACCCGATCCGGTAGCCATTTCGGTTGACAATCAGGGGCGTGTTTTCATCACACAAACACGGCGACGAAAGATCCAGGATTTGGACATTCGTCAAAACTCGGATTGGATTCCGGGTGATGTCGCCCTCTCAAGTGTGCAAGAGAAGAGCGACTTCCTCAAGCAAAAACTGGCCATCGGTGGTGATCAAACGTCTCAAGCCAAGCGTGTCCAGGACCTCAATCAAGACGGACAATTCGACTGGCGTGACCTGAGGGTTGTTAGCGAGGCGATCTACCGACTCACGGACGACGACGGCGATGGAACAGCCGACCAGATTGTGACGTTCGCCGAAGGCTTCAACTCGGAAGTGACTGGTATCGCCGCAGGCGTGCTGGCTCACGGCGACAAAGTGTACGCAACCATTGCTCCCGATCTGTGGCTGTTGGTTGATTCGAACGGTGACGGCCGCGCCGATGCACGCACCAGTATTGCGCACGGCTTCGGACTGCACATCGCATACGCTGGACACGATATGCACGGGCCCATCATCGGACCAGATGGACGCGTCTATTGGTCGATCGGAGACAAAGGGATCAATGTTGTTGACGCGAATGGAAAACGCTGGCTCTATCCCAATCAAGGCGGTGTGATGCGATGCGAACTGGACGGCAGTGGCTTTGAAGTCTACGCGCATGGCCTGCGCAATGTCCAGGAGTTTGACTTCGACCAATATGGCAACATGTTTGGCATCGACAATGACGCGGACAAGCCAGGGGAACGCGAGCGGTTTGTATGGATCGTTCGGGACATGGATGCTGGCTGGAGGTGCAATTACCAGTATCGGGGCGAGGATTACAATCCGTGGACCGACGAAGGGCTTTGGAAAGTTCAAATTGAGGGCGACGCAAAGAATGATGCCGAAATAGAACTTGCGCAGGCCGCTTCGTACTTGGTGCCGCCCATCTCGCACTACATTGATGGTCCAGCAGGATTTAAATTCAATCCCGGCACCGCTCTAAGTGCTGACTATCGCGACTACTTCTTTTCAACCGGTGCCCCCGAGGGGATCCAGCACGCATTTCGTGTTGAAGCGGTGGGTGATTCCTTCAAAATGGTCGACGACCACCGCATCGGCTCGGGTGTCGCCATAGTCGGCATTGCTTTCGGGCCCGATGGCGGGCTGTATGGTGCCGACTGGGACGGCGGATATCCACTGGACCAAAAGGGCTCGGTCGCCAAGATCGACGTACCGGCAAACAAACGCAATCCAGCGAGGCAAGAAGTCCAACAACTGCTGAACCAGGGGTTCGCAGACACTCCGACGCAAAACTTAGTAACGCTGCTTAGCCATGAGGATCGCCGCATCCGGGCCGGAGCTCAGTTTGAGCTGGTCGAACGAGACGAGATGTACCCGCTGGCATCTACGGCTCTTGATACCGCAGCCAGCACAACAGCTCGGCTTCACGGATTGTGGGGAGTTGCCATGTTGGGGCGACGCGGCACCGAGACTTTTCCTCGCGATACACTAGGCGGATTGCTGCGCGATGCGGACGAGCACATTCGCGCGGCGGCTGCACAAGAGTATGCCGAAATGCCACGCGCCTATGGGTTTGCGTTGGTTCCGTTGCTCAAGGACAAATCGCTCAAGGTGCGCATTCGAGCTGGCATCGCGTTGGGGCGTTTGCCAGCCAATGAAGCAAAGAAATCACTTCTGGAAGCCGCCGCTGAGCTCAAGCCAACCGAGCATTATTTGCGGCACTCCATCGTTTCCGCCATGGCTAGCTGCATTGAGGAAGCCGCCTTGGCCGAGCTGTCTACCAATGAGCATGAGGCGACGCGACTCTGTGCTGTGCTTGCCCTACGACGACTTGCCTCGCCCGAGACGCATCGCTTCCTAAAAGACGCCTCCGACAAGGTTGCGACCGCGGCAGCCAGGGCGATTCACGATGATATGTCGATCGAAGGGGCCATGGAATCTTTGGCACTGGTCATCGAAGGGGATTTCGACAATCTGCGTAGCAGCGAAGCTTTCGTGCGGCGATCCATCAACGCCAATTTTCGGCTCGGCACCGCCGCTGCAGCCCAGCGCCTAGCCCGCTTTGCCGCCTCAGACAGCGTTCAGTCGAGTTACCGACAAACGGCGCTGGCGGCACTTGCTCAGTGGCTGTCGCCTCCGCCGCTGGATTTGGTCGATGGTCGAGCACGCCAGCTTGACAATTCCGACCGACTTCTTCCGGAGCAACCCATAGTTCATCATCTTGGCAAAATCATCGAACATGGGCCAGCGGACTTGCAGGCGAGTGCAATGCGGACGGCGACAAGCCTGGGACTTGAGCTTTCCCTTCAAACTCTCACTCAGTTACTCGGCGATAAAGACGTCGCCGGGGACACGCGAGCGGCCGCTTTGGCCGCCATCGTCAACCAAAGCGGACAGTTCGTCGTTGACTCAGCCAATAGCGATCCCGCCGTCCAGTTGACCGCTGCCGAACTTCTCCCTCGCCTTGCCAAAGATCAACAACAGAGTTTCATCGATCGTATTCTCAACGAAAATAAAGTCGACCCTCGAGTGATGCGGGCTGTCATCCGTTTTCTTGGCACAGATGCCTCAGAATTCTCGCTCGCGAAATTGGTGCACTTGGTGGATCAATCAGCCAAGGGCGAATTGCCATCAGCCCTGGCCCTTGATATCGCCCTTGCTGGCCAGGCCCGCTCAATCGACAACCAATCCATGGCAAAGCTACTTTCGCAAGGGGAGAAGGTAACGGAAGATGCCGAGCTCGCCACCTATGGTTTGGCCATCATAGGCGGTGATTCTGCCAATGGAAAGCGAATCTTCAACTCACATGTAGAAGCGCAGTGTAGTCGTTGCCATCGTGCCGGTGGATCAGGTAGCAATATTGGCCCCGACCTTGCCAAAGTCGTTAAAAAACGCGACGACAAGCATCTGCTTCGTTCGCTTCTAAAACCATCATCGGATATCGAACCGAAGTACCAGAGTCAGTCTTTCCTCTTGTACAGCGGCAACGTCGTTCAAGGTGTGCCGGTTCGCGAGACCGGCAACTCCATCGTCGTCGCGGACAAGGACGGGAAAGAAGTCGAAATTGACAAGGACGACATCGAAGAATCCATTGTCCAAAAGAATTCCTTGATGCCGGAGATGTCCAAAGTGCTGAACCCTGTGGAAATCCGCGATCTACTCGCCTTCCTCCGATCGCTGTAGCCCGTTATTCCGTGAGCGGAGTTCGCCACGCGTTTCGAAACTTCTGCCGAATGATTTCGGCGGGACTGCGCGAACCGGGCACATAAGCAGCCTCGCAGTCGTTGTTGGAAATGATGTTTTCCGTACACAAATCAACTTTGTTAGACCGCGAACTATAATGCCGCTTCGAAGTTACCGTTCTTTCTTCAATTCACCCGCGTCGAAAACAGACAATGCAGGAGCCCAAAATGAAGCGTTGCGGAAAGCTACTTGCCTGGACGATCTTGCTGATGCTCATCCTAGCTGGTAGCGAGCGGTGCCAGGCGCAAAGTTTGGAAGGTGTTTGGCGTGGAAACTGGACAAGTACGCCGGCGGGCAATCGCACGCGTGAGCATCGAGGATCGTTGCGGGTGCGTTTGATTCCCCAAGCAGATGGAAGTTACCTAGGCAGGTTTTCGGGGCGCTTTGCCGTCGTTGTCCCTTACTTCTATCGGGCCGACGTCTACCGTCAGGGAAATCGACTGGTTTCAACTAAGAAGCTTGGGCCGATGGGCAGCTACACAATGGACTTGGGAGTTTCCGGAGACCGACTGCTTGGAGGTTGGGCGGCCGGAAAAGAAAAAGGGACGATCTCGCTTAAGCGAAGACCGTCCCTTTGGGATCGTTAAACTATGGTTAGAGAAGATCACCCAGCCTTGGCCAGCTTCATTCGTGTCAGCTCTTCGATGTAATCTTGAGCGATATTCAGGACCTCTTTGTTGTAGTGGTCCATCCGGAAAATATCCTGCTTGGGAATCTGTGACTCAAGAGCCTGAGATTCTTCCTCGCGTTGGGCATCCAATTCGGCTCGTCGAGCCAAGAACTTTTCACGGTTCAGCGAGACGTAATCTTCTTCCTTCTGCTTTTCGAACATTTCGATTCGACGCAGATCACGAGCAAACTCCTCAGACTGCTCGACGCGCTGCGCACTGCGCGATCGCAGCTTCGCGAGCAACTCCTCGTTCACCATCTTGTACTTGCGGTGGCGTGCAGCAGCAATTTCGTCAACGGGCAACGCATGAGGCAGATCACCTTCACCGTTGTCGAGGCTTGCCGTGATGGCAGGCAGAACGATATCGCTCATTACACCTTGCAATTGCGTGCTTTTACCGCCGGGAAGGTAGTACTGCTGAATTGTCAGCTTGAGGGCGCCCAGCTCACCAGGATTTCCAAGCAGTTCGCGGCCCAGGTCGATAAGCGTTTGAACGCTTCCTTTGCCGTGAGTCTGCGGATCGCCGACGACAATTCCACGCTGATAATCCTGGATTGCACCGGCTAGAATTTCGGAAGCACTCGCGCTGCCCTTGCTGGTCATGACGATCAATGGTCCGCCCCACGAAACGCCAGCGACGGGGTCAACACGAATGCTCGCGTCCGCTCCTGGCGATTTGACTTGGACAACAGGCCCTTGATCAATGAACAATCCGGTCAGATTGATGGCTTCTTCAAGGCTACCACCAAGGTTTCGGCTGACGTCAAGAACGACGGCATCAATGCCTTCTTGTTTGAATTCGGTGATCAGGGCTTGGACGTCACGGGTTGTAGAACGGAAGCCCTGCTTGCCGGAAGCGGCACCGATCATGTCGGAGTAGAAGCTAGGCAAATCGATGTAGCCGAATTTCAACGGCGAGCCATCGGCCTTCTTTCCGTACTCGATGACTTCGCCACGAGCAGCACTGTCTTCCAAATTCACTTTTGCCCGCGTGATGTTGTAGATCTTCATCTCACCGCCAGCGGCAGGCAGGACGCCGAGCCGCACAACGGTGCCAGCCGTTCCACGAATCTGCTCCACCACATCGTCGAGTTTCATATCCACGACGTCGTTCATTTGACCATCTTCGCCTTGTCCAACTTGGATGATCTTGTCGCCAGGCTTGAGGCGACCATCTTTGTCGGCGGCGCCTGCGGGAACGATGCTAGTCAATTTCGTGTAACCATCTTCGCTCGTCAGTTGAGCTCCAATGCCACTCAACTCCAAACGCATTTGAATTTGGAAGTTGGTGTACCGATTCTGGGACATAAAGCTCGTGTGCGGATCGAACGATGTGGTGATAGCTGAGACGTACATCTCCAGCAATTCATCTGCATCGGTTTGGTGCCAACTCTTTTGAGCCGTTCGATAAATTCGGTGCAGTCGCTCACGCGGATCTTCGTTGGGATCCGGACGAAGGATGCGGGACGAGTCATCTTCAGAGTCGTCGTCGCCCTCTTTTTCGCTTTGGATCTTGTCGCTTTCCATCAGCAGCAAGCGATACTTGATCAATCGACGCATGCGATCGTTCGCTTCGGCTGCGCTGCCAGGATGGGCAATGATTTCGCGGTCAACGGCCAGTTGCTCGTCTTTGGTAAAGTCATGCTCCTGGTCGATGTACTTATGGGCCATCTCGAGCCGCTCGTCGACACGCTGAACAAATCGCTTGAAGACCTCAATGGCGATTTCCATCTGACCACGCAGAGCATAGTCGTCGAACTTGTCTTCTGCCGGCTTGAATTCATCCACGTCACTTTGCAGCAAGTAGATTTTTTGTGGATCCAGGGCAGTCAAAAACTGCTTGAAAGCACGCTGGGATATTTCGTCGTCCAGCCGATGCTTCGAAATGTGGCTTTGGTCCATCAAGTGGGCTATATTCGCGATCACTTGACGATCCAACGGCCGCGTCTTCACCATGGTCTCAGCAGGCGGATCTTGCTGGAGTCCAGCCTGGCCAAACGCTGATTGGCCGGAAACGGCAACACAGGCGACTAACAGCCACTTGGCACCAGTGTGAAAGAAGTCAAAACGCATAAACCAACCTCAATGCAAGGAATCAAAACTGCAGTTTGTTTTGCCGTCCAAAGGCCGCAAGTCGTACAAGCGCCCTAGAACTCAAGAGACTGTACAAACCCGACAAAGGGCCCGAAGTCGCGAGCTTCACCAAATGTGAACCTAGAAAATGATACACTTCGCGGCAACACGAATGTTGCCGAGTCGTTGCACTTGTTGCAAGTTATCGCCGCCCGATCGCCATTTTTCGTTGACAATGGGCGGCTGAAGCGGTCGTATCGGCCGTCTCGGGACCCCCTAAAGCCTTGCCCCTTAAGCCATCAATTGACCGCAGAGGCGGCGACAATGCCCGTTTGCGAGGCAACTCGTCCAGCAGCCAAGGCCGTCATGAATGCTTCTCGCGGACGAGCGCTGTGGACATTGCTGTTCGGGAAAGTGGCCCCTTTCGCCGAGCCGCTGCAGTCCAAGAATTGTTCAAGCGCAGCAAAGCCACGTTCTGCTAGCTGGGATAATTCGATCGAAAGAAAGTCGTCGCGTCGAGCGAAATAGCTCGACAGTTCGGCTTGATAACGCCGGTAGACAGCCAAATAGTCGCCTGCCACGAACTCGGCAGCTCCAAAGGTCAGCTTTCGCATCTCCAACATGACCCGCATGAAATCGCGGTCGACGTCGGTCGCTTGGCGGCCTTCTTTGAGCAACTGCAGTCCCACAAACTGCTGTTCGACGGACTGAAGCCAACGCTGCGTATCATCATCGCGTGTGACGTTGATGAAAAGGCTGCCAGGAAAAGCTTCATCCAAACGTTTGACAACGCTCAAGCAGCAAGCCGGGTAATCGGCCAAGCCATCGCACTGATTGAGCAAGTCAAAGTGGAAGTCGTCGGATTGCATCTGCTCATAGATGCGGGCAAGCCGTTGCGGATTGTTGTGCTCGAGCGTTTCTTCGCCATAGATGCGTCCTAGGTGCGCGGTGCGAATCCCCAGAATACCCAGCGCGTCGGACATGGTGACCGTTGCGCATCGCGGCAGGGCTACCACGAAAACTTTGTTGAATTCTCGCATCGCCACATGCCTTCACAAACCACGCTTTCCCCAACCCTGCCGGCGGTAACACAAACGCGCTCGCCAGCGACACCCTCTGAGCATCTTAACGGATCCGCGAAACGCAGATAGAGTCCATCCACTCGATTGCAGGGCCAATCAAAGCTTGAAGCCGTCACCGCGCGTTCTGCGTTCACTTCTTGCAGCAAACCCCGCGATAGCGAGAACGATGTGAGCGCTGGCTATGGTAGGGCTGGAAATGCAGCCATTGGAGCCAAACCGCGATCAACGATCCAAATATTGCGGAAACGGACTGGGTCTTTATGGTTCTGGAATTTGATGGGCAGCAGCGTTGGCTCCTCTTTCGCGCCAGCACCGGTCTTGTTCGGCAATTCAACATCGTCCTGCGTCTTGACTCCGTTGTGCCAAACGGTGATGCGCGCATTGCGGAGCTTGGACCCATCTGAAGCCCAGCGGGCGGCTGTGAAGGCAATGTCATAGGTTTGCCATCGCAGCGGCGGCAAGCACATGTTTACATCAGCAGGCTTGAAGCGGTACAAACTGCTGCACCCATTAAAGACAGGCATGGTTGCGAACGAATCCAGAACTTGAACTTCATATCGACTTTGCAAATAGCAGCCGCTGTTGCCACGAGCTTGATCGAGTGCATTCGGCATGTAGGGTAGACGGAATTCAACATGCAAGTTGAAGTCCTGGAACATTGGCTTGACGTCAGCGCCGGCTTTCAACAATCCTTCGGCGGTCATTGAGCCAGACGTAAAGTTATCCATGCTGGTCCCGTCGAAGAGCACAGTTGCTCCCTCTGGCGGCTTGGCGCCCATGGTTGGGCTCACACGCTCGACGCGTTTCAGTTCACCAAGTTGATCACCTTCCGGACTAACAACGGTCGCTTTTTCGCTGGAAAGGAACACAGCATTCGCGGCCCCCGACAAAACAATCGACTTACCAAAGCGAGCACCGATGAGACTCAGTGCGCTGTCTTGTTCGGCTCCAGATCCAGGAACGCCGCCTTTGAACATGAGCGCTTCGAACTTGCCATCGCCCAGCGGACGAACTTGCAAGCCAGCCATCTGCTCCGCGTCATCGACCTTGATTAGGCCAACGAATTCCCCAAGCAGATCGTAGTCCGGATCGTTCTTCGGAACCTTGGTGGCTTTTGGCTCAGGTGGAAACTCCTGCTTGACGGCTTCTTCCTTAGCATCCGCGTCCGCGTCCTTTGCTTCGCTGCTCGCTTGATCGACTAGGGCTTGATCTACTGGGGCTTGATCCGCCTGGACTTTTCCAGTCCGCTCGGCGGGCGGATTCTCTTGCGCGACAATCCGCTCGGAGTTAGTGGCTAGGCAGAACACCACAAATACGGCGACAAACGATCTAAACATGTTGGCAGGTCTCAAGTTGCGGGATGAAAAGCAGGATTGCGATCTTCGCGGGAATCCCCCATTTTGATCCCCACCGGCCGAATATGCAAATCCACCGTTTCTACCACAGAGCAAGACAATTTTTATCTTGCGTGACCTCTTGGCAAAGCAGCGCGAGCCACCTGGTCTAGCAAAGATCGATTCGCTCAAGTCATTCCGCAAATTCAGAAGGCGGTTTGGCGTGGATGGGCGGCTGACTAGCCGCCGAGCTAGCTATTGGGTTTTGCGGGCCTGCTTGCCGAGACAGGAACGAAG
>CAYPLE010000135.1:0-6523 GCA_964411445.1 uncultured Pirellulaceae bacterium
CGTGTCGGGATTTCCATCGTCTGGAATCGACCAACGCACGTCTTCAATAGCAATGTCACAGTGGTCGGTCGTGTAGAACCAGCCGCGCCAGAACCAATCCAAGTCGACGCCAGAGGCATCTTCCATGGTCCGGAAGAAGTCGGCAGGCATCGGACGCTTGAACTGCCATCGCCGAGCGTACTCCTTGAAGGCGTAATCGAACAATTCTCTACCGAGAACCGTTTCACGCAGCACGTTGAGCGCTGTTGCTGGTTTAGCGTAAGCGTTGTTGCCAAACTGCAAGACGGATTCACTATTTGTCATGATCGGCACTTGTTGACTGCTGAGCATGTAGCCGGCAATCGCTTCAGGTTCACCCCGGCGTGATGGGTAATTATCTTCCCACTCAGCTTCGCTTAAGTACTGCAGGAACGTATTGAGACCTTCATCCATCCACGTCCATTGACGTTCGTCGCTGTTGACGATCATGGGGAAGTAGTTATGCCCAACTTCATGGATGATCACAGAAATCAAACCGTACTTAGTGCTGGAGGAGTAAGTACCATCAGCCTCTGGACGCGGCCCGTTGAAACAAATCATTGGGTATTCCATCCCGTAGACGGGACCGTTAACACTGATTGCGGTTGGATACGGATACGCGAACGTGTATCGGCTGTACACGTTCAGGGTGTGGATGATCGATTCAGTGGAGTACTTGCTCCAAAGCGGCTCAGCCTCGTTAGGATAATACGACATCGCCATGACATCGTTGCCTTCAACGCTATGCCCTTGCGCGTCCCAGATGAATTTCCGGCTGCTAGCCCAAGCAAAATCGCGGACGTTCTGTGCGTGAAAGACCCACGTTTTCGTTCCGGCGGCCTTTTCTTTCTGATTCTCTTTGGCCTCGTCAGGCGTCACGATGAACATCGGGCGTTTCGCGGTACGAGACATTTCAAAGCGTTTTTGCTGCTCGTCGCTGAGCACTTCTGCCGCGTTTTGAAGAACGCCGGTCGCGCCAACGATGTGATCTTCAGGAGCGGTAATCTTGACCAGATAATCCCCAAGCTCGAGCGTGAACTCGCCACGCCCAAGGAACTGTTTGTGTTGCCAACCGTTTGCATCGGTGTAGGCCACCATCCGAGGGAACCATTGAGCGATTTCATAGATGTAGTTGCCGTCTTCTTCGAAGAACTCACAACCGGTTCGACCGCCCGCAATCTTGGAATCGTTAACTTGGTAATTCCAATCCACTTCGAATCGGAAGGACTTGCCAGGGGCAAGCGGGCTGGGCAGATCGATTCGCATCATCGTTTTCACGATGGTGTGCTTCAGTGCCGTGCCTGCTGCGTCTTCAACGCGAGTGATCTTGGCACCACCATCGAAGGCCTGTCGAGCTTGCATCCGACGCAACATATCTAACGACATCCGACTCGGCGGAGAAAAACTCTGAAGTTTGTTCGCATCAGAATCGGGTGCGAAGAGATTTGCATCCACCTGCATCCACAAGTAACGCAAGTGATGAGGCGAATTGTTATGATAGGTAATCTGTTCTGAACCGGTGATGTGCTGTTTTTCGTCGTCCAGCGACACGTCGATGATGTAGTCAGCGCGTTGCTGCCAATACGACTCACCTGGTTCGCCCGAAGCTGTGCGGAACGTGTTTGGAGTTGGAAGAATCTCTTCCAATTGCCTGAATTTGTCTTCTTGGCCGTACTTGCGGTTTTCGAAGGGCTGAGCCAACGAAGTCTTCGTGAAACCGAATAGCAGGGCAAACGAGAATGTCGCAACGCCCATGCTGATGTATTTCGAACGCATGAATGAAACCTAAGTGTGTGAATCTTGGTTGAGGTTGAGAGCGTCCCGACGGTCCGAGTCGCTCGACTTGGTAAGAAAACTGGCAAGAAAGTCTTTGTGGAATCGCAATTTTTCAGTCGAACCACAGGCGGGATAACTCGTCATGCTGGCTCACCGCACTCTCCCCGTGTAGAGAGACGAATGACTACCCGGATCGCTGCATGACGTTGCAACCATTCAAATTCCCGGCACGCGCCCGTAGGCCACTGTGGCGGTTCTTCGAATCAGTTCGTGTTTTGGAAACAGGCCACCGACGCAGCTCTGACGGGCAACTGTGCCCAATCCTAGAGAACCATTAGAATTGGGGTTCGACCGAGCTTCAACCGTTTCCCTGGGTATTGTCACGCAAAGGCGACCCTTTCGATGGAGCTCAGCAGGCTAGACCACCCACATCTGGGGGCTGGCGATCCTGATCGACTCCTATTCTCTGGCGATGGCATTTCTGCTTACCACTGGTAAATCCCATGAACCTGCCCTCTCAAACACCGCCCAGTTTCGGCTACTGCACTAATGTCCACGCAGGTTCGGACCTCGACACGGCGAAGGCAAACCTGGAAAAGTACGCTGGCCAGGTCCAGAGAGACCTGGGCGGCACGCTGCCGCTTGGGCTGTGGCTGAGCGAAAATGCGGCAGCGAGCCTGAGCGCCGAAGGAGCCGCCGAGGAATTTGGGGCTTGGCTGTCAGAGCATCAATTTTCCGCCTACACGCTCAACGGCTTTCCTCAGCAGGATTTTCATGCAGATGTCGTCAAACACCAGGTCTACCTGCCAACTTGGGCGGACCAAAGCCGACAACGCTACACCCACGACCTGGCTCTGGTCCTCGATCGCATACTCCCGGCCGGCTGCCTCGGTACCATTTCGACGCTTCCACTCGGTTGGCCCACTCCTGATTGGAATGGAGCATCCCTTGGCCAGGCGGCGACAAGGCTCCGTGAAACGGCAGTTTTCCTTGACCGCATGCTGCGAGAGGCGGGACGAGAAATTGTGCTCTGTATCGAACCGGAGCCTGGATGCGTCTTGAACACGAGTGACGAAATCGTCGACTTCTTCAAGGAGTATCTGCTGGGCGGTCAGGAAGAAGCTGCCGTTCGTCAACACATCGCGGTCTGCCATGACATCTGCCACTCAGGAGTTATGTTCGAACCGCAGGAATATGCGCTTCGAGCCTATCACGCGGCCGGAATCCGCATCGGCAAAGTGCAAGTCTCCTCGGCAGTTCATGTTCCCTGGAATGAAGCTCAATCAGAAGATGAAAAGCTAGCGATCGCCGAGCAGTTGTCGACGTTCCACGAACCGAAGTACCTCCACCAAACGGCAAGAAGCTCGAGTGGTCGCCTCGCCGAGCTTGCTGAAGACCTACCAATAGCCCTGTCGGAGTGGCCGGAGAAGTTTCGCAATGAGCCGTGGCGTGTCCATTTCCACGTTCCAATCTACGTGGACCGCTTTGATCACCTACAAACAACGCAAGCCGACATTGTGCAAGTGACCCAGTTTTTGAAACAATCAAGCGATGCAGTGGTCGGTTCGGCCCCTTGGTTTACTGGACACTACGAAGTCGAGACCTATGCCTGGCCAGTACTCCCCCAATCCTTGCAAATCGATAACCTCGCTGCGGGTATAACAAAGGAACTGAAGTACTTTGAAGAAGTGCTTCAGCAATAGAAGTAGTCATCCCTTTGGATGCCTCGAAAATCGACTGAACGCAATCGACTGAACGCTGACAGTTAAGTGTGAAGATGCGCACTGCTACTCCAGTGTTGGCCAAACATGACTAGCACAAAGAACAAAAAGATGCCCCTCAAGATAATAGCACTCGTAGGTTTCACAGCCGTCGCCGCGAGCGTTGCGATTGTTACCAATCTCCCTGGCGGCACACCTATCGCGCGAGTGGAAGTTGTTGCCAGCTTTCCACACGACACAGGTGCCTTCTGCCAGGGCTTGGCCGTTGAAGGAGAAACCCTCTACGAAGGAACGGGTCAGTATGGCCGCTCTTCCTTGCGTGAAGTTGAACTGAAGTCAGGACGTGTGCTCAAATCCCGACCACTCAGCCAAGAGTATTTTGGCGAAGGGATCACCATTCTCGACGGCAAGATCTATCAGCTTACCTGGAAAGGCAAGCAGTGCGTCGTCTGGGACAAGTCACTCAACCCAATCGAAACGAAACGCTACCGTTGGAAACGAGCCAGTGAAGGCTGGGGAATCGCCGACGATGGTAAAGTCCTGTATGTGAGCGACGGCAGCAATAACATTATTGTCGTCGACCCAACCGACCTTACCGAAATCAGGCGCATGCGCATTCGCGACGGACGGCGGCGTCTGGATAAAATCAACGAGCTCGAATTCTACAAGGGCGAATTGCTGGCGAACATCTGGTACGTCGACCGCATCGCCCGCATTGATCCAGAGTCCGGCGAACTCAAGGGCTGGATCGATTGCTCGGACGTTTACCCAGCGAAGAATCGCCCAGATCGCGAGCACGTTCTCAACGGCATCGCCTACGACGAAAAAGCCGACCGCCTTTTCATCACCGGCAAGAATTGGCCCAAGCTCTACGAGATTAAAATTCTGGACTAGTCCTGACTAGCCTTGAGTAGAGTCTACTTGAAACAAGTTGCTTTCGGTCAAGGAATCGAGCATTGCAGCTTCTTGTTCCCTGAAGCGTCAGCGGCCAACAATTCACAGGGCTGGATGCTGGTTCGAAGCGATTTGGAGAATACTTCGGAGGGCTTGCCGTTGCGGATCGTGGAAAGATCGAAGCGTTCGATGATAAAGCCGATTTCGACAATGTCCTGTGCCTGCTCGCCGTCGGTCCATTTCAAATGCTGCCGGACGATAGGCGTGGCCTTAAAGTGTTCAACCACAGCTTGTTCAATGGCAACTGCATCCGATTCAGCGACGATCAGTCGTACTTCGATCGCCTTGTTTGTTTGCTGTTTGCGTGCGGCGTGGGGATCACTTGAGAGTGGACGTAGTTTGTCGAGTCCTTGAATTTCAAACGTCAGTCCTTCTTGCTCGAAGTCGCGTTGCATCTCTTCAAGTTTCTCCATCACACTGTGGTCTACCAACTTCGTGTCGGTCACATCAACGATCAGATTCCGACGCTGGATCAACCCCACATCCTCGATCTGCTTCTTGAACGGGATCCAATTACTGAAGACGGCAGATTGGTGAGCGATGATTCGGCTGGTCGATGCATCAACCTGCTCTATTTCTAGGTACGGCCTGAATAGCGATCGAATGGGAACACCATTGCTGACGTGAATCAGTAACTTCAACACAATCCCTGCGGCGACACCTACGAGAAGGTCCGTAGCAAGCACCATAACGAGCGTTGTTACAAAGATTGCGAGTTGCTCTTTGCCGATTCGCCACACATGGACAAATTCACTTGGATGCGCCAACCGATAGCCGGTGTAGACTAGCATGGCGGCAAGCGCAGCGAGCGGTATTCGGTGAAGAACCGTCGGAATCAACGCTACGCACAGCAAGAGAAACAGACCGTGCCACATATCAGCGTAACGCGTCCGTGCACCGTTATCAACATTGGCCTTGGAGCGCACGATCTCTGAGATCATCGGCAGTCCACCGACAGCCGACGCGGCCAGATTTGCGACACCAACAGCAACGACGTCCCGGTCCATATTGGTCTTTCGCTTCCAAGGGTCGAGCAAATCGACAGCTTTCGCGCTCAGCAGTGACTCTAATGTTCCGATGATGAAGAACATCATGGCCCACTTCCAAGCCTTGATTTGCCTGAGGGCGGAAAAATCGGGAAACGTGATGTCGTCGAACATGCCGAACATGCGGTCCGGCATCTTGACTAAGTATTGTTCGCCAAGCTGGTACTTGTGGCCTGCCAAGTCGTAGGGATGTTCGTGAAGTAGGTCGAAAAACATGCCCAGTGGAATTGCAACGAGCAGCACCACCATCGGTGACGGGATCTTTTTTAGGAGCTCTACCTTCGATCCGACAACGGGCCATAGAAACATGATCACTAGACTGATGATCCCAATCGCAGCGATCGCTGGATTTGCTTCAGCGATGTAGTGCGGCATCTCTCGAAGCATTTCTAGCGGCTCACCCTTGGCACCGGTTACGCCCAATGCAACGGGGAGTTGTTTGATTCCAATGATGACACCGATCGCCGCCAGCATGCCGTGAACGGCGGACGTAGGGAAGAACTCTCCAAGAATGCCAGCGCGAAAGAACCCGAAGATGATTTGCATGACCGCTGCCGCAACGCCAACGGCCAAGGCGGCGCGGTATGCTGCCATATCTACCTCACTCCAGCCACCAAGCATCCCGTCGCCGCCGAAGTCGTTGACGCATCCAATGGCAATGACGATCAAACCCGCCGCAGGTCCTTTGATAGTCAATTCACTGTTACTGATGAATGTGCAGAGAATCGAACCGATGATTGCGGTAAAAATACCAGCAATCGGCGGATAGCCGCACGCAAGTGAGATGCCCAAACACAGCGGGAGGGCAATTAGGAAGACCAAAAGGCCTGATGTGAAGTCTTGTTTGAAATAGCGACGAAACCCATCTGCGTTCCCCCGCGGAGTTTCGATACTACTGTCTTGTTCGTTCATGGTTCGGTGCACTCAATGGTTTTTAGAAACTACTACTCAATGATTCAGTAAAGAGCGATTCAGTAAAGAGCCAGAGCTTTCTTCAGAATCGGTGAT
>CAYPLE010000135.1:6623-13922 GCA_964411445.1 uncultured Pirellulaceae bacterium
GATTCAGTAAAGAGCGATTCAGTAAAGAGCCAGAGCTTTCTTCAGAATCGGTGATGTATGAAGACGCGGAAAGTTCTGGCGAGCGATGGTCGAGCACTTCTTTCGCAGCTTTGTAACGTGACGTAACACCCGGTTGCGGCCACAGTCCCCCACCAACAATTAGTACAAGCATGAGTACGATGACAGTTCGTTCGACCGGGCGGCAGCCCAGCGACGACGACGACGGGTGACGCTTGCCAGTGAAGATGTGAAAGTAGGCTCGCACGACAGAGATTCCATTGATCGCTGCAGTGATCGCGACCATTACGCCGATCGTCGGATAGACATTGACGACCCCTTCAAGCAACATTTCCATCCCGAGAAAGCCAATCGTGCCAGGAAAGCCGATCGACGCGAGTCCCGTGATAAGGAACATGCCAGCTAGAAAGGGGGTTTGATCGTATAGGCCATGGAATCCAATGAGCGAAAGCCTGCCCGTCCGAGCTTCAACGCTTCGAAGCGCGAGTGCAAAGCCAAGCAGCGCAATGCCGACGGAGAGCCAAACAAGTAGTCCACCGGCCAAGCCAATGGGAGTTGCCAACTCTAGTCCGACCAGGACCAGCGATGAATGGCTCAGGAAGATGAAAGCAAACATACGACGCATCTCGGTTTGCACCAAAGACATGGCGGCCGCGTAAACGGAAGTCGTCAACGACAATACAGCAATGGTTTGCAACGCGTATTCAGGCGCGATCGGAAATACCAGTCGCATGACGGCATAGGCGCCGATCATCGGTGTAACGAACAGTATTGCCGTGCCAAACGTTGCTTTCTCAAACAGGTCAGTCATCCAGCAATGCAGTGGAAAAATCCCGGCTCGTATCAGGCACCCAGCCGTCAGCAGGGAACCGCCGACAACCATGCCCGTCGAGTTACCGCCAAACAGGATGACGAAGGTCTGCCCGACTGCCAGGCACGCAAGCGAAATCCCCATGTGCAGCCCAAATACGCGAACGCTCTTGCCTCGATTCGCCAGTTCCAGTCCAACGGGCACGCAGGAAGCCGTTAGCAGTCCGATGACGCCCCATGCGTCGCGGCATGCCAGAGTTGCCAAGAGTATCGAGAGCGAAACCAGAGTCCAATGAAAAGAGAATCGGTTTATTTTGGTCCTCAGTGTGGTTGCGATCATCGTCGTATACAGTAGCGCTCCCAGCGGAAGCAGCGGCGCGCTTAACGCGTCGACAATAAAGATCTCACGATGAAAAACCCACTGAACGAAATCCCAATGGTCATGGGCTTCGAACGTGCCCATTCTTGTGAAGTCAATCCACTCACCGAGGCAGAGCACTAGCACCGCGGCGGCAGTTGCGGCCGCAACTTGCCTTGCTCGTTCGCGATCGACCATGCGGGCGACGAAAATCGCGATGACTGTGGGCAGCAGTATCGCGGTTTCGATCCATGGGAAATGGAGTTCAGGCACTATTCAGTTTCCTCGAGTGAATCGTCGACTGCCGGTACTATCCCAGAATCACGGGAAGTGTTGCCTTCTATTCGATCTGTCAAGTGCCGCTCCATGCGATCAAACCAGAGCAACAGTTTTCTCGCGGGATTGATGAGCAGTTGATCAATCATCGCATCCAAGTTGCCCCGGTGCATTGCGAAGCGATAAGCCCGTGGATTGGGGTTCTTCGCGGGAATGACGTCTATCGATTCGCTGGCTGCCAAATGCGTGCCGACGGCGTTTTCAAGCATTTGGTGGTCCTTCAACGCAGATGGCGAGCGCAACAACTGAAGTGTTCGCAAGCAAGCATGTCCTATGATGTGTATCAGTGCTAAGTAATAGAACCCAAGACCTATCTCGACGGTTATGATTCCAACCTGTGTCAAGGAAGCGTAGGCCAATGCGTTCTTTACATCGGTCTGCACTCGACTGGTCATCGCACCAAAGATTGCAGACAACAGTCCCAGTACAACAACGGCGACTCTGAGCGCCACGCTCACCTCGAGCAAGGCATTGGTCCTGAGCAGTAGGAAGGCACCTAAGTGAACCGACAACGCCCCATAAAAGATCGCGCTCGATGGCGTAGGCCCTTCCATGGCCCTGGGCAACCAGCCGGAAAACGGAACCATTGCCGATTTGCCAGCAGCGGCCAAGAGTAGCAAGAGTCCAATTCCAAGAGCAGAACCAGATGCTATGGCCGTTTCCCCTGCAGGCCACGGCTCGACGCCTGTCATCGCTTCAAAATCACCAGCCCCCGTAATGTGGTGCATTGTCAAAGCTGCGATCAAAAACGCCGCGTCCGAGATGCGATAGATGGACCAGATTCGGTGTCCATTTCGAACTGGGGCAGGACGCATGTGGAAATAGGCCACGAGCATGGCTGAGGAGAGCCCTACCAGCTCCCAACCAAAGAAAAGGGTCTCAATCGTTCCAGCCAACGACGAGACAATCATCCCCAACAAAAAGAATGCATACAAAAGAAAGAACCGAGAGTATCCTTCTTCGCGGTGCAAGTAGAGCGAGGCGAAAGCTCCGACCACTCCGCAAAGGGTAAACGACAGGATTGCGAATGGGACAGACAGGCGATCGAAAATGAACTTCAGGTGAAAATGAAAGTGCTCTTCCTCGATGGCTACCCAATCCCCCAACTCAATAATGATTCTGCGCTGGCCCGTCGTCAGCATCCACACTAATATGGCAACAGCGGCGAGGAATCCGAACAGCGTTGCCGCTTTGGTGAAGTTCGCTTGCGTCGATTCGCTCAAGCGTCGCCCAACGATCATTGGTAGGCCAAGCAAGGCCAGCAGCACGACCGGGCTTACAACTACGGAGAGTCCGAGGAGAAATGTCCAATCGGAAGTGTCCATTAGCAGTGGCCTCCGGAGTCGACGGAGGCAAACGGAATATTGCCTCGGTTGCCTTTGTAGCAAGCGAGCGAAGAGACCCGGGTGGGCAAAGTTGTAGCGGTAGTCTCGTGCTGGACGAACTCCCCAAGCTCGAATCGCTGCACCTGAGCTGTGTCGGGATCGACGGTTGCCAAGTGGACCCAGCCCCCTTGAACGAGTCCCGCGATTGCCGGATTGCTTTCCATCACAACTTGCATCGTTTCTGGCGTAGCTTCGATCACAAATGTGATTCTGAGTGGATCGTGGATCTCAACCATTTGCTGGTAAAGCCCTGTACGTAGGTCGCTTGACGTTCCCTCCATGACTCCCACTAGCCCCACCAGGTTGTGCGGCAATTTTGACCCCGAACCGTACTTGCCGTGATCGACTCTTGAGAAGTAGTACTCCAGGTTGATCCCAGCGCAAACCGGAACCGCAGCAGCAAGTATCCGCTTAAGAACGGAGTGTTCAGCGTCGTCCGAGGCTGGATCGTAGGATGTTAGAAACGCACGCCGATCAAGAAACAGTCCGCGTGTCCAGTGCCGTCGTCCAACGATACACAACGCGTTTGTGGCGTGATTGTATTCCGGCCGAGCTTGTGAAAGATCTTCCGCTCTTGCTTCAACATGTCGTAGCGCTTCGCTGAACGTCATATTGAGTGGTGCTGAACCGAAACGCCGACATCTCTCGTGTGCGTTGCGGGCGCGAGTTTCCTCAATGACTTTTCGCGTTGCTTCAAATTCGTCACGATGTGAAGGTGGCAAACGATCAAGATCGAAAAAGACGACTGAGTCATCACATGTGTTATGGTAAGCGCCAATGAAGAACGTATCGTCAGGAATGCTAACTCCCAGGCCACGTACCTTCTCACGGACTCGATAGTCATTGGCCATCGCAGCAAAAGCGCGAGCGTTTGGGCCACCACGTTTCCCAGCACAAGCCCCACAACAGTAGGCCGATTCGTGCGGGTTGTTCAAGCTTGATGATCCGTGCCCACAAACGATGAACAAGCGCGACATTCTTTCAGGGCTGCATACTCCGATATCGCCAAGCAAGCGAACTACGATTCCCGCCATTTCGTCAACAGAATAGCCGATGTGCGGTCCATCTGGTCCCGGAGGATCCTCGTAGCGTTGCAAATGCAAACTCGTCACTGGCGGTGTTTGAAAGAACATGCCAAAGCGCTGGCGAATCCGCGAGGTCAGCCTTGGAAACAGGACACGTGCAATCAAAGGAGCGGTTGCCAAAGACCCCGCCACGCCTGCGACCACACCACCTAGGACATTGCGACTCTGTGTTGCAAACGAAAAGCCCGCCGTGCCGAGACGGCTGCGCAGGCGAGTGCGACTTTCGTGGACACCTTCAAACGTGTAACCGACGTCTTCTTGAACGTAGTGAGCCGGCGTTATGACTCCGGGACACAACGGTTTGTAAAACGCATCAGCGGAGCCGCGGTAGTACATCGCCACCGCAAAAAAACCAGCCGCACCGAACGTCTCGCACGCTGGATCGACCTCTTCCATGTTTCGTCGAAACGACTCCTCTCGGTCGTCGATGCATGTGACAATCTGGAACGAAGGAAGTGCTTCACTAGCCCAACGCCCGCCCACTTCTTTCTTGCAGATGCTTCGTGCTGAGGCGTGCGCGCTAGCGGTAGCAGATATCGCGTCGAGGGCAGCAAATCGATACTCGCGTTCCATCGCTTCTTGGAAAATCTTGCGGCGCTGAAGACCATCAAATCGCGTCAGTTCGTTATGTAATTCGCGCCAGTCGGAATCACTCAACTGGTCAAGTTCCATTGGCGTCCAGCCCAGGAGCTGAGCGACTTGGAACAGCAAGAATGTTTCACGCAATCCTGACGAACACGAGGCCGATTGACTGCTTCTTGATAGGTTTCGAACTAACTGCCACGTCGGAGTGATGGATTGCTTTGCACCAGGGATCGAACAATCTATCGCGATATCTCGTATTGCCAGACGTTCCAAAACCAGCCGAACCGCTAAGAAGTCGAGCAGCGAACCCTTGGGCAGTTGGTGAACCACCCAGTCAACGCCGGTTTCGAGTTGCTGGATCATGCCAGCCCATCCGCCTAAAGCGAGTAGCGACTGAGAGATAAACTCCTGGGCATCTGCCGATTCAACGCCAAAGTCTGAGATCGACTCAGCAATGATCGCTGCCGCGTCCATATCGTCTTGCTCGAAACGGCGGATCCACTCGGGAAGCGGTCGAAGCCAACGTTCCATCGTCCAGCCAGAATCGCGGTATAAGGTGTTGAAGGCGGCAAGAAATCCTCGATCACGATTTGGAAGTACACTTGCGCTGTAACCTTGGTCGACGTAGGCGGCAGACAGTTTGATCAGCACATCCTCGACGACTCGATCGATATCGTGGCCGGAAGCATGGTAGATTGCGTCGCGAGGACGAATCCAAGAGTGCGATTCGGCTTCCGCGCCGTTGTGCAGGCGTTTGATCGACTTGCTACAGAGCGACCAAAGCAATTCAACGGCAAAAGTCTCCGCCTTTGCACCCCGGAGGCGGTTAAAGTCTTTGCCAGCCCCAGAGAGCAACTTGCGAAATGTGGGCTCTGCTTTGAGCTCATCGCCGTGTCGCTTCAGGTACTGCAATGCTGAGTTGACCATTCGACCTCGATTGACAACACTAACTTGCTCTCGGAAGGCCGTCAGCGCGTCGGTCTCAGCAATGATCCATCGCAATTCTGCGTCCGGGCCAGCATGCAAGGGATGTCGCAGCATGGCGAGTCGAAGTTCAATTCGCGAGCCAAGTCCATTGATGGTCTCGTGAGTCGAATTGCCGAGGTCTTGCATCAACACTGCTTCGAGCGTTTCGTCTGAAATCCTGCCTTCATCGCGAAGGCGGCGAAACTCCAGCTCAGTCAAGTACGGCTCGGCTCCGTAACGTTGCCAACCCAGTCGCACCGCGTCGTGAAACGAATGGTCTGCGAAAGCATGCAGCGTGTTGTGATGCACGAAGACCTCGATGGGGCCTTGAGCTGGCAGGTAGTGCGCGGCATGCTCAACCCAATGTGTAACTTCATTTCTACTTGGCGTGCTGATCGCCGCAGGGGAAAGATTGTCTTGCAGGTCGAGTTTCGGAGCCACAAGGGCCTCACTTATCATCTTGATTGTGCAACGTTAGCGTTCCATGCTGAAGCAGGCGTGGACTTTCAGCCCGTTGATCGAATGGACGGCACGAGATTTCGCAAATGCTGTACCAGTTGCGGAGAAATATCGCTTAACCAAGCTGTGCCCTAGAAATCCTGTATTTCACTGGGCCAGAGCGACGATAGGGGGCGGTTGCCGCCGCAACGCCCGTGACGCCCTGCAAGAATTTGCACCCTCGCTGCAACCGACCGCACGCGAGACAAGTGGCTACGCGACGCGCACTTACCTGATAGCGGTGACAATCAACAACTCGTTCGCTGGCTTGCAAAACTCTGCGGAGTACCTAAGACACAGTGTGTCCATCGTCTCAGGAGAGTCGGGGCGAAGCAAAACAATTGCGATCCAAGATCCGCCGCAGATTCCAGCAGAATTGCTGGCCGAACAGCCGGGGGCGAGGTAGCTCGCGCCGGAACAGCCGTTGATCATGGGGCTGTTAGAAATCGATTTGTGCACGCATTGCGAACACGTCCGCTTCGTTGTCGCCATTTGCAGGACTGTTCAAGAAGGCGTGGATGTAGTTGAACTGAAACTTGGTGTACTTGTTCAAGTACCAGTTCGTGCCGAGCGTGGTTGTATTCATCCGTCCGCCTCGAATGTCGTTGCTGTTTAAGTCAAGCATTGACCAACGGGCGGCGATTTCCCACGCACCAATTCCATCGCGACCAAAATTGTTGCAAGGCACGACCCGACCGAGTACTCCATTCTTGCGATTGTACGCAGGAGATTGCAGTTCATCTGCAACAGATTGCAGACTTATCCGCCGACGTTGAGAATAAGTAGCAGGAAAGTGGCAACCGTCGCCATCTGGTACCAAATTTGCCACGCTAAATTGTGAAGCGGATCCACCTGACTTCTTCACCACTCGGCTGGCCTCGCAAGCATGGCTCAAATCCCAACTATGTTTCAGCCCAAACCAAACCAGAGCGACCGAGTATTTCGTTTCGCGGTCATTGGACTGTTAACGCTAAGCGTCACGGCCCTCGCAATTACGATCTGGACCATGATCGATTTTTGGCGGGAGCAAGCCATTGTCGACCAGTTGATTGAAGACTTACCCGCCAACGCTCGCGACTCTGCTGTATTTCTGGCGGGCGAGTTGCGATGGCAATTTCGATTGACCACCCTGGTTGTGCTCAATGTCGTTGTCACCGCAATTGCACTGGTTCTGCTGTTCCGCGCCTATCGTCAGTCGCAGTCTTCGTTGCGGGATATCCGTGCGCTCGCATCTGACATTGTGGGCAGCATGGAGCAA
>CAYPLE010000136.1:0-12132 GCA_964411445.1 uncultured Pirellulaceae bacterium
CTTTGAACGCCTTGCGTTGGTTGCCAGCTTCGCGTTTCAGCTCGGTAAAGACTCCTACCAAGTTTCGCCGACTCAAGGATTAACAGTGCGAACACGGCCAGCCCCACCCCACCGATCCACTGCAGTAAAGAACGCCACAGTTGCAAGCACGGTGGGAGTTCCGATGACTTTGGGCAAACGGTAAGCCCGCTGCTGGAAAGCGAACTTGTCGACTCGTACACCGCATTCAGAGGCGACCGTAGCGTCTCAAGCGTGTTGTTTTGTTCGGTGCTCAGGTAGGCTACTGCCAAGAATGGGATTGCACAGGCGACAGACGCGATTATCCAAGCGGCAGCAACTCCACCGCTCTTCACGGCAAGCGAATCACTTTGAGGGGCCGCACTCGTACTGGAAGACATCCACGTGGCGAAGAGCGGAATGGTGGACAGCAGAGCGAACACGCCAGCAGACAGAAAGTCTTGGAAGAATACAAAGCTAGCGAACGCCACGACTCCAGCGGCCACGGCCGGGACCACTAGCAGACCACCAGCAATCCTTGTTAGTTCCCGGACGGAATCCATGGCTCAAAAGGCGATTCGGCGTGCAGTTGCTTATAAAAAATAAAGCGTCTGCTACCAAACCGGCAGGTCAAACGCTTTAGTTTTTTTGGAGTATTCTCGGGAGCAAGACGCTGCTTGGGGCTTACACAGGCCTTCGGCCTCCGAGTGCGTTGGCGATGATACTGACAACGAACAGTACCAAGAACACAGCGAACAAGATCTGCGCGATTGACGCAGCGCCTGCAGCGATACCACCAAAACCAAAAACAGCCGCGACAAGTGCTAACACCAAAAAGGTAAGTGCCCAAGACAACATCTAAATTCTCCTTCAAGATCGTGAAAGTTACTAAACTTGCTAACGATCGGAGGAAAATGCAAAGTGCGTACCAAACACCGAGAGCCGCTCAATTTCCTCAAGAAATGACTGTTTTCACGCGGTGATTGGCACTCTGCGGCGTCTTTATGTAGGGTTTACGCTACCGCTGAGCGATAATCGTCCGGGTGGTGAGCAATTGGCGGCCAGTCAAGAATGCTCAGCCGAATGCCCATCGCACTTACTTATAGAAGAACTCAGCGAAGGAACTCAGCTAACGCGTCTCAGCGGACGTCGTCGCCGTTCGCTGTCGGTTGAAACGAGTCGCGAAATTGCTGAACGCCCGATTGGCCGAGGCACAAACTGCGTCAGCATCCACGTCAGGAGAGACTAGAGCCAGCCATTGCTTGAAAGCAGTCCAGTTGTCGGTGGAGCGATCAGCGTGACCGGTAAAGAAACGTTTTCCGAACGCGCCGTCTCCTGGACCGTCTACTCCGTTTGCATGCTGCAGCTTGAGAAGCTCTTCTCCGAGTGAATCTTCGACCTGTTTGGCAATGTGACGATTCCCAAGCGTCATCCCCTCTAGCACATAGGCGGTGCCGACGAATTCAGCCAACGTAGTAATTGTCTGATCGCGTTCCATCCCAGGCGCAGTATTCTGTAATACTGACCCAAGACTGGTGATATCGTCAATCAACCACTGCGATTTCTGAAGACGCTGCTCCCATGAACACTTCGAGATCGCCGGAAGAGCCGACTTGTCGAATTCTCTAAGCGCAGACTCTGCAGGCAGGACAGCTAGCAGATAACACGATAGTGTATCTCGATAATTGGCCACATTGTCGAGCATGTTGTCCAGATTCACAACGGTGTGCAATTCCATGTGTTGCTGACGAGTTGCCGACCGTAGGTGTTCGTGCAGGGTTTTCAACGCTTTGCCTCCATGCGGTCGCGGACTTTGTACACCAAATCTTCTATGTCAAAAGGTTTCTCGAAGACTCGGTCCACCTTCATTTGCTCGGCCAACTGTACCACGTTCAATTTGGGGGACGCGCCAGTGATCACAAAAATCGGTGGGCAAGGCGTTAAATTGAACTTAACGAAGTCAATCAGAGTAAGACCGCCTTCCTTGCTCACCGAATTGTCGATGGCTCGAATCAGAATATCACAAATCACAAAGTCAATTTGCTCTTCTTTCAACGTCACCTTTGCCGAACGCGCGTTGACTTCGTGGAAGACAGTCCAGCCTTCGTTTTCGAGGCCTTCTCGCACGTGCATTGCCAGTAGCAAATCGTCTTCTAGCAGTAGAATGTTCATGGGCCGCCCATTCCTGCACGGATTTTGTGGATTGCTGCCATCAATTCATCATTATCAAAAGGTTTTGCCAGAACTGGGACTTCCTTGAGCGATTCAGGAACGTGTTCGGTGCTACCGTAACCACTCAGGAATAGAAACGGAACCTTTTCTTCGAGCAGGATTTCTGCGACAGGGTAACTGTTCACGCGGCGTAGGTTGATGTCCAGGAGTGCGAAAGTGTAAGTATTATTCCGGGCGAGCTGCAGTGCGTCATCCAGCGTTCCGGCCGTATCGACAATTCTACAGCCTTGCTCCGCGAGCGCGGCTTCAAGTTCCAGGGCGATCGGAATATTGTCTTCCACCACAAGTGCTCGAGCTGCCGCGAGCGGCTTGATAGGCAGCGCCGCTGCCCGCGTCACATCGACCGCCACATCTGCGATTTCGAATCTCACACAATCGCTTGGCAGCCAAACCTGAACTTCAACGCCCCTAGAGTGAAACTGCAACTCGGTTTCTCCACCACATTCATGTGGAATAGCTCGGCGTATTAAGGTCAGGCCAAAACCAGTTCTCTTCGGCGGTGCGAGCTTACCTGGAATGGTCTCGGTCCACGTAAACTGCAGGCCGCCGTCGCGGGCCGTCCAGCAGATGTGTACCTGTCCGGTTTCGCCTGAAAGTGCGCCATGCTTGACAGCGTTGCTGGTTAGCTCGTGAATCAGCAACGAGAACACCGGTGCAACATCACTCTTAAGCGATACCGGCAGACCGTCAAAGGCAACTAGTTCGCGACCGCTGTATGGCTTCAGCTCCGCGGTCAACAAGTTTTTTAGCGGTGCCCACTGCAAACCACTTCCGCCGATCAAGTCGTGTGCCGTTGCAAGTGCAGCAATGCGGCGCTCGAAACTGAGCGTGAATTGCTCGAGGGATTCGACGCCGGTCTGCGTTTGTTTGGCGATCGCGCGCACCAAAGCCAGCGTGTTCTTCACGCGGTGGTTGAGTTCCGCAATCAACAGATCCTGATACTGCTGCTGCCGCTGCCACCGCGCCGCAGTGATGGATTGCTCGCGAAATGCAACTGCCAGCAGCGCACCTTGCAACTCCGTCGCGGCTGCAACCTGGTTCTCTCCCCACGGTCGGCTCTGCCCACGCACCGATTCAATGTACTCTTCAAACGATGCGCGAGGATGCAAGCGTGGTCCATTAGGGCCGAACTCGATGCGTTTCTCTGGATCTCCCGCCCAGCGTACCTTGGACGCTTCTTCGTTGCGATAAAACAGCAAAGCTAATCGCTGTGAACGCTCTAGGACAATCACCAGCGCGCCGCTGATAACCTGGCCGGTGCTACTGCGAACTTCTCGTCCAACGGTTTGCTCGAGATTGTCGACCGCGAAGATATCTTCGCTCGCTCGCTCAATCAGCTCTGTCGCAACTGCAGAATCGACCGCCTCACCAGTCGCCGTGTACTGATCGACACCTTCCATGAAAGCGAGACCATCCGCGTCGACCAAATCCTGCAGGTCAGCCGACAACTCCAGGAGTACATCGCGCAGTGGTCGGCTTGCGACTTCTTCTTTTTCCAAGTGTCCGATCAGGGACGCAGACCGTCGCCGCTGCGAAAATGAAGTTCGCTGCAGGTTCTGCTGCAATTCCAGCGAAAACAGGTAGCCGAATAATTCACATATCGTCCGCTGCGTTGGTGAAAGAAGTTTTGGGCGTCGATGGTGCAGCGCAAACAACCCCCAAAGTGCCCCATCACGGATGACAGGGATGTTCATCGTTGAGCGAACGCCCATGTTCGCCAGGTACTCGCAATGAATCGGCGAAACGCCCTTACAATGCGTACGCGTCAAATTCAACGGTGCAGCTTCGGCAGCTGCTAGCACGATCGGTTCACGTTGTCGAATGTCGGCAATACAACGAAAGGGCATTTGAACCATTGCGTCGCGGACTTGCGAAGGAATGTCAGAAGCCGGATACCGCAGCCCGAGATAGGGGGAAAGCCCAGGAGCGTGCTTTTCAGCGATAACTTCGCCGTCAAAGTTAGAGAGAAATCGGTATGCCATCACGCGATCAAAACCGGTTGTTTGCCGCAAAACTTCGACGGCTGAATCCATCAACCGCTGCGTGTCACCGGCAGCGTGAACATGGCCCAAGATCTTTCTTACTTGCGAAACCGCGTCGGTCGAACGCTCAGCTGGATAATCTTCGCGTTCGAACTCAATGACAATCGCCTCTTCAGTAGTATGGATGGCGATATCAACGGACTGCTCCTGAAACTGAAATGCGCCCAGCCGCTCGCGCTGTGCTGCTATGGTCGGTAGACCCAGAGCCCCTCGAACCTCGTGCGCCAATTCGCGAGAGATGTTGTCGAACAGGTCTTGCCCAAGAATGTCTCCGCCAAGCGAAGTAATCTCTCCCAAGTTCTCGCTGACGTGGCTGATCACACCGCTGCTCCGCTCGACGCCGATAACAGCACAGAAGCTTTGGACGCGTCCGGGAATGTGTACCGGCTCGGACGCACAAGTGTCCAGCGCGAGTTGATAATGCGAATTGTTGTCAGATGGAAGCGTCACTCATTGTCTCCACCAGCCAGCAGCTTGGTTGCAGTTCGAAGAAGGAGTTTGGCATCGATCGGCTTGGTCATATAGTCTGTGAAACCTTCGCTAAGTAGCTGTTCGCGCGTGCCCTTCATTGCGTCGGCGGTCAATGCAATGATGGGCGTGTCGATGCCAGACTGACGAAGCGATGCAACCGCTTCTGGCCCATCCATGACGGGCATTTGAACATCCATCAAGACAAGGTCGTACGGATCGCCGGCGTGCAAGCTGGTCTCGATCTTCTTAACCGCTTCTGCACCGTCTTCCGCGGCATCGACCGCCGCGCCCGCTTTCTTCAGGAAGTGTTGGGCGATGAAGCGAATATCACGCAGGTCGTCAGCCACCAGGATCGACTTGCCTTCGAGCGGCAGGTGCTGGTTCGAAGCATCTTCTTGATCTGCAGGCGAGATTCCGTTAACTGTTTGCTTGAGGCATACGTCGACGAAATGGCTTGTCTTATCGACCGGCAGTGTAACAGTGAACTTACTGCCGACCCCCTCGGTACTCTCAGCATTGATCGCTCCCCCGAGAGCATCCATTAGCCGCCGGGAAATGCTCAAGCCCAAACCTGTGCCGCCAAAGCGATGCACGATGTTTGCATTCGCCTGCGTGAAGGGTTCGAAGAGTCGCTCCAACCGCCCGCTTTCAATGCCGATACCATTGTCTTTCACTGCAATCTGCAGAACAGGCTCGTCAGTATCAATCTTCAGTGTCTGGATATCAACGGTGACGCTGCCCTCAGGCGTAAATTTGATCGCGTTGGCAATCAAGTTGATTAAGACTTGCCGCAGCCGTATCGGATCGGTTTCCAGCTTTTCGGGGAGCCGAGATTTTACTTCGAAAGTTAGTTTAGTCTTCGATTCTTGAGCGCGAATTTGCATCGTCTCGCGAACATCGACCAACAGCTCGCTGAGCCGAAAACTGGATTCTGTGGTTTCCAATCGCCCGGCCTCAATCCGAGACAGGTCGAGAATGTCGCCTAGCAGACGGAGAAGATAGTCACCGTTGCGTTGGATAGTCTCTACCTTTTCGATTAGCCCCGGTTCGGAGTGCTCTTCTTCGATGATCTTTGCAAATCCAAGAATCGCCGAAATAGGAGTCCGCAGCTCGTGACTCATGTTTGCTAAGAACCGGCTTTTCGCATGATTGGCTGCGTCAGCACGCTCTCTCGCAATTTGCAAGTCGCTTTCCGTTTGGCGACGCTCGGAGTCATCGACAAACGTCACGACGGCGCCGAGAAACGTCTCGCCCTTCCGAATCGGGTGGCACCAAATCTGAACTGGGAAGGAGCCTCCGTCTGCTCGGGTGAATGACTGGTTCAAAAAGTTGTCTACCCGACCTTCCTTCACCGAATCGAAGAGCTCACCGTCCTCGAACTGGTCGGGCTGCAGCATCGCATGGATCTTGCGACCGATCAAATCCTGTTCAGAACCGTATCCAAGCATCCGAACTGCGGAGCTATTGCAGAACGTGCAAAATCCGTCAGCATCGACGCCGTAGATTCCTTCGGCGGTCGAATCCAGGAGCAGCCGAATCGTACGCTCGTTCTCACGGACCGATTCACCGATTCGGATACGCTCAGTAACATCGTTTTGTACTGCAACGAAATGAGTGGCGCCGCCACTCTTTTCCTTGACAGGCGTGATGTAAACGTCGTTCCAAAATTCCGAGCCATCCTTCCTGTAATGTTCGATCAGAACCCGGCACGGTTGCTCGTCCTCAAACGCCTTCCTAATCTGCTCCACCGCCTCAGGAGCGGTCTTCTCGCCCTCGAGCATACTTAGGTTCTTACCCAACACTTCGCCGCTGGCATAGCCAGTCATCTCGTAGAAGCCGTTGTTGGCGAACGTGATTGGAAGCTCAGGTCGTGAGGCGTCACAAATCAAGATTCCGTTTTCAACTGCAGCAATGGCATTCTGCAGCACGCGTCGTTCGCGTTCGGCGCGTTTGCGGTCTCGAATGTCGCGAACGGTACAGAAGAGGTGTGGCCGGGAACGCAGTTCAACGTACGTTGCCGCGATCTCGACGGAAATCCTCTCGTTGCTCCGAGCGCAATGTGTCGAGTTGAAGATCAGACCGCCCTGCTCTCGACACTCATTGAACATAACGTGAAAATCGGCGATATCATGTTTGGTGTCGAACTTTGGAAACGTCAAACGCTTCAGTTCCTCAACTTCGTAGCCGAGTCGCTCAGCCATGGCACGATTAGCATAAACAACCTCAGCTTCTTCATTCAATATGACGAATCCATCGACACTTTCGTCCGCCATAAATTTGAACTGAGCCAACTCCGCTTCGGTTTCCTTGAGAGAGTCGATATTGATGAAGGCGATAACAATCCCAAGAATCGACTCGCCGGACCAATACGGCAGCGCACGAAGCAAGTACGTTTTGCCCTCGGTGGTGACTTCCCACTCTTCGGATCTGCGATTGGTCAGCACGTTGTCCAGTCGCTTGATCAGGCCAGGGTCATTCAGCTTTTCTGAGAACGCACCTATGCTCTTGCCACGATCACCAGTCTCCATGTAAAGGACTTCAGCGATCTTGGGCGTGAACTTACGAATCGTCAAATTTCGGTCGAGGTAAACTACACCGATGCCCGTCGTCGCCACCAAGTTATCCATATCCGCATTAGCTTGATTCAGCTCGGTGACACGGTTTTGGTGCTCTGCATTTACGGTGTACAACTCCTCGTTTACACTGTGAAGCTCTTCATTGGTGCTCTGAAGCTCTTCGTTGGACGCCAACATTTCCTCGTTGGTTGCCTGAAGCTCCTCATTGCTGGTTTCCAGCTCTTCGATGGTCGACTGGAGATTCTGCCGCGTCGTATTGAGCTCGTCTTCCAGGCTCTCAATCCGGCTGATCGAGTTGGCGTCGACATCCACTGCCTCAATGACCCGACGATTCGAATCTGTGGACTGTTCCAGGCGCCCTTCATCGAATTGAATCAAATAGCATTGCAGCGGACTGCCGCGCATTACGATCGGCTCAACCTTCAAATGCAGCGTCTTCGTTTTGTCATTTGGGTGCGGCATGTTGCTATACCGGATAGCGTCGCCGTCACGATTCGCCTGCCGCAAGGCCGCTGCAATGGAGTTTCTGATAGCCGGGTAGACCATCTGAAGCACGTTGGTGGTCTGGCGTCCAACGGGGCCGGTTGGATATGTCAAAAAGGGCTCAGCGCCTGGGAACACGTGCAGCATTTGAAAATTGTCGTCGACCATGATGCTCGGAGGCATCAACTTGCTGAGTAGCGCGTCATACGCGGAAGCCATCAAGTTTGAACTGTCAGCCGGCGGCTGCGGAGCCGCTGTGGTCGTGAACGATAGTGGGCTCTTGCTCGTCGAGCGTGCTGCGGTGCGCATTTCAATCGGCAGCCGCACGTCCCGGCGCTTGCGATAAATGCGCCAGTGTTTCTCAAGCGGCTCGAATTCGTCTGCGATATCGCCGATCGTTTCGCTCGGTCCCAGGAACAGCGTTCCTTGTGGGCGGAGCGCAAAGTGAAACAGTGACAGGACTTTACGTTGTGCGGCGGATTGCAAGTAAATCAGCAGATTACGGCAACTAACAACGTTCATCTGGGTGAACGGAGGATCTTTGACGACGTCGTGCGGAGCAAACACAATCCGACGTCGAACATCCGCCTTCACTAGGAAATTGTCACCCTCAAACCGGAAGAATCGCTGCCGCCGAGTCGGCGATACGTCATCAAGTTTTGCTTCGGGGTATGATCCAGTCGCAGCGTATTGCAACGATTCGCGGTGCGCGTCGGTGGCGAAGATCTTGAAATCGATGTTGAGCTGCATGTCGTCGATCAGCTCAATCAAGATCATTGCCAACGAGTATGCCTCCTCGCCGGTGGCACAGCCGCATATCCAAACGCGAAACGGGTTGCCGGATTGATCCGCTTTTCTCAACTGCGCTGGCAGAACCTCTTTCCGCAGGTATTCAAAGGCTTCAGCGTCGCGGAAGAAACGCGTAACGCCGATTAGCAGATCTTTGTAGAGTTCGTTGACTTCCTTCGGGTCGTTTTCCAGGCGAGCAATATAGCCATCGAGGCTGTTCAGGTTTTGCAAATCGATGCGTCGCTGTATGCGACGTTCGACGGTGCCAGGTTTATAGTGCGAAAAATCAATTTGGTGCGCCCGCTGTAATATGCGAAACAGTGCCGACAGCCCGGTTTGTTCGAGCATGCCCAGTTGCTTTGCACGCAAGATTTCCGGTGTGTCACCTTCATGAACGTAGCCCGATATCGCCTCGGCCATTGCCTCCGGCGGTAATACCAAGTGCACGTCGCCCGTTTCCTGGGCGTTCAGCGGCATGGCGTCAAACTTTGCCGTCGTCGGCTCCTGCGCAATCACCAAACCGTGGGACCGCGTGATCTCCTGAATGCCCCGTGAACCGTCGCTGCCCGTACCGGATAAGACGACTCCGATCGAATAGCGAGCAGCATCCTGGGAGAGCGAGCGGAAAAATTGGTCAATCGGGTGGGAAAGCACCTTCTCCTTGGCCCGATCGGTTAGAAGCAACTTTCCCCCACTAATTACCATTTCCGACTTGGGAGGAATCAGGTAGATCGTGTTCGGCTTGACGGCTGTTTCGTTGCCAGCAACCTGGATGGGAATGTTCGTCACCCTGCCCAGAAGCTGATCCATGTGACTTTCAAAGTCGGGCGACAGGTGTTGGATGACGACGTACGACGCGCCCAGATCCTCCGGCATTTCGCGAAAGAACGACTCCAACGCCTCGAGTCCGCCGGCCGAGGCGCCGATGCCGACGATGTAATGCGGACACTCGCTGCCCGTCTCTTCGCAATCCGCCTCCGCGGCCGTTTCCGGTTCGAGTGACTCGTTATTGTCCGCAGCAGTAGCAGGCAAATCATCGACCAGATCGTTGGGGGCTGCTAGCGGCGAAGCGGCCTGACTGGCCAGATTGTGCTCAAATTTTCTCGACATGTGACGGCTTCCGGGCGCGCATACGCCCACAAACAGAGGACAAGACAAAAGGGACTTGCAAGCTGAGTGTTCAACCAGCCGTCGTGGGTGGTCGAGTAAGGTGAAGAAGTTCGGGCAATCGAAAGAATATACCCGCTGAGTCAATAGGCAACACCACCCACCGTCGAGGGGGCGTGATGCGGATATTTCTCCTTGAGCACCAACGCTGCGCTTCGTAAGTCAATCGGCAGCATCGGCCTCATAGTAGCACCCACTACTGTGAGCGCTAGCGATTGAAAATTAGCGCAGTTCTTCAGGTTGGCGGACGGCACACGGAGTGTGCTTACTACTGTAAGAGATAGGCTCGGTGTGCTTACTCTGCGGGTGTGAGTAGATTGGGCGAGTCGTCGAGGCTGCCTTCTTCGGTGGTGACGCGGTCGATCTCGGCTTTCTCGCTTTCCAAGCTGCCTTCACCGGCTGTTACCGACGCATCGTCTTGAGAATGTGTCTCGGCTTCGACGGATGCTTCTAGGGTTTGGTCGTGTCGGTCGCCAGGCATGTGAACAGGTACGCCTTTAGGGAAGACAATTTCGCGGGCCTCGTCAGGCATCGTGATGCGTGCCTCGGTCAGAGATTGCTTCGCGCGGCGGATTACAGCGCTCTTCACCTTCAGCAGCGAATGCTCCGTCTGATCAATCCAGAAGTAGACTCGCAGGTTGACAGTCGCCGCCCCAAGCGCCTCGACGACTACCGATGGGCTAGGGTCCGTTGCGACGGCTTCGTGCCCGCGGAGGATCTCAACCAAAATACTCTGCGCGTCACTGACCGAGTCGTCGAAACCGATGCCGACCGAAAAATCCGCGCGGGTCATCGGGGAAGCGGTGTAGTTGGTGATCTTCTCTTTGAAGACGAGACTGTTAGGCAACTGGACTTGATTGCCTTCGAAAGTGTTCAAGATGGTGCCGCGAGTTGTCAGCTTTCGAACGAACCCTTGTGTCCCGGCAACCTCGATCAAGTCGCCAACGCGAAACGGTTGGTTCATCGACAGCAAAATGCTGGCCAGGTAGTTCTCGGCAATGTCGCGAAATGCAAATCCGATCGCGAGACCAATCAAGCTGGTCCCGCCCAAAAGTGTCGCTGCAATGTAGGTGAGCCCTGAGACTCGCAGAGCCAGAAAGCAACCAACGATGACGACGCTGATCGCGACAACCCGACCAATCACCTGCTTGAGTAGTAAGTTATCGATGCGCGACTTTACAACCGACTCAATCAACTTCCTAGCCGCGAAAGCCGCCAGCACAGATGCTCCCAACACAATCGCTGCGACTAGAACCAGAGGAAGCAGGCGCGTCAAGTCGCGAGCCAGCGACCGAAAGGACTCGATAGCAGGGGCAAACGTCCACACGTTCTGAATATTGACTTGCATGCGGTTAACTACGGCCACGACGTCGGTCGTCTTGATCGCAGTCGACTCAGCCCACTCTGCATGCTTGGTACTGTCGGCGGTACCGGTCAAGAACGCGACTCCGTTTTCCACTTCGACAACTGGTGAATCAAACCAGCCCGTCGACTCAAGGATCTCCGTCAAGCGGCGTTCGATCTGTTCATCGCTGGTGGTTGGATCCACCTTCACCTCATCGGCAACCTGGCTCTTGCCTTCGCGCGCCGAATCGACGATGTCGGCAGCGACTTGGTCCGCCGTCGGTGATTCTTCTTGGCTGATTGCATGAGTCGTGTTGATCGAGAGAAGCAATAGGAGCGCCGTCGCGGTGTGGTACAGTCGCATAGTAAAATCTTCAAGTGGTTGTTTAGTGAGTTTGCAAATTGCCTGGCAGTCCTAGCTAGTGTTCGTCGGAGAACATAGCCTTCCAACTGAGCAACAGAGCGAGACCGCCAGAGATGACCAGCATGATGACCGCCAGTCCCGGCACGCTCGCCCAGCCAGCTTCCCCGAGTTCATTGTGACGACTCAACACGAGTGACGCTCCAATAATCATAGCGGCTAGTACCAGACCACAGGTGATGCGATTTGCAATCTTACGCAGTCCAGCCATTAACTTGGCTTCGTCAATTGCATCAACGTTAACCTTCAGACCGTTGCTGGCGGCGAGACGCGTAAATTCGTCTAACCGCGATGGGAGGCTCAGGGCAAGCTGGGTCGAGTCGATCGCGGCCGAAATGAGGTTACCGACGTCCAGACGATTGGCTGCTCGCGATTCGAGCAGTTGCATGGTTGCTTGCTGCATCTCTTTCCGGAAGTCCAGATGTGGATCCAGACGCATAAGAGTCATCTCGAGCTGCACGAAGGTCTTGCACAGCAGGGTGATTTCGTATGGCAGTTTTACATCGTGTTCGCTGCAAGTGTTCAGGATTGCAACCACGGCCGACGCAATGGAAGTGCGCTGCATTTGGACTCCACCATAGGAAGCCACGACTCTGGCGGTCTGCTTCGA
>CAYPLE010000136.1:12232-13544 GCA_964411445.1 uncultured Pirellulaceae bacterium
GCCAGTTCGGTCGGTTCCGATTGAGCCAGTTCTTCGTCGGAGATGTCCTTGATTGCTGCTCCAGGGATGAAGTCCATGGTCAGCACGCGGCTTGAGCAATACCCTTCGACGCACTCGGGGACGACGATTCGAGAGAACTTCTCGGCACTCTCGCCCAGCATCTCCAGGTGCATCGCCTCGCGATGATAGTCTAGTTCGATGCCGAGAGCGTAATCGACGGCTCCAGCTAGGCTGGTGAACTGAAATTTGCGACCAAGCTCAGTGCGGCTGTCGACGATGGCCGCCAGTCTGCGGAGACTTGCTAGTTGCTCCCTCGCCTCGTGGTCAACTCCAGGCCGCCGAACTTTCACCACAACATCCTTGCGTCCGCACACATGCGCGCGGTGCACTTGCCCAAGCGATGCCGCGGCCAGGGGCTTGGACTCAAACGTCTCGTAGAGCGAATTGACGTCTGAGCCCAGGTCGGATTCGATGATGTCGATTATCTCGACGGTATCTACCGGCTTTACATCGTCTTGCAATCGACTGAACGCACTGATGAACTCGGGCGGCATAATGTCGGTGCGAGTGCTGGCTAGCTGGGCGAGCTTGATGTAGGCCGTGCCGAGCTCTTCAATGTCACTTGCAATGGCTTCCGGATCCGCCTGCGTCTCGCCATCGTGCTCACCCTGGCTCCAACCGAGTTGCTGCAACAAATCATGGCGGCCATGCTTCCAGAGCAGACGTGCGAGTGTGGCATAGTGAACCGAGTCCACAGTAAGTTGCTTTAACATCGAATCTTTCCGTAAGTGAATAGCCGGGTGGAGCTTGGCGGCGGAGCAGCCGTCCAGTTGATATGGGCTGAGAAGGGCCTATTGCACCGGTGCGTCGGCTGGATCGCTGCTACCTTCGTCCGCAGTAGCCTTTTCGGTTGCGTCGCGAATACTATTTGTCGCCCGGTCAACGACTTCGCCAGCTTTGTCGACCGCTTCGGACGTATCCTGCTTGGCCTTGTCGGCATCGAATTCGACGGACATGCGATTGTCGTCGAAGCTGAATATCAACCAGCCGCCAAATGCCATTAACAAAATGATCGCTAGAACGACAAGCAATCCACGCATGATGTTTCTCCTCAAATACTGGCAGGTAAATCGATGTAGCTGTGTCGCGCTCGCGTCGGCGGTACTCGCAGCAGGAATCACTGCAAGGCGGGCTGCCGGTTGGAACGTTTTGCTACCAGGTTGCTGCTGAGGGGAATGAGCAAGAACCGTGCCGCGGGGGCTTTCTGGCTGATGAGGCAAACAGCCTGTACTTTCAGAGACCAGGGTGGTCG
>CAYPLE010000137.1:0-13394 GCA_964411445.1 uncultured Pirellulaceae bacterium
ACACGAGAATGGGAGGCATTGAGAGATTTTGGGATGCTGCCGGAGGGGGGACTTGCAGTTGAGATTGGGGATTGCTAAATTTGTTGATACTGAATCTCAGTTGCAATAACCAAGCCAGCTTCAAGCAGAAGTCTCATTATTCTGCCCGCCAGCCAGGGAACGCGACGCTTTTAAAGCTTCTATTTCTCTTGCTGGAGACACTCCATGGCGATTCTGCGCGCTCGCTCAACTTCAAGAGCGGCTTTTACCCTAGTTGAACTGTTGGTCGTGATCGCGATCATCGGCATTCTTGTTGGGCTCCTTCTGCCAGCCGTTCAGGCGGCTCGTGAAGCTGCTCGCCGGATGCAATGTCAGAACAATCTCAAGCAGATTGGACTTGCTGTCCATAGCTATCACGACGTCAACCGTCAGTTCCCATGGATCAACGCTAACAGTGCGCTGGACGGTGGTAGTATGTTCGTCGCAATCTTGCCGTATATTGAACAAGGCAACGCGTTTCAGCAGTATGATTTTACGCGATCAAACAGGGATCCCGTGAATCGGCAAGTCGTCGCGCAGCAGATTCCGTTCTACTATTGTCCGTCGGACGCTCGCCGGCGCGAGGTTCCTTCGTGCGATAGTGATGCTGGCCGAGCTCCTGGCACGTACGCTGCCAGTATGGGGACTCGGGACTACAACCAGTATTGGAGATTCATGAGGGCCCCGCGTCCAACACTGGACGGCATGCTTGTTTACTCCGACTCAACCGATCGCAAAACACGATTCGCATCGGTAACGGACGGCACTTCAAACACGATCTTAGTCGGTGAGACCGCCTACAACTTGCCGGACTATCTGTTTAGCAGCGGAGAATGTGAGGGGCAGTCAAGATTTTCATTCACGTATTGGTGTAATCCTTTCCCGGGTTCAACAGCATGCACAACTCAATACTCCTTCAACCCTCACGACGTTGCAGGCGACGGGGTATTTGATCCGGGATGGGTTCGTTCCTTCCGCAGTGACCACATTGGAGGCGTTCAATTCGTTTTCGGTGATGGCTCGGTACACTTTATCCCCGAGAGTATCGACGTCGAGACGCTCGAGCGACTTGCGGCGCGAAATGATGGAGGAGTGCTCAATGGATTGGAACGCTAAGTCCTTACGTTCCGCATTGCTGCTGATTCTCAGTGGGATTGTCTTGAGCGGTTGTCGACAGGGTGAGTCGTTTGAGCGAGCAGCAGTCGTTGGTACTGTAGAATTGGATGGCAAGCCGCTAAGTAATGGTACCGTTCGATTCGTTCCAGTGGATGGTACCCAGGGGCAGAAAACCTCTGTGCCGGTGCTGGAAGGTGTTTTTTCAGCCGCCTCGCAGTACGGTCCGGCCGTAGGCAAACATAGGATCGAAATTGAATCTACTGACTATGCGGGGCTGGCGTTAGACGACGAGGAGGCGCTGCAGGAGCTCGCACAGAATCGTACTCATAGAATAGGAGTCGTTCGTGTGCCGCAGTGGTACAATCAATCAAGCATTTTAAAAGATGAAGTCCATTCCGGTGAAAACGTATTCAAATTTGAGCTTTCCTCGCGGAGACAGCGTTAAGCACGCTTTCGCGAATTCAGCACCGAAAATTATGACCGAAAACATAGGTGAAATGATGAAACGATTTTTGCTCACATTCTGCTTTGCTTCTCTAGCTTGGGGCGCAGTCTCCCAGGGGGCCCTGGCTCACTTTCCATGGCTGGTCACTGACTCCAAGGGAAACGCCTCGCTGTTTTTTGGCGAAGGGCTGGATGATCGGACGTACAAAATGCCAGATTCGATCAAGGCTGCCAAAATCTTGACTGGCGACTCGAGCTCTCCGACGACGTTGGACGCCACCGCAGTTGAATCTGACGATTTTGTAGGCTTGATTTCCAACAAGCCTGTATCCGGGAACGGGCGTATCTGGTCCGATGTGACCTACGGTGTCTACCACGGAAATCGCCTCAACTACTGTGCGGCAAGCATTCATGGAGGTTTGCCGAGCATTGATCAGCTTTCCAAGAAGAAGCATGCCAGCGAATTGAATGCGCCGAAGGGCCTGCATGCCGAGCTCTTTCAAGATGGTCAAGACGTCTGTGTGATGGTGACCTGGAACGGTAAGCCGCTGGCGGACGTTGAAGTGAAACTGTTTTGCGACGAAGGTCACGAAGAGGCGAACGAAACGACCGACAAAAATGGTCGGGTCGAGTTCAATTCGAGTGAGGTGGAAGATGGAGTGAACGGCATTATGTTTGGCCACACTGTCGAAGGCGATAGTGGCGAGATTGCTGGTCAGGGGTATGCATCGACGATGTACTACTACACACTGACGTTCCGCCGGGATTCGGAGTCGAAACAAGTGCAACGCGAATTCGCAGAGCTGCCGTTTGAAATTACGAGTTTTGGTGCAGCTTGTGTGGATGACACAGCGTACATCTACGGTGGTCACACGGGCAATGCGCATTCGTATTCGACTGAAGAGCAGTCGAACAAATTGCTGTCACTGGATTTGAATGACCCGAGTGCAGATTGGAAAGTTGAGTCCACCGGGACACGGCTTCAAGGGCTTGCGATGGTTCCGCACGGCACGAACGTCATCATCATCGGCGGGTTTTCGGCCAAGAATGCTCCTGGCGAAGAACATGATCTTCACTCGGTAAGCGACGTTCGCCAGTACAACACAAAGACGAAAGAGTGGTCGAGCCTTCCCTCACTACCAAAAGGGCGTTCGAGCCACGATGCTGCGATTGTTCGTGACACGATCTATGTCGTTGGTGGTTGGACGATGTCTGGTGATGAGCCAACCGTGTGGCATGACACGGCTCTGAGCCTGGACTTGTCGGCGAAAAAGCCGCAATGGAAGGAACTACCTGCTCCGCCCTTCACGACTCGCGCTCTAGCAACGGTCGCACACGACGGAAAGTTGTTCGTCATTGGTGGGATGGATCAGAAAGGCGGACCAACTCGCCGCGTTCATATTTTTGATCCGGCCTATCAGCAATGGACCCAAGGTCCTGAATTGCTTGGTGAAGGAAACATGGCCGGGTTTGGTGCAGCGGGATGGAGTATCGATGGAGCGTTGGTCGTTTCGACGTACGAAGGCGATGTTCTCCGCTTGGCAAGCGACTACGAATCTTGGATCAATCTTGGGAAGTCTGAGACGAGTCGATTTTTCCACCGCTTGCTGCCTTTTACCAACAAGTTACTCTCCGTTGGGGGCGCCAACATGGAAGAAGGCAAATACCTGAACCTGGAAGTGCTTGCGACGACAAAGTAAACAAGCTGCTTCACTGGCACGTCTGCTTCACTGGCACGTCTGCTTCACTGGCACGTCTGGCGAACGGTTCGTCGGCTGCCAGCGGGCCGAAGATAACAGTGGGCCGAAGCTAATGGTGGTGCAAGCATCAGGGGCAACTAGAATGCCAAATTGGCTCGAAGTCCTGCAACGAGAGCGGTGTCAAACATTGGCCTAGCTGAATCTAGGATCTGCAAGTCTGGCGTTATCGTCAGCGAACGATTGACTCCGACGTTGTAAAACAGCTCAACGCCTTGGCCATCTTCGAATCCGCCAAGAACATTGCTCAGCAGTGGGGCAATTTGATTGCTGGTACCAGAATAAAAGTACCCGATGCCGAAAGAGTCGAGTTGGCGGTTGGCAAGCGGACTGTTGCCACCGATGCCGGCAGATAGGAAATACGCGACTGGGTTGGAGGCATCATCAGCAATGCCAGCTCGCGCGAAGTATCCCCAGTTTCGTTCTTCGTCACCGACCAGAGCTTGATCGCAGTTCCAGTAGAGTGACCAGGATCCGCTTTGCCGACCGATTGGAATGTTGGGCAATACGACTCGTGGGTCTTGGTCCAGCGCGACGAAATTACGGCTGCTCCACGTACCAGCAAAGAGTTGGTGTCCTGGTAGATCGAAGAAGTTGGTTGGTAGACGCAATTCTGCGGAAACGGCCGCGCCTTCAGCGAACAACTCGCTGAAACCATCCGTCGTAACGGTATCGGTAGCATTCAGGACCGTGAACGACAGCAGCGGTTCGCCTTCGAAAAGGAAAGCAAACCCAGCTCCGAGAGTGGAGTAAGGGATCGTGCGAAGAGCAATCGGGTTGGCCACGAAGGCGGTGTTCAGGAACTGACGTACACCGCGTCCGTGGGCGTAGCGGTTCAGGTCTCCGTCTAGCGTATCTAGTTTGCCAGCAAAGAGCACAAAGTTCTCGGACAATGCTTGTGTGATCAGCACGTTGGTCAAGAGCAATCGTTCATCTTCTGGGGCTGGTAAGTCTGCGGCCAGGTTGACAGGGTAAACGGCGCCTGTTGCACCACGCAACGTTTCGCCGAATCGGTGTTCAGCGCGTAGTTTGAGGAAGAGCCCCTCTTGGACGCCAAGCTTGCCAAAATCGAAATTCGTTACATAGTCGCCGTGTCCGGAGTAGCGAAAATCTCGTTCGATACCCCCTGCGGTATTACCTAGATAAAACTGAGTGAAATTGTTTTGAAAGGTGATGCCTGAATTAGCCAATTCTGAGCGGAGGCCTGCCAGTACTGGAAAGAAAGCCGAGTCATGGCCATTGGCCGCGGAGCAGCTCGAAACCAACGCATCGCACGGCTCATCGCAACTCAGCCGCTGATGAACTTGGCCGAGACAAGTTGAAACGGTGGGCAAGAGAATCAAACTGGCAGCTATCCATCTTGCTACGGCTTTCATGGGGCGCGCCACCGATCCAATGCAGTGCACTGCGATTTTTCTATTCGCGACTGGTTGGTTGAAGTTCATTTGTGGCATCCGTACTATCCCCTACCCTGAATCTATCAGGGCCAATCAGAGTTTGATGCTGGGGCATCAGACACCGGGCGTTAGGCGTGCGCTTCTCGGGGAGAAGCGTGAGCTACCGCTCGACGGCTGATCACCTCGATTCAAATTCTGATTCGCCCTTTGTGAATCCGATGCAGTTGCATCCGTTGTCGTGTGGTTTGTAAGTTCCTATCGACCAGCGGTTTCCCCTAAATACCGTCCTTTTGGTGAATTGCGTGGCTTCGCGGAGGGGGCCGACGCTAGCAACCACTCCGCCGGGTGTTAAATTTTGCCGGTTGCGGTGAGTTTGTTGTTTAGGAGTTTTTTTCGGATTCCATTGGATTTGCGGTTCAGGGGCTGACGATACCTTTCACATCCCCAGGTATGGATAGACTGGGAAAACTTTGCGGGCATAGCTGAACAGTTTTGCTAGCAGCCCTTAGAGCCCGTTTTGCTACGGAAGGCGTGAAAGTGTCAAACAAAGTTGCCATCACCGTCATACTAACATTGCTTTTGCCAGCAATCGCGGATGCACAGGTTCAGCGGGGTGAGCGAACCGCAGCTCGACGTCCTGGGCCTCGTACGGGAGTCCCAACTCGTTGGGAAGGTGGACCGCAGGACCGCAAGGTCGTGGCGGCGAGCCACATCGAAATGGCTCCCGATGTGATCGACGGAGGCGTCTACTACGATGATGCTCATGTCTCCAGCGGCTGCAGTTCATGCGGCGGCGATGGATGTAGCTCCTGTTCAACAGGAAGCTGCGGACTTGGCGACTGCGGCTCCTGCCAGACTTGCAAAGTGCCAAGTCGCTTCTGCATCTGTTTTCCTTCCCATGGTTGGGTTCACGCAGAGTATTTGAACTGGACACCTTCAGGCATGCGATTGCCTGCGTTGGTTACAACCAGCACGGGTACGAATCGCGCAACCGCTGGAGTACTTCCGAGTGCTTCGATTCTTTACGGTGGCAGCAACGACTACCAAGACGACTCGCGAAGTGGCTTTCGAATTCGATTCGGCTGGTGGCTTGCGGGGTTCCCAGGTTGGGGAATTGAAGGCGAATACGCGGGTTTGGAAGAGAATGTAGAGAACTACTACTCAGGAATGTCTGCTGGAGCACCCATCCTGGCTCGGCCGTTCTTCAACGTGTTGACAGGTGCCAACGACGCTGAGTTGGTCGCTTTCCCAGGCGTCGTGACAGGTGACATCTCAGCAACAACTGTATCTCACTTCGAAGGTGCTGCGGTTCGACTGCGAAAGCAATTGTTCGGCAAGAGTGGTTGTGGATATTCGCAGTGGGCTTGTCAAACCGTTCCAACGAGTGCTCGATGGGATGTAACGCTCGGTTATCGCTTCTGGGAGTTGGATGAATCGCTAGCAATGCGTGAAACTCTTCGCTCTCAAACGACGGTCAACGATAGCTTCATCATCAATGATCACTTTGAGACTCGAAATCAGTTCAATGGAGCAGAGCTAGGAGTATTGTGGCAAGGACGACGTGGTTGGTGGTCGCTGGACGCTCTAATGCGACTGGGGATTGGCAATGTGCATCAGACCGCGACGATTTCGGGCAATTCGACCATCACTGAAAACGGAACCACGACGCCTTATGAAACTGGCTTCTTGGCTCAGCGAACGAACATTGGAACCTACGATCGCGACGAGTTTACGATCATTCCTGAGCTTGGACTAACGCTTGGCTATCAAATGACCAAGCGGATTCGAGTCACCGGTGGCTACTCGCTGATTTACATCGGAAATGTAATTCGCCCAGGCGATCAAGTTGACCTAGACGTTAATCCCAACCTACTGGCACCCGAGCTTAACCCGTTTAGTGGTGCACTCCGACCTCAGTTTCCGTTCCAAGAAACCGATTATTGGGTACAAGGTCTGAGCTTTGGTGGTGAGTTCCGCTGGTAAAATAGCGACTCTAAGCAAGTAATACTGTCTTCGAACACGAAGCCTGACCTCTCCGCCTCCAGGATGGGTCGGGCTTTTTTTGTTTGACGGACAATGTGTTCCAAGGAAGGAGCATCGCAGATGGCTAACTTTTTCAAGCGATTGTTTACAGGCAACAAGAACCAAGCTCGCTCCCGCCGCGACCTCAAGAAGGCACGAAGTCGGAAATTGCGAGTGGAGTCTATGGAGGCTCGACGCTTGTTGGCTGGAGACATCGGGGCCATTGCTGGCAATGTCTTCACCGACCTCACCGATGATGGCTTCGATGTCGGTGACACGGCCATCGTTGGAACAAACGTCCATCTATATCGAGATGGCGGCAACGGCACCTTTGAAAGCGGGGCTGGCGCAGCCGGTGGCGATGACGTCTTGGTTAGCTCGCAAGCCAGTGGTGCGAGCGGCGAATACCGCTTCGATGATTTGGTAGCTGGAATCTACTTCGTTGAACAAGATGCTGTATCTGGGCAGCTTCAAAGAAACGCGGAGACAGTCAAGACTGTCACCATTACCGAGACCGAGGCTTCCGGAACCCAGACTGCTAGCTTGGATAGCTTCAACGACGCGGTTGCCCAGTCGCTGACTGCGAACGCGGGAACGCCAACAGCCAATGATGCTCGCGATACAGCTGAAGCCATTGGTGGTGAACGGGATGTCGTCGTGAACTACACCAGCGGCGGCGGCGATGTAAGCGTCCTGGTGGATGCTGGAGTGATGAGCGTCAATACCGATGCAGGCACCGAGGGCAGCGCGATCATCTCCTACGATGGTGATGACAATGATGCAACAACCTTGGATGACCTTACCCCACGGCTAGATTTCACAGCAGGCGGCGGAACAGCTTTGCACTTTTTGGCGGGCTCCACACCTGATGGCGATGCTAATCCATTGACCAGTGGTGTTAGCATGACGATCGATGTGTTCTCTGGAGCTGGAAATCAATCCACGTTAACAACGATCGTGCCAGAGTCTGTTGGTGGCACCGCAACGAATAACATCACACTCGAATTTACCGACTTTGCGATTGCTGCAGGTACCGGTGCAGATTTCGCTGACGTCTCAGCTTTCCAAGTGACGATCACCAATGCTGCTGGAGCGGACGCGCAGTTTGACTTCTCGCGTATCGTTGCTCCAACCGTCGATACTCAGAATTTCCCAAATCTGAATCCGATGTCGCTTGGTAACCTCATCTTCAGCGACAACAACAACAATGGCGTGGTAGACGTGGGGGAGAACGGGATCTCGGGAGTCGAGGTCGAACTCTACTCAGACGTCAATTCCAACAATGCTTTCGATTCGGGAACGGACACGTTGGTCACCACCACGACCAGTGGAGCGGCAGGCGACTACGTGTTCAATAATTTGTTCCCCGGCAACTACATCGTCCTGGTGCCTATCGCTGAATTTGGTGCCGGACAACCGCTGGCGAACTTCCAAACCAGCACAGATCCTGCTCCGGATCCTGATGCTGTTGTGGTTGATGGCGACGATAACGGTGCTCTCATTGCCGGAGTCGGCGTAGCGACAGCGGCAGTCACCTTGGCCTCCGGCTCTGAACCAACCAATGATGGTGATACCAATACGAATAGCGACCTGGGCGTCGACTTGGGCTTTGTCCCAACTGTTGACGTTGCCGTCAACAAAGTAGCCAGCGCGGCGACGTTCAACGCGGGTGAGCAAGTCACGTATACGTTGACGGTATCGAATCCTGGCAACAACGCGGCAACCAACGTAGTCGTGACCGACGATTTGCCTGACGACTTTACCATCGTATCCGCCACAGCGACCAATGGCGGAACCGTGGTTCAGACAGGAAACTCTGCTGGCGAAGTAACAGTGACTTACGCCAGCTTGGCCGCCTCAGCAAGCGAGACAATCACGATTGTTGCTGGAATTCCGGCCACTCGTGCTGCGGCAACTGCCGTTGTGAATGCGTCCAGCGTGACCAGCGCGGAAGCAGACTCGAACACTGCGAACAATAACAGCAACGCGAATATCGACATCACTCGTAATGCTGTTCTAACAATCTCGAAGACAGATGCACCCGACCCAGTTGCAGTGGGCGCGGCGCTGCAGTACCAGATTCTGGTTACCAACACGGGGCCTTCGACCGCAACCAACGTAGCCATCGCAGATACATTGCCTGCGGGATTGACATTCGTCAACGTGTCTACGACCGCAGGCACGGCGACTCACAATGCTGGCGTCATCTCCGGAAGCGTGCCTGTTCTTGCGGTCGGTGGTTCGGTGACGATTACTGTCGACACAACCATCAACGCGGCCTTCACCGGCACGACGCTGACCAATACAGCAACAGCTCAGGCGGACGAAGCAGCCCAAGTGTCTTCGCAGTCTGACACGACGGTCAATCCTCAAGTAGATCTGGCTGTTACGAAGAGCGACGACGTTGATCCAGCGATTCGCGGTGGTCAAGTTGTCTACACCATGGTCGTTACCAATAACGGGCCAAGCGGCGCGACCAACGTGGAAGTTGTCGATACGCTGCCTGCAGGCCTGACATTTGACAGCGCCACCGGTGGTACCGTGACAGCGCCAACTGGTGGTAATCAAACGGTCATCGTGAACGTTGGCAGTCTGGCGTCTGGTGCAAGCACGACGGTCACCATCACGGCGAACGTGGAACAGTCGGCTGCATCCAACTTGACGAACAATGCAGTCGTTCGATCCACCGAATCGACCAACGGCTTCGACACGAATACTGCCAACAACAGTGCCAATGAAACAACTGCCGTTCAATCGAACATTGATCTGCAAATTACGAAGACGGATTCGGTTGACCCCGTCGTGGCGGGCAACAGCTTCGTTTACACATTGGTAGTCACGAATGCGGGCCCAAGTGACGCTACTGGCGTCGTCGTTACCGATGACTTGCCCGATGGCCTGCAAATTACAAGTGCGACGAGTACGATTGGCACCGTTTCATTGCCTTCGTCGGCGCAAGACACCACTGGTGCCAACCCGGATGACATGACAGTATCCATCGGCAACTTGGCCACAGGCGCCACGGCTACCATTACTGTCAACGCGACGGTCTTGCCTGGCACGCGAGCGAACCTGAGCAACGTTGCTAGTGTAACGACTGCCGACGCGGGGATGAATGAGACCAACACGGCCAACAACTCGGCCACTGAGCCTACGACTGTCAACAGTGAAGTCGACTTGGTGATCACCAAGACGGATTCAACCGACCCTGTCATTGCTGGAAACGCTCTATCCTACACACTGACTGTGACCAACAATGGCCCCTCTACAGCAAATAATGTGACGGTCACCGATGTGCTGCCAAGCGGCGTGACGTTCACCAGCACTTCAGCCAGTCAAGGTTCCGCAGCCAACGGTAGCGGTACGGTAACCGGTTCGCTCGGAACCATCGCTCCGGGAGCAAGTGCGACGGTAACGATCAATGTAAATGTCAACGAAGCGACTCGTGGAACGCTTTCCAACACAGCCTCAGTCACGAGCACGGAAACGGATTCGAACACGGCCAACAACTCCGCGACACAGCCGACGACTGTCAATGCGAGCGTTGATCTGGCAATCACCAAGGTGGACGACATCGATCCGATCACGCCGAATTCGACGTTGACGTACACGATGGTGGTTACCAACAACGGGCCTTCTCAAGCGACCGGCGTTGTTGTCAATGATACGCTCCCAACGGGTTTGACGTTCGTTAGTGCTACGTCAACAGTCGGCACGGCAACGAATGCTGGTAACGTGATCACCGGGAACATCGGCACTTTGAATTCTGGTGCATCGGCGACCATTACTGTGACTGCAACCGTTGATTCGACTGCATCGGGCCAATTGGTCAACACAGCTACTGTATCCGGCACCGAAACCGATTCAAACCAGTCGAACAACAGCGCGACTCAAAACACTGATATTGCCATTCCAGGTAGCATCTCTGGACGTGTGTACATCGATGTGAATCGAAATGGTGTGTTTGATTCGGGGGATACTGGTTTCCCAGGTGGCGTAGTGATCACACTTACTGGCACCGACGTTGGCAACGCTTCCGTTTCGCGGACGGAAACCACCGATGCGACGACTGGCGAGTACACATTCAGCAACGTGATGCCTGGAACCTACACACTGACTCAAACGCAACCGGCTGGTGCGATTGACGGAGCATCGAATGTTGGAACAGGTGCGACGGGCGCTTCGGCTGGGACAAGCGTGATCAATACGATCACACTCGGAAACGCGCCTGCTGCCGTTGGGTTTAACTTTGGTGAAGTACTCAATCCGCTCAGCAAGCGACGTTTCTTGGCATCCAGTGGTCCAACGGATTGATATTGAAGTCACTGCCGAGGACGGCTGGAATTGAGTTGGACGCAGGCTGAGGAGGATCGATGCGGATTGTAAGCAAAGGCAACGTGACGGTCGTTCAGACGCCTGCCAAAGTGAACTTGACGCTCGACATTCTCGGCAAACGAACGGACGGTTTTCACGAAGTGGAAACGGTGTTGTGTCCAGTGAGTTTGTTTGACGAAGTGACGGTTGAGTTGACCGAATCTCCGGAAATCTTGATCCGTGTCCGCGTCGATTCAGCCCCCCCGCCTGTGCTCTCTGGGGAGCCGGGCTGGGTTACACCTCCAGCAGGGAAAAGCGACCCAGCATGGGCAATTCCGGAAGATGCGTCGAATTTAGCGGTGCGAGCGGTGGCGAGTGTCCGTCAAAGTATTGGCGATTCTCGGGGCGCATTGGTCACAATTCGCAAACGGATTCCGGCTGCAGCGGGGTTGGGGGGAGGCAGCAGTGATGCTGCTGCGGCGATTGTGGCCTATCTCTGCTGCCTGCAGGCTTGGGACCGTGAGCTGGCGACTCGGTTGGCTGCATCGCTAGGATCTGATGTTCCATTTTTCCTTGGAAATACAGAGCGAATCGGCGTCGCCGTAGCTACTGGGCGAGGTGATGAATGCGTTGTTTGTGACGTTCAACCTGACTTCCCCGTCCTGATTACTCACCCTGCGGTTGGTTGTTCAACAGTTGCCATTTACCGCGAATTTGCGAAACAAAATTCTTGGACGCCACGGCCCGAAGCTGCAGGCGGTATGCTGGAAGCTCTGAGGAATGCTGATCTGGAAAAGATTGGCGCGGGCTTGCTCAATGCTCTACAATTCTCAGCAGGGGAATTAAACCCCTGGATAGACAAACAACTGGATTTGCTTCGAGGCTTCGGCCTCAATCATGTGTTAATGTCGGGCAGCGGTTCGGCCTGTTTCGCTTTGGGTGCTACCGAGGACGATTACGAAGGTGTTCATCGGAGGGCTGTTGAATTGGGGATCCCTCGCGCGTTTGCTACGCAAGCGACGTGGTTTCCTTCCATCGAAAAACAAATCGATGCACAACAGAGCGGATAAGTTATTGGGCGACACGAACTTGTAATCAAGACGCACGAGGACGCCAGCTGTGGAGATAACCGAAGTTCGGATCAAGCTGATGGAAGGGTCTGAGGACCGCCTCCGTGCATTCTGTTCAGTCACCTTTGATGACTGCTTCGTGGTGCGTGACTTGAAGATCATCGAGGGCACGCACGGGCCGTTTGTTGCAATGCCAAGTCGCAAGTTGACCAATCGATGCAATCGTTGTGGCATGAAGAACAACATGCGAAGCAACTACTGCAACAACTGCGGTGTAAAGTTACGTGAGTATCGTGGCGGTCGCGACGATGATTCGCCTAATAAACTGTACGCTGATGTTGCACATCCGATCAACCAAGAATGCCGCGATCAAATCCAGAACCGCGTCGTCGAAGAATACCGCGAGGAGCTTGAGCGAGCCAAGGTGCCCGGCTACGTATCAAGATACGATGATTCCTACGAATCTCAAGAACTGAAGTCTGATAAGTCAGAGACAACCAGCGACTCTGACAGTGACAGGCGTGTCGATCAACCAATTGACGCGTCGAGTGCCGTTCCAAAACCGCACATGAACACTGATAGCCAACTGCAATCTCGACGCGATACCAATATCGAGAGGTAGCTTCTTGTTCGCCGCCGGAAGAAGCGGCATCTGAGAAGAACGGTCGAAATTCTTCGTTCAGTTTGCTTAGACGAGAACCATTCCGGAAAATCTTTCCCTCTCAACTCAGCCCGAGAGCGGTCTAACGCTTTGCCTTTTTGGTCTTCTTAGCAGCCTTCTTCTTTGGCTTGGCAGCGGCAGCTTTGGTAGTCGCCTTCTTGGTCGAACGCTTCTTCTTACTACCAAACGCCTGTTCCCAGCCGTCAGCATAAGCATTGGTGGATCCAACTCGGGTGATCGTCACAGTATATTCCTTGTTCTTCTAGTAAGCGGGTGAAATACGATTTGCGATGAGAACGGCAAGTCGAACTCGCACGCTGCAGCGGCTTTCTCTCTGAAGGTCGACTAGGCTATCGCTGACTGGATTCGGGGTCAAGGCTCATAGTTGTTCGTTCGCTCGCTCCGCGAACGGCAAGCAGATTGTAGAACGAATCGCGGAGCGATTCGGCGACGATCACGTCGTCGCCCTTTCGCTGGGCGAGCGAAAACCGAGTCCGCCGCAATTGTTCACATGAAGACCAATTGGCTGCAATTGCTAGCCAAACAGTGGCGTCGATCCACTTTTGCTGGGGGCTTTGGGCAAACTGCCCTAGTC
>CAYPLE010000138.1:0-12970 GCA_964411445.1 uncultured Pirellulaceae bacterium
TGACCAACTCGACGGCGTTTCGCTCAAGCCTTTGTTGGTTGAGTCTGCCCCTGAGAGGCCTGAGTGGAAGCGTGACCATCACATCATTCAGTTTCACGGCGGCGCGGGCGCTAAGACGCTACCATCGAAGCCGTTTGAGTACACGGTGGTGTTAACCGAGCGGTGGCGATTGGTGAACTCAGGGCAACTGGGCCTGTTCGATATTCAGGCCGATCCTGCTCAGCGAACCAACCTGGCGGCCAAACATCCGGAAGTCGTCGCGCGGCTGCGGTCGTACTACGATCCGTTTTGGGAGAGAGTCTCTCCTCGGCTGACTCCCGTGCGGATCGACATCGGCAACCCAGCCGAAAACCCAACAGTGCTTTGTTCGCAAGACTGGTATATGCCAACTGGTAATCCACCTTGGAATTTCGGCTCCATCCGCAGACGTCCCAAAGTCACCGGTCCGTGGATGCTGCACGTTCAAGAAACGGGACTTTACCGAATCACCCTCCGTCAACTTCCCAAGGAGGCCAACAAACCCCTCGTCGCAGAGCAAGCGAAGATCGAAATTGCCGGTCAAACGATCGAAAAGCTTGTCGAGCCTGGCAGAACCGGAGTCACCTTCGAGCTCAACCTTTCCGCCGGCCCGACGCAGCTCGTGACCTATCTTTTCGACAAGTCAGGTAAAGCTGGCGGCGCCTATTTTGCAGAAGTCGAAGCCTTGCCCGCAGCAAGTCACTGAGGCCCGTCTGCTTAGCTTTCCGATTCTCCGCAAACGCGAATGCCTGACAAGCCGACACAATCACAGATGTAATTGCTCGGGCGCTGAGCGACTGGAGATTAAGACGAAGAACGTGCTTTTCGCTACGAGAAAATCGCCGTCAATGCTTCGGCTTTGACGAGCTCGCGCGGTTGATTGAGATGGTTATAGACTATGGTCTCAGGATCGATTCCAAAGCTGTGGTAAATGGATGCCAACAACTCAATTGGGTGTACCGGATCCTCGGCGGGCGCAGAAGCTGTTTTGTCGCTCTTTCCGTGAACGTAGCCGCGTTTGGTGCCGGCTCCGGCAACGACGGCGGTGTAACAGTATGGCCAGTGATCACGTCCATCGGCAGAATTGTTGTTTCCGCTCGTCGAAACACCCCGCTGTGGCGACCGTCCAAACTCACCAATAGCCACCACGAGCGTCTCGTCCAGCATGCCGCGTTCGTCGAGGTCTTCGATGAGTGATGAGAGCCCGTTGTCGAGCATTGGCGCTGAGCGATTCTTCATCCGCTCCGTCAGCCCGGAGTGGTGGTCCCAAGAGTGATTGTCCGAATTTGCCACCTTGGGCCAAATGACCTCCACAACACGCGTACCCGCCTCGACCAGCCTGCGTGCCAGCAAGCAACTTTGTCCGAAGGTGTTGCGGCCGTAGCGATCGCGGAGCGCATCGTCTTCGACCGTCAAATCAAAGGCCTCCCGAGCGCGACCCGACACGATCAGGTTCAGCGCCTGGTCGTAGTAACCATCCAATTGATAGTTCTTCACGGCTGCGTTGATATCAGGCATTTTGGAATTCACGAGCTCCCGCAGTTGAGCACGGCGTTCCAATCTTAGCGCAAACACGTCGGGGCGAAGCTTCAGATCTTCAACCTTGATCCGATTCATCTTGTCCATATCCATATCGTCGCCATCCGGATAGAGCGTGTATGGATCGTAGGCCTTTCCTAGAAAGCCCGCCGTTCCGCCCTTTCCAATGACGTTGCTCTCCTGCAAAGGTCGGGGCAGCATGACAAAGGGGAGCATCGGTTGGTCCGTAGGCTTGAGCCTAACGATATTGGAACCGAAGTTTGGAAAGTCCTTCGGGCTGGGCGGTTCGAGCTGCCCCGATGGACTGACTTTGTCTGTGGTGTAGCCGGTCATCAATTGGTAGATTGCGGCGGTGTGGTTGAACAGTCCATTTGGCGAATAGCTCATCGAGCGAATCATGGAGAACCGGTCATTGATTTGAGCAAGACGCGGAAGGTTCTCGGTAAACTGAATTCCTGGGATCTTGGTGGAAATGTTGCCAAAGGCACTCTTTACATTCTCGGGTACGTTTTCCTTTGGATCCCACAGGTCTAGGTGGCTGGGACCGCCTTGCAAGTAGACCATGATGACGCTTTTTGCCTTGCCCCACCCGGGAGCTGACGAACGAGCCGATTCGCTAGCACTCGCTTGCAATTTAAGCATTCCGGATAGCGACAGCCCGAGCAGTCCGGAGCCACCGATCCGCATCACATCACGCCGCGTTGGAGCTAGATGCGGATCACACAGGTCTTTAGCCAAAGGTCCTTGGATTCGGAACATTTTGTTACTCCTTCAAATGCATCGCTCTAGGATCGCATTGTGTTTACGAATGTCAGACTTGGTGTTGGGAGATCGTTAGGGACGCAGTACCGTCTCCAACACTCACTTCAGTGGATCAGGGCTGCTTTGGATAAACTAATGGTTGAACAGGAAGGCAGGGCTATTGATTAGGGCCCACGTCAAATCCTGAGCCAGGGTTAGGCGTTGGTTCTCGAGTTGTGCTTTGCTGGCCGCAACATCAGCACGCAATTGGGCTAAGGTTGGATCAAGCGGTGTTTCGACCTCAAGGCGATTTAGCTGAGCTTGCAGACTGACTAGCTGTGTGTCGGCCGGAACTGGCTTTTTTGCGTCGGCCAAAGCGGCTTTGAGCTTGATGGCTTCGTCATCCGAAATCGCAAGGTAGCTCGTCACCGGCGCGAGCAATTGTGCATCTATGCTTTCTGCCGGTGCGTTCAGTATCGCCAAGAAGCTTTCGGGACTGCCGAGCTGTACCGTGTCATCGGTGGTGACAGAGATACGGAATTTGGCGAGCCGATGGTCTTCCGCATTGTGATTCTGGTGCAACTTCAACACCAAATTCGTACCGTGGCTAAACTCGATCGGTTTGGCGAACTCGAATGTTGCCCAGTGAACGGCGCCGCCGCGCGGGCTGACCGCCCAGCCGCGCTGGTCCTTGGTGCGTCCGTCAAAAACCTGCTCTGGCGCGAAGGAGCCCTGAGAAAAATCAGCTTGTCCTTTTGAGATTGTCACTGAAGCAGGCTTGTCTTTTGAACCCAGCTCGGATGCTTCAAGCTCCAGTTCGGTAATGACAAAATTGCCATTCTTCGGCAGACCTGGTCCTCCGCCAGGAAGTCCCTCAACCGGGAGTGTTTCGATGCGAATTCCTGTAATCTTTGTCAAGGGTGTTTGGAATTCGAGTGTGTAAACCGCCTTTTCCGCTGAACCGCTGGCGATGACCGAACGATCCTCCTGGCTTACAAGCGTCGCCTTGTTTGACGAAACCGCTTTCGACGGCCTGAGCGGGAACCAATTGTTGCTAGCGGGCAACTTGCTGAGGTAGTTTTTCGCTCGTTCAACAGCCTTGCTCTCAAAATCGGTCAATTTCTGCTGGGCAGCGGCGATAGCGACCTTGCGTGCTTCCTCAGCCTTCGCGCGGTCGTCAGCAATCGCCTCTGTGCGAGCCGCGATTTTCGCTTTTACATCGGCAATGGCGGCAAGTCGTTTCTGCTCAAGTTCGGCGCGTCTTTCTGTCCACCATTTTTCCTTGTCATTAAGCTCGTTAGTCAGAGACGTGTGGTCTTCGGCAATGCGGCCAGCGGTGGAAACGACCGCAGTGACTTCTTCGTCGGTTGCTTCACGGCTGAGGACACGAAGATAGATTTCGCGAACCATTTGATCGAGTGACATTTCGTTACTGGCAAGGTCGGGCAGGGCACACTCGGGATCGCTGATTGCACTTCCGATTGTCGGTCCGCTGACGAGTGCCATGATGGGGCCGAGTTGTAGGTCGTCAGAGCGTTCGCACTCGCATGCACTCTCTCGAACTGGCCGACCGAGGTTGTTCAGGAATCCATCGGGCAGGCTTACCGCTACATCCGGAAGTGCGGCTGCCCGCGTACCTGGTTCAACCCCTGGAATCTTCGACACCGCCCCCGTGACCTGGTGCACTGCGTCGTACAAAACCTCTGCAGGCAGACGCCTGGCTTTGGCGTGCGAGTAGTTGATTTTGTCGTCCTGGTTCCAACGATGCGTGGCTACCGAAAGCTGATAGACACGCGAGGAACAAATTAGTTTGACCAAGTGTTCGGTATCGAATCCAGAATCAATGAACTGCGTCGTGAGGTAGTCGAGCAATTCTGGGTTCGTAGGCGGATTGCCCGCGCGAATGTCATCCAACGGCGTCATCAGTCCGGTGCCGGTCATGTAGCCCCAAATTCGATTGACGTAGCTGGACGCAAAATAAGGATTGTCAGCCGAGGTCAGCCAAGCGGCAAGCTGCTCGCGTCGTGAAGCGTTCTCGCCTGCTTCGAAATCACAATCGTACGGGAAGGAGGGCTTGACGACTGCACCGGTGCGCTGGTGTTCTAAGTCGCCCTCCGAAGCGTCTTCAATAATCTCGTACAGCGGCTTCGCTCCTTCGACGGCCGTCCCACCCAGCCGCTTGCCCTTGCTCTGCGGATCCTCTTTCAGCTTTGTTTGAGCGAAGTACGAAGCGAGTTCGTAGTATTGATCCTGGGTCCAGCGTTCAAATGGGTGATCGTGGCACTTGTTGCAGTTGAAACGAACCGCTAGGAACAAATGCGTCGTATTCTCCATGATCATGTCGGGATCACGCAAAATCTTGTAGTACGACGCTGCTGGGTTGTCCTTGTTGGAACCGGACGCCGTCAAGATGTCGCGGACGAAATCATCATATGGGCGATTGTCGGCGACTTGCTTGTTAATCCATCCGCGAAACGCTTTGGCGCCGGACGCACCGAGGAACTTTGAGTTCACTTGCAGTAGATCCGCCCACTTATTGGTCCAGAGCTCCACGTACTCAGGCGAACCGACCAGTTCATTGACTACGCGCTTGCGCTTCTGCTGCGGCTCTGATGGATCGTCAAGGAAGCTGCGCAGTTGCTCGCCGGTAGGCGGCAGTCCGGTGAGGTCAAGGTACACGCGGCGGAGGAACTCGGAATCCGAACAAATTTCGCTCGGCAGAATTTTCATTCGCTGCCATTTTGCGGCAACAAGTTCATCGATGCGATTGTTAACTTTCGGTTGCGTCCACGCAAAACCGCTGCGATCGCCCATGACGGTTACGGTCGCAGCAGCGTAGGCGCCTTCGTAGCGTGCCAGAATGGGGGCTTCTCCCCGTCGCACCGCTTCAATGAGGCCGGTTGGGTGACTAATGCAAATCTCGGAGTCGCCGGATTCTAAGAAGGCTTCGCGGGTAACATCCTTTGAACGCCCGTCGGGGAAATGCGCGACGACTCGGAACTGCTGCCAGCTTCCTTCGCGATCGACAACCGGGTCCTTGGGGAAGAGCTCGATGCGCGCAACCTTTGGAGACTTTTCGTTCAACTTGGCCCCCTCGGCAATCCACCTTCGGACTGTTTCGTAATAGCTGCTTTCCTTCGACAGCAGCACGCCGCCTTCGTGTGGAATTTCACCAATCGGTTTCAGCAGCATGAGGCTTGCGTGGGGCATTGCGGTATTGAGACGGCGTGATTCCAAGTCGTCACTGAGTGCACGAATGTCATCCAGTGGAGCGTACCCGCGAAGCGAGAGCTTGAATCCGGCTTTTCCCTTCTGTGCACCGTGACAAGTCCCCGAGTTGCAGCCCAGCCTCGAAAGCACAGGATTCACGTCTTGGACAAAATCGACTGGCTTTTCTTCGGCTGTGCGAATGTAAGCTGGCACCTTGGCTGTTTGACCGGCGACGTCTACCAAAATTTCGAACTGGCGGTCCGCCCCTCTGACATCAACGTCGGTGTACTGGACGATTCCAAACTCAGAAACCGAGCATTGTTCGTCGGAAGCCACAATATGTGCTTGACGGGTTAGATCGACCGATCGGCCATCAGAGGTCGTGCCCTGTACAACGACTTGCACATAATCATGAGGACCGGTCAGGACGATTTGCTTTGGGAAGACTGTGAGTTTCGCGATCTTCTCAACTTCGTTCTCATCAACAGTCTGAGGTTGCGATAAACCGTCTGCAAGAGTGAAAGACTTTTTGGCGTCGGCTGCAGCCAAGTCGCCAACAGTAGTCTCCACGGGAGAGAATACGTCGAGCGATTTGCCTGTTGTTGCACTGATTTGGCGGATGTGGCCGTCCGCGCCGCCGATGTAAACGGATTGCCCGTCGGCAGCAAATGCCAATGCGTAGACGTTCGTTGGTATTTCGATTTTCGCCCTGCATTCGCTAATGTTTGAGACGTAATCCTCGACGAGCTTCTTGTCGGCGGCCTTGCGTTCAGACACCCGCTTCGCCATTACGGCTTTGACGTCATCAGGCAAGGTGCCGGTGAAGTCGTAGGGATAAATCTCGACGTGACTTTGGCCGTCCAAGGTACTGGCCACCGCGAATTGATCTCCTTGGCGAGCGATCGACAAATCAAAGATCCGACCGGGCAAAGCCGGAAAGCGGCGGATCAGGTTTGCGTCGTCACCGATGCGACGCTCCGTTTCGCGGAAAATCCTATAAGCCTTTGCAGATCCATCAGCACCACCGACCAATATCTCATTGCGTTCCGGATGCATCGCTACCGCGTTGACTCCGCCACTGAGTGCCCCCGGGGTGATGGAAGTGATATTGTCGACAAAACGCTCGGTGGCAACCTCCGTCAATTTGACCGTCATGTCACGGGCCGCGGAGACGAGATGCTTCCCGTCAGGAGTGAAGACACAGTCTCGCAGCCAATCTTCGTGTGCTCCCTGGTGAAGGACTTGTTCTCCCGATTTGAAATCATAAGCTCTGAGCGTATTGTCGGTGCAGCCGACGGCCAGCAGTTCTCCGTCCGGCGAGAATGCTCCGCCGGTGAGCGTGTCGTAGCCAATTTGCTTGCTGTACAGAAGTTCACCAGTCTGAACGTTCCAGATTTGATATTCACCGAATTGCCCCGGAGTACCACCGACGGCAGCAAGCATGGTGCTGTCTGGCGAGAAGCTAATCGCCTCGATGCGCTCGCTCAGCCCAATCAGCCTGCGAACTGTCTTATGAGTAGCAGCGTCAATTAGCAGCGTTTCTTGGAAGCCGCTCGCAGCTAAGTAGCTTCCATCGGGCGATGTGGCTAAGGCGGTCGTCAAAGGACTGCGTTTGTAGGTCGGTGGCGAATCAGGCGAATACCTTGGTCCACTTGCCGCTTGGTCGTTGTTGGCTCCCTGATCGATCCACCGACGAATCAAATCGATATCTTCAACGCTCAACGGCGGTGCGTTTTTAGGCATTTCCGCTTCGCCACCTTCTGGCGTAATCAGAGCCATCAAGTAACTGTCGCCGGATTTGCCAGGCACAATGGCCGCATCGCCCGTTTCCCCGCCGCTCAACAGCGACTCGAAGTCAGTCATCAAGTAGTCCCCCGCTTGCTTGGCAGGTTGATGACAGCCGATGCAATTCTGTTTGAAGATAGGCGCAATGTCCGCTTTGAAGCTGATCGCCGCATCTGTGGGCTCCGAAGCTGTGGCCGCGATGGCTGCACAACAGAGGACGAGCAAGCTGAGGAAAGAGCTGCCAAGCAGCGAAGGTTCAAGATTCGACGTCAACCGCAACATCATGCGCATTTTCTCCACGCGAGCCCTTTGGTGTGCAGCGCCTTCGCTGCGTCCAGTTGGCTCGCAGTCCTCGGTAGGAAAAACGGAAAGGTGGGGGGATTGTGGGTGGGGCAAGTGCAGCACTTGAAACCAGCTCTGCACTCAGCTTCTTTTTGTCCAACGTCAGTTTCCGACGACTTCTTTTGCAACGACATCCGTTTCGTTGGCAACCTTGGCCGCCTCGACTATTTCGAGGGCGAGTCAATCGCCGATTCGGAAGGCCCGAAACTAATAGTGTACAGGATAACCGCATTATGGTGAGTGTTACAAGCTTTTCCCCTCCCTAGCAGGTAAGACGCCTTGGATAATGACCTCTTTGGCAGTGTGTAGAGGGCGCTCCGACGTCCGGCAAGCCAAAAACGCCGCGAGTGTAAACGCCGCTAGGGTGTTGCGGCGGCCCTCGTCATGCAGCAACTTTCTAACTGTCGCTTGCCGGCTCCTTGCACTGTGCTTGCTTCCTGGACGTCGAAGTCGTGCGGGATCTTCGCTTTATGTGACGTAGTTGCGAAAAATTTACCACAATGTCAAAACTAAGGCTAAACGTGCGCCGATGCTGAAAACATCGGCTACATTCCAGGTAGCAAGCTCGCGCGAAACACGAGCTTTTGCTTGCATTGCCACGGGTTTTGACAGACAGTTCAGTTGAACTTTGGGGAACAACAGGATGCCACGCGGAAAGATCTATCCGAATACTGCGACCGCCATTGGTGACACGCCAATGATTCAGATTAATCGTCTTGTGCCAGAGGGCGGCGCGACAGTATTCGCCAAATGCGAGTTCTTCCAACCGCTCAACAGTGTCAAGGATCGAATTGGCGCCGCGATGATCGAAGCTGGCGAGCAGGACGGCAGCATCAAGGCAGATACTCATATCATCGAGCCAACAAGCGGAAACACCGGAATCGCACTGGCATTCGTGTGTGCTGCCAAGGGGTATAAGCTTACACTTACGATGCCGGAGTCCATGTCCGTCGAAAGACGTGCACTATTGCGAGCCATGGGGGCAAATCTAGTGCTCACGCCCGCGGCAGAAGGAATGAAGGGCGCGATCACACGAGCTGGAGAATTGCTGGCTGAGGATTCGCATGGTTTCATGCCGCAGCAATTCGAGAATCCCGCCAACCCGGCAATTCACGAAAAGACTACGGGGCCCGAGATCTGGGAAGACAGCGGACATCAAATCGATGCGATTGTCGCTGGAGTTGGAACCGGCGGTACGATCTCTGGTGTATCGCGTTATTTGAAGAGCGTCAACCCAGACTTCAAGACGATCGCTGTCGAGCCAGTGCACAGCCCTGTTATTAGCGGCGGCAGCCCCGGAAAGCACCGCATTCAAGGCATCGGTGCAGGATTTATTCCAAAGAACCTGGACACGTCGTTGGTTGACGAAGTTATCAAAGTGGATGACGAAGACGCGTTCGAGTGGGGCAGAAATCTGGCCAAGCACGAAGGGATCGTTGCAGGGATCAGCAGTGGAGCCAATATGTGGGCCTCGGCTCAAATTGCAGCTCGCCCTGAATTTAAGGGCAAACGCATCGTCACCATCATGTGCTCGCTTGGCGAACGCTACCTCTCGACGCCTTTGTTTGGCGACCTTGGCACCTAGACAGCCCGTCTAGCCAGCCACCTTGCCTGGACGTAAAACAAACGGACCAATTGCCGGACGGGGCGACCGAAGTGTTGCGCCGTCCGTTTTCGTTTCACGATGGGACTCTTCTGTGCGTATTGCATATCTGGACACGGCCAGCGGGATTGCTGGCGACATGACACTCTGTGCGCTTGTCGATTGCGGGGCCGACCCGAAGGCACTACAAGCTGCCGTCGACTCACTCAATCTGGGCAATGTTCGGCTGGAATTCACCGAGACCATGCGGCATTGCTTTCGCGCCGTCAGATTGGACGTCCGCGAGGAAAATCCGGAGCACGCGCACCGCCGCCTGCCGGATATCCTCAAACTCATTGAAGCGAGTTCGCTCAGTCCGAAACAACGCGATGCTGCTTCACGCATGTTCACTCGGATTGGCGAAGCCGAAGCTAATGCGCATGGTATGTCCATCGACGAAGTTCACTTTCATGAAGTCGGTGCGGTGGATTCAATTGTGGACATTGTTTGCACCACCGTCGCGCTGGACTTGCTGGGCATTGATCAAATCGTTGCCGCTCCACCGGCGCTCGGCAGCGGAACGATCCACATTGCGCACGGTCCAGTTTCGGTTCCGGCACCTGCGACAGCCTTTCTCATGCGAGGCTTGCCGGTTCGCGAATCCGATATTGAAGCCGAGTTGACCACACCGACGGGCGCCGCCATTCTCGCCACGCTTGTTGACCGCTTCGGCACGATGCCTAGCATGACCATTCGTGGCACAGGCTTTGGTGCAGGGCACAAAGACCTCAAGCAGCAAGCCAACGTCTTGCGAATCACGATTGGCGACACGCATGCGCCACATAGCGCAACCTCAGCCTTCGCGGTGGAACACATTGTTGTGCTGGAGACGAACATTGACGACGCGACTCCCGAAGAAATTGGCCTTGCGCTCGAGCAATTGCTAGAACTCGGGGCTTTGGACGCCTTCACCCAGCCGATCGGAATGAAGAAGAACCGTCCTGCTGTGATGCTAACGGCGATCTCGGCTGTTGGCGCCGAGTCGGAACTGATTGGCCAGATGTTCCGTCTCACCGGTAGCCTCGGAATCCGCACTCGCCCAGCAACACGCTTCGTTTTACCTCGCAAGGTTGAGACGGTCACGACGTCATACGGCGAAGCCCGCGTCAAGGTTGCAGCACTACCAAACGAGCAGTCGAGTCCCCTTGCGGCGCAACTTGTCTTTACGCCGGAGTTTGATGATTGCAAGAGGCTTGCCCGGGACAATGAAGTGGGATTTCGGCAGGTTCGCGAGGCGGTCCGCTTGGCCGCCGAGCAGCAGCTCGCAGAATTGGCTCCCGACGAATCATGGACCGGCGGTTCCGACGGTTTGCGAATGCAGAGCTCTCTTGGCGGAAGCCGCTTTCCCAAGTTCGAGGGGGAATCGCACGATCAGCATGATCATCACCATGACCACCACCATGATCATCATCACGACCACCATCATCACTAGCAACTGCGCAAGTTCGCACGCGACGCCGCCAAGCAACGCTTTCTCGTTGACCGGACTGTTTTCGAATGCCCGAAGAGTCGATGCGCTCAATGGACGACACTAATTCCCGGATCTAACGGCATACTGGCCATGGGCGAAGACGCGAACGTTTCGAACTACTTGATGTGGGCAGGCTTTGGCATCTTCGGTTGGCTATGGCTGCGGGGTAGACTCGGCAGAAAAAAACGCGCCGCCGAACTGAAGATTAATGCACTGAAGTTCAATGGTTCGGCCAAATTGAAGCCCAATCAGTTTGATGGCACCCAATCGCTCGGGGCACCACCGGAAGTGCTCAAATGGCAAGTGGAACTGCATGAACTCGGTCGTCAACTCAAAGGCGAACTAGATAGCAAGCTCCTGGCCGTGCAGCACGTCAATCGACGCATCGACGCAGCCACCCAGCGCCTTGGGGAATTGCTTCGCCTTGCCGAAGAGCTTGACGGCGGGACGCTCAATGCAGCTCAACGCGTTTCGTCGGATTACAGCAAGATTCAACATTTGGCCGCAGCCGGATGGCCCGCAGACCGCATCGCCCAAGCCATGGGATACTCAACGGCTGAGATCACCATACTCCTCGATGCTCAAACGAAAACCAAAAGTGAAGCAGAGGTCTAGCGTACTCGTTGCAGAGGCAAGTCACTCAACCAGTAGCTCGTAGCGTGCCCTGCAAGCAATAGCCCGTTGCACACTTTTACTGCAGCGACCGCGGATTCGCAAAGGTTGATCAATGTCCACCTGCACTGTGATCAGCACTTTAGCCGTCTGTTTGACGGATCGAATATAGTTTCTTGTCGGTGCGGAGGATCAGGCTATCGCCGGTGATGGCGGGCGTGGCCATGGTGAAGTCGTCGAGCGAGTTGACGTGAAGCAAATTGTATTCGTCGCCGGCTTCTAAGACGTAAGTGTTGCCTTGTTCGCTCAAGCAGAACACTCGCCCGTTGTAAGCCCACGGTGACGAAGTGATCGTGGGGCTATCGGTTCCGAGCCGATGTTTGAAGACTTGCTTGCCAGTTGCAGCGTCCAGCTTCGTAATAATGCCCTTGTCATCCAGGACGTAGATGCCGTCACGATAAGCGACGGGGGTTGGAATGTAGGTGCCCGTTCGTGGCGCGACCCAGCGAACAAACTCGCTACGCTCTTCGCCATCGGCTTGGATTTCGCCTGTGGCACCAGGCTTGATGGCGAACATGGCGCTGCGTTTTCCGCCGTCTAGGATCAGGTCGTCACCCAGCGCGAACGAGCTGGCTGCGGGAGCAACGGTCATCCCGCCAAGTCGCCAGAGCTCATTTCCATCGGTATCGTAGCTGATGGCGACACTTGGCTGCAACGTGATGATTTCGGTCCGTAGCTTGTTCTGCCAGACGAACGGAGTCACCCATCCGGACTTGGGGACCGGCTGAGGGCTCTTTGATTCTGCAGCCGTTCTGGCGGTCCGCCACAGCTCGCTGCCGTCGGTCGTGCTGAAGGCCGCGATGAAGCCACTTTCTTCGTTGTCATTCACAATGATGAGCTGATCTTCGTGCAGCACCGGAGAACTGCCCGTGCCGAACTCCAGGTAGATCGGATAGGCGGCCAGCTTAGTGCGCCAAACTTGCTTGCCCGACAAGTCGTAGGCGTAAAGTCCCATGTTTGCGATGTACACGTAAACGTGTTTGCCATCCGTTACGGGCGTCTCCGATGCAAAGCTGTTCTTTCGGTGGCGACCACCGGCGGGATGGCCCGCGTAGAATTCGTCTTTCCAAAGCGTTTCGCCGGTTGCGACATCCAAGCAGTATAGCCAGAAGTGAACATTGACCTGCGACGGAAGTTCGAAGTCACGCTCTTGCACTTTCTGCATGATCTCTTCGCCGCTGAGGCCCTGCCGGGTAAGCTCAGCCACGTATTCGTTGCTATAGTCCGTGCCTGCTTGCGGCGGCTTCGACTCTCCGTCCGTCACCACCGTCGTCAAGAACACTTTGCCGTCGGTAACAATCGGCGATGACCAACCCCGCCCCGGCACCTCGACGGACCACTGGATGTTCTTCTCCGTGCCCCACTGGTCGGGCAAATTCGGATTGTCGGCAGTTGGATTCGCCACCGGGCCGCGAAACTGCGGCCAGTCGTCGCCTGCGTGGGCAAGAGGTCCGAGTAAGAATCCAATCAGTAGGGTAGTTGTGATATTTCGCATGGGATCTTTGTCAATGGTTCTCTTTACTGACGGAAGTACCGAACTGCCCATTCGG
>CAYPLE010000139.1:0-12895 GCA_964411445.1 uncultured Pirellulaceae bacterium
GCAGCGACTCGTCGGTAGGTTTGTGTGCGGAATTATCCATGGTCATCTTCCAGGGTCAGTTGTGCTACTTGGGCGTTCGTTTTGTGTCTTCGCCGAGTCCGATCGCATGACGTGTCGCATTCGGGCGCGAGCGACACACAAGCTCGCTTTGACAGCATCTGTCGAGACCTGTAAAACGTCGGCAACTTCATCAATGCTCAGTTGTTCGCAAGCGACCAAGTACAAGACGCTGCGCTGTCGATCAGGCAAGTTGTCCAAATGGCGTAAACTCTGGTCGACTTCCTCCTTCAATTCAAAATGCTTCTCGACGGATATCGACGCATCAGTCTGCTCGGATCCGATCCGCTTCAGTGCTTGTGAGTTGCGTTGGTGTCGGCGAGCTTGGTCCGTGAGGCAATTGGAAGCAATTCGAAACAGCCACACTCGAATCGCTTTCGGTGCCGTTGCTCTCGGTGGATTACGAAAGGCTCTCAGGAGCGTTTCCTGCGTCAAGTCTTCGGCTGTGTGCACATCACCTTTGGCCAAGCGCAGCGCGAAACGGTAAACGTTCGGCAACTGCACTTCGATGACATCGCGCATTCAACGATTTCCGACCATTTCATGATTCCGCAACACTTGGCGGCCAATCCTACGTTTTCGGGTGCCCCGTACTCAGCCGCTTGGGCAGGACCAGAATGGGCTCTGCTGTCGCGACTGCTAAAGGATAGACGTTTGAGCCTCCTGTTGCGTCAAAAGGAAAAGGGACAAAAACGCGAAAAAGTCATCGCTTTCACCCGCAGCACACGCACTTCAATCCGCCGAGAAGAGTAAATCACAGCCTGCGTCATCTGCCAACTGTTCTCGATGAACTTGCTTTCACGGTTGGAAAACTCCCTGGTTTCGCTGGATGATGCAGCGCGGTAGATTCAAGCGGAGAGGTGTTTGACAGACAAAATGGCCACGTCATCGGTTGGCCGGTTCGATATTTCGAGCGAGATCTGTCGTAAACACGCTTGAATGTTCAATTTGCCTATGCCTAGAAGGCCAGGCGACAAGAAAAAAGACGCATGACGCAGGAAATCATAATGTCGCAGTTGCTTCGATTTGATCCATCAGGTGCTTTCATTCCCGAAACTGGCCTCGAGCCAAGCGACGTTGCCAGTCTCGGTGCCACGCTTGAGAAGTTGCGTGATGAGGTCTGCGATATTGATGTCAAAATGCTGGCCGGTGACATTGCGACGCCTGCTGAGAAGCAACCTCTGGATGCTGGCTTCTACACGATGCCCGAGCGTTTGCTGGCAGAGTATGAAGCTGATCGCAGCGGTAGTGAATTGGCTCGCATTCTCGCGTTCACTAAGCAAATGATGACGAAGGTCGATCGCGTTGTCGTGCTAGGGATCGGCGGTTCCTACATGGGAGCTCGCGCTCTGATGGATGCTTGCTGCCAGCCTTACTTCAATGAGCTTTCTCGCGGCGACCGGGGCAGTCGGCCAAGGATCTATTTCGAAGGCAACAACGTCGACAACGATGCGACCCAAGGGCTTTTGCATTTGCTGGGAGCCAATCGCGATCACCAGGCTAAGGGCGTCGACGACAGTTGGGGCCTGGTAGTGATCAGCAAGAGTGGTGGGACGCTGGAGACCGCAAGTGCGTTTCGCCAGTTCTTGTCGGCACTCGAAACGAGCTGCGGCAGTGATGCGGAGAAGATTCGGGAACGATTGATTCCAGTCACCGGTGAATCAGGAAAACTACATGACTTTGCAACTGAGCTAGGTTGCCCAGAGATTTTCCCAGTTCCGGACGGCGTCGGCGGACGCTTCTCCATTTTGAGCGCCGTTGGTTTGGTTCCCGCTGCGTTGATGGGTATCAATGTAATGAAACTGCTGCAAGGTGCTGCGGCAATGAACGAGCACTTCCGGACAGCCAAAGCGGCGGACAACGTAGTGCTCCAGTACACTGCCGTCAATCACCTGATGGAAGTCAAGCGTGGAGCCAACATTCGTCTGCTCAGCATGTGGAGCAAGGCGTTGGAAAGCGCAGGAATGTGGTACGACCAACTGTTGGCCGAGAGTTTAGGGAAAGCGGAAAAGGGAGCCATGCCGCTGACAACCGTAAACACCCGAGACTTGCACTCTCGGCACCAGCAGCATCAGGAAGGGCGTCGCGACAAGATCGTCAATAATGTGATTGTCGAAAAGTACCGGTTTGATGCACTGCCGATTGGCTCGCGTGCCACCGACCCAGACACGCTCAACGATATCGCCAGCAAGACTTTACCGGACATCATGAAGGCGGCTATCGACGGCACGAACCAAGCCCTTCGTGACGATGGGCGACCGTCAACGAATATTCACTTGCCAGTCGTCGACGAATACACGATGGGGCAGTACTTCCAAATGCTAATGCTGGCAACGGTTGTCGAAGGACGCTTGTTGGGGCTCAACCCCTATGGGCAACCGGGCGTTGAGGCTTACAAAAAGAACATGAATCGGAACCTGGGACGCTAAGCAAATGAGTGTGAAGCTGCTGTGGCACGGCCACTCGACTTGGGAATTACACTCCGGTGAACACCGGATCATCATCGACCCATTCTTAAAAGACAACCCTGCGGCAAAAGCGACGCCGTCGGAAATTAAGGTGGATCATGTGCTGCTCACCCACGGGCACTTTGACCACGTTGCTGACGCGGCTGAGATTGCCAACGCAAACCAGGCCATGTTGGTTGCAAACTACGAAATTGCCACTTGGTTTGAATCGAATGCTGGCGTCGCAAACACGCTGGGGATGAATTTGGGGGGAAGAGCGACACTGCCATTCGGCTCGGTAAAAATGACGCTGGCGCACCACTCCAGCCAGTTGCCCGATGGAAGCTATGGCGGCAATCCTGGCGGCTTCGTTGTCGAGACCTCTGGAAAGAAGGTTTACTTCGCGGGCGATACCGCGCTGTTTTCAGATCTTGGGCTGCTTGCCGACGAACAGATCGATATTGCAATCCTTCCCATCGGTGATCTCTTCACGATGGGACCCGACGACAGCGTGCGGGCTGCAAAGTTGGTTGGCGCCAAAACGGTGATTCCAACACACTACGGCACTTGGCCGCCCATTGAGCAAGATACGGGCAAATGGTCCGACGCCATTTCCGCCGCTGGCATGACGCCTATCGTGCCGGTTGTTGGTGAGGCGTTTGAGATATAGAGTGCATGCGCAGTCTTGCCGATCGCTGGTCAGGTCAGCTTGCCGATCGCTGGTCAGGTCCATCTCCGGGACATGGCAGGACCATAGTGTGTTTCAAGCCCGGATGAAGCGTTTCTGTGCCGATTTGCGCTTGCGATTCCTTGGGTTCAGCAGGCTATAAGTTCGCGGGACTCTGGCTAGGCATTTTCAAGTCGTTGCATCACCCGTTTCCAGCCTAGGCACTTTGCGAGCGCGTGTGGTGTCATGCCGTTACTTGCTGGCTTGGACGGATCTGCGCCATGCTTCAGGCAAATGTCGACGCCATCCAGCGAGCCTGCCAAGGAGAGTTGGTGAAGGAACGCGAATCCTTTGTCGTCCGCCTCGTGGACAAGCTGTGGATTCTCGCTGAGTGTCTTTTCGAGCGACTCTCGCATGTTGACGGACATTGGATGCTCCGCCTTGGCCACCTCGGCGTAATCCTGCGGCCGCGGCGATCGGAATAGCTTCGAGAAGAACCCTGGTTTTTCACCGATGTATTCGGGTGGCACCAGATCCACCATTCCAACTTTGCCGAAGTTCAGCCCCCAAGCCTCATCATGCTGCTTTCGTTCCGATTTTGGCATTCGCGATCGCAAGACATCGACCGTAAAGCCGCCGTAAACCCTCTCGGACTGGACATACATCCAGTCACTGAGTTGTTTGCCGGAGACGGTTACTTGATCGCCTTCGCTGAACGTGCGGAGAGAGTTCGGTGAGTTGATTAGCTGGCCGCTGATTTTCTTCCCATCAAAATCCACATCCACTATCCACATATGCTCGACTTCGAGTCCGTCTGGGTTTTTGGCGCGTACTTCAGGTGGGTCCGAGAAAGCGGCTTTGACCGCAGCCATTTCCAGCCCAGGAATGATTCGGCGATTTTCCCAAGCTATTTCCCGCCAGAAATATCGAAACGTTTTCTTGGCCTGAGCGGTTGCTAGCGACATTTCTTCATCGTCGCCGGGAAACAGAGTCGCTTTGGAATCTAGATTGGTCATTGGTGCTCAAGGATTAGGGCCAGTGGAATTGGTGGTAAGCAACGGTTGGTCAGCAGTAGGTCGTGTGGGGGAAGGGGGACATGCGGGATTTTACAAATTGCGACATCGAAGTGCAAGAAAGTTGCTCTTTGCGACGTCATCACGCCTTTGCTGCAGGAAAGCAAATTGATCTTGGCTCGAACGGAATCGGAATCATGCTGCCACGCAAAGGTGGTGGAATTTGGGCATCGTTTGCTTTAAGCTATGTCGCTCTCCGCCGCCCTGCACCTGCCCCAAAATCGTCTTACCGATGAGCACTCGCAAGGTCGAAGGTCGTATGGCTCGCTGGCTCTTGGGATGACTCCACGTGCCCCTTCGAATCACCATCACTGCCAGCTCACGGCCCACCTTGCCTTTTCACGGAATATGAACCTCTTGATAATCATCACTTCGAAACGAACCGCGTTTTTGTGCCTTTTTGCAGTGCTTTGGTCGACTGCATCAATCGCCCGGGCGGATGACCCGCCGACGATGACGCACGGCCCAATCCTTGGGCACCCTTCCGCTCACACGATGAAAGTCTGGGCTCGGACCAGCCGCCCAAGCGGTTTCGAAGTGCGCTATGGCACCAGCCCACAGAATCTCGACGCTCGAGCAACGGTTCCTGAAACCCAATTCGGCGATGACCTTACAGGTGTCGCCGAGCTGGAGGACTTGCAAGCGTCGACGCGGTATTACTACCAAGTGTTCATTGCTGATCTGCCACAGGGAGCGGTCAGTTCTTTTCGAACGTTGGCGGACCCCAAAGAACTGATTGATCCAGTCCACAACCCACGCGGATTGTTCAATTTCAAGTTCGAGATTGGTTGTTGTTCCAATCAGAATCCGATGCATGGAATCGGTCACTCATTGCCAACGTACAAGACAATGAATCAGACGCTGGCGGGTGACGTCGATTTTGCCATCATGAACGGTGATTGGTTATACGAGGAACTACGTGAGACACCACCGGCGGCTTGGTTGGCGGCAAATGGATTGAACGTTGAAACCGCGCCCGCAGAAGTAACGGCAATGCCCTCGATTGTCGGCGTCTGGGAGAATTACAAACTGTACTTATCGCGCGGCGTGCCGCTGGCCAAGTGGCATACGCAAGTTCCAAGCATGTTTACGTTCGACGACCACGAATTGGTCAATGATATTTGGGGAGCAGGTTCGGCGGGACGCCGTCATCGCCGAACCGTCTTCCGCGATATCGGCACACGAGCGTGGTATGACTATCTGGGCTGGGCCAATCCAACCGAGCACGATCGACAGATCCACTTCGGAATTGCACAATTGACGCAAGGCAGTGATTTGCTAGTCGACACGTCCGCTGATTTCACACAGCTATCTCTCCAAGAACTCTCGAACTTGCACGTGCACTGGGGAACGGCCACTGCTGGTGTGAACGATATGAAATACGATGACGATAGCGGTGACCCCAATTCGCGGGTTTACGATATCGCCGAAGTGGTCGACGCCCATACCCTGCGACTTCACATGCCAGCAGTCACAACGGGGCAGTCGAGTTATTCGATTGGTCGCCGCAGCTATGGGGCTCTGCGAGTTGCCAACTGCGAGATTTTTCTACTTGATACGCGTTCCCATCGGGAAATGCATGATACGAGGAACCCTACCAAGCCCGGCCTAACGATGCTCGGCAAGCAGCAGAGGCAATGGCTTGAGCAGTCGATGGCGGCGAGCGACGCTGATTTCTTTTTCGTGGTGTCCAGCGTACCAATGATGATTCCACACTCCGGTGCTGGTGGGTTCGAGTTCGAAGAAGGCAATAAAGAAGAGGCTTGGGTTGCGTTCCTAGACGAACGCGAGGCGTTGGTCGACTTCTGGGATCAACTTGGCAAACCCGTGATGGTGATGACCGGCGATTTGCACAATAGTTTCGCGATCAAAATCACCGACAACGTTTACGAATTTTGTTGCGGCCCGCACAATTCAGTGAACCACGTACCTTCTCTTGATGAAGATGACCGCCCAGCAACTGGCTGGTACGATTCTGGGCCGCGGCGCTGCGACATTCGTTGGTCAAGTTATATTCTTCCCGACATTCCACGACTCGATCGCTGCTACCCATACTACTGCGTCGTCCAAGTCAACAACGTGTTCAATATGCCTCAGAAACTTGGCGGGACACGGCTGGTCGAGTTCCCCCACCCGCAAATCATCCTGCAGTACTATGAAGGGCGAACAGGCCAGCTTGCCTATTCAGAGACCATCACTGTGGATCATGGGCCGAGTGAAAAGAACACTGGCAAGTAGCGGCAGTTAAGTACAATTCAAAAAAGACGGTAAACAATGCTCATCGATCGGAAAGTAACCATGAGAATCCAAACGCAGAGACCATCGGGTTTGCTCCTCGTTTTGTGCGGTACGGTCATGCTGTTTGGCAGCCTTACCAGCCGTGTTGTGCAGGCCGAATCGCCGGCCGAAAAAATTGTTCTGCAAACGGGTGACCGCATCTGTATTGTGGGCAATGAACTCGGTGAACGCTTGCAGCATCACAACCACTTTGAGAGCCTATTGCATGCGACCGCCCCAGAGCTCCAGTTAGTGGTTCGCAATCTGTGCTTCCCGGGCGACGAGGTGGTTACCAGAATTCGGTCGATGAATTTCGGCTCGCCGGACTCGCACCTGCAGCATAGCCAAGCCTCTGTCATTCTATACTTCTTTGGGTACAACGAATCGTTTAGCGGCGAAACAGGCGTTGAGAAGTTCGCCAACGAGTACCGAGAACTTCTTGCAGCGAACGCAGAACAGAATTACAGCGGCCAGGGAGCGCCTCGGATCATCCTCGTTTCGCCAATCGCTTTTGAGAATACCGGCGATCCTCACTTGCCAACCGGCGAAGTGCAAAATGCAAACCTGGCTCTGTACACGGATGCGATAGGGCGAGTTGCAGCGACGACTGGCGCCGGCTTTGTTGATTTATTCACTCCAACAAAGGAGCTTTTTGAGTCAAGCGACAAACGCCTGACGCTAAATGGTAGCCACCTCAATGACCTAGGCTATCAAGAGTTGGCGCCCATCTTGGTTCGCGGCATTCTTGGTAAAGCGGCCGATGGTTATGCCCCACAAGTAAAGACGGCTGTCGAAGACAAGAACTTCCACTGGTGGCACCGCTATCGGGCCGTAAACGGCTACTCGATTTACGGAGCTCGTGGCCGAGCCGGATCTGACGGAACCTACAACAATACAGATGTCATGGAACGCGAACGGGCGATTCTGGATCAGATGACCGCGAACCGCGATGCCAGGATTTTCGCACTGGCTGCGGGGCAATCAGTGGATGGACCAGTTGACGACTCCAATACACTTCCATTCATCAATCCGCGAACCAATGTTGGTGGCCCAGACGACAAGCAAGCGAAGCTCGGCAAACTTGGATCGCTCGATTACTTGCCAGCCGAAGAGCAGCAAAAGCTGTTCAAGTTGCCCGATGGTTACGAAATACAGTTGGTTGCGTCCGAGCAGCAGTTTCCTGAGCTGGCAAATCCTGTTGCACTTGATTTTGACGGTCAAGGGCGATTGTGGGTGTCGACCATGGCGTCCTATCCACAATGGAAACCAAAGACCAAACTGGATGACAAACTGCTCATCCTGGAAGATACCGACGGCGACGGGACGGCTGACGAATGCAAGGTCTTTGCCGACGGACTGCATCAGCCAACCGGGTTCGAAATCGGAAGCGGTGGAGTCTACGTGGCTCAGCAGCCTGATATTTTGTTCCTGGAAGATTCTGACGGAGACGATGTTGCCGACAAGCGAATTCGCAAATTGGTCGGGCTCGATTCGGCCGATTCGCACCACGGTATTTCAGCGTTCGTTTGGGGACCTGGTGGAAACCTGTATTTCAACGAAGGGACATTTAAATTCTCCCAAGTCGAAAGCCCATACGGCGTGACGCGTTTGGGAGAAGCTGGAGTTTGGAAATACAATCCTAAAACACAAAGCTGCGACGTTCACGCATCGTTCGCTTTCGCGAATCCATGGGGCCATGTTTTTGATTACTGGGGCCAAGATTTTATTGCCGATGCGTCGCCAGGATTTTCGTACTGGGCTGCTCCGATTTCCGGCCACATCGAATACCCAAACAAACACCCCGGTGGAGCCCAACACAAACGAGTTGCCGCCTTTGGCGGTGGAGATCCCAAATACCGACACCCGACTTTCTACCCCAAACGGACTCGCCCGAGTGCGGGGGCGGAGTTTGTTTCGAGCGAGCATTTTCCAGAAGACGCTCAAGGGAATTTCTTGCTGACAAATTGCATCGGAGACCGCGCGGTATTGAACCACAAAGTCAGTGAAGATGGCACCGGGCTCAAAGGGGAAGAAGTCACGCCGTTGGTTTACTGCGAAGACGGGAATTTTCGCCCCGTCGATGTGCAGTTTGGACCCGATGGTGCACTGTACATTGTCGATTGGCACAACGCCCTTATTGGACACCTTCAACACAACCTGCGTGAGCCGAATCGTGACACCTCGCACGGAAGAATTTGGCGAGTGACCTACAAGGGACGCCCGCTGACTAAGTTTAAGAATGTCGAAGAGCTCTCAACTGACGAACTACTCGACGAATTGAAGCTCTCCGCGGATCGACTACGCTATGCGGCCCGCCGCGAATTGGCTACGCGCGATACCGAAGAGGTCATTGCAGAGGCTGCCAAGTGGCTTGAGAGCCTTGATGCGGCAGACCCGGCCATTGAGCATCACAAGCTCGAAGCACTTTGGCTTCACCAGACGCACCAGGTTGTCAACCTAACATTGCTGAAGGAAATTCTCTCCGCGAAAGATCACCGCGCTCGTGCAGCAGGTGTTCGGGTGCTGTCGGCTTGGGTGCAGCGTTTACCTTCTGCATTGGAGTTGATTGCGGTTGCGATCGCAGATGAAAATCCTCGGGTGCGACTGGAAGCTGTCCGAGCATTGAGCTTCGTGAAAGCGGACCAGGCTGAGGCGGCAATCGAAACAGCCCTGGAAGTACTCAATAATGACCTTGACGATTATCTCCAGTATACGCTGGACGAGACGATGCGTACGCTGGAGAGCCTATAGCATGATGTTGTTGTATATGAAGCGATTTGTTCTTCTGGCGGTCATCGCGGTGGTGCTGCCTTGCGCACACCCCGCTCGTGCTCAGCATGATCATGCCGGGGGGCAATCCAGGGCGAAGGTCCCGAAGATCTACCTAGACAAGAACCCGCGAATCGTTGCTTACCAGCTCGGTCGACTAAGCAATGAGCAGCTCTTGCTGGTGCCGGTTGCGACCGATGATCCCAAGTATCGCCCGGTCTTTGAGGCAATTTTGTCGCGTGTGGGGATGTCGCCGTCGAGTCGTGAGGATGCGTTAGCCGGTCTGGTTGCCATCAGCGATTCGAGTCCTGTTCAAGAGTTGATCACGGTCATCTCCTCCGTCAAAGGAAAAGATGAGAACGCTGAACTGACGATTCGTTCGCTCGCTAGCATGCTTCTCCAGCAGCCGCGAGAGAGCCTTGAATCAGCCGGCGCGCAGTTGCAAGAGCTGGCTGAATCCAATTCCAGCTTGCAGGCAACGGTCGGTTCGGCAGCCATGGTGTCGATCGGCAATGCGGACGAAGCCCGCGAAGCTGCGTCTCAGAATGCTGGACTGAGCGCCTTCCTCAAGTCGATTCCGATGGTGGATCCACAGCAGCGCAATGCCCTCGCTGAATCCGTCCTGGCCGTCGCCTTAGATTCCAACCGCGATGCTGCCATTAGAAGCGACGCAATTGAGGCGTTGGCATCCGTGACGGAAGGCAAAGCCAGCGTGTTCACAAGCCTGGCTGAACTCCTGATCAATAGCGAGGACGTTCGGCCTGCTGCCATTCGTACCCTCTTGTCGGTCAAGCCAGCGGAACGAGATGCGAGGTCGAGTGAAAAATTGACCGCTTGGCTGGTCGATTTCGCCGAGTCAACGCCAGCCGCGAAACGGACTGAAGACCTCTTCGTTGATGCGATGCAATTGGTTGATCAATTGCTCGCCGCCTCTCCTGGTCCAAAGTCGCGTGCCTTTCGCGCGCGGTTGCGGGAGACGGTTGTGCGAGTCGTTCGTATTCACACCGTCGAAGAAGAGATGCGATACGACGTTCCCTACTTTGCCGTCGAAGCGGGGCGTCCAGTGCAAATTGTGCTCGTCAATGAAGATCTAATGCCGCACAACTTGGTCATTGCCAAGCCCGGCACCTTACAAGCAGTCGCCGAGGCCGGATTTGAAGCTGGAACGAAAGGCGGTCTGGATGGCAAACAGTATGTTCCGGTGTCGGATGATGTTCTGTACGCAACCTCGATGATTGCTGCTCGCGAAACCGAACGGCTGACATTCACCGCGCCCGTCGAACCCGGCGAATACCCATATGTTTGTACATTCCCGCGTCACTGGATGCGCATGTATGGCGTTATGATTGTTGTCGAGAATTTAGATCAATGGAACGCGAATCCAACGGAGCCTACAGATCCAGTTGGCAGCAATCGAAGTTTTATACAAAAGTGGACGGTCGCTGATCTGGCTGCTGACCTCGATCAAGGCGTCATCGGTAGAACGCCTGCCATCGGAAAACGTCTATTCGAAGAAGCGACTTGTGCCGGATGTCATCATGCCGGTGACTTGAAACTAGGCAACGTCGGGCCAGAACTCGACACACTGTACGCGCGAAGAAAAGGTGATCGCCGCGCTGTGTTGCGAGAGATTCTGGAGCCGTCGCACCGGATTGATGATGCATATGCCGTGCAGTTGTTCTTGACCGTAGACGGCGATACAGTCAGTGGTCTTGTCGTTGAGGAATCCAAGGATACGATCTCGATCCTGGAAAACCCCGAGGCAAAGGAACCGACAAAACTTGCAACGGAAGACATTGAACAACGCGTTCGAACCGCAAATTCGATGATGCCCAAAGGCCTGCTCGACCGGTTTAGCAAGGATGAGATTATGGAACTGATGGCGTTTATCGAGTCGATTCAAAAAGAGCCTCAGCAACCTTAGACAGCCGACTTAGGGTTCCCAACACATAGCCGCAAGCAACTCGCTAGGACATTGCACCATGATTCGTTCTGCCATTACTGTCAGTCTCGTTGAAGAAGCTCGCGGCGGACCATTCGTTTATTGGGATGGCGTCGCAAAGGCCTTCGAGGATGCTGCGGCGTTAGGCTTCGATGCCGTTGAAATCTTCGCTCCCGGCCCCGATGCGGTTTCAGTCGATGAAGTCAAATCGCTGATGCAGCAACACAAGCTGAGCGTTGCCGCTGTCGGAACTGGTGCGGGCATGGTCAAACATGGACTGAGCTTGACGGACGAAGACGCAACGACTCGGCAGAAGGCCAAGGACTTTGTCCGTAGTATGATCGACTTCGGCGGTCACTTCTCGGCGCCAGCAATTATTGGATCTATGCAGGGCAAGTGGACATCGACAGTCAGCCGTGATCAGGCTCTCGGGTGGCTTGGCGAGTGCTTGATGGAATTGGCGGAGCATGCGGCACAATTTAACGTGCCGCTCATTTACGAACCGCTGAATCGGTACGAGACGAATTTGTTTTGCACGATTGCCGACGGTGTGGATTACCTGAAAAGCCTAGGTAGCCCGAATATAAAGTTGCTGGCAGATCTATTCCACATGAATATCGAAGAGGCCAACATTGCCGACGCACTTCGGGCAGGCGCCGGCTTCATTGGACACGTCCATTTTGTGGATTCCAATCGTCGAGCTGCCGGAATGGGGCATATGATTTACGAACCAATCGCGGCGGCGCTAAAGGAAATCGACTTTCAAGGCTACGCTTCGGTCGAAGCATTTCCGCTGCCAGATTCCGCGACGGCCGCTCAGGCAACCATCGACGCATTTAAGCGTTATCTAGCTTGAGTGTCCAATCAGCCAGCGATCGTAAACCCGGCTTCTTCGCTTTGCTCTGCTGCATCGCGATTGGTGGCCGAATCCTCGGTCCATTCCGATTCGCGAAGTACATCCCAGAGTAGCGACTCTAGCTCGTCACGTCGGCGCTGCCCTTCGGCGGCCCTCGCTTGAGCTGTATCGTCATTCCAGCCACTCTTGATCCTTGCGACTCGGCGACGTATTTCGCTCAGGGGTACGAATTGCGTCATGCCGTCGGTTGTCGAACGTTCTTGTTCACCGTGTTGAGTTAACTTCATGGCTGTCCTCCTTGGGGCGACAATGGTGGCAATATGCCGGTGGGTTTGTTTGGGCACCGAACGAGTCGTTCGACTGATGCCCGCGAGCAGTCTGTTGAAAGAAGCTTGCTTGCAACACTTTAGAAGTCGTTGCAACCCGCAAGTTCCTTACAAGCCCTGAGATTGCAATTACCGTGCCAATACCCATTGTTGGTGCCGATTTCGCGGTCAGCCACGTCGTAAGTTGTCATTTAGCAACGGCTTAACGCTTTTCTGCCGTCCATTTCAAAGCGGGGTTGCCAATAGAACTCCGAATCCAAGATGGCAGTTTTTTCAATTCACTCCGACTTGTTCTGTCTCATTTCGAAGCAAAACGCCTCCAGTGGGGGGGCTCTTGTCCGGCTTTATTGTGAACTCGACAGATTGCCTGCAAGTTATGCCCGGTCGAGCTGTCTGAGGCTGGCTCGTAGGCATGCTTCTCTATCGAAGAGAACGGTCGGAAAGCTCTTGGGGCGTTTACCGAGCTGAATGTGTTTCCTGA
>CAYPLE010000140.1:0-12840 GCA_964411445.1 uncultured Pirellulaceae bacterium
ACGGGCGTGTAGCTCAGTTGGTTAGAGCGCGTCGCTGATAACGACGAGGTCCCAGGTTCGAATCCTGGCACGCCCACTTTGAAGATGCTTAGAAATCATTCGCGACAGCGATGGTGACGACGGCTCTTCGCCCGTTTTACGGGGGTGTAGCTCAGTTGGGAGAGCACTTGGTTTGCATCCAAGGGGTCATCGGTTCAAGTCCGTTCACCTCCACTTGCACCACACCGACTCATGCAGTCAGTGCGGTGCACCGGTTTTATGAAGAATGCTTCAGCAAAGCTTAAGCGGCTTTTCATAAAACTTCGCCACAATGTCCAAAACTGGACTTGCGGCAAAGCGAGAATCTGAGAAGATCCTCCGCTCGCTGACCGAGTCACAGAGCGGCCCTTGTGGCAGCTCGAGACTGCTCAACAGCATCGCAAAAACATTTGCTTTTGCCGTTGACGACCTGACTCACGACGCGTAAATTACTGAGCTCCCCTGACGGGACACCTGTCAGGCGAGACGCTGATCTTTGACAAAATGGTTGATTGGTAGATGGCATCTAAATGCGTATCTTGCTTGCAAGATACGCCACGACGCTGGAGCCAAAATATTGAGCTTAGCTCATTGTTTTGGTCACCAACGAGCACTTAGCAATAACGCGAAAGCGTTAAAAGCCGAAAGCTTGATGCACTCGTGAGCAATCGCGAGAGTTCGAGATTTCGGTGGTCAAGTTACTAAGGGCACATGGGGGATGTCTTGGCATTAGAAGGCGATGAAGGGCGTGGAAGTCTGCGAAAAGCTTGGGGGAGCTGACAAACAAGTGTTTATCCCGAGGTACCCGAATTAGCTCACAGTGAATTCATAGCTGTGGGTGGCCAACCCAGGGAACTGAAACATCTAAGTACCTGGAGGAATAGAAAGAAAAATCGATTCCGTAAGTAGCGGCGAGCGAAAGCGGAACAGCCCAAACCGCGGGGGTTTTCCCCTGCGGGGTTGTAGGATTTCTCATATGGGAGTTACAAAATTCTGGCTAGAGGAAGTGTCCTGGATACGGCACGCCACAGAGGGTGACAGCCCCGTACTCGAAAGCTTCGAATCTCCCGAGGAACACCTGAGTAGGTCGGAGCACGTGAAACTCCGACTGAATCTACGGAGACCATTCCGTAAGGCTAAATACTCTCTAATGACCGATAGTGAACTAAGTAGCGCGAGCGAAAGGTGAGAAGAACCCCGGCTAGGGGAGGTCACTGAACCTGAAACCATGTGCCTACAAGCGGTCGGAGCACGATTTAACGTGTGACGGCGTGCCTTTAGCAAAATGATCCGGCGAGTTACCGTTTGCGGCCCGGTTAAGCCTCTCAGGGGCGAAGCCATAGGGAAACCGAGTCTTAATAGGGCGACATTGTCGTAGGTGGTAGACGCGAAACCTGGTGATCTACCCATGAGCAGGTTGAAGCGCGGGTTAAACTGCGTGGAGGACCGAACCCACTTAGGTTGAAAACTGAGGGGATGACTTGTGGGGAGGAGTGAAAGTCTAATCAAACCAGGAGATAGCTCGTTCTCTCCGAAATATATTGAGGTATAGCCTCGAGCAACTATTCAACGGGGGTAGAGAGACTGAATTGGATGGGGGCGGTTCCCACTGTACCCCACTGAACCAAACTCCGAATACCGTTAAAACTATCTCGGGAGTCAGTCCATGGGGGATAAGCTCCGTGGTCGAGAGGGAAACAACCCAGACCGTCAGCTAAGGTCCCTAAACTATGCTCAGTCACTAAGGAAGTTGAATTTCCCAGACAGCCAGGATGTTGGCTTAGAAGCAGCCACCATTTAAAAAGTGCGTAACAGCTTACTGGTCGAGAGATTCTGCGCCGATAATGAACGGGAGTAAGCATAGTACCGAAGCTACGGATCCTAGTTTACTAGGATGGTAGGAGAGCGCTGTAGAGCAGATACAAGCCATACCGTAAGGAGTGGTGTCGGGTTCTACAGGTGATTATGCCGGAATGAGTAACGATAAAACAGGTGAGAATCCTGTTCGCCGAAAACCTAAGGTTTCCTGGGGAAGGTAAATCCGCCCAGGGTTAGCCGGTACCTAAGGCGAGGCCGAAAGGCGTAGTCGATGGATAGAAGGTTAATATTCCTTCGCCATGTGTGTGGAGCGATGGAGGGACGGCATCCGAAAAGCATGAGGACGACTAGAAATGTCCTTTGCTTGGCAACAAGAATGGTAGTAGGTAAATCCGCTACAGTAGGTTCAAGTTGCCGAGCTAACAGCACCTAAGATCTGGATGATGTTGGCAGGATGTCCAAGAAAAGCTTCTAAGCTTTGAAGCACACGTGACCGTACTAAAACTGACACAGGTAGGTGAGACGAGAAGTCTAAGGCGCTCGGGAGAACGGTGATTAAGGAACTCTGCAAAATGGCCCCGTAAGTTCGCGATAAGGGGCGCCTACGCAAGTAGGCCACAGAAAATCGGCTCTAACGACTGTTTATCAAAAACACAGGACGCTGCTAACACGCAAGTGGATGTATAGCGTCTGACGCCTGCCCGGTGCTGGTAGGTTAAGGAAGGCGGTTAGCTCTTCGGAGTGAAGCTGGCGACCGAAGCCCCAGTAAACGGCGGCCCTAACTATGAGGGTCCTAAGGTAGCGAAGTTCCTTGTCGGGTAAGTTCCGACCTGCATGAAAGGCGTAACGATTGGAGCACTGTCTCAATCACCGACCCGGTGAAATTGTAGTCGTGGTGAAGATGCCACGTACCCGCGGTTAGACGGAAAGACCCCGTGAACCTTCACTGTAGGCTGATATTGGGTTGAGGTACAACTTGTGTAGGATAGCTGGGAGGCTGTGATCTGGGCGCGCTAGCGTTCAAGGAGCCGTTGTTGAAATACCAGCCTGGTTTTACTTTAATTCTAACCCTATGCCCTGAATCGGGCTAGGGAACAGTGTCAGTTGGGCAGTTTGACTGGGGCGGTCTCCTCCTAAAGAGTAACGGAGGAGTACAAAGGTCCACTCAGCCTGGTCGGCAATCAGGCGTAGAGCGTAAAGGTATAAGTGGGCTTAACTGCGAGACAAATAAGTCGAGCAGATACGAAAGTAGGTCTTAGTGATCCGGTGATTCCGAATGGAAGGGTCATCGCTCATCAGATAAAAGGTACTCCGGGGATAACAGGCTTATCGCATCCGAGCGTCCACAGCGGCGATGCGGTTTGGCACCTCGATGTCGGCTCATCACATCCTGGGGGTGAAGAAGCTCCCAAGGGTTTGGCTGTTCGCCAATGAAAGTGGTACGTGAGCTGGGTTCAGACCGTCGTGAGACAGGTCGGTCCCTATCTGCCGTGGGCGTTCGAAACTTGAGGAGGTTCAACTTTAGTACGAGAGGATTTGGTTGGACGAAGCTCTGGTGTACCAGTTGTCACGCTAGTGGCACGGCTGGATAGCTAACTTCGGAAAGGATAAACGCTGAAAGCATCTAAGCGTGAAGCCCTCTCCAAGATTAGGTTTCGTAAGCAGTTTACTGCGAAAGTCCCCTGGAAGACTACCAGGTTGATAGGTCAGATGTGTACGCACGGTAACGTGTTTAGCTAACTGATACTAATGGACGAATACTTGACCACCGATATCTTGCACTCTTGCATGATTCGGTGTGCTCGCTGTGTCTCTTCGGAGATAAGCGTCATGCCAACTACCAATCAACACTAGGCCTTAGCAGGCGAATAGGCTGCTAAGGTCTTTCCGGTGACCATATCCGAAAGGTTATACCTGTTCCCATCCCGAACACAGAAGTCAAGCTTTCGGAGCCGATGATAGTGCCCACCAGTGCGAAAGTAGGTATTGCCGGTATTTTTAAAATCCTTCAGAACTTTGTTCTGAAGGGTTTTTTCGTGCGCGCTCGTCTCCTCCATCCCACGTAGATCCTCCACTCCCACGTAGACTGTTGTAGCATGAGCGCGAATCGTTCTGACCTAAATCCTGGTCCCCCCTATGCACCGCCGGCCCGATACTAGAACGCTGCCAATCCGGATTTTGCTACTGCGTCTACTTTAGTCTGCTATTCTCGGTGTCACTCGCTAAACGTCCGTGCGACTCGCACTAGACGCGTAATTGCTAATCCAGGCTTGCTGCGTTTTGGAATCGGCCGCGAACAGGTCACACACGCGAGCAGGCCGGGAACAATTCAATTCTCGATTTTGCACCTATCGCAATTGGGATCTGACGCACCAGCCGTTTGCTAGTTGTCTCGGACAACGCCTCGGAGACTTGGCCACTTGGGCCAGGCTTGGAGCGATCGCAATTGGCGTCGATTTTTCAGGTATGCAATTCGGCGAGATGGAGCTGATCTCATTGGGCAGTCGAGAGAGCCGCCTTGCCCTCACAATGGGTCGAAACTCTGATTTGTCACACTTGCTTTGGCGTTGACCAGATTTATCGATCGGGCAAATCTGGAGTCCGAATGCATCCGTCCACGGAGTGAACGCGCGACTATCATGGCTGGGAGTGTGTGCGCTCCGAAATCCAAACAATTCCGGCATGGTCTTCGTAGGGCCCACTTTGCTGTTCTGCTTTGGTTACCTCGCAAAATTTCGAGTACGCCGACAACTGCCATTCGAGGCAAAGCTGTTCTGCCTGCCCCTGATCTTCTGCCAACACACCAAAGTTGATTGTGTACTGCTGACTTGCTTCCGGTTCGCCGGGCATTCTTGAACGAAATGTTGACCAGTTCTCGTCTAGGGGTTGGTTGATTTCGCAGATAAAGAAATACAAGTCCTTGCTCGCTCGGGGTTCAACCAACAGCATTTCTTTTCTAAGTGCTACTAAGATCTCGTCAGACACACATCCGCTTTCGGCAATGCGGCTCACCGAGTCACGGAGCTTGCGCTTGGCTATGGCGTTGGTTCGACAACAATCGAATAGCATTTCAAATGCGTTTGAGATGCCAGACTCTGTCAAGTAATCGATTTCGTAGAGCGGCAGAGACAGCACGCGTTTAAACTCGGCTTCGAATTCTGCATCGTTCGACAACTGCGCGTGGGCAATTGCTCTGTGAACCGCGAATATCCAGGGTCGCTCAGGATCAATTTTTTCTTCTGCCGTGATCGCATCCAGCGATTCCTGTGGGCGTCGCAATTGCAGAAGTGCTTTACTGCGATAAAGTTCTACCCAGGCGGTTCCCTCAGTTATTGCGCGGTACTCGTCTAAGTAGGTCAGAGTGTTTTCGTGTTTTGACAACGAATCGGCAGACATGGCAGCCGCCCAAAACAGGGATGGCTCTTCGGCGCCGCTACGGATTGCCAGGTCCAAGACGGCCAATGCATCGCGCTGCCGATCCGTCACCCGGTAGACCCACGCAAGATTCTCAGCGACCTTGGCAAAAGTTCGATCGAGTCGAAAACTCCGCGCATAGCACTTTTCGGCTTCTCCGATATTCTCACAGTACTTGAAGAAGTCACCCGCGCGACTGAAGTTCCTCGCATTGTTTGGATCCAGCTCCAACGAACGCCTGAACATCTCTTCGAGTTTTTCGAGCTGAACCATGCCGTTGACGTGTTCTTCGTGCCCAAACAGCAACGTCGCGCCGAGATCGGCGACTAGGTTCATTGCTTTCGCATGTTCCCCTATGGAGTCCTTGAGTGTGTTGGCCCAGCTCCAAACGTCGGACGCTCGTTTTCCATCACCGAGCAAGTACGAAACAATCGCAATGAGTCCGCACTTTTCGTCAGCATCGGCAATATCAGACGCTTTGTTCGAAATCACCTCATCGAGCAGTTTTTCAGTTTCCGCGGCCCGAGCCTCGTCTTCAGCATGCTCAGAATATGCTTGATGCAAGCGCTGCCAGATTCGCGCCGCCAGCTCCGGTGGTTGAGATGCCTCTTCGCTGCTTTCGTTTTCAGGTCCGTGTTCGTTCGCTGCAGCAGTGGTCGCATCCTGGCTTACGGCTTCCGTTACCTTCGCCCATGGTCCGATATCAGGTGTTTGCAGGAATGGCAACGGCGCAGGACGGCCGTTCTGGAGCACACCTAAGCACCGGAGTGTCATCCAGTCGCGTGCCGACTCTGCTTTTGCTCGACACTGCTTGGCAAGTCGCTCTGCTTGTTGCGAGTTTCCGGCCATGGTTTCGACAGCGATCAACCGCAAACGAATCTCGAACCATTCGTCCAAAACACTCGCTTTGCTCAAGCGAGTATCCCATTGGCTCAATAGTTTCGACGCTTTGGCGAAATCACCTTCGGCAGTCGCGTGAAGTGCTTCGAGCCGTCCTTTTCGCATTTCGTAGAAGGGGAACTCGTCTGCTGCAACCGGATCTTCGTCACTGAACACCTCGGCCCACCGATCGGGTTCACCAATAAGAATTCCCAGTTCGCCAAGCAGTAACTTTGTGAGTAGTTTCGCCCGCCTGGGTGAGTGCCAGGTCAAACAATGGTTGATCAGTTGCTCAACGCCCTCGACGGCAGCTTTCAATCGCCCCGAAGCCATGGCCAAAACGACCAAATCACGTGCTCCGGCCCATCGTCGATCGTGGGGCCCAGGGTTTTCATTTCTCAGGCCGACGGTCGCATAGTGTTCGGCCATTTCTACGTCATCTGCGGCGATATAAACATTCGTCGCGTACTCGCGAAAACAAGTAATGCACTGCGTTTTGCCTGTGCGGCGACAAATTTCAATCCCGTCGGCGATGCAAGCATGTGTGCCGTCGCTGTTCTGACCGTGCAGCGCGGCGGTTGCTTTGGCCAAGTTGTCGTACCCGCAGGAGGAATACCAATGCACGCAATCCTGATACTCGGCCTCCGGCAGATTTGCTTCGATTTTCCGTGCTTGATCCTCGCTTTCGAGCAGGCCAATCATCTCGAGCGCATGGTCACGGCAAGCTGCAGGGTCGAGCAAATCGGCGCTGTGATTCATCAACGTGAAAGTCGCTCCGATGTAGGGAATCAGCTTCCCTTCCGCCTTCGCTAGGCGTCGAATTTCCTGCGCAATTCGGTTTTCGGACCGAAACAAACACTGCCTGCTCAGTTCGTACGACTTGTTTTCCAAGTCTGAAAACCGTTGTTCCAAATCGGCTTCGCCGCCCTCAAACTCTGCGTCGCTCACAATTATTCCTTTCCTATTCCTTGCCCCACAGGCACTCGGCAATCCAATCCAGGTCTTCCGACTGATGCCGCGCTGCTGCTGCTGACATCGTCGCTCCACACGACCGCAAGGAGTTGATGACCAACATGCGTAGTACGCTGGCTAACGGCACGGCTGTACTTTGTGTCAGCGCCCGGGCAACTAATCGATGCCGACGATTGATAACGACTTGGTTCTGCCCTGAATGACTCTGATCAAAGTGTTTATCAATAATGCGTTGAAACCCGGCGGGCAGTGCGCCCGTCTTCTTTAGCTCTTCAAAGGTCTGCATCAACTCGTGCTTTTCGTTGAGAAAGGCCATCGTTGGTGTGTTCTCAGCAAACGAAGCAAGAAGAATGTCCGCATTCAAATCGCCCAGAAACTCTTGCCAAGCGGCTGGTGCCTCTTCAACGTCATCCATTCCAAGCACTTGCTCAGCAAAGCCTTCACTAGCAGGATTTGCAAGCCGCATACCCACCGTGTCGGCGGAGCCAATCATGGCTGCCAACAGGGATTCCTCGAAGCTGCGAATCGTGTGCACACAAGGAAACTCAACCGAACCGAACAAGCTGTTCATCCAAGCTTCTTGCCGACGATCGGTATTGTACCAAATTACTGTTTCAAATTCCGTTTCGAAGATCGGATTCGCATCACTGCAAGCAACGATTTGCTCGAAAGTCATCTGCCCGTCAGATGTTGCAAATCGGTAGTTGGCTTTCAGTAGCTCTCTGACGCGTTCATGTACGAGCGCTGTTCCAGCAAGCGTGTAGCGGTGCCAATTCAAAATCGACTGGAGCTTGGAAGGGTCCTTTTTGGCGAGGCCTTCGAAGTAGGCCAATACGGTTTCTTCCAACGCGTCGGCGCACGCAAAGAACGTCTCGTTGCGAACCAATTCTTCCCGGCTGGCCGTCGGCATGCAGGCCCTTAACTCCAAAACGCCACGTAAAAACGTCGCCCATTGAGGCAGCAGACCTTGAACGCTGCGAGAAATGACCATCCTCCGAATGGTTGCCGTCACGCTCGCTTCATCAGAAAAACCGGGGGTTCGCTGTGGTGAAATGTAAAGCGCGCCCACGATCGGAGGCTTGGAGATTTGAACTGGTAGGACACCAAGTGGCGACTCGTCGAACTGTTCTGTAAATGCCAGCTCAATCTCTTCCTCGTCCTGCGTTGCCTCCAGCCAGGCGGACTGGATAACGTTGACGCGCTGGGCTCCATCGTTCAGGTGAATTGGAAAAGGCACATAGTCCGCGTAGTCGCGAATGGTCTTTTCAAGCAGCTCTTCGGATTCTGCGAACTGCGCATGCTCCGGCTTTAGATAGAGCCTAACAATAGTCCCAACGGAACGGCGAACGGCGGAGCCGAGCAAGATTTCAGGATCTTGTCCAGCCTCCCAACGCACTGCCTGCGTTGCGTCGACTCGCAGACTTTCTACGACGATTTTATCGGCCAGCATGAACCCGCTGAACAAACCGATGCCGAACATGCCAATCAGGTCATCTGCCTCGGCGTTGGAACTTGCGGCCGTCGGGCTCGTCCGAAAACTGCCCTTTAACCAGCCGGTAACTCCAACACCGAGCGTGCCTAGGTACTTTTCGGCTTCTTCGACACTGAGCCCAAAACCGTTGTCTTCGAATTCGAGAATGCGGCTTCCATCTTCGTCGATTCGCTGGCGTATATCCAACCGCCCCAGATACTTGACATCCGTTTGACTTCGCCGATGCATGGCGTCATGAGCATTCTGAATCAGCTCCCGCACCGCGGCCGCAGGACGAGCATAGAGAGCTGCGCCCATCACGTGAATTACTCCAGCCACATCAACTTTGAAGGGTATCCGTCGCGACCAATCACTCATCCTGATTCTTCCAACTCGATTTGCACGTGTAAAGACTTGTAATCTGCTTCTACCAAATGCCCCGTTGAAGACGAGAATTTGGGAAGTCCAGCAGCCTACATTGTGCCTCGTCAGCAGCTTCGATGGGAGGTGACGCAGCGTCGGTGAACCAGATATTTGCCGGCGCTCGACAGACACCTCAGCCAACGGATGCAAGAAACTCAAGTGGTCGTCTCACCCTCTTGCACCAATGACAACCAGTTAGCAGAGCAGGTTCATGTTCCAGGCTTTCGCCTGCGGACTAGCCAAACTTCAACGCGGGCTGACCAGAACACTTCAAGCCCAGGTGTAACGCTTTTGCCCTGATTTGCGCCTGAGGTTTCATGGAGCGCAACCGCTATCTATCCGTGCGACTCGCACTAGCGAGATATGGATTTCGCCTGTTCTTGTGCCAAGAAACAACCACTCCTTATTCGATCTGCGACTGCTCGAATTGCATACAAGACCAACAGGCATTTGACCGTAAGTAGTGGAGCTGCGTACCGGTCGTAGTAGCTCACTGCAATGTATGGTAGAAGGACCAACACAAAGATCGCAATAGCCAGCCTGTGTTTAGGATCATTCCCGATGCCGCGTTGAGTGAACAATAGGACAACGACCGCAAGCAACGGCATCGTGTGGGTCCACTTTGAAATCCCACTTGGCCACTGCCTTGCATCGATGGCCTCGGAATACGGGTGGTAACGAAGAAGCGCTGCGACCGCCCGATTTGCCATCCGTTGTGGATAACGCCCAGGATCGGCTGAAAACACCGCTGCTATCTGAGGCCACTTTTCGCTAACGAATGCTATTTCACCGATTTCTAGGTACCGGCGCCGTGCGGCACCGTCGCTTGGATACGGATGCCGCATTGTGACGTCGACATCGACAACTCCATCAGTTCCCAAACATTGCGACTGCCAAAGTTCGAAGGCACCATTGGATTTAATTGGCAACCAGGCTCCCATCACAATTCGATTCCTGATTGTCCATGGCGTTACGACCGCAATACTCACCACTGCTGCGACGAACCACGGTCGTAAACACCAAGTGCCATTTCTAATTGCACTGCACGCTGCTCCACTCGTGATCATGGCCCAAACGGCTCCTAGGATTGGGCTCGACAAAGCAGCGATGCCTCCCAAACTCCCCCATAGTATGGCTGGCTCAACCGACCAGCTCATCCTTTTCGAGCGGGTTGGCAACCCTGTGAGCCGAGGCTTCCAGAGCTGGAAAAATCCGATCCAAAGGGCATTAACAACCAGAAGCAACCACCACTCATCGTGGGTCACCTGAAAGAACCAGAAAAAGTTGGCAGCCAAAGCAACCGGGAAGATCACGTACGCGGCCACCATCATTCGCAACCGTCTTCCTTCGGAGACGAGGATCATTCCACTGGAGATCAACACCAGACCTTTGAGAACCAGCACAATTTCAACAACTTGGCTCCGGTTATCACCTGTAATCCAGTACAAGCCAGCTAGTACGCACGGCAGCACCGGTGGCATCCATGCCGTTGGGCCGGATTCGACTTGGAACGGATCTGCAAAACCACGCCCGGCTCGTAGAGCCCTAGCGATGCAATCGTATTCTGCCCCTAGATGATCATTCATACTGGGCAGAAGAACCCCGTTCAACCAGGTTGTACTACTGCGCAACTCAACAAACAGCATTCCTAGAAGAACGCAGTTTACGACGAACACAAAATCAACCAACTGAATTGTGGATTTCACAGTTATCCGCCTTCAAACAACACGCTAGGCTTCGTCTTTTCTCCCCGACTGACAACACAGCATACCGTTGCATCGCACAAAACAAACCTGTCGGGCGTCGTCTTGGTGACGTTGTGCTGCCAAGCCCATTCGTTGGCTTCATTCGCCCCCACACATTCCACTGAACCATACTGGAGACGACAGGGTTGTTTGGGAATCGGCACAAGAACGCCTCGCCGAAAGCGGTTGCAAACTTTCTGCTCGGATTTTTCTTGACAGGGGGTCCGCCACCCGCTCTATTGGAAAGCGAAGTCAATTGTTCGTCTAACTTACGAACGATACTGCGTCCAGCCTCCCTGCCCAGGAGTAACTTGATGCCCGCTCACAAGCTCACAGTGTTCTACCGAGCTATTTAAACCGGTGATGCGTTCTCGCTGCGTCTCGTCGCCCACCTGTGAGCAACACATAGCGGGCGAAACGCGATTTTCTAGCGGCGTTCATCCCAGAATGGTCATGTTAAGAGCTATGATTCGCGTCTGTTTTACGCCATGAGCAGTTCCATCGCACTCGTCCCACCACCACCCTTGGAAGCCCCAGGCGGGGATCTCAGTACAACCGGTTGCATCTTTCGGGGTGAGATTGTGGTCCGTCGACGATTGTCAAATGCATTCTAGATGCGTCAGAAGGTGAGGGTCGGTGGCAGACGGATGGACTTAATTGCGGAGTGTACTCGCATTGTACTGGCACTTAGGCTTAGGGAGTGAATCAAAATGTGCTGCTTCTTCCGGGTAGCTACTACTGTACTCGTTGTTTTGCTGCCCTATAGTGCGCGCGGGGACGACGCATTGCTTCGACAGTGTTTCACAAGCTGGTGGGACTACCAGAACATGCAAGTCACCGGGCATGCGTGGAAGGCTGGTGACGATGAGAAAATCCCGTTCGTTATCAATGTAGGCACCGCTAACAGCGGAGAACTTCCACCAAACGAAGTGGGAAAACGTATCAAGAATCCGGGGGAGCCGCACATTGATTCGCCGCACATAATTATCGAAGCCAATGCCGAGGTCGACGGATTGACCCTGCAGTTCTTTCGTGAGCTTGTGACGCAGCCCCCACCTGCGGCTCGGACTAGCCGAATGATTATTTCGAGTCAGCCCGTATCGGACTTTTGGTCGGAGCTTCGCCGCGCAATGTACACCGGTGTCGATGGGAACATACCGAGTGCGCGATGGCTCGACATAGATCGAATCAGACAGTTCACAACGATTGAGACGCTCGATGAAGAAGTCGTCTTGGGGCAAGAATGCAAGCGTCTAAAGACGACGACTCGGAGTAGGTCTGGCGCATTTGCTCCAATATCAATCGAGTTTTTAGCTGCGTTCGCCCCAACGATGCAAGTGATTCGCTTTGAAAGGGTTACCGGCGGACCAGCGGGGTACGCGGACGACGCGCTGCGGATTCTAAATTTCCGGAAGGTGAAGTCACTCAAGGTCTTTAGCGGCAAATGGTTGTTATGTGATCGGGTGGAGTGGAAAGGCCATGATGGGGCGCAATGGGAACTGCAGATAGACGATGCAATTCTGCTGCCGGCAGATCACGTAGGCATCTGGGATTACAACCGGCTCACCGGTGTCGAATTTGGTGGGGATGCCGAACGTGCAACGCGCAAGGGGAGCCCCAGAATCCAATCACGCCACTCCAGGAAAATTTCGATCATTCCTTTCACGGCGGATGAGGAACAGAAAATCAGAGATTACTTGCTAGCTGGTGTACAACCAAAGCGACCTCGGGCAAATTTTTTCCATTTGGTATTGTTGGCAGGCAATTTTATTGCCGCAGTCGCCTTGTTCATCTTCTGGAAAAGACGGAGGGCCAAATGAGGATTCGGTTCCTGTCTAGAATCGCTTTGGTTCTTATCGTTGCTTGCATTTTCACCGAGCAAAAAGCCAGCTTGGCTGCCAACAATGCAGTACGCCGTTACTGTGGGGCCGGGGCTTGCGAACTATTGGCAAAACGGTTGGGACTGAAACTCTCTCGCGAAGGCTATGCCCAGATTCGCAAGTTGCCAGAAGTTTCGCTTGGACAGATCGCAGACGTTTTCGAGTCGGAAGAATTGCTCGTTGAGAAGTATCAACTTGATCCAAGATCGGAATTCGTGCA
>CAYPLE010000141.1:0-7751 GCA_964411445.1 uncultured Pirellulaceae bacterium
GACATTTATAGGATTTCAGCTTCATGATGGGTCGCAGCCGCGTCATCGTGTGTTCCTTGTTAGCCACTGGATGCCTCGTGTTAGCCGGACTCACATATGTTTCGCGGCGGGCCGATCTTCGCGACGCATTAGCTGACAGCGGGCAGGGGCTGTCGACGGGCAGGGGCGGTCAGTTAGTAGTCATGCCGATTGTGCTCCCGAATTCTCTACATTCCGAATCGAGTTTATGAACGGCGAACCGACGATCAGCAAGCAAATTGTGGGCGGCTTTCGGTGGATGCTACCACGGATCGTTAAGAAGCGTTTTCACGCGTTTGCCGTCAATCGCCAGTCGCTTGTCGGTTTCGACATTCGCGCGGATGACTGCCTCGTCGTGTACGCCAACCACGCCTCCTGGTGGGATCCAATTACGGCAATGCTCTTGGCCGACCGCATTTTTGGCGGCTTCCGTATGTACGCTCCCATCGATGCCGATGCGTTGGAAAAGTACAAGATCTTCAAGAAGATGGGGTTCTTTGGAATTGAACAAGGAACGCAGCGTGGGGCAGCCGACTTCTTGAAGACCAGTCGCATCGTACTTGCTCGCCCAGGTGCATCCATCTGGCTAACTCCCGAAGGCAGGTTTGCGGACCCGCGTGATCGCGAAGCGGATCTGATGCCCGGATTGGCACACCTTGCAAGTAAACTCGCCAGTCACAAAAACTCAAGAGCGGGCTCTGTGGGCGGTCCCACATGGTCCGATGGACCGAGAGTTTGGATGGTGCCAGTAGCAATTGAGTATCCATTCTGGGAAGAAAGTAATCCCGAGCTATTGGCTTGGTTTGGCCAACCCTACCTTTTGCGCAGTGATGCTGCAGAGGCTGAGATGGACTGGCAGGACAAACGCCTCGCGGCGAACACGCTCGCTCAGGCGCTGCGTGGTGCACAGGACCAATTGGCCGCAGCATCTATTGCTCGCGATTCCAACCAGTTTGAAGTACTACTGGGCGGTAAGAGCGGCACGGTCGGCATCTATGATCTCTGGAGAAAAGCAAAAGCGTCACTCAAAGGTGCCGAGCGGACTGTTGCCCATAGCGACAAACTGAAATGATCGCTTACGCACTACCATCAGGTTGGCTAATTCGAATTGAAGACATCCAAGGCGGCTGTCACCATCGTCTTGACGCCAATCTCAAGTGAGTCTGCCGCATCGGGATAGAAGGTCGGCGAGTGCAACGATGGCGGCGTCTGGCCTGTAGCTTCGTAGCGATCCAGTCGCGATTGAGCGACCACGCCGAGTCGATACATGCAAATAGGGACGCCAGCTAGGCCATATTGGCTGAAATCCTCACCACCCATCACCGGTGCCATGGGCAGCACATTCGCCGAGCCAATCGCCTTGCGAAAGCTCTCGACAACTCGGCCCGTGAGCTCGTCATCGTTGCGCAGGGCAGGAGTGCCTTCGGATACAGTGACCTCTGGCCGCGGCGCACGATGGCTTTCCGCAACTGCCAATGCCTTTCGCTTAATCGCTGACAATAGAAGCCTGCGTACGTCGTCTGAGTAGCTCCGCACAGTGATTTGCAAATGACATTCGTTGCCAATAATGTTGTGCTTGGTACCGCCGTGAATGGAGCCTACTGTAATAACCGCTGGCTCACTTGGTTTGACCTCTCGGGATACAATGGACTGTAAAGCAACAACGAGCTCCGCAGCCTGGATGATTGGATCGACGGTCTTATCGGGGGCTGAGCCGTGGCCGCCCTTCCCTTTGACTTTGATATCAACCGAATCCACATTGGCCATCGAATAACCAGGACTCACAGCAACTTTTCCGACAGCCGTCGCACTCTCACAGTGAAGCGCGATGGCGTAGTCGGGTTTGGGAAATCGTTTGAAAAGTCCATCATCGAGCATGGCACGCGCTCCGGCCCCACGTTCTTCCGCTGGCTGTCCGATGCATACAAGCGTTCCAGTCCACAAGTTTCTGTGCTGGGCTAGGAAACGGGTCACGCCAATCAAATTGCTCATATGGATATCGTGACCGCAAGCGTGCATAACGCCGCTTCGAGCTCCAGAGTCGGTGGTGACGGACTCTTTCGATGCGTAGGGCAGACCAGTTGCTTCCGAGACTGGCAGCGCGTCGAGATCCGCACGCAACATCAATGTTGGTCCATCTCCGTTGTTCAGCAGTCCGACGATTCCGAAACCGCCAACGTTACGCGTGACGTCCAGCCCGGACGCTTCCCACGCATCAGCCAAGTAGTTTGCCGTATTCTTTTCGGCAAATGAGACTTCAGGGTGTTGGTGCAGATACTGGTAATCTTCGACGATTGCGTCGAGGTGGGTTGCCAGCCAGTCTGTCAAAGTTGCCTGTGTAGAGACGACTTGTGCAGCAGTTTGTGCAGCAACTTGGTCAGGGAAGATCGCTCCCAGCAGTACTAACGGAACGAGTGCAGCAAGTGCAGAAGAATTCAACCTGGACATAAGTGGCTCCTAGAAGACGTGTCGTCGCAAGGAGGCCATTGTGGCAGGATGATCGCCCCATTGCCAGCAGGCTTGATGGCTGGCGGATAGGTCTTAAATATCAACTACCATCACAAACCAAGACAGCGACTTTACTGCTCGGGGCTCGCGTCCAGGACGGCATTGAGTCGCATCGTTCGGCCACCTCGGAACACGACAACTCCAACGTTCCGGCCCGCGGGCGTGAGTCCCACCGACTGGACCAAGTGGCCGTCGTTGAGTACGCGGATGGAATCGAATTCGAGGATGACGTCACCGACCAGAATACCAGCTCGTTGTGCAGGCGACCCGGGGATGATGTCCTTGACCAGAGCCCCCTGGTTGGACGCTAACCCCATTTGAGTCGCAGTCTTAGAATCGAATCGATTCTCCAAGCGAACTCCCAAGTAGGCTCGCTGCAGTTCGCCACGCGTAACCAGTTGTTCAGCTACGAGGATGGCCATGTTGATTGGAATCGTGAAACCGATTCCTTCGTTGCCACCGGAGTTGCTTGCGATTGCAGTATTGATCCCGACGACTTCGCCACGCAGGTTCAGGAGTGGACCACCGCTGTTGCCAGGATTGATGGCGGCGTCGGTTTGAAAGAAGTCTTGGATTTCGATTTCACGTGATCCAAGCTCCAAGTTCCGCCGTCCTTTTGCACTCAAGATGCCATACGTGACACTATGGCTCAGTCCGAACGGGCTACCGACGGCAAGTACAAAGTCACCGACTTCCATAATATCGCTGTTGCCAACACGGGCTGCAGTCAGGTCGCGTTCGGCGAGTCGCATGACGGCGACATCGGTCGATGGATCCGTCCAGACGCTCACCGGACGAAGCAACGTGCCATCATTGAGCTCAAGTTTGATGGAGTTTAGCTCGGCGGAGTGAATCACATGGCGATTGGTCAACACGTGTGGTACACCGCGAATATCGACGATTACCCCAGCACCAGCCTCTTCAATTTTGCTGCTGGCAAAGCCCTTGCCGGGATCGGTACGTTTGATCGCTTCGATGTGAACGATACTCGGACTGACGAACTTTACGACTCGCCGCACCAAACTGTAATGCCGCTCAAGAAAGCTGGCCTCGGCCAGGATCTCCCGATATTCGGAATCGCGAGCAGACGCACCGGAGGCTCTGGCCGCGGGAATGGACATGCTCGAGTCATTTCCTCGGCCCAAACGCGACTGCAGCTCACGAGACATTGGATTCGTGTCGCGTGACACCGGCAATTGCTGCTTGCGACTCGAGTCTTGCAGCGAGCGCGTCTGCTGGTCACCTTGGCTCCGCAGCACAATCTGTGCGCGAAGTCCGGCGGCCGAGTACGCTGAAACTACCAGACTTAAGGCAAGACCGGTAATCCGTTTTGTTAGGCTGGAAATCCGCACATCACAATCCTTGGCTGATTATCATCCTCGCCAGAAGTGATACTGGCGAAGTTTCCACACCTCCACATGGCAAGACATCCTGATGCCAATGGAAGACGATAAACTCGTAAGCTGTGGAATCGGCCTTCCCGCCAAGACTCCTCGAAGTGAAACGCAAGCATTGCTAGGGAAGGCCGTTTTCGAGCGTCAGATGTGCCCAAAAAACCTGCTGTTCCCAAAACTACGGCTACACGCGTCAATCGTTCTGTTCCGGTGAAGGCTAGTTGTGTCTAGCGTTCGGGTCAGCGCGATTTTTCACTGCGACGACGATTATGCAGGCAATCAAGAACGCCACGCAGGGCAACCCTCCAGGCGTCTCATCTCGCCAAACTCTCGTGCGGTGTCATAGTACGCACCGCTCAGCGAAAGTGAAGAGCGCGAGAATCTAGCAAATGCCGCGGCCCCTCGGAGATCGGGCGGTCCTCCCACCCAACCGGCTCAATCGGCAGAATTGACACGACTGCGCAGCGGAAGACTCAACTCGCAGGCAACATCATCTGGCAATCCCTTGGAACGAAGTGCTTCAATCGCCTGCTTTAATTGTTCAGCAGCCGAGAGTGACAAATCAAGGAACAGAATGTGCTTTGTGCCGATTCGGCAAACGCCACCAGTCGATTCTCCAAGCCATTCAGGGCGGACTTCAATGCCGATCTTCTCCGCCACCGACAGTGCCTCTTCCAGCAGGTCAATTGAATGAACTGGATCATTTGGATTCATCTGGGCTTCCGTAAACGAATAAACGCATCGCTTGCTCAAGCTCGTCTGTCTCGGGGGCACGGCTGATTACGTAGTTTAGAAACTGCTCCGTGGAAACGGCCTGGTGCATGTTCTCTTCCGCAAAATCAATCAAGACTGCTTTCAAGTCGCGGCCTCCATGCGAATAGACGCTGGCTAGATACGCGATACACTCGGCTCCTTGGCGATACGAGGCCGATGGAGTCATCCGAAAATACCGTGATTCGAACGATAGCTTGCGAAACCGCTTCTTCGAAAGTTCCTCAAAACTTGGTGGCGTTGCATCGAAACGGCCGCGACGGTCCACCCACCAGGTCGTAATGGCTTCATCGATCCATCCGTCCGCCCCCGATCGTGGACGCATGCCTCGCCCAAACCACGAGTGCGTAATTTCGTGCCGCAGTGCCGATGGAGCACAGCTCGTTGCTCCCGTATATTCCATCCCACCCGCTTTGGGGTACAGGTGAGCAATGAAGGACTCGTTCGGATAGAAACCAATTTCCAAGGCGCGTTCTTCGACACCGGCAACAACATTAGAAACGCTCTTTTGGTGAAATTCTTCACCTGCCGCAACGGTAGAGTAGACCGTCACGTCGATCGTTTGATTCGCGACGTCCAACGTTTGCTCAGAGACGAAATAACGCGGAACCGGAATGAGGTGAAAATAGGCCGAAGAGCATGAAGTATGCTCAGGAAATTCCACGCGCAATCCGTCAACTCGGCCGTTTGCGATGATGCGATGCGGTACATCCGAGCCTGTTAGCTCAACATTGATCGACAATCGGTGCAAATCACTTTCTTGCCCCGATGGAATATATCGTTCCAGAAACGTTCGCCCGTCGGTGCGATACGTGGCGGGCGCGTAGTCCATAACTGCCATCAAAAAATCAAGTTGGCGTCCATTCTCAAAGGAATGGATCGCAGGAGTCAGTGTTCTGGTTTTTCCCGTAGGAATGACCGAACATTCGAAACGGCAACGCGGCGTATTTTCGGCGTTCAAATCGTAGCACGAATGCAGAGTGTGAATGCCAGGTTCCAGCTCAAGCCCGATGTCGACGAAATTGGCAGTTCCATCAGGCGGTGAAACAAAACCAATCCGAGCGGTGTCCAGGACGATCGAATCGAGCTTCATCGACTTCACGTTGGGTTTAAGATCGAACAATGGGACCGCGCGGACTGCTTGGCTGAATACCATCGTCGATTCAACTTCAATGGTCGCCTTCGGCACGTTGACGCGGAATGAGACGTCATGTTCGAGGATATCAATTGTGGCGTAGCGGTCAAACATCAAGGCGTTAGCACTTGTCTGCCGGCCATTGTGCTGCGAGTCGACTGCAGTGCCCGCAGGAACCTGGCCAGCTAACTGCGCCCTAGTGTTGGAAGCAAGTGCTAAGGCGATCCAACCAACCAAAAGCACGAAGCGGAACTGCAAGGGTTTTATCTTATTCATGCTTAAACGCTCCCGTGGCATCATTTTGCAAAGCAAAATCCTGAATGATCGGACGCAATTCTCCAGCCAAGAAGAAAGAACCGATCACTAGGATGAGCTCCTCGGGGCCACACGCTGAGCGGGCGATCTTCAACGCTTCATGGGGAGTCGCGGCTAAGGAAATTTGGCAGCAATCGGCGGTCGACTCTTCCGCCTGCCGATTCTCCTGGGCAACAATCTCGTCAAACGCACGCGACAACGCTTCGGTGGGAACGCCGCGTGGATTGCCTTGGTACTTCGTCAAAACAACCTTTGAACAGCTTTGCCCCAACGCACAGAGCATTCTACTGAAGTCTTTGTCCTTGCTGGTCGCAAAAACTGCAATTGGATTGCGGTCCGGATAGTGAATTTTCAGTGCGCTGAGGGCGGCCTCGACTGATTCCGGCGTGTGGGCTGTATCGACAATGATCGTTGGAGACGTGGAAATCAGTTCAAGACGACAAGGCGGTTGCGCGGTTGCAATAGCTTGCATCGTATTCGCCCGGTCGATTGGGAATCCCATATCATGCAGGCACCCCAGGATTGCCAGTGCGGCAGAAATATTGATTCCTTGGTGCTGGCCGAGCAACCGCGTTTTCCAGACGCCTTCGAAGGGCCCGAGCTGAACGGCAGACGGCTGGAAAAGGATCTCCGCTGCCGTAGTGCCAGCAGACTCCGCGTGACTGGGGCGCCATGCAAAGGAAAAATCGCGGTCGATCAACAAGCACTCCACGCCAGCTTCTTTGGCAACGTCCAAGATCGCCGATTGCGCTTCCGGATTCTGTGCAGAGCAAACCAGTGGAACGCCCTTCTTAATGATCCCAGCCTTTTCCTTGGCAATCTTTTCAATCGTGTTGCCCAGTTGTGCCTGATGATCCAATCCGATGGGAGTGATGGCCGTCAAACGCGGATTGCAAACATTGGTGCTGTCCAGTCGTCCGCCAAGTCCAACTTCCAAAACAACAACATCGGCGCCGCTGCGGGCGAAATGAAGCAACCCCATCGCGGTTGTTTGTTCGAAAAAAGTCGGCATGCCATGCTCACCGCCCGCCAATTGCTTTGCAGCATCAGCGAGCTCGCCTGTCAGTTCGACGAACTGCTGGGCCGAAATGTGTTCGCCCGATAACCAAATGCGTTCCTCAATCTTTTCAAGGTGCGGCGAGGTGTAAAGCCCGGTCTTGATGCCCGAAGCGTGAAGGCAGTGGGCTACGAGCGTTGCCGTCGTCCCCTTGCCCTTGGTTCCCGCGATGTGCACGATGTCGAAGCGGTCTTGTGGATTACCCAGCAAGGACAGCAAGGCGCGCATCCGATCAAGACGGTAGTTGCCAGGCGTATAGGGCGGCATTCCGATCCGCTCGTAATTGATCCGGCTGTAGAGATAGTCGGTTGCCGCGCCATAGGAGTCAATGCTCGAGACTTCACCGTCTGTGGCCGCGCAAGTCCGCGCGTTAGACGAACAGTCGATATTCCCGTTTCCCTGGTTGCCTACGCCCATGCATCGGATCTCCCCGGATGGTTTGTATGGTTCGCGAAAAACCGCGATGGTTGGACTATTTTGCCGATTGCTTTGCCGATTGCTTTGCCGATTGATGAACAAAAGCCGAACCCCGAGTCAGACCAACTCGGCTTGG
>CAYPLE010000141.1:7851-12733 GCA_964411445.1 uncultured Pirellulaceae bacterium
GCTTTGCCGATTGATGAACAAAAGCCGAACCCCGAGTCAGACCAACTCGGCTTGGCCTGATCAAGTTCACGCTCCAGCAGCACATGCAGCCAGTGCATCGTGAGCTGCGTCGATCGTCTGGTCAATGATTTCCGGCGTGTGGGTTGCGGAGAAGAATAGTGCTTCAAACTGACTGCACGGCATGTAAACTCCACGCTCAACCATCGCCCAAAAGTAGCGCCCGAACAGCTCTCGGTCCGCCTTCTCCGCATCCGCCCATGAGTTAACTGGTCCAGGGTGGAAGAAGAGCGTCATCATGCTACCGACTCGCTGAACAACATGCTCGATCCCAGCAGCTTGAGCCGCCGCGGAAAGTCCGGCCGCAAGACGGGCTGCCTGCTCTTCGAGATACGCGTATGGCGATTCGTCACGAAGCAAACGAAGCGTCGCAATGCCAGCGGCTGTGGCCAGCGGATTGCCTGACAGCGTTCCAGCCTGGAAGACTTTTCCAGCCGGTAGCACTTGGTCCATCAGATCCGCGCGGCCACCGTAAACGCCCAAAGGCAAGCCTCCACCAACGATCTTGCCCATCGTTGTTAAATCAGGCTTTACATCGTAAATCTGCTGAGCCCCGCCGTGTGCAACTCGAAACCCCGTCATGACTTCATCAAACACCAAAACACTACCATGCTTCGTGCAGAGTTCACGGGCGGATTGGAGGAACCCATCGGCAGGCGGAACACATCCCATGTTGCCAACCACTGGTTCCAGAATCACGCAAGCGATTTCAGGTCCGTTTGCGTCAAAGGCAACGGCCAAACGGTCCGAGTCGTTGTAGGGAAGAACGATCGTGTCGGCTGAGCACCCAGGCGTAACGCCTGGAGAATCGGGCACGCCCAGATTGGCCGCACTGCTGCCAGCGGAGACGAGCAGGCTGTCGACGTGGCCGTGATAATTACCCGCGAACTTGATCACTTTCGATCGCCCAGTTGCACCACGAGCCAAACGGATGGCGCTCATCGTTGCTTCGGTGCCGCTGTTGACCAATCGCATCTTTTCAACGCTTGGCACCGCTTCTGAGATTAGCTCCGCGAGTTCAGTTTCACGTTCGGTTGGCGCACCATAGCTGGTTCCATCAACGGCCGCTTTCTGAATCGCGTCGACGACGACCGGATGAGCATGACCGAGAATCATTGGGCCCCAGGAACCGATATAGTCGATCAGCTTGTTGCCATCGATATCGTGGAGGTACGGCCCAGCCGCTCGCTTGATGAAGAGCGGCTTTCCACCGACAGCTCCAAACGCACGCGCGGGACTGTTCACGCCTCCGGGCATGAAACGGTTCGCGCGGGAGAACGCCTCAATTGACTTATCTTGTTGGAAACTCAACGTTGCCTCGCTGGGTACGAAAGGACCTACTAAAAGGTGGTTTCGGCCCAGTGTCAGAACGTCCTATTCTCCGACCAGAGCCTTCACCCCTAAATCATCCCCATTTGCTTGAAATCCGCCACCATCGATATCCAAAAATATTGGGTTTGCGACCGCAATCGGCGGTAGTTTCCCTTGCTCGGGCCCCATGACTGGCCCCAACGTTAGACCTTCGCCAATTGCAGCGACAATGATGTGTGTGTCTTCGGCGAACTCGGGGAGTTCGATATTGGCTTCAAACCGCACCGTGTTGTTGCTAAACAACTGCGGCGTGGTCTTTCGGGTAAATAGCATCTCCGGCAAAGCACGACCGTTGGCGAAGACTTGGACCTTGTTGATGTCGTACCAATTCGCACATTGGACACGGATCGTCAATTTCTTGGCCTTGCCTGCGGGCACGTCGTCTCCTGGAATGTAGTAACCGCCTTCGTTGTCAGTCACAAAGGCCTCCATGAAAGGAGCTGTGGTCATTACCAAGTTCCCGTGTTCGGTCGATTGAATCATTTCTGCAACAGAAATTTCCGTTGGCACATCGCTGCTACTACGGACATAATTTCGCAACCATCCAGAGCCGTGAAAATTGTAGTGAGCATCCGTGTTTACCACGCCAGGAATTCGATAACCCAAGTTTAACAGTTGCATCCAGAAGAACATTCGATTGTCGTTCTTGTCACCGGGCGAAATATTCGCAGCAGGTGTTTGGAAGATGAGTTGCGGCGGATGGACTTCGATCACGTCCATCCATCCGAGCATGCCGCGAAAGCCACCGTCAGCCTTGCCGTCCAAATCCTTGTCACCAAGAATCTGTGGCAAGTTGGGATGATTCGTCTGGACGACCTTGTCACTGGCGTTGTCCCAAAGGGCCAGCCGCTCAATCTGCTTGACAGGATCCGTGTCAGTTAGTGGCCCACCGCCATCCTGAGTATGCGGGTGATGGTGAATCGGAAAAGCATTTTGGTGGTTGATCGGCAAGGGGCTGCCTGTCAGTTCCATTCCTGTGCACGTTGCCATCAGTTTGGTAGCACCAAGATACGCCAAATCATCGGCGTAGGTATCGACCCGATTGTGCTCAGTACAGGGGGCGAACTCCAAATGCTCGGCCAACAAATTCAGAACACGCCCGGTCTGGTGCGATACATTGTCACCCGAGGGGCTTGAGTGGCTGTGGTATTCGGTACTTACCCACCCACGCGAGTCCACCACTCGACGAAGGGTAACGTTCAAGTCAGCGATCTTACCCGCCTGCACGAGGAGCTCTGCGAATTCGGCTGTGTATTCAGGTCCGTGACTGACGATCACTTGATATGTCCCCGGAGCGATGTCTTGCAATACCTTGCCGTTGGCCGTATAAACCGCGTTCTTTACCGCGTAGATGGCTGAATCAGGGCCAAAGTCTGGGGTCTCGCTGCCTGCTTGACCAAGGAACTGAATCTTGGCCGGAATTCCTTGCCCGGCTGCATCCTTGATCGCTATCCTTGCTTGGGCCGGCGCTTCGAGGGTAATGTTGTCTGAAATCTTGCGATCGGCAACCTGAAAGCTGTGTTCACGGGGGCTACGGCCGATGCTCGTGATTTTGGCGGTGTACTTACCGGGAAGCAACTTGCAAAAGACGCGGCCCTTCGAATCGCTTTCCACTATCCCAAGGTCTCGCGCCACGCCATCAGCTCTGCGATGCACCAGGGCAACTTGTACGTGTTCGACACTTCCTCTTGGTGACTGAAGCTTGAGCTGTACAGGAAGACGCTTGGACGCATCAGCCAATGAAGCAATCCATGACCGAGCACCCGGAAGCCCCTGAGAACAAAAGATCTTCCCGGAATAGCTAAAGGACTCGCCAGGCTTGATCTTGGTTGCGGTATTTGGTGCGCGGATCGGAATCGTACGCCCCCCACCGCTGGTAAGATTTTCAGTAAGTGAAATCGCGTAGCATTGGCGGAAATACTGATCTTCTGCAAGGAAAGCTGATTTGTCGTCGGAGAGGCGATTCTTAAACAAGTTGCCATCACAGCGGAGTGCACATTCTGCACCCGTGGTATGCTCTTTCTCCGTGAGATTCGTCACTTCGACTGAAAAGTCCAGTGCATCTGACTGTTCTTCCAACTTGTACACTAACTTGGCCGCCGCCGACGTGCCATCGATCGACTTGCCAGAGACCGCTAACTCGACCACTTTTCCTTTGCCGCCTTCGCCGTCGAGTGGCCTGCCATCAACACTGACCTGGACCGGCTCCCCTTCGAAAATATACCCTCCACCTGCGGGATAAAAGCAACTTAGCTGGTCACTCTCAGCGCGACGCTCCGTGAGATCGATCAGCGTCCCCGCAACGCCACGCGTCGTCATGTTTGCTTTGCGGCCAGGTGTCGTTTGGGCTATGACGGCGACGATTTCCCCGTTCCGCACAACCCAATCCCCAATGATGGCGTCGACTTCCTTTCCGTGCGGGACTACTTTGTCGTAATTCGCTTCAGTCACGCGAAACACTTCAACAGCCAAGGCTGGCGAGCACAGAAGCGTTGCCACGAATGAACAAACTAGACCTTTGGAATTCATCACAAGTCCTCTAGATTCGGAATCGTTGATTGACACAGACGCGGCTGTTTGTAAGCTGGCAAACTGGGATTTCAACAAAGCGGAGCGCCCTTACCTGAGCTCCAAACCGCTCTGCCTTTTGCGAGTCGCGGTCAACAATATAGCAGCTTCACAGCGACGGCATGCTGGCATCCAGAATTCTTCGTGCTGCTCGGTAGAAATGCTCGACAAGTGCCCAATTCTGAATCCCGTTCATTGCCAGTTTCCCTTGGGGGGAGTACATACGTCCTCAATGGCCAGTCTGGTTTATGACGATTCTAGCAGCTCTAAACAGATTCGCGTTTCGCGTTTAGAATCCAAACAGTCGTCCCTGATTTCTTGTTGTCTTTCTTGAGATGAAAGTTGTGAATATGACTGGCGTCGTACGTGGAAACTTACGTATTGGATTTTGCTTCTGTGCGTTGCTCTTGTTAAACGCGAGCGTTATAGCTGCTGACCATCCTGCGTTTCAACCGGTCAAGGAGCTTTTTGCTGCTATGTCCAAACACGATGGCAAGGCTATGCAAGCGACGGCGACCGACGACTTTCAGTTGCTCGAGCATGGCGAAGACTGGACAATGCAAAAGCTCATCGACGCAGTTCAGCCAAAGGGCAAGCCTTACGTACGCGAGAACTTCTTCAGCCAGATTCGAGCCCGGCAAAACGGCAACGTTGCCTGGGTGAGCTACTGGAACAAAGCCGAGATTCGTCGTGACCAAACGCTGCGGACCGTCGTTTGGCTTGAAAGCGCCGTAGTTGTCAAACAAGACGGCCAATGGAAAGTCCAGCTCCTACACTCCACTCGTCTTGATCCAGATCGATATCCCGAAGACATCAACTGGGTGCAGCACGAGACACTTCCATAGCCCCGCGTTTAAGAAGTTTGATGGTCTACTTCAGATGCGCT
>CAYPLE010000142.1:0-12555 GCA_964411445.1 uncultured Pirellulaceae bacterium
TGCGAATGAGAATGCAGCCGAGAAGGAAGTTGGAAGCAATGCTGCCGATAGCGATTCGAGACAGGACAAGAGTACGGCCGATACTCTCGGTGATTCAGCCTCATTGCAGTCGCATTCCGACGCCGCGCGTTCTGCAGCACCCACTTCGGGGGCATTGGTTCGCACACATCTAATTTCACCCTCCCTCCGGGAGGGTCAAGTAGCTTTGGCCTCCCTCTGGGCCCTCCGGGAGGGGCGAGTATCTACACCCTCCCTCTGGGAGGGTCGAGCGCAGCGAGGGGAGGGTTACTCGTCGTCTATTGGGCGCGAAAACCGATCGAACACCGCGTATTCACCCTCCCCGCTCGTTCCTCGCGACCCTCCCAGGGGGAGGGTGGTTTCATTCGATCTGGATTTTGTAGAAAGCAATGATCCGGAGCAGACAGCTTCCGACAAAAAAGGAAATGCAGCGCCTTCAGGCAATCAAGGAAATGCAGCGTCCGGCGAAGACGAATCCACAGAGCCGAGCCAGGCCACACTTGCTCGCCAGGCCCTGCCTGCTAGCCAGGTCTCACTGGGGGACCAAGCTCCGATGGGGCTGCAACTTGACGGTACGTCCATACGTGAACCGATGCAGATTGATGATCAGTTTAACCCAGATTACAAAGCCAGCTTTGAGGAGACGGCCGGTAGTTTGATTCGTGTCGGTTTGATGCGAGTCTCAGGAGCCTTGCTGGAAATTTTTTCGACGAGCGTGGTTGTTTTGATTTATGTGTTTTTCATCCTGCTGGGATCGGCAGACGCTCCCAGAGCTTACGCTTCGATTCAAGCGGTTGATCGTCAGGTGCGGTCGTACTTGATGATGAAGACCATTATTTCAATCTTCACCGGCGTTGCCTTTGGCGTCGCCTTGGCAGCGTTTGGTGTTCCCATGGCACTGACGTTCGGTCTCCTTGCTTTTCTCCTAAACTATATTCCCAACGTCGGACCCGTCGTCGCCAGCCTGTTGCCGATTCCCTTCATCCTGCTCGGTGATGGCTCGGCGGCCTGGATGGTTTCCGCCATAGTCGTCACGATGTCAATTCAGATCATTAGCGGAAATGTTGTCGAGCCCAAGTTGATGGGAGACACCTCAGATTTACATCCTGTCGTCATCCTGTTGGCTTTGATGTTCTGGGGGATGATGTGGGGAGTTACAGGCATGTTCCTGGCGACACCAATCACCGCGGGGCTTAAAATCGTCTTGGAAGGTAACGAGGTTTCTCGGCCAATGTCTGACCTGCTTGCGGGCAGATGGGGCAGCAGCGACAAGGCGGCGAAAACCGAGGGTAGCAACGGTGGACATGGCAGTAGCGTCGCAAAAGCTTAGTTGCGTAAGCGATACAGCTAGGCTCTCACGCCGCGAAGCGTTCAAGATACCTGTAGAGTCAGTCAATTCTTCTCCCCAGAGCGACGTTAGTGGCGTCACGAATTCATGAGCAGCAATGCGTCGAATCCAACAGTACAACCTGTCGCAACAGGAGGCCCCGATAGCCGCCAGCAGTTGGCTGAGCGCTTTCGCTCCGTGCGAAGTTTCAGCACTCGAATTGCCGAACCGCTTTCACCGGAAGATTGCGCTATTCAGACGATGCCGGACGTCAGCCCAACACGCTGGCACCTAGCGCACACAACTTGGTTCTTTGAGACCTTTTTGCTGGCGGAGCAAGGAAACTATCAGCGATTTGATGACAGCTTCGAGTACTTGTTCAATTCCTATTACAACTCTGTCGGCGAGCAATTCCCGCGCGATCAGCGTGGCCAGATCTCGCGGCCAGGTATGAACGAGACGCTGGATTATCGCAACCATATCGATCAGCAGGTTACCAAGCTGCTCGAAGAAGAGACGCTTACACCGAAGCAGTTGTTGGTTCTTGAGGTTGGCTTGCAGCACGAGCAGCAGCATCAAGAGCTCATGCTGACGGACATCAAGCATGTGCTCTTTAGCAATCCTCTGCACCCCGTCTACGCCGGTGTTGCGCAGCCTCCTTCGTCACAATCGGCTGAGGAATCCGAGGGGAATAGATCGGCGGCTGAGTGGATTGGGCAATCGGAGCGACTCATGCAGGTCGGTCACGGCGGAGATCACTTCGCATATGATAATGAATCGCCTCGACACAATGCGTTGCTTCATGAGCACGAGATTTGTACGCGCCTGGTGACCAACGGCCAGTACCTGGAATTTGTAGAATCCGGCGGCTACCAACAACCCGAGCACTGGCTTTCGCTTGGCTGGGGAGTTGTTCGTGAGCAACAATGGCAGCAGCCACTTTACTGGCTCAAGCGGGGGAAACAGTGGTTTGAATTCACGCTCACTGGCTTACAGCCACTAGATCTTACCAGGCCGATATGCCATGTGAGCTTCTTTGAGGCTGATGCGTTCGCGCGGTGGTCCGGGGCACGGTTGCCGACGGAGTTTGAGTGGGAGTACCACGCGAGCAGTCGCGTCGAAGGCGTTTTTGCGGATCGCCTGATGGCATCGAGCCAGGCCATTCATCCACAAGCGGAATTGGTGGCGCAATTCTCCGATCCCGTAACTCCTAAATCGCATCAAACTGGTTCTGAAGAATCGCAGGGCTCGTTGGCGCAAGGGTGGCTTCCGCTTGGGAACGTCTGGCAGTGGACCAGCAGCCCGTACATTGCTTATCCCGGCTATCGCCCTCCCGACGGAGCCCTTGGGGAGTACAACGGGAAATTTATGTGCAACCAGTATGTGCTGCGAGGCGGGTCGTGCGCCACTTCATCGACCCATATTCGTAAGACTTACCGTAATTTCTTCCCGCCGGACGCGCGGTGGCAGTTCTCTGGCTTTCGGCTGGCGAAATAGCCATTCTCTAGGATTGCGAAGACCGTATTTTGCCACGTCAAGTTGTCTGAAAGAGCAAGACTTGCCCGCTCCCGGAATCGCTGCAAATGTGGTAGAACGTTCGCTTCTTGGAAGGCAGTTGAAGCACCGCATTTTGCGTGTGAGACATGCTAATGTGGCAATCCGTGCCGCTTGAGCAAGCTTTGCCTGAGCCTTCTTCGTCGTTTTGCTGTTTGTTCGTTCCTGGAGCTTTAAAATGACCAATGGTCCGCTGAATCGCAAACTAAAAATGGGACTTGTTGGCGGCGGGATTGGCTCGTTCATCGGAAAAGTCCACTCGATCGCTGCTTGCCTGGACAATCGCGCCGAAGTCGTCGCCGGTGCCTTCTCCAGCAACCCAGAGCGTAGCAAGGCGTCGGCCGCGGATTACAACGTGAGCGAAGATCGGGCGTACGGTTCCTATCAGGAAATGTTCGAAAAGGAAAAACAGCTTCCCGAAGGCGAGCGAATCGACTTCGTCAGCGTCACCACGCCAAACCATACGCACTACGAAATTGCCAAAGCGGCCGTTGAAGCGGGATACCACGTCGTTTGCGACAAACCCATGACATTCGACTTGGCTCAAGCGGAAGACCTTGCCAAAGTCGTCGATGGTGCGGACACCGTCTTTGCACTGACGCATAATTACACCGGATACCCGCTTGTCCGACAAGCTCGAGAGATGATCTTGAGTGGCGAACTGGGAGAAATCCAGGCCGTTCGAGCCAACTACATTCAGGGATGGCTGCGATCGAAGCTAGAAGACGAAGACCAAAAACAGGCCGCCTGGCGGACCGATCCGACGAAAAGCGGTGCTGCTGGTTGCTTTGGAGACATCGCCACGCACGCCTACAACCTCGGGCGATACATGACGGGGTTATTGCCCGCTGAGATTTCTTGCCACCTGCGAACGTTTGTACCGAATCGCAAACTGGATGATTACGGAACCAGTATCATCAAGTACGACAACGGCGCACTTGGAACTGTTACCGCATCTCAGATTAGCCACGGCCGTGAAAACGATGTTACCATCGAAATTGATGGAACCAAGGGTGCCATACAGTGGCGACAAGAAGAGCCCAATGCGATGATCGTGCGAGCCAACGGTGAACCGCATAAGATCTACACTCGCGATCCAAATGCTCCGTTTATGAATTCCGCCGGTGCAGCAGCATGTCGGCTGCCAAGTGGGCACCCGGAAGCATTCTTCGAAGCGTTTGCAAATATTTACACCGCCGCATTTGACGCCATTGTCGCCAAATCGTCGGGCGAGACCATCGAACGCGTTGACACGGTGTACCCGAACGTTCACGACGGTGTGGAAGGCATGCTGTTCATTGAGCAGGCGGTTGCCAGCAGTAAACAGGACGGAGCCTGGCTACCGTTTAGTTGCGAACGAGCACGAAGATAGGCCCACACAGTCGTCGGGAGTCGCCTTTCTTTTATCCGGGCGCGGACGGCCCGTGCCAATTTCCCCTGCTGGAAATCAGCGATGAGCAAGTATGAGCACGCGGCAATTGTCGGCGTTGGGCTACTCGGTGGCTCAATTGGCATGGCGCTGCGTAGCCGCGGACTTGCCGCCAAGGTGACTGGCATTGGACGCTCTCAAGATCGACTGGAGATTGCCCAACGCATGGGCGCCATCGATGACTTTTTTGCAGGCAGCTTTTTGTCGGAAGGCTTGCCGGGCAACGCTCGATTCGATCTGGCTGTCATTTGTACACCGGTGCAGTGTATTCCGCAGTGGTGTGAGCGGCTCCTGCCTCGGACCCGCGGCTTGGTTACCGACGTTGGCAGTACCAAGGCCGGCATCTGCAAACAAGTTCGCGACCTCAACGTCGATGCCACCCAATTTTGTGGTTCGCACCCGATGGCGGGCAGCGAAAAGGATGGTGTCGAGCACGCTCGCGCAGGCCTGTTTGATGGCAAAGTGGCCATTGTGACGCCTAGCCAAGACACCCAGCCTGCTGCCGTTCAATTGGCGGAAGAACTGTGGCGAGAGCTTGGCTGCAGCACCATGCGACTTTCACCTCAGCAGCATGATGATGCGGTGGCATCAACCAGTCATCTCCCGCACATTGTTGCTGCTGCACTTGCGTCTGCCACCGATACCGAATTGTTGTCCGTTGCCGCAACAGGCTGGGCGGATACAACCCGCGTCGCCAGCGGGAGCCCTGCGATGTGGCGACAAATCATTTTAGAAAACAGAGGCCCCATTGCCGCAGCGCTCAAACAGTTTGCTGGAAACCTTCAGCAGTGGACTGCCGCGGTCGAAGGTGGGGATGAAGAACAAATTCAAAAACTCCTTGAACAAGGGAAAACCAAACGTGACGCTTTGGGAAATTGACGTTGTACCGGCCGAAGGCCAAGTGGATCAAGTCTCACAAGCACTTGCCGACGAGGCTCGAGATCTCGGCTTGGCGGACAGCCTATGCATAACGGCCGCCCACGGGTTTTTGCTCCAGGGAGAACTCGACGAAGCTGCTGCGCGACGAGCCGCTGAATTGCTGCTGGCCGATTCAATTACCGAACACGTCACCGTTGCCAAAGTGGGCGATCCGTCCCTCAACGCAACTGCCCCTGGTGAACAATTGGTCTACGTACTGCCCAAGCCTGGTGTGATGGATCCAGTTGCACTCAGCACCCTCGGGGCGTTGCAGGACATGGGCGTCGAAGCTTCCCAAGTTTCAACGCTTCGGAAATACCGTTTGCGCGATACTTCCGAAGAACTAGCCAATCGAATTAGCCAAAAACTGCTCTCCAATGATTCGATTGAACGTGTCATCACTGGTGCACTCCAACTCGAGCGCATCGACGTTGGCTCCGACTACAAGTTCAACCTCCAACACGTCGATATCCGCGAGCTGGACGACGACGGACTAATGCACCTGAGCAAGCACGGTCAGCTCTATCTTACGTTGGCTGAGATGCAGACCATTCGTGACTACTTCAAGAGTCTCGACCGTGAGCCGACGGATATTGAACTGGAAACCATAGCTCAAACGTGGAGTGAGCACTGCAGCCACAAGACGCTGGCGGGAAGGATTGCCTACAGTGACGAAAACGGCAAACGGCAATTCGAAAATATGCTCAAAGAAACCATTTTTGAAGCAACTCAGAAGATCCGCAAAGATCTCGGTGATAACGATTGGTGCGTGAAAGTGTTCTCGGATAACGCCGGCGTTGTCACCTTTGACGACGAATACCATGTTGTCTTCAAAGTCGAAACACACAATCACCCAAGTGCTATTGAACCTTACGGTGGTTCGAATACCGGGATTGGTGGCGTCATCCGCGATCCGATGGGGACGGGCTTGGGGGCCAAGCCTTTCTGCAATACCGACATTTTCTGCTTTGCTCCGCCAAATACCAATGCCGATGAGCTCCCGCCAGGAGTGTTGCACCCGCGTCGTGTGATGAAGGGGGTTGTTTCGGGCGTGCGGGACTACGGGAATCGGATGGGCATTCCGACTGTTAACGGGGCTGTCTACTTTGACCAACGTTATCTTGGCAATCCGCTCGTCTACTGCGGAAATGCCGGGCTGCTACCAGTCGACAAAGTGGAGAAGGCTCCGGTCGAAGGCGACTGGATTGTGACCATCGGTGGTCGAACGGGCCGTGATGGCATTCACGGTGCAACATTCAGTAGTGCCGAATTGACCAGCGAGAGCGAGTCGATTAGTGGCGGTTCGGTGCAAATCGGCAATGCTGTCACTGAAAAAATGGTGCTCGACGTGCTCCTGCAGGCTCGCGACGAAGGGCTTTATTCTGCAGTCACCGATTGCGGAGCTGGTGGTTTCAGTAGCGCCGTCGGCGAGATGGGGGAAGAGCTAGGGGCTGAAGTGTGGCTGGAGAAAGCGCCGTTGAAATACGACGGACTAAGCTACACGGAGATTTGGATTAGCGAAGCTCAGGAGCGGATGGTGTTTGCTGTTCCTCAAGAACACCTGGAGCGGATGAAGGCCATTTGTGAGGCGGAAGGCGTTGAAGCGTCTGTCATTGGGCAGTTTGTTGCAACCGGGAATCTGCGGCTCATGTACGATGGAAACGAAGTTGGCAATTTGCCGATGAAGTTCCTGCACGATGGGCGTCCGCCCGTTATTCGCGAAGCCGTTTATGCTGCTCCAGAAGTTGTCCCGGGTGAAGCAATCACGCTCGACGCCGCTGAGACGCTCGACGCAACCAAGTCAATTCTCGGCAGCCTCAATGTAGCTTCGAAGCACTGGGTGATTCGCCAGTATGACCACGAAGTACAGGCTGGTAGCGTCGTCAAGCCGCTGGTTGGACCTGCGGCCAATGGCCCTTCCGATGCAGCCGTTGTTCGTCCTCGCGTCGATTCACTCAAGGGCGTCGTCATTAGCTGCGGCATGAATCCCGACTTTGGCGATTTGGACACTTACCATATGGCCGCCAGTGCAATTGACGAGGCGGTTCGAAACGCGGTGGCTGTCGGTGCGGATCCGAACAAAATCGCGATCCTGGATAACTTCTGCTGGGGCAACACCGACCGACCGGAAACGCTCGGCTCCCTTGTCCGCGCCTCACTTGCCTGTCACGATGTGGCGGTAGCATGGAAGACGCCATTCATCAGTGGCAAAGATAGCCTCAACAACGAATTTGCTTGGATTGATGAAGACGGAAACAAGCAGTCGATTGCTATTCCACCATCGCTGCTGATCAGCGCCATGGGGCAGATTTCAGACGTGAGAAAATGCGTCACCATGGATGCCAAGGAGGCGGGGAATCCGCTCTACTTAATCGGAAACACCTACAGCGAACTTGGCGGGTCGCACCTGCACAAGGTGCTGGGCAAGTCGGGCGGTTATGTGCCCGAGGTGCGTACAGATGACGCCTTCGCGATTTTCAAGAGAGTGCACCGGTCGATTGAGTCCAGTCTGTTGCGATCTTGTCATGATTTAAGTGAAGGCGGTTTGGCGGTCGCGCTTGCCGAGATGTGTTTCGGCGGGCAATTGGGAGCTCAAGTTGATTTGAGCAATGTTGTTGAAACAACCGGGCTTAGTGCGACCACCACGCTCTTTAGCGAAAGCAACAGTAGGTTCCTGGTCGAGGTTGACGCCGCGGTAGAACAGAAGTTTGTGTCGGAGATGGAGGGCGTTCCAGTCTTTCGCCTTGGTCAAGTCGACGCAGGCAGCGAAATTCGCATCGAATCAAGCGGGCAGTTAGTCCTGAGCGCCGCCTGGCAAGAATTGTTTGACGCCTGGCACTCACCGCTCGATTGGGCTTAGAGCAGTTCCCTGCTTACCGCAGTTGGAAATGCTGAGGTCGCAGAGTTATCTCGCTGCTTCTCCTCAGCGTTTCAGCGTTTCAGCGTTTCAAGTCCGTATCGCTGGGGGTAGTCGAAACGAGCCCGAATCGTACCGGTGGCTTGCGGCCGAAGGTTCCGGCGGGGGAGACATTGCTATCCGGGCGAGAAGCCACTAAAACCTCAACCGAGAGAATGCGCACCAGGGTTCGGGAAATGTAGCAGGTGTTACGGAGGGTCAGCGATGCCTAAGAAGGGCAAGGCGACGAAACGCGGCGGAAAAGGCAAAACACACGATGAAGCTGCCGCGCCGACGTCAGTCGTGAGAGTTTGGCCCTGGGCAATGGCGAGTGCGGTTGTGTTGTGGGCGGCATTTCCACCAGTCGGCTGGTCTCTGCTAGCCTGGATCGCACCGCTGGGATGGTTGCACATCGCCGCTCGTGCACCTACGCTCAGCCGCCGAAATTACATTACATTGTGGCTGAGCGGTTGCGTCTTTTGGTTGGCAACTCTGCAGGGAATCCGCCTTGCCTATTGGCCGCTCTACTTTGGCTGGCTCGCGTTGTCGTTGTACTTGGCAGCCTACATCCCTGCGTTCGTCTTTGTCGTCCGGAAAATGCAAACCGCCTGGCGTCTGCCGTTGTTCTTGGCCGCGCCGGTCGGATGGGTTGCCCTTGAATTTGCTCGCACCTACATCTTGACGGGCTACTGCGCGAACATGGTTGCCCATTCGCAAGTCGACTTGGTCGCTCTGGTGCAAATTGCCGATATATTTGGTGCTTTCGGTGTCAGCTTTGTTGTCATGACAGGGGCTGGGGCTTTCACTGCTATTGTGTCGCCCGCGCTACCAGCACTTGAGAAGTCTGGTGCGGGCCAATCTGGTGGGGGCCAGGCCGGCGAGTCGAAGGAGACACAAGAAAGTTTGATCGTTTCCTTGCGAAGGAATTTGCGTGGTGCTACCGCGGCCGTCGCATTGGTCCTTGCCAGCGTATCGTATGGGCAAATGCGGCTTAGGCAAGCTGATGAAATTGCAAGTCAACGGCCTGGGCTGCTCACAACCCTCCTGGTTCAAGAAAACGCGCCAACCTTTTTTGAGCCGGATGAAAATCGCATAAAGCAAGCTTGGGATGACTATGTAGAGAACACACGTCAATTGACACAGTCGATGGGGCCCGCGGATTTGGTTGTTTGGCCCGAATCGACATTTTCGGCCGGCCTACCTTGGCTTGACCCCGAGCTGCCAGATCGCTTGCCAGATGATGTCGCCGAGAATGAGCAAGCTTTCTTGGCAGCGCGTCAGCAATTGGCTTCCGACTTCAATTACAAAGTACGGCTAACACAGCAAGCGGCCACATCAGACGATGCTCAGGCCCCACCCGTCTTGCTGCTTGGGTGTGATTCGGGGCGAGTGACTGCAAGAAAGCTTGAGAAATTCAATTCGGCTATCCTTGTTGATGCGGCAGGGCAAGTCACAAAGTCATACGACAAAATGCACCGGGTCATGTTCGGTGAGTACATTCCGCTGGGGCCACTTTTAAAACCACTGCGCGACTCTTATCCGATCGGAATCGATGCTGGCACCAATCCGGTCATGATGGAAGTCGCTGGGGCGAAGATTGCTCCGAATATCTGTTTCGAAAGCATGATGCCTCGTGTGCTGCTTCGCCAATTGCGAGAGCTTGTCGGTAGGGACGAAAACCCACAGGTTCTGGTGAATCTGTCCAATGACAGTTGGTTTCGCGGTTCGTCAATGTTGGATCACCATCTCGCGTGCACTCGACTGTGTTCTATCGAACTGCGGAAGCCGACACTGGTGGCTGCAAATACTGGCCTTTCGGCGTGGATCGACGGCGGTGGCCGACTAGTCGAATGCACAGAGCGGGGGGCGGTGACTGGGATTCTCGCTGAGCCAAGGGAAGACAATCGATTCAGCGGTCCAATCCGCTTCGGCGGCTATCCCCTGGCGTGGTTTTGCCTTCTGGCTGTCGCCGCAGCATTCGTTAGGCGACCTCCTGCATCCGCTGAGTGATGCCTATTTCCCGATCAGCTTGCGGAAGGCTGCGGTCGTTTTTTCTTTGAAAGTTGCCGTGTGGACGGGAACTTTGCGACTGGACGCCGTCGGGGTGAGTGGGCGTTGCGATGCAACCGTTTCCGCACGCACGCCTTGAGTGTCCGGTAGACCAGTACCTGGAACGCGAGGGGCAGTTTGTCGAGAGCTTGTGAGCGGCAGTCCGGGGCCAGCTTCCGGTAAGTTGCCCCCTGGCGAGATTGCGTCGCGAGGGAGCCGGATTGGAGGGACAAAGTCGTCGGGGTTGACTGGTGGCGCTTCAATTCGGTCCGGGTTGCGTTCGCCTTCCAGCGGGTCGCGAAGATTGAAGTTATCTTCCGATGGTTTGTCGCCTCGAGTGTAACGGGTAGTGTCGTTGGTTGGCCGCGTGCTGCGGGGGTATGCCTGAGGAACGGCTAGCCGACCCAATGGGCCGATGGAACCAAAACGCTCCTCGTAGAAAGTGACGCCGTGAGCCTCTAGGATAGTGCCGGTTTGCAGCTCAAGACTTGCAAGTTCGGTATTGTATTGAACAATGGCTTGCGCTTCATTGCTGACTGCGTTACCCCAGTCCACGATTGCTTGCAAAGCGACGATGAACTGATCGAAGCCGCTTGAGAAGCGTCCGATTTGGAATTCTAAATTCTGCTCAGCAGCGCTGCGGACATCCTGATACCGCTCATATTGTTCGTAAAATTGGTCCAGGTTTCGCAGGTTTGCTGCTAGGTTGTGAACCGTTGCGTGAAGCCCTTGCTCTAGGTTTGCGCGATCGCGTTGGATTACTAATTCTTGCTGTCGCAGAAGCGCTCGATCTTGGCGTAGGCCAAGTGGCACAGAAAAGTTGACGCCAACATTGAAGTCTGTGAATTGGCCAGCTCCACTATCAAGCCGGCCACCACCTGGCATGACACCGTCGACACCGTCCCACCGATAAAGCGCGACGCCGTCCAATTGCGGGAGGGCTCGGTTGCGGGAAACGATAAGCCGCTGTTGGTCGGCTTCCAGGATCAGTTTTAGTTCGATAATGTCGGGACGATTGGTTTCGGCAAGCTCAAGGATACCCTGCCAGTCGATGTCGAGTCGTTCGTCCAGCAAAGGGGATACGGGCACAATCAAGCTGGAATCATAGGGAGGCAGCCCCAGTGCATTGCGTAGTGCCGCTTCGCGATTGAGCACATCTGCTTCGAGAGCTACTAAGCTGGCGCGAAAGTTTTCATAGGCGACTCGCGTTTGAGAGACCTCACCCAGGTTGGCAATATTGGCCTCCAAAGCGGCTTCGGCTCTTTGCAGCGTCCAATTGAGCTGCTCGGTTTGTTGTTGGCGGGCCCAGAGATTCGTACGCGCTAAAACAAGGCCCCAGTAGCCGTTGATAATTCCTTGTACATGACTTTGCACCGCCGACTTGAATTGAAAATAGGATCGCTCCGTGTCAATCCTTGCCAGCACAATTGGAATCGTATTGACTTGACGCCCGGCTCCACGCAGCAAAGGCTGCGTGTACGAGATGTCGACGTTCGAGTTGGTTTGGGGGTTCAGCGGTTGCCCGCCCGGGAAGAACCGATTGTCAATTGAATTGACACTGAAATCGATTACGCCTCCGGTTACTGTGCGTTTGGAAAGTCCAAAATCGAACAGGTAGCTACTGTTCCGCGAACCAACAATATTTGACTGCCCAGGATTGGCAAGATCCCGGATCGCAGTTGGAGTCTCGTTGCGGTTCCAAGCCTGATTGGCGCGAAGCGTCGGATCGAACAATCCACGCTGTTGATCAATCTGAGTGTTCGTGATCGCGACGTCATAGATCGTCCGACCACTGCTATTGGCGGTTACTCCGGCGAGAATTCGAACAACTTCAGAATTGCGCAGGCCCGTATTGATGGCTTCGTTGAGCGACAGTTGGTAAACCGGTTTGTCGAGTTGCTTGTCGGCAATTGTGGGCGGTCGGGGCGTGTTGGGAATTGGAGCCTTGCATAGCTGGCGGGGATCCCGCACCTGAATTCGCCGCTGCTCGGGAAGGACGAACTTCCATGGCTCTTCGGCCGATGCCCTACGACTCGACAGCCAGCCCCAGTTTGCAGGCGGGCAACTGCAGAGAATTGCTAGCGAAAGTGCAAGGAAACGTCTGATTGCAAGTCGATTGTTCATATCGCAACGTATCGAATCACTGGACCAGTTGATCCAGCTAAATGCAATGTTCGCACCGTTCCGCTACCCACAGTCCTGCCTCTCGTACCTGCAGGGCAAGATATACCGGTCAAACCGAAAAATCAGAGCCCCACCGCCGACAAGTCGGGCACCTCACCCTCACCCTCCCCTCGCTGCGCTCGACCCTCCCCGAGGGAGGGTGGAATTAGATGTTCGGAAAACCAATGGTCGATACAAGCA
>CAYPLE010000143.1:0-1644 GCA_964411445.1 uncultured Pirellulaceae bacterium
ACCGTGTAGCCAATAGACCGTGTAGCCAGTCGCGTCTTCGCGGATCGGAAAGTACGGGCCCATAGAACACCTCGACCTCGCAGGCGCACACATTACCGACGCCTCCATCACCAACCATCGCGAAACGAAAACACTTCAACGTACTACATTTGACCGACGCGGAAGGATGATGCGTTTCATTTGAGAACGAACCATCCAAAAACGTACGACTCCGACGATGGCAAGCAAGGCTGCGGATACCAACAGCCAAAATCCCATCGTCTGACTACCGGGCTCGCCAGGAAAAAGCTTGATGAGTGTCATGCCTGCGGCGGCAAAGCCAAAGGCGGTTCGAACGTAGGCGAGCAGAGTGCGCTCATTCGCCAATATCGTGCGATCACGAGCCAAATGGTCGCGAAGGGTAAGCTGCGTCGGTTCGACTTCGGTGTATGCACTTGCGCGAATCTTGGACATTTAGAAACACAATTCTTGCTGAGCAAAGCTGCCAAGGAGATGACGAACGATCAATGAACGACGGCCAGACGCATCACCGGTGCACTATCGACCGCGAATGGCGTCAGAAAACTGCGATGAATCCGAGTGCAATATTGACTTGAGGTTGATCCGACTGGCTGCACGGACCTGCTCGAAGGAAAGCATTGGGTTACCGGCTTGATCACGGGGCACCGCCAATAGCCCTAGATCATAGGCCATCCGATCGGAATGCCCAGGCAGCACGACGCGAATGTCGTTGGGGATGGCCCCAGGTCGCAAGCTGTTGACCAAGTCGACGATGTTGGTGGTGCAGTTGTTTGTCAGCAAGTCATAGTGCTCGGGAGTTCGGGCGATTTCATTCACGCGAGCCACGGCCGCCAAGAAAGCCTTCTGCGATTGCTCTGGGGTGGCGTTGGTCGGATACAAGTAAACGTCAACTTTCCTGACATTGGTTCTCAAGCGGATCAGATCGCGTTCGGTCCCAACCAACCAAATTAGCTCATACTCTTTGTTTGAGCTAGCGAACGCGGAATAGTTTTCGTTCTTCTCCAATCGCGCTTCGACGGAAAAAACGAAGTGCTCGCCGGTCGAGAGACCAAAGCTAATCATCGTATGGGCGAGAGCCGGCGTGTTCTTGAACGGAACCACAATGAAGTCGACCGACTGCACAGTGTCCAACATGATCTCTCGATCAAAATAGTGGACATCGTAATCGTCTTCGGTCCGGTATTCGCAATCACGAATATTGTTCAGCACGACTCGATCACTGCTGATTTCGGCGTAGGGCAGAACTGACAAATCCGCTCGCCACAATCGATGGTGGGAGGGCTTTCGCGTGGGCAGTTTGAACCGATCGGTGAACTTCACGAGGCTGGCCAGTCCACCTCGATCTTCACTTTCGCTGTCTCTTGTTTGCTGAGAAATGCGGCCGCAGCCGTGCAGCAATGGCGAGCAAAGACACGCAAGGACGACCACGACGCGAGCGGCAGCCGAGAAACTGCGTGTTGCAAGCGGTGCGGCTTCGCTCGAGCCGGTGGGGCTCGTAGAGATGTTGTAGTGGGATTCAATTTTGTGGCTGGGCCGTTTCATAGAATCCGGTGATAGCAAATCCCGAACTTAGCGGCCAAGGCCACTTCGATGCGCTGCTGACCGCGTGAGGCAAATCTCATC
>CAYPLE010000143.1:1744-12305 GCA_964411445.1 uncultured Pirellulaceae bacterium
GGCGAAAAGCTGCGTTTTCTGCCACTGAAGGCCTTTGTGGATTTCCTCTAGGGCTAGCTTTTGGTCTATAACTGATGCAGACTGTAAAGCTGTAGCAATCACGGCGAGTTGTCTGCTGCGAAGCGACGACCAATGCACACATCAGGTAGGAAGACTGCATGAATGCTGGCGATAATGGAACGGGAGACGATCTGCCGAGCGGAGCGATTGAGAAGCTCCAGGCAACCCGCGAGCAAATCTTGGCCCAGCTTGGGAAGGTCATTGTTGGCCAGCAAGATGTCATTGACCAACTGCTGATTAGCATTTTCAGCCGTGGACACTGCCTACTGGAGGGCGTTCCGGGTCTAGCAAAGACGCTTTTGATTAGCACATTGGCAGATTGTCTGAGCCTGGATTTCAGTCGGATTCAGTTCACGCCGGACCTGATGCCCGCAGACATCACTGGCACAGAAGTGATCGAAGAGCAGCCCGGTGGGGCTTTGCAGCGACGATTCATGGAAGGGCCACTGTTCGCCAACGTGATTTTGGCGGATGAAATCAACCGTACACCGCCGAAGACCCAAGCAGCTCTGCTGGAGGCAATGCAGGAACGGCACGTCACTGTCGGCCGAACGCGGCACGCTCTGGGCAATCCATTCTTCGTCCTTGCGACGCAAAACCCGATTGAGCAGGAAGGCACCTACCCACTTCCCGAGGCTCAACAAGATCGATTCATGTTCAAAGTGCTGGTGGATTACCCCAGCTTTGACGAAGAGCTTCAGGTGGCTCGGCAGACGACGGCAAAAATCAGCCACACCATCGAACCAGTATTGAGCGGCGCTGAGATCCTGGAACTGCAAGATCTTGTTCGCAGCGTTCCAGTTTCGGACCACGTAATTCGTTACGCTCTGGCCATTGTTCGTCAAACGCGCGTCGGTACCGAAGGCGTCCCGGATTTCGTATCCGAGAATGTCGGCTGGGGCGCGGGTCCGCGGGCGGTGCAATTCCTCGTTCTATCCGGCAAAGCCCGTGCGCTTCTGCATGGGCGAACGTTTGTCACCGTCGAGGACATTCAGGCGCTTTGTACGCCCGTTTTGCGTCACCGCTTGGTCGTAACTTTTGCTGCCGAAAGTGAAGGAATCACGACGGACGATTGTATCGAACGCCTTGTTCGAGAGACCCCAACCGCTGAGGATGAACTGACACGCGATGCCCGCTTCCAAAAGATTTTTGCCTCCTGAGGCAGTCAAGCGGGTTCAGCGTCTCGAATTGCAAGCCCGTCAGATCGTGGAGGGCTTTCTCTCCGGATCGCACCGCAGTCCATATTTTGGACAATCCGTAGAATTCGTGCAGCACCGTCAGTACGCGCCTGGCGACGATGTTCGGCACGTCGATTGGAAGGTCTGGGCTCGTCAAGACCGACTGGTTGTCAAGCAATACGAAGAAGACACCAACCTCAGGTGCAATCTACTGATGGATGCCTCCGCCAGCATGTCCTACGGCGAAGGCGCGAACAACAAGTTTGAGTTTGCGTCCACACTGGCTGCCTGCTTGTCGCTGCTCGTATTGAATCAACAAGACGCAGTTGGCAGCATGACCTTCGACACCAAAATTCGCTCGCGTGTCCCGCTTCGTACAAGCCGCGGGCATCTACGCGACATCCTTGTTGGTTTAGAAAACACGTCCTCAACAGACAAAACGAACTTGGATGGTGTTTTCAAGGAAGTCGTCCAAGCGATGCCTCGCCGCGGATTGGTCGTACTTATCAGTGACCTTTTAGGAGCAGAGAAGAGCTCACTCAAAGGAATCGAAACGCTCCGCAAGGCTGGACACGACTGCATTGTGCTGCACGTCTTGCATGATGATGAACTGGACTTTCCATTTTCGGATCCCACCCGATTTGAAGGCCTAGAGAGCGACGCGCAATTGACATGCAACCCAAAGGCGCTGCGAGACGGCTACCTAGAATCGCTCCAACGCTTTCTTGAACGCGTACGCCGAACATGTGCTGGCGCCGGATGCGATTACATCCTGGCCCGCACGAGCGACGCTCCAGATGCTGTGCTTTCCAATATCCTCAACGCCCGCCAACACGCAGTACGGAGATAGGCAATTATGCAATTCCTATACCCCGTACTCGCCTGGGGTTTTCTGCTCGTTGGATTGCCCGTATTGATCCACCTGATCAACATGCTGCGTCATCGTCGGCGCAAGTGGGCGGCTATGGAGTTTTTGCTAGAGAGCCATCAAAAGAATCGCCGCTGGGTCATGCTCAAGCAGTGGCTCCTCCTTCTGGCTAGAATGCTGGCCATGGCCGTGCTGGTACTATTGCTGGCTCGATGGGTGAGCAAATCAGAATGGCTCTCCGCACTGGGTGGCCAGACGACGCATCATTACGTTCTTCTAGATGACTCCTACTCTATGGGGCAGTCAGATGGATCGACGACCGCCTACCGGGAAGCAATCAGCGCACTCAATGGCCTTGTCAAATCCATCGCAGCGCAGCCGGGCGATCATCAACTCACGCTCTTGCGTTACAGCCGGGCCGCACTGGCGACGCAGGCCTTGGGGGACGGAGCCGAGTTTGACTCAGCACAACTAGTCACAGCCGCTGACTTGAGCGGGCAGTCCGTTCCTCGCGATCCAGAAAAATTGCTTGACCGAATTTCCGCATCGGAGCCATCGGGCCTGGCGACAACTTCGCTTGATGCGCTTCAGTTGATTGGTCCGCAAATTACAGCTAGCCCAGAACAGGCCGCTCGCGTCTATTTGCTCACCGATGTTCGGCAACGTGAATTTGGTGAAGCAGCCAAACTCAAGGCCGCATTCGAGGAATTGGCCGACCAGGGTGCAGACTTTAGCGTGGTGACTTGCGACGTCCCTTCAGCAAAACCCAACATCAGCGTCGTTTCGCTCGAGCCTCCACAAGATGTTTGGGCCGCCGGAGTCCCTCTACAGCTTGGGTTCCAAGTCCGTAACAATTCCGATCAGCCCGTCCGCAACTTGGTTGTTCAACTAACCAGCTTCACCTACGACGCCAGCGAACCAAGCTTACAAGACGCACTGTCGGGCATGCCAAATCGATTGCCGCCGATTGTAATCGAGCAGCTCGGCCCCGGCGAAACGGTCAGCCGCAAAGCCCAGGTTTTGTTCTCTCGCGCTGGTTCGCACGTCGTAGAAGTATCCGTTCCAGATGATGCACTGGCACTGGACAACCGACGCTGGGCAACCATCAATATTGAACAGTCGCAGAAGGTTTTGTTGATCGACGGTGATCCCGAGCGTAAGAATGCGTTCTTGATCAATGCATTGCTTTCCCCCGACGCGAAAATCACGACCGGTGTGGACGCGGATGTCGAAGACGACGTGTTTTTGCGCGACACTGCTCCAGAGCTGTGGCAACAATACGATGTCATTTGCTTGTTAGACGTACCACGTCTGGACAAAGCTGTCGTTGCCCAACTCACGCAATATGTTCGCGGCGGCGGAGGTCTCTTTTTCTTAACGGGACCAAACACCAATTCCGCCAATCTCGACTCGCTCTTCTATGATGGTGGCGAAGGTCCATTTCCGGCACCGGTAAAATCGATTGAAGAGTTCCCAGGCGCAACGGCTGGCGCTCAAGTGCAATTGGCTGGGCACGCAATCTTGGAACCACTTGAGGGCTTGTCGAGCTCTCCCTTTTTCGCGTTGCAAATCCGCAAGCTTTTTCGGCTTGACGAGGCGATATTGAAGGAGCGTGGCGGCGAGCCCATTGCAGTCATGACCGCAGGTTTCCCATTCGCTGTTGACATGCCACTGGGTGAAGGGCATGTTGTTTCGGCCCTTACTGGGCTCACTCCAGAGTGGAGTACTTGGAGCACTGATCCGACATTTGTTGTGTTCATGTTGCGGACCATTGGCTACCTCGGCAGCTTTAAGCGAGAACAAGTTGACGCCCCGGTCGCTACGCCCGTGGATCTGGTCGTTGGCAGCGACCAGATGCTTCCCGAGGCCGAGATCATTTTGCCCGCCCGCCGCTCAGGTCAAGAAGCCGCAGCCCGCTTAAGATTTGAGTCTGCACTCGTTGTGCCTGACGCCGCTGATTCGACGCAGGCGAATGGACAGCGGAGCGCCGCGAAAACACCACCTCGCGTACAACTCAATGCACAGCTTGGACAGTCAGATCGCGAACTACTAGACGCCTTTTTGCGTCCCGGGGTAATCGAAGTTTGGATGACGCAGGCAAGTGGTGATCGCACTGTCCGAAGTGTTTCTCACAACGTTTCTCCACAGGATGGGAATTTGGCGACCACCAGCACAAGGGAGCTCAATCAAACATTTGGCGACCTGCCAGTTCGAATCGTTCAGGCCGATACGATGGCTGCTGGACCGGGAATCTCGCAAGATTCGACGCAAAGCACTTTTTGGATGGTTGTGCTGATAGCGATCTTGATCGTTGAACAGCTCCTTGCCTACTCCTGCTCGTATCACAGTTCTTCGGGTGCTACCACCAGGACACGTACAAAGGGAGGGATCGCATGACCTTCCCCGTACAAATTGCCGCTGGCGCCAACGCACTTGTCTTCAACACGGTTACCTTGGCCCAGACCCGCGTGAGCTATTCCTGGACTCGACTCGAGCAGCTTGACCAATGGTGGCACTGGATCGCGCTGACGATAGTTGCGTTGCTGGTCGCAACTTTCATTACGCGGATCTACACCCGAGATGGCGGGGACCTGCCGCCGTTGGTGAAGTGGTCTTTGGTCGCACTTCGATTGGCTGCGGTTTTGGGGTTGCTCGTCCATTTCTTGGGCCTTGAGAAGCGAACCGAACAACGGGTTGTGCGCAATTCTCGCGTCGCTGTTCTGGTGGACGCTTCGTTGAGTATGAATTTGCCGGCGAGCATGGAACGCTCTTCGGTAGCGAGCCAATCACGAATCACGGAAGCCACGACATGGCTAACTGAATCAGGCATACTCGACGACCTCTCGGGCATCCATGACGTGTCGATCTACCGCTTCGACTCTTCGCCAAATCCAACCTTGCTGGCCAATGTTCCTCTCACAGATTCAGGCGAAGCGACTGCAGCAGGAGCTGTGGCTTCAAACAACGCGGCCGATGCTACCGGGCAACCAGCGCTACTGAATCGCCTCAAAGTCGGGCGTGTGCTCGCGCGACTCTCCGGCGGGACAATCTTGGTCGCCAGCCTGCTGATCTTAGCTTGTTTGATCGGACAATTTGCGGGCTTCAGATCTAGCTCGGCTCTGCATGCCTCATTGATGCTTGGGGTGGCTTGCGTTTTTGTCGGATTGTTGGTGGCTGGATTTGCTGCAGTGCCAAATTCTAAGTTTACGCTTGGGTCACTATGGCAGGGAGAAGAGCTGCTGGAGGACGCAATCACGCCGGAAGAGGCACAAGAAACTGCTGCGGAGCTCCCCAGTGACTGGAAGTCGGCATTGAACCCTTCCGGCAGTGCGACACGTTTGGGCGACGCCCTCGCCCAAGTGCTCGACAAAGAGTCGGGGCAACCACTTGCTGGATTGATAGTTTTAAGTGACGGCCGCAGTAACGCCGGAGTCGACCCCCGTCGCAGCAGTGCTTCCGCTGCAGCCCGCGGTGTTCCCATCCATTTTATCGGCCTTGGATCAGAGAAGACGCCGCCCAACATTTCCGTTGCCGAAGTTGACACTGCCAAACGGCTTTACCCTGGTGACCGGTTCTCTTTGACCGGAATCTTGGCAAGCTCGGGTTACGCAGGACAAACGGTCAGTGTCCAAGTGCTCGCCGGTAGAGAGGGGACGGCCCCCAGTCAAATGGCAGTTGAACAAGAACAATCCGTCGTGCTCAAGCCTGACGGCGAACTTTCCGATGCGGAATTTCAATTGCCGCCGAAGGGTGTTGGCTCTTGGGATTACGCCGTGCAGGTTGTCCCACCACCGGGCGACTACACGGCCGAAGATAACGTTCGCGTTGTGACGATTGAAGTCATCGAGCGTAAGAGCCGGGTCTTGATTTTTGCAGGCGGCCCATCTCGGGAGTATCAGTTCGTTCGGAACTTGATGTATCGCGATCGAGATGTCGAGTCGCATGTACTACTGCAGTCTGGCAGCACAGGTTCTAGTCAAGAAGCTCAACAGCTACTGACGAAGTTTCCGAGTGGTCGCAGTGAGTTATCGCAGTACGACGCGATTTTGGCGTTCGACCCCGACTGGACTCAAGTCCCCGATGCGGATGTCGAGGCAGTTGAGAAGTGGGTTGCTGAACAAGCGGGCGGGCTACTGATGGTAGCTGGCAGTGTAGAGATGCCCAAATGGGTCAGCCGCAGCGCTGCTGGCCGTCGAGGCGACATTCTGCGTTCACTCTCACCGGTCGTACTCGAGCGTCGTGGTAGCCGTTTCTTTGCGGCTGGGCGCATCGAATCACCAACTGCTTGGCCGCTGGCCCTGACACCAGACGCCGCGACGACGGAATTCATGTGGGTCGCCGATGACCCAGCCGAGAGCTTGCGGATCTGGCAGGATTTTGAAGGCATCTACGGCTTTTATGCAGCCCGTGAGCTGAAACCTGGCGCTAAAGCACAGGCCTATTTTAGTGATCCACAGTCGGCCGTCGCCGGAAATTTGCCCGTGATCATCGCAAGTCAGTTTTATGGTGCTGGTCGCGTTGGCTACTTGGGTAGTAGCGAAGTCTGGCGGCTTCGCATGGAAGGCGACGCCTACTTCGACCGCTTTTACATCAAATTGCTTCGGTGGCTTTCACAAGGCCGTTTGCTTCTGGATTCTGACCGAGGCGTGGTGTTGGTTGATCGAGAACAAGCTTCTGTTGGCGAGCAAATTTCGGTGAGGGCGGTGCTACGAGATGAACAGTACGAACCGCTCCTCCAAGGAGAGGTCGTTGCCCGGCTGTCCGATCCTCTGGGGCGCAACATTCCGCTGATCCTCCGACCACTTCCCGACGGATCACAACCAGGTGTCTACACCGGCCAGTTTCCGTTGCTGGCCGAAGGCGAATACTTGGTTGAACTGCAACTGGGTTCGCTGGCGAGCGACGAGGTACTGTCGGCCAGCGTTCAAGCCAAAGTGCCAGCCAATGAAATGCAATTTGCCCAGCGAAATGACAATCTAATCGAGCAAATCACAACCGAAACCAACGGTCGATTTTGGAAGGGCTGCGATTCAACGTTGCTCCCGAATGACTCTTTGGTCGCAGCTTTGCCGTCGGCAGCAATTGTGACGTACGTCCCAGGGACGCCGGACACGGTTTTCCAAGTACGTTTGCTCGGCTGGTTCATGGCGTGGATTGCAACCTGCCTGGCGTTAGAATGGCTGACACGACGCGTATTCAGGCTCGCCTAGCACCAGCGAAGAGAAAACGAACTGAGAGAAACACGTCAGTCGGCTCCCATAGAGAAGACCGCGACGCACAAATTTACTTCCCAACGCATCGGTCTTTTAGTTTACTTGCCAAAAATGAACGACGAAAAACTATCGCCGATCATCACTGAGAAGCTCGAGGAGTTGCGTGCGGCCCTGCGCCGCTTCGTAACTCTAAACAGCTTGTGCTGGGCTGTGATTTGGTTCCTTTCGATTTTTTGGCTAGGCGGCCTACTCGACTACTTGCCAGTGCGAATTGGCGCCAGCGAAACACCTCGTTCGGTCCGGATGGGTTTGCTTTGTATTCTCGCATTCGGGCTGTTGTGGTTGGCGCTGGCGTACTTCCTGCCAAGGTACTTTCGAAAGCTGACGCCGCGAAGTTTGGCGGTTGCACTCGAACGCCACTTCCCTTCGCTTGGCAGCTCGCTTGTTACCGCCGTCGAACTGCTCGAACCAAAATCTCTGGATCAGAAACTCAACGAAGTCTCCAATCCAGACGCGTACCGTGCCATGCTGTCCGAAGCCCACCAGGAAGCACAAACGAGGGTCAAGCCCTTGGAAGTACGCGAGGTGATCAACTGGCAACCGATTTGGCTAAGCGGATCTATCGTGACCATCGGCTGCTTGCTCAGTGTCGCAATTTTCGCAACACAGAGCGATTGGACTTTGATGTGGGCCAGTCGCTTGTTCGGATTATCAGACGCTCGCTGGCCACGGTCGGCTGAACTGCGTGCCGACGGTGTCGAATTTGCTAGCCCGCTGTTCTCCGGTGAAACGGCCAGTCCCAAACTTCAACTGAAATTCGATGAAGATTCGACGCTGCGTGTCCCTGCTGGCAGCGACCTCCTGCTGCAAGTGGCTGCAAACATCAAAGCCCCCAAAACGCCAGATGTCTGCACGATGTACTACCGCTTTGCCGATGGGACGCGTGGTCGCGCCAACCTCCGCAAAATCGGCTCGCCAGTGGAAAACTGGCAACCATTCACGCTGGACGGCCCTCCGCTGGACTCCATCTCTGAGTCCGTACGACTCGATGTCGTTGGGCTAGACGGACGGATCAGCGATCTTCGAATCGAAGTCGTCGAACCGGCGGTCACGCTTCAAACGCAGGTCCAATGTCAGTATCCCAGCTATTTGGCCTCCGGAGATTCTGGAGAGAGCCTGCGAGCTGGCACCGAAACCTTGCCTTACCAAAACGCGATGCGCATTCCGGAAGGCAGCATCATATCCCTAAATGGGGAAGCCAGTAGTGATTTGGCACGCGTTGAGTACGTTGTCGTGTCTGACAACTCCTCTGATGCGCAGCAAGCACTTTCCGATTCTGCAGATCAATCTGGAAGTCCTTCTACCACGGCCGAAACGCCTCCCGAACAAAGCACGCCACAGGTCCGCAGTATAAGAGCTTCTGGCAATAAGTTCGCGATCCCGCTAGGCACGATGCGGCAGAACATGGTTGTGGAAACGCGGTTGATCGATCAGTACGGACTCCCATCGGGAAATATCACGCGTTACGTCCTGCAAGTGCTTCCGGATACGGTCCCAGAGGTAGATACCCGGTTTGCAGGCATAGGCACTGCGGTCACGGAAAACGCATTGCTGCCAATTAAGGGAACGATCACCGACGATCATGGCGTTGCGTCGGTTAAGGTAGAAATTTCAACGGGCGAAGGAGAGACTACTGAAATTGCCACGCCCATGCAGGGTGAAACATACTCAGCAACTCTTGACCTGCAACAACTTCGTGAATCCGAGACGATTACGCTTGCCGTTGGGCAGTCCATTGGAATCGCCGTCGCGGCCGAGGACTACTACGAGATTCCGACTTCGAATCTCCCTAGCCCAGATGACAATTCCAGCCCAGCCAGTGATTCCTCCCAGTCATTGACTCGTCAGCCTCACGCTGGCCGATCTTCTCCGAAACAACTTTCCGTAGTGACTCTGGACGAGCTATTGATACTTCTCGACCGCCAAGAGCTAGAGCAACGTCAACGACTTGACATCATCATTTCTGAACTACGCGAAGTTTCCGAACTTCTCATAAAGCTGAATGTCGAACTTGCAACTGCTGTGGAGGCCCAGAGCACGAGTGAAGCGGTGGATAATCTCTCGCTCGATCGTCGAATCGACATCATGGCTCAACAAGCGGTACTGCAGGCGGACAAGTCGCAGCAAGAGCTACGTGGAGTTGCGTTGAGCATCGAGAATGTTCGGCAACAGTTGGTGAACAATCGCACTGGGAATTTCGATCGAATTGATAGACTGGATGCGAAAGTCGTTAAGCCGCTCAATTCGATGTTGGAAACTCAATTCTCGCAGTTCCAGGAATCATTGACCGCACTTCGAAAAGAAGCTCGTCAGGGAGCGCAAGTCAACGCCGACGCGATCAGTGGTCGGACCACGACTGCCAAATCCGACTTAGACGAAATTCTAGCTCAGCTTGCTGATATCCAAGCCAACATGTTAGACATGGAATCATTCAACGAAATCGTCGACATGGTCCGTGGGCTCATGGACGAGCAGGAAGAACTCATGAACCGCACCAAAGAAGAGCAACAGAGACGTGTTCTCGATTTGTTCAACAACTAGCTTCCGCACAGTTTGCCCTTCAAATCTCGCGACAACGTTAAGGCATTTCAGATGAAGATCAAATATTGCCGTACCGCCTTAGTTGCGTGCAGCCTGCTTCTCATCATGGCCAGCGATGCAGTGACTTCTTTCGCTCAGCCTGCGTCCGAATCCGCTCTCTCTGAACAGCAAGCCAGCTTGGCCAATCGGTACGTGAAGCTGGAAAATTTGTTGCTGCGTAGCGCGGAACTAGAAGCCATCACCAATCCAACTCGATCGGCACTGCTAAAACAAGCCGTCCAATTGAGCAAGCAAGTTCGACTGAGCGAGGAGCTGGTGGCGGCTTCGAAGAACATTGACGCGCAACAATACAGTGAAGCGCTCGAGCGTCAAAAAGTTGCCAAAGACAACCTATCACGAATCCTTGAGCTCCTACAGAGCGAAAATCGCCAAGAACGAATTCGCGAGCAACGCCAGGAGGTCAAGCGTTGGATTGAGGAAACGGAACGTCTTCTCCGCATGCAGGGCGCGTTGCGCGGACGAACCGAAGGAGGCCAAGAGCTAGAGCTCTCCGCAAAAAATCAGAGTCAGCTAGAAAAGAAGGCCGCTGAGCTCGTCGAGCAACTAGGCGGCGAACCGCTTGGCGAGCAACAACAAGGCGA
>CAYPLE010000144.1:0-11908 GCA_964411445.1 uncultured Pirellulaceae bacterium
GCAACGCTCAGTATTCGAGGCCAAGGTGAAAATGAGTCTTTCTCCCAAGCAACTATCGTTGGCTGCTGTCGTGTTTTGGGTGCCAGTTCTCTGTTGCTTGCTGGTGTTGGCGTTCACCGTCAGGTTTTCGCCAGTGGTCCAGGTCCTATTTGCGATTGGGATCGGGCTCTTCTCGGTCGTCTTCAGCGCCGAAGTGCTGGTTAGGCAAATGCCAAGCGCACTAGACGAAATTGCGAAAAGCAACTGCTATCGCATGACTGGTGAAAAATCTGGACGTCGCACAGCTCGTGAGCGCAAGGCAATCGGCAAAATACGGCGTGATTTCTGGGCAGTTGGCCTAATCGCGATGTCTCTATGGGCTGGCGTCGGTTTCGTGTTCCACGCGTACTATGTTCCGATACCGGTGGCTGTTCGCGGTCTCCTCGCCTTCGATTCGACATCGGAAGGATGGGTGGACGCGATGCAGCAAGCCGGCGTTGAACGCGATGTTGAATCGGCGGTGCAGAATACTTATGGTGGTGGCCCGAAAGCGGCTGCTGAGCGAACGAAGACACTCTGGGCCATGGCACCCCTTGTTGCAGTGGCAGTCATTGCTCTCGGCATGTTGACCGTTTTTGCAATCCACTTTGCTTACCAACTCGCCCTTCGCGACTATCATAAGGGACTGCTCATTCGTCAAAGCCAGAATGCTGACCGGGACATTCGGCGCATGCAAGAAAACGAGCTTAGGGCCGAAGTGGAAGTCGTCTCTTAAAGAAGACGCAAATTGCTTGCCTAAGCTCCGTTTCACATCTCAGCGCGGCAGAGCAGAAGTGCTAGGAGTTTTGTCCAGCGAACTTTAACGCGTTCAAGAATGCGTCTCTTAGCGAAGCTTCGTCGACGCCAACAGCGATCTCCATATTGGCTCGCCAAACACGCGGCTGACGCATGTCAAAGACGGTCATTCCACGCGTCAATTCACCAGCGGGCTCCACATCCGCGGCCGTTTCTTCCCATTCGAAAAGCATGGGTTCGACAAGAGCGAACAGACCGAGGACGGCGGGTAAGGAAATTGTTTCGCGTCCGAGCATTTGGCGGTTTGAGCGGCAAAGGTGCGGAATAATCTTGTGCAACACTTCACCCACGCGGGAGTAGGTAGCCGGAAGTTGTTCGACCAATTCCCAGCCGAAGGAAAGTGACTCTGCCATCTCCAGTGGAATCAACGACTTCGTAGTCGGAGACTGAAAGATGCTGCGAGCACTCTCTGGGTCGAAGTGCATGTTGAATTCAGCGACGGGGGTAACATCTCCGATAGCCGTTCGCGATCCTCCAGCGATAACAACACGGTCAACCATCGGGACGATGCCAGGATCGCGATTGAGCGCTTTGGCAACACCGGTGAGCGGGCCGAGGCACAGGATGCTGACGCGTCCAGGGTCAGCCCGCAGTAGATCCGAAATGAGTTTATCGGCTGGTTGCAAGTGTTGCCTGCTGGCAGGGGCCCAGCCAACATTGCCCAAGCCATCTTCACCGTGCAGTTGAGTCCCATTGGAAACCGCTGCACCAGATTCAGCTTCCAAGGCGGCACCGATGCGCGGCGCGCGCGGCGGATCAAGCTTCTCAACGATGGCATGAACATTGCGAGTGGCTTGGTCGGCATCCACCGTGCCGGCACACGCGGTAATGCCGACAACTTCCAGCCTTGAATCAAAGAGCGCAAGGGCCAGTGCAATTGCATCATCAATACCAGGGTCACAATCGATGATTACTTTTCGTGCCACCCGATTCTCCATCCTGTGAGAGCGATTGCTTTTGATGCTAGCAAGGCGGCGGGGCTTTGCCCGAAGTCGCATGCTAGAGTTTGCGGCCGTTACAGCCTAGTTTCTGTGATGTTCGTCAGCTTCGACGACTCTTGACCACCCGAAGCAGGCATTCTTGCCCGAAAGCCCTTTTAGGTCGAGGTGGATTGAGCGCGAAGCCGACCGAGTTTGTACGGCTTCGCGCCAGTGTCCGAATACGTATTTCCCTGAGGTCTCGATACGTTTACTTGTTTTCAAGAGGCAACACTTCCACTTTTCGAATGTGGACGTAGCTACCAGGATCGTGTTGTTGGAAGGCGAAGTGGCCCGCTGGATACGTTTTCGCGAAGTCCATGTATTCGTACAGCTCATTGCCGTCGACTGTAATCTTGATTCGTGTCATCTCACGCCCGCGCCAAACGTCATCGCGGACTTCGATTTCGTAAGTGAACCATGTGTCGGGCTTCACGTGCTGCTTGTAGACGTGGCAGAATCCATAAAGTGAGCCAGTGCGGATTGGATCGGAGTGCGTGCTATCCACTTGAGCTTCGTATCCGTCCATGAAGCCCGGCTTGCGTGTTGTGCGGAAGTAGACGCCAGAGTTGCCGCCGTCGTTGATCTTGGCCTCAACGCGGTATCGAAAATTCTTGTAAGGCCCCTTGGTGCAAACCAGCATCGACTGGGTTCCGGAGCCGGCGAGCGCACCATCGGTCACTTCCCATTTGCTGTCTTTCTTGCCGACCTTTTCCCAGCCTTCAAGTGTCTTGCCATCGAAGAGCGAAATCCACTTCTCCTTCGAGTCCTTGGAGACGGTCTCTTGAGCCCGCAACGCCTGATTTCCAAGGCTACTGCAGCAGAAAATGACAGCTAGCAAACAGACGAGTGATTTCAGTGTTGTTGTGGTTTTCAAGGTGTGGGTCCGTCGGATGGATAGTTGTGGAAGCAGGAGCAGGAACTCAAACCGGCTCGCGAAGGAGCATCAGCTTACCAAATCGATCACTCCCCTGGGAGGCTTGCCCGGCCTTTGCGGCAAGTCTGTTGCGTTGGAGCAACCGGGCTGCTGGCTCGGATCACGGAACGCTTGGGCGACCGTCAATTTTCCTCAATCGGCGGCTTACTCGTTAGTGCCTAAGGTCCTGGCGCGGATCTGGGGCGTCACCATCTCGCGCGGGGGCGATGCGGGGTTGTCGAAGTAGCCGATCTGCTCCGGCGACTTGTCGCTCCAACGGCCGCTGCTTGCTGCAATCTCAATTGTCCCACTGCTGCCGTTGATGGTTAGCGTTGTAAAAAGTGGCTCGGAGTAATAGGCCATTCTCGTTTCGCCACCAACCCAGTAGTACGAGGCTGAATTCAGGTGCAGGTACGACACGCCTTCTTTACGGTAAAGTGCATCGAGATGAGAGTGTCCGTTGATGCACAGCAAAATTTTTGACTTGAAATTTGCCAACAGCGATTGCAACTCAGCCGCATTGTCGATCGCTGCATGTCCCGCCAACGGTTGGTGGCTCAACACGACCACGGGGATCTCGCTAGAGCGTAGCTGTTCCTTCAGCCAACGCTGCTGATTCTCTCCGATGTGCGATGGGTAGCCGCCGCGATGGGAGGGCCTCTTTTCGTTGCCATCAAGCACGATGAAGCGGATGCCACCGATGTCGCGAACATAGTGGCTTGCGTCGATTCCCCAACTGCGAAAACAATCCTGGCGAGTCAGGCCGTAGTCAAATTCGTGGTTACCGATCACGTGCACAACTTCTTTGTGTGCAGCGTTGAACTTCTCCGCGTAGCGTTTGTGTTTTTCATTGGGGAAAGCGAAATCACCCATTTGAATCAGAGCGTCACATTTCTGGTGCGCCATGCTCGTCAGAAACGCGTCAAGTCGCTGGTCGGCATCTTGCGCGAGACCTCCGTGAAGGTCCGCGATGATTCCAAGTTTCACTGACTCGTTGCCCAGTCCAGCAGCGCTCAACTTGGGCAACAAAAGTACGCTCGATAACGCTGAAGCTTGCAGGACCGTCCGGCGCGGCGTTTGGTTCGTCATGTTGAATTCCGATCCGAGCATTCTCAATAGCTCGCCAAGAAGTTTTCTACGCAGTTGAGCGATGGATGTTCTACTGTGATTCTAACATCTTCGTACTTGGATTAAGATGGCTGATCAAAGCGGGATTCCAGATAGGCCAATTGGTTCTCGGTTTCCGTTTTTCGCGTCTATCCTCTAATGAGCTAATGAGCCCATTTCCGACACCACAACTCGCAGCAAGAACATGGTCGCAAACGATATGAAACGATGCATGGCAAACACGACTCCGAGACTGCTCAACTTTCGAGCTTTCGTTTTGACCGTGATCTGCTTCGGTTCCTATGCGACCGCTCACGGGCAGGAATCAAACGCCATGTTTGGGACACTCGATCGTGCGGCTGCCGAGGCATGGGCGCAGCTCGTTCTCGAGAATGTAGATATCGAATTCCCAAACAAGATGTCTCTGGTGTATGTTGATGCTAGTCAAGTGAAAACCCCGAAGGAGAATTTCCCCGCCTTCTATGGCTGTTTCGATTGGCACAGTAGCGTCCATGGTCATTGGGTGCTCGTTAGGCTCTTGAAGACTCAACCTGATTTGAAGGCTGCGACTAAGATACGAGCCGCATTGAATGAACATCTCAGTGCTGAAAACCTTCAACAGGAAGCTGAGTTTTTTGCTCGTGATGAACACAAAGCATTTGAACGGATGTACGGATGGTCGTGGCTGTTGAAACTAAGTAGCGAACTAAATGGTTGGGATGATGCTGACGCCGTGAAGTGGCGTGAAAATCTTGCGCCGCTTGAAACGGTGCTGCTGGAGAGGATTGAGAACTATCTGCCCAAATTGACGTACCCTATCCGAACGGGCCAACATACTGACACAGGTTTCGCACTGGGGCAACTATTTGACTACTCGCAGGTGACCAACAACACCGCACTCGAGCAGCAAGTGCGTCAGTGTGCTAAGCGGTTTTTCCTTGACGATGCAGACTACCCTGTTTCCTATGAGCCTTCAGGGCACGACTTTTTCTCATCCTGTTGGAATGAGGCTGATTTGATGCGGCGGGTGCTTTCGCCTGAGCAGTTCGCACAGTGGCTTGAAAAATTTGTGCCGGATGCAGCAACACAGTTGACCGACGGCACCGTGGAACCAGTCGAGGTTTCCGATGTGACGGATGGAAAATTGGTCCACTTGGCAGGGTTGAACCTTAATCGTGCTTGGTGTTTGAAAGCCATTGCTTCCGCCTTGCCCGCGTCTCACCCTCTCCGCAAACCTCTACAAACGAGTGCTCTACGCCACTTGCGTGCGGGCGTGGCTTATGTGAACAGCGGGCATTATTCGGGCGACCACTGGCTCGCAACGTTTGCGCTCTACGCGATCACCGAAGCTCAGTAGTGAAAGTTGAAAGAATGATGAACGCGATGCCTTCGGACGTTGATCGTCGTCGCCCAAGTGGCCTCTGGTTGGGGATTGCAGCAACACTCACATGTTGGCTCGTTCCGGAGAGAACGGGCATCTGCCAACAACCGCAGTCGCCTTTGGTTGCCTCGTTTTCGAACTATCAACAACTGAAGGATTCGAGCGAGTTTTCTGCGGAGTGGATCTCTGTTGGGCCAACAGTGAATTCTGCCAGGGTCGAATCGGTGCAATTGCATCCGTCGCAGCCTGGGACAATCTACGTTGCATTTGGTTCGGGGGGCTTGTGGAAGTCTACAGACAATGGGCTAAGTTGGAAGCCTAAGTTTGAGAATCAAGCCTCGCATGGAATCGGTGATCTGGCGATTGCTCCGTCGGATCCCAACGTAATTTATCTTGGCTCTGGCGAGAGTCTGAAGAAGGCGCGTAACTTTACGATACCAGGAACCGGCGTTTACCGCTCCGTCGATGGAGGCGAGTCGTGGCGGCATCTTGGGTTGGAGGATTCGTGGCACATTGGTGAGATCGTGGTTCACCCAACCAATCCGGATATCGCATTGGTTGCGGTGCTAGGGCATTTCTGGTCCGCAAACGAAAATCGTGGACTGTTTCGAACGGACGACGGTGGCGAGACATGGCAGCATGTGATTTCAGTTGACAATCAAACTGGGGCCAACGACGTCGTCTGGGCGCAAGATGACCCTAACGTCGCCTACGCTTCCACTTGGCAGAACTACCCAAACGTGAGTGGCAGCACCAGTGCTGTTTATCGTAGTCGTGACGCAGGTGCCACGTGGCAAAAATGTGTCACTGGCCTACCTGGTGGTGAGGGAATAGGACGTATTGGCCTTGCCGTATCACACTCCGATTCATCCAAAGTGTACGCACTTGTCGACCGTCGCGATCGCATTCAAGAGGGCGCCGCAGAGCTATACAAAAGTACTGACGGCGGTGAGACTTGGAGTCGCACACATGAGAACGACCTGAAATTCTTCTCGCGAATCGGTTGGTACTTTGCTGACTTGTATGTCAATCCTCAAGACGATGACGAAGTGTATGCTCTCGGCGTGCGGCTTGCGCATAGCACCGATGGCGGCCAATCGTTTGATTTTCTCGGCGGTGAAATTTCTCACCTCGTTCCCAGCGCCGCAAGTGGCTTGCATCTAGATCATTGCGAACTGTGGATCAATCCTTCCAATCCCCAGCACCTAGCCTTGGGCAATGATGGTGGTCTTTATCAGAGTTACGACGGTGGCGAGCACTGGTTGCATCATAACAACTTGCCAACGGGAGAGTTTTACGATGTGGCGGTTGACAACGCCACGCCGTATCGGATTTTTGCCGGGGCGCAGGACGACGCGACTGTCTATGGAACCGCCGAAGATCTTGCGACTCGCACGGCACCTTGGAAATATCTGTGGATTGATCCCTGGAATGGAGGCGATGGCTGCGTAACGCTGGTGGATCCAAGTGATCCGGACACTGTTTATTTCAGCGCCCAGGAAGGCGCCTTTCGACGCAAGTGCATGTCTACCGACCACTCGGTGCCCATTCGAGCGACTCTGCCAGATGGTCACTCTGGTGAATTGAAGTTCAATTTTGTTGCGCCGATGATACTATCGCCGCACAATCCCCACACTTTGTACCTAGGCGGAAATTACCTCTTTCGGAGTACAAATCGCGGCGACGACTGGGAGCTGATCAGCGGCGATGTGTCTGCAGCAGGAGATGATCGCCCGGTTGCAACGGCAGCTAGTGCAATTGCAGAGTCGCCCGGGATGCGAGGCTTGATCTACGTCGGCACAGACGTGGGCCGCATTCTTGTACGTGAAGGCGACGGTGATGATTGGGAAGATCGCTCAAGTGGGATGCCCAAAGCTTACGTTCGCAGCATTGTGGCGTCGCGGCATTCCGTTTCACGCGTCTACGCGGCGATGAGCGGGCTCAATTACGATGACTTTGCCACGTATCTATTCGTGAGCGAAGATCGCGGACGCACTTGGCAATCCATCTCCAGCAACTTGAGCGGTGAGCCGTCGAATGTCATTGTCGAAGACCCAGTGCACCCGAACATCTTATACGCGGGCACGTTTCGCGGTGTTTACGTGTCGTTCAACCGAGGAGCCAACTGGTCTTTGCTTGGGAAAAACCTCCCGGTAGTGGCCATCGGAGACTTGGAGATTCAAGACCGCGAAATGGACTTAATCGTCGGCACTCATGGTCGCGGGATTTACAAGTTGAATCTGCGCCCGCTTCACGATTACTTTGTGATGCACCGCATCGCTCCAGTGACAACGCTGTTTCCGATTCCTACAGCGAAACTACCGGCATCCACGGACACGCGTCCTGGTACGAATTTCAGGCGGATTCCGGCTGTGACTATTTCCTTCGCTTCGAATGACAACGGAATGGTCGTGCTAGACGTGTTGGATGAGAATAACATGTCGCTTGCGAAGATTGAAGTTGAGGCGGCGAAGGGCTTCAACCAGTTTCGATGGGACCTCGTCGTTGATGAAGTAGAAAGTGACGAACCGTACTTTATTCAGTATCGAAAATACTTGTCCGCCGGGCGGTACCGTGTTCGGTTGTCAGCCGAGGGGGAAGTCGCCTCGGAGCAGACGCTAACGGTTGTTCAAGAATAGAATTAGCCAAGCCGCCACGTGGCGGCTTGGCTGTCGAGTGAGCTTGCCGTCAATTCGATCCAACTATTCGTCAGACTTGGGAAGTCGCTCCATTTCGACCTTGGGCAGTTCTCCGCTGAGTGCCTTCATGAATTCGACCAAGTCGTTTCGTTGCTGCTCGGTGGCTTCGAACTTTTTGATCTTGTCGCTCAAGTAGGGATTTGGGTGCCCGCCCTTTGCGTACCAATCGACGACTTCGCGAAGTGTCTTTTGACTGCCATCGTGCATGTAGGGGCCAGTTGATGAAACATTGCGTAGCGACGGAGTTTTGAATGCTCCCTTGTCCTTTTCGTCCTTGGTGACTTCGTATCGACCAAGGTCTGGATTCTCAACTTCCATGCCGACGCCCAAATTGTGATAGAGCTCATCGGTAAAGTTCGCTCCGGTGTGGCAGGCAGCGCAATTGGCAGCGCTACTGAAGAAGAACTCCCGGCCGCGTTGTGCAGCCTCGGTCATCGGATTCAAAGCCGCCTTTTCCTTGAGTTCGATGTATTGTTCGTAAAGTTCGGGGTCGTCTTCTTCCAGTGCGTCGAGGTCTTCCAAGTCCTCTGCAAAGGCTTCCTCCAGGCGGCGTAGCGGCTCGCCCAGGTCGTACGCACTTGGACCTGTTACGAGAACGCGCTCAAACGTAGCAATCGCTCGACCAATGTCGTCGATGTTGGGTTTCCGCCCGAAGATCTTTTCGAATTGCAATCGATAACCTGGCGTCTTTGTCACAAACTCCACCGCTAGGTCATGGGTGCTAGCCATCTCGATTGGGTTCGCAATTGGCCCAACTGCTTGAGCTTCTAACGATTCGGCGCGGCCGTCCCAAAATTGTGCTTTGCTGAGAATTCGATTGAAGGCCGTTGGGGAATTACGTCCACCTTCTTGCCCGCCAACGCCGACGCCAAATTGAGTGTCGCGAGCGTATCCGTCTTCAGGGTGGTGGCAATCTGCACAGCTCACCTCAGCGTTCTTGCTGAGTCTACGGTCGAAATACAATTGCCGACCCAGCTCAATTTTGGCTCGTGTGATTGGGTTGTTTTCGGGGACGAAGATAGACTTTTTTCCCGCAGCAAGGCCCTCCGGCAACTCAACGTCGAGGGGTTCGTGATTGGCATTGTTAGCCAGCCAGCTTTCCAATTCCTTTGTTGATAGTTCACCCGAGCCCGGCAGGCCAGCGGTGAGCGACGCGTCGCCGAGCACGACAGTTTCGGCGAAGGTCGGGCTAGCTGTGAGAGTCAATGTTGTCGCGGCCAGCAAGCAAGCGGATGAGCGCAGGCAACGGCTCACTAGCTCCAATCGTAACTTCATCTGGCGAACCTTTCGGGGAAATCGAGCTCGGAAGCGGGCAATAGAAGGATGCGAATAGGTTACTCCACACCGCTTCGGGATAATTTTAATCCGTTGGCAATCCTTGGAAAGATCAGGCTGAACGGTCAAATCTACTACACTAACAGCTCCCCAAAGAGGCGTTTGAAGCATGAGACCAGGGCCACTCATTTATTCAAAGTACGATATCGTACGACTGCTTTCCAAGGCGCCTTCCAAGGCCGTCGATTGACGCAGGGTCGTTCGGCGACGGCCTGGAAGGCCATCGTACGACTGCTTCAAGACACCGCAAATTGAACTTTTGAGTTACCTTGAGCTTGAGACTCAGCAGGTTTCAGACCCGATTCGCTTTTGGCTCGGTTTGACGCGAATCAAGCAGTTGGTGAATCAGAAACAAAGAGGAAATCATGTTCGTTAAGTTGCAAAGTTGGTCGGTTGCTTGTTTCGTTTCGCTGTGTCTGGTCTCCCTGTCGTCCATTGCACACGCTCAAACTAAGCGCCAGACTGCTGCGAATCAGGTCGACGTGTTTTCCTCCGGTGAAGCGGGATACAATGTGTATCGCATACCGGCGATCGTCCAGACTGCTCAAGGAACGTTGTTGGCGTTCTGCGAGGCGCGGGAAGGAGGCGACGCCAGCGAAATTGACTTGGTTCTCAAACGCAGCTTTGATCATGGCAAGACCTGGGGGGAGATGCAAGTCGTTTGCGAAAGTGACGATTACAAAGGATTGTATCCCGAGGGACAGCCAATGACTCTTGGCAACCCGGCTCCCGTGGTGGACACACTATCGGAATCACATGCAGGCAGAATTTATCTACCCTTCACGCTAGAAAACGATCGCGTGTTTGTGACATTCAGCGACGATGATGGCGAAACATGGTCTGAGCCGGAGGATATTACGAAGAGTGTCAAACGAGACGATTGGGGCTGGTATGCAACCGGGCCGGTTCATTCCATCCAGATACAAAATGGTCCCCATCGAGGCCGGATGGTGATAGCCTGCGACCATCGTCTTGGCGACGACGGGGCTGACAAGGGGCCCAATGGCGCACACGTCGTTTTGTCAGACGATTTTGGAAAGACATGGCGGCTAGGCGCCATCGATGCTACCTACGAAGATGGTCTCAACGCAAACGAAACGACCGTTGTTGAACTAGATCAAGGGGTGTTGTACTTCAACACTCGAGATCAACATGGGCGTGCACCTGGAAGTCGCGGGGAGGCGTTTAGCTACGATGGCGGTGCTTCGCTCGAGTCACATTCTCTGTCGTGGAGTGCATTTCGGCCAAGTGGTGCGGTGCTGGACCCCCCGGTTGTGCAGAGCTCACTCCTCCGCCTTTCAACCGGTGAAGTTGTCTTTTGCGGCCCTGATGAAAATGGCCCAACTGGGAAAGGCCGTAGCGATCTGCGACTGCGCCTTTCCACGGACTTAGCCGCCCGAACAAGCGATGCTACCTGGAGTGATGGACCGATCGTACACGTAGGCCCTGCCGCCTACAGCGACTTGGTCGAAGTGAACGACGGGCAACTGGGCATTCTGTACGAATGTGGGGCAAATCGCCCGTACGAACACATCCGCTTTAGCTTGCTCTCCACAAGTGAATTCATCGGTGGTCGCAACGCAAAGACACTGCTGCCCAGAGCTACGCCGGAATCACAAGGCGTCGACTCTCAAGCGATTATAGATTTCATCAATGCTGCGGATCAGGAGGTGGATTCACTTCACAGTTTCATGCTTGTGCGTCACGGGAACGTTGTTGCCGAAGCCTGGTGGTCGCCGCAAAATGCCCAGAAGCCCCACGTCCTGTGGTCGCTTTCCAAGAGCTTTACGTCCACGGCCGTCGGGCTCGCCTGCGCAGAGGGCAAGCTCAGTATCGACGATCGTGTAGCTGACTTCTTTCCCGAGCTATTGCCTGAACGACCAAGCGCAAATTTGGGAAAAATGCGCGTTCGAGACTTGCTGACGATGACTGTTGGACACCAAAAAGAAGTCTTCGCGGCAGGTTCCTCCGAGTGGCGAAAAGCCTTCTTGGCCCACGAAGTGCCGCACAAACCAGGTACGCACTTTCAATACAATACACCTGCGACATACATGTTGTCTGCAATCGTGCAAAAGGTAACTGGGCAAAAGACTGTTGATTACTTGCAGCCGCGACTTTTCGAGCCACTGGGCATTGAGGCACCGCGGTGGGACGATAGCCCAGAAGGAATTTCGCTCGGCGGCTACGGACTGTTCCTCAAGACGGAAGACATTGCTAAGTTCGGACAGTTGCTCCTCCAGCAGGGGACTTGGAACGGGCAGCAGATTGTGCCTGCTGAGTGGGTGAAGATGGCAACCGCGCGGCAAGTGTCCAACGGTAGCGACCCCGAGCGGGATTGGGATCAAGGGTACGGCTTCCAGTTTTGGCGCTGCCGCCACAACGCGTTCCGTGGCGATGGAAAGGACGGTCAGTTTTGCATCGTCATGCCCGATCAAGATGCTGTTGTCGTGATGACCGCCAATTCACGCAACTTGCAAACCCAGTTGTCGCTCGTATGGGAGCACTTGTTGCCCGCGATGCAACCTAATGCTCTGCCCGAACAGACAACAGCACAGGCGGCACTGCGTGTGCTGTCCAGCAAGCTTACCGCAACGCGATAAACGCAGAGATCGTAAGTCATGAACGGGGATTCATGGTTCACGCAGAATTATTCCCGCAG
>CAYPLE010000145.1:0-11876 GCA_964411445.1 uncultured Pirellulaceae bacterium
GTCAAGCTCTTCGCTTATCAACTGATGCCCAACCATTATCATCTCGTGCTGCAACAAGGTGTGGATGGCGAGATGAGCCGATTCATGCAGTGGGTTGGTAGCACCCATACGATGCGATATCACGCACACTTTGATTTTTGGGTTTATATTGCAGGCTTTTGTTCTGTAGGGTGGGTAAAACCCACCACAACGAAAGCGGCTGGTGGGTTTCACCCACCCTACTCCAAAGCAGCGCGCGCTGGCGTCGTCTGGAGTGGAGCTGTCTGAAGACAGTCTTTCGCTGGGGGTAACTGCGGCTTTCCCGTTCTGGAATGTGACGCGGGATGCGTTCGTACCGGCTGGCGAGTGGGGTCCCTTTTTCGTTGGACACAAAAGCGGGAAGCGAAGCCGGAGCTACTGCCTCCTTGGCCTGTCCGTCGCTATCCGAAGTGGTTACAGCACGGCAACGAGCCCTTGAGTGCAAACGAACTCGAAGCAGTCCGCAGATCGGCGCAGCGAGGCCAGCCACTTGGAATAGTGATGCAAGACGATCGCGGGAGAATTCGGCTGATAAGCCGCTGGCGATCAGAATAAAGAAGAAGCACACCCCAGTGGATTCGAACCACTAACCTTCGGTTTCGTAGACCGATGCTCTATCCAGTTGAGCTAGGGGTGCGTCGGAAGCGACATTTTGAACCATGGACCACGATCCGACAAGCGGGGTTCGCGATTGCTCAAGCAACACTGGAAGATTGCTGGCTAAAATGCCCTCTCAAGGTGACTTGTATCGGAAAAACGCAGCCGGGCTCCTCGAGCTTTGCCGAATAATTCTAAAGTTTTTCCGCTTACAGGCGTAAAGTTGGCGGGTAATTGGAATCTAACTTGCATATGACTCTGCCCAATGCAATTTCGCTCGACTCAAACCACCCAAACTGCCAACTGTGTGGCTGGGCAAGCCTGTTGAAAGAACTGAGTGCGCCGCTAATGCACGCAAAGCCGCTCTGCGATGCCTAGCGGGTGTGACGTGGACGCACACAAGTTCGTTTGAGGACGGGAGATGGCGATTTGACGCAGTGATGAGAAACCTGTGCGGAAGGCGGCTGAATGCCGGAATCCGGGTAGACGCGGGATTTCTTCGGGTAGACAATATTTCGAGGATCGAAGACCCGCTACTTTGGCGGGGCACAGTTTTTTGGCGAAGATGAATGTCGAATAAGAAAAGCCGCCGGACCTCGCGCCGGCACTATCGCACAGCGGCGGAGCCTGCGGTAAGACCTGTATCGGAAAAAGATGTATCCAACCTCCTGAGCGGAGGGGCTCCCACGGAAGCCTCAAGTGTTCTGAAATGGAATTCTGGTAAAACGGCCGTTGCACACTCCAGCAATATCAACTGGGCCGCAGCAGTTTGGCTAGGCATGATTCATGTCATTGCCCTGGCCGCTCCATGGACGTTTAGCTGGTCTGCGCTTGGGGCAACCATCTTCTTGCATTGGGTTTGTGGAGGCATTGGTATCTGTTTGGGGTATCACCGATTGCTAACTCACGGTGGGTTCAGTACTTACCCGTGGGTGAAACGCGTCATCGCAACCATCGGCTGCTGGGCAGGTGAAGGTCCACCGATCATGTGGATTTCGAATCACCGATTGCATCACGCACGGAGCGATCAAGAAGGCGACCCGCACTCGCCGCACGATGGCTCTTGGTGGAGCCACGTGTTTTGGCTAGCTTACACGGTCGGTGGCAAGGATCAGGGCGAGTACCATCGCAAGTGGTCGCCAGACATGTGCCGTGACAAGTACATCAAAGCGCTCGACTACCTGTTCATCCCACTGAACATCGCTCTCGGAGTTGCGTTAACGGCAATTGGCTATGCCATCAACGGTTGGGCCGGTGCAGCGTCTTGGTTCGTTTGGGCCGTCGGCGTTCGGATGGTCTTCGTGCTTCACGCAACCTGGTTGGTGAACTCGGCAAGTCACATGTGGGGCTACCGCAACTACGAAACGCGCGACGACAGCCGCAACAATTGGTGGGTTGCCCTGGTCACCTACGGGGAAGGCTGGCACAATAACCATCACGCTCATCCGCGCATGGCCAAGCACGGCCACAAGTGGTGGGAAGTCGATGTCACATTTATGACCATCCGCCTAATGAAGGCCGTTGGACTAGCGTGGGACGTTGTCGATTATCGCAATCGAAATGAAAAGAAAGCCGCTTAAACGGCAGCTCAATTGAGATAAACAAAAAGCCGCGTCAGTATGTACTGCCGCGGCTTTTTCTATTTATACACTCGCTTGCCGCCTGAGATTTCAGGGATCGGTCCGCGCCAAATCAATTGTTGCTTTATTGCCCCAGCGATACACTGCCTGCAGGAATCGACTGTATTCCACCAAGCGCGGACAAGTTCTGTTGCAATCGCGCGATGACTTGTTCCATGTTGTAAAACTGCGTCAGCAATCTTGTACGCTGTTTGTCGAGTCGCGTGCTCAGCGATTCGATACGCTGGCGATTTTGGTCGATTTGTGAATTGAGCGTCTCGTTTCGGTTCAGCAGGGCACCTCGTTCAACACCAGCCAGAGAGTCGGTCACATTCTTTGCCAGTTGTGAAAAACCGGTTGTGGTTGTTGTGTAGTCCGCTTTGTCCGCTTCCGGGTTTGTCGCCAAAGCCGCATTGTAACGGGCTTCATCAAATACCTCGCGGCCGGTAAAGAACTGCTTGACTGCCGCTGGATCGCGCTCGTAAGCGGCGTCGAATTTCGACTGACTGAAGCTCAGCTTGCCGTTCTCGCCGATATCGACGCCAACTTGAGCCAGCGAGCGAACGTCACCGACTCCGCGCACGCTGCTGGTCAGCAAACGCCCAAACGAAAAGTCGACTCGCAGGGCAGAGCTCTTTCCGAAGAGGATTCCGACACTTTGCGTGACTTCGTCAAAGGCGGTGACTTCATCAAGCTTGTCACGCAACTTGTTGTACTGATCGACGAAGGACTCAAGCTGCTTTGAAATGTTTCCTTGGTTTTCCTCGACCGTCACCGTTACCGGTTTGTCAGTGGCGTCGTTGACGGTCAGCTCGATGTCGTCGATCAAGCCTTCGAACGTATTGTCGCTGGATGAAACGACGATTCCGCCAGACGAGTCACTGGAGCCGAAGGCCAGTAGAGCGTCGCGAGCAGTGGCTGTCTGCGATAGCCCAAGCGGTAATTCTGAGCTGATCGCCACACGACCTTGCGATCCCGTGGACGTGCCACTGAGCAGCAATCGCACTCCGCCAGCGGAATCAAGGTTGAGAATATTTGCGTTCAGTGGAGAACTGCTCAGTCCATTGATCGAATCAGCCAACTCTTCAACGGTTGTATCCGCAGTTGTGGTGATGCGCAACGTTCTCGAACCATCGATGCCGACCGCTGGTGATCCTCCAACGGTCAGTGTTTCACCCGTTCCAGCAATTCCCAGTTCGGCAGCCGTCGAGCCGCCAGCATTGTCGGTGATCGCCAAACTGCCGGTACCACCCGATCCATCGGTAATAATGATGCCGTCACCGGACTCATTGATACTGGCCGTCACATCTGCCCCTGCAGCATTGATACGATCGATGACGTCTCCAATGGTTTTAACGCCACCAGAGGCTAAGTTGACCGTGGAGGTCGCACCGGCAGCGTCGACGACGGTGAAACTGCCTAGCGAAACGCCTCGACCTTGGTTGTAGTCAGAAAGTAGCGTGTTGCGAGTCACAAACTGTTTATCCAACGATTCGCCACTCAGGCTAGCTTCACCGACGGAGCCTTCTATTTTGAGTGCCGTTGCAGAATTGGTAGCATCCGCGTTTGTAATGATCAGATCGCTGGCTGTCGCACCGGTGTTGTCGACAATTTCCAAGCCAGATTTATCACTGTTGAGTCGAGCGGTTACGCCGGCTGAAGATGCATTGATGGTATCGATGACATCTTCGAGAGTTTCTGCACCGGAGAGATCAACGGTGTCGGCTGAGCCGCTTCGGTCGGTAATCGTAATCTGCCCAAGGTCGCCGAGGCCGGAACCGCCGCCAAGCGAACTGAGCAGTGTGTCGCTTAGCCCAGAGACAAGCCGATCGCCCGTGATTACGCCTCCAACGGCCGCGTTATCGAAGCCCAATTGTTCAGCAAGATCGCCTACTGGGCTACTCACCGAAAACGAGCCTGCACCGCCGGAAAGGTCTTCAATTTCGAGAGATTTCCCATTCGCCGCGATGCGAGCTTCCAGGCTTCCGCTGCCGGCAGTGTTGATCGCGTCCACCAACTCGCCCAGACTTGCGGAGTTGTTCTTTACGTCCAGAGCCACGTCAACGGTCGAGCCGTTTGACAAGGTGATTTCCAGTGCGTTGCCTGCGGCTGGGAGTTCCAGTCCCCGTCCGTCACGCAGCGAGCGTAGACTGGTGGCTTCGGTAATGGATTGGACACTCGTTCCATTGGCTGAATTGGCGGCGACGTTAACGGCCCCAAGCCCCAGGTCTGCGGCAGTGCTGCCGCCAGCAACTTCGCTAACCTGCAAATTGTTCGTGGTTTGGCCGGTGACGTCGGTCAGCTTGAACGTGTCGCCGTCTAGACTTGCGACAACGCCAAGGGATGCGTCTGAGTTGATGGCTTCGACAACGTCGGCGGCATTTTGTGCGAAACGCAGGTCGATCTCTGACGAGGTTCCGCTGCGGTCGGTGATTTTGATCAGCCCACGCGATACGCCCTGGCCGCCATTGAGGCTATCCAGGCTAACAGACTGATCCAGAAAGCCGCCGGTTCGAATCACAACTTCGCCCGCGCCGACTTTTTGGTCTCGTGATGCGAACAGTGAGCTGGTGAGTTGTTGAGATTGGGCGGTGCGAATTGGCTGAAAGGAATAGGAGCCAACTTTTGGGGAGCCGGTGTTGCGAACCGTCAAGGCGTCGCTATTGCTGCTCTTGGCGCTCGCGGCGCGAAAGAGTGAATCTTGTCCAAGGCGTTCGGCGGTCAGTTCGACCCCAAGGACCAGCGTCATCAATTCCGTCACAGCAACTTGTTCACGTTGCAAGAGCTGATTTCTGCTCTCCAGTCGGTCGCGAGGAATCGCGTTGAGTTGCATGAGTTGGTTGACGGTGTCTTCGATGGCGACACCGGTTACCAAGCCAACACTGGATTGAATTCGTCCCATTCGTTCGGCTCCAAGTCTTTCGTCTCAGTTTCAGCCAGTTACCGGTTGGGGGGACCGCGGCTTTTGCTAGCAAGTGTTTCACGCAGCCAGATTTTTTGCGAAATACACTGGCTATTTTCTCTTCGGGGCTCTCGTACAATCTTCGGCAGTTGGGAACTCTCTTGCGTAGCTTGCTTTGATTGGCACTGCAAACCTAGCACGAAAAAAGCCGCGAGATGCTTGACGGCTTCTCGCGGCTTGAATTTTCAATCACCTTGCGGACCTTACGGCCCTGAGGAACCAGACTATCGGAGCAATCCGAGAACGTTTTGTGGGTTCTGGTTGGCGATTCCGAGTACCGAAGTACCGGACTGAACAAGGATCTGAGCCCGTGTCAGTCGAGCAGATTCTGCCGCGAAGTCCGCGTCGCGAATCGAGCTCTCAGCTTCGGTCAGGTTAGCAACGGTATCGTTGAGCGAAACCATGTTGCTTTCCAGTGTCGTTGCTTGGAAAGCACCGAGACGACCGCGAAGGCTTGTCACCTTGTTGATCACTTCGTCGATCACTTTGCCAGCACCAGTCACGTCCGTGTCCAGAGCCTTAGCTTGACCGCTGCCCAGTTCGTACAGTCGACCGCTTGCTCCGCCGAGCTTACCAGTCGAAAGCGATCCGATACCAAGACGAGCTTGTTGGTTACTTACTACGTCACCACCGAGTTGGAACAGAGCTCCACCACCGTTGATTTCGAAGGCAAAGTTCGTGCTCGAACCAGCGTCAACGGTCAGTGACAGGTCAAGGGTCGCTGTGTTGATACTCAACGTGTTCGCGTCACCCTTAGCACTAACACCGTTGACTGTGGCGACGATGTCGGCACCTGTGTCACGAGTCGTGGTTAAGGACGATTCGAAGGTTCCACCAGTTCCTTCACTGATGACCTCAAGGTCAACAATCGAGTCTGAACCGTAATCAACACTGGTCAGTGAAAGCGATCCACTGGAAACGGCAGCCGTTACGTTGGTTGCGTCAGAAACCAAGTTGACCGCAGCGGCGATCTGCTGAGCAGATGCACCAGCCTTGAAGTTGAACGTGTCCGCACCGCTCGAGCCGTTAAGCTGGAAGACGACGTCAGCGTTGAGTACTTCACCACCGCTTGTTCCGGTGTTCACTGAAGCTGGTACCGCTTCTGCAGCATCATAGCTCACGCCAGCTCCCCCAGCGGCACTGAACAGCGCCGTGCCAGCCGCACCGTCAATTGTGTGCGAGCCGATCGCTGTTGCGATGTCGGCGGCCGTTTGTGGAGAAGTGTTGTCGATCGTAACCGTCAGCACCTTGGCTGTCGAATCGTAGTCAGCACCATTTGCTGCACCCGATACGAAGTTCACGGTTACGTTGTTGTACTCAGAACCAGCATTTGCAGCGGTAACCGTTAGACCAGCTACGTTGTTGGTGATGGTTGGGTCAGTTGGCAGAGCATCAACTGGCGTTCCGGAGCCGGTTGAGCCGGTTGCCACGAACCCGTCGATGTTGTTGATTGCCGCTTGAATAACGTCGGCATCTTCAGTACCAGCACCACCAGAACCAGCTCCGTCACCGCCGAGGAAGTCAGCCTCGATCGTCAAAACGCCGGTGCCAGCATCGTAGCTAGCAGTGCCTGTGCCGGCCGCTGCGTTGTCGGTTAGGACAACGTCAGTAATGCCATTGGGGGCAGTAACGTCAATCGTCTCGCCAGCAACAGTCAGTGCGAAAGTCGCAACATTAGCTGTCGCGGCTTGAGCGTTGGCAGCAGTCGTGAATGCGCTCGATGCAGCACTCAAGGTTGCTTGTTGTGCAGCAGCGGTGATTTCAACGTCTACAGCAACAGCGCCAGTTGCACCCAAGTTGGCTTGGTCAATCTTCGCGTCAGTAACAGAGCTGACAGCGTCGACCGTGCTGGTGAAGTCCAGCGAACCGTCGAGTAGCTTACGACCTTGGAAGGTCGTTGTTTGAGCGATACGGTTGATCGCTTCTAGCGAAGAGTCGATTTGAAGCTGATTAGCAGCAATTTCGTCATCGCTGAGAGCACCGTTGTTAGCCGCTTCGACGACCAAGCCCCGGACGTCGTTGAGAAGCGAACTTACTTGGCCAAGAGCACTGTCAGCCGTAGCGATGATCTGGCTCGCACGCTGCGTATTGCTGATAGCTTTGTTGATTCCTGTAATATCGCTTCGGAGAGCTTCCGATGCGATCAAACCAGCAGGATCATCCTTACCAGTGTTGATTCGCAGACCAGTACTCAATCGAGTCAATGACGTTTGCAAGTCACTGTTGGTGCTGTTCAAGCGGTTTTGAGCTACTAGCGAGCTCACGTTGGTGTTAATTCGAGTCATCTGAAAAATACTCCCAAGGATCGGGTCGGTGAAGGTGTACTACGCCGCAACACTTCGGCAAAAATTGTCGACACTGGGGCTATGTGTCAGCCGTCATGTCGTGCGAGGCGTCTCCGCGACCCGAACAAATTGCTTCGTGAACTCTCTGAATCGTTTTGAGAGCCCATGGTGCGTTTTCATCGGAATCGCAATGGGTTGAGCCCGAAACGTGTCTTGGTGTTCCAGACTCTCGTAAACGTAGCATCGTAAAACGACGCTTGAGTATTCATTCAATCGAGAATTCTGTAAAAACTTGGCTAGCATGTGGTGACATAGTTCCTAGCGGCCCTACATCCACTACAACCCAACCATTTTAATATTTGCAGGATTCTTGAGGCTAAATGTGTGCTCATCGTGAGCACTGTGAGGCGTCGCAAACGCAACTTTTACGCGTCCCACCTTCGGTATATCTACTATCTCCATCGCACCAAAGCGGGCGTTTCGATGCTTGCACTCGTTCTGCTGGCGTGTCGCCAGGCGATCATGTCGTCAGCGCTGCTTGACTTCGCTGAAAACGTAGTTGCAGGACAGTCCCGCCCGCTCTGCGTCTGCCGAGCTCTGCTGAACCCGTCGTACGACGTCATGCTTTGTTGAAGTCGAACTGCTGCGCAGGCGTGTTGTTGTTTCGCTGCGCAGCAACTATTGATGTCGAGAAGGCCAGAGAGACTAGCTCCGACGCTTCGCGCATCGTATCGAGGATGCGGATGACAAACGCAAAAAAGGCGAGTGCCCAAGCCCTCGCCTCTTTTGCCTGTTGTCCTGCAACATGCTTCTACTATTTCAATGTCACCAAGATCGGTCTAGCGGCGCCGATTACCCAGCGATCGCGTCTCGCCAGGCTGAACGTGTCCAGCCTTTTGATTCTCGCGTTTGATCGCTTCGTAAACCTCTTGGCGATGGACTGGAATATCCTGAGGGGCCTCGATTCCCAGTCGTACCTTATCGCCACGAATATCGACAATTGTGATTACTACGTCATCACCGATCATGATGCTCTCGTCTCTGTGTCGCGACAGCACCAACATGAAACGCTCCTTCTCAAGTCTTATTTAATATCGATGTATTCAATCCGTTATCGTCTTTGTTGGCCTGCAGCAGAACTCGCTCAGGAGAGCAAGTCCCAATCGCTGGGAGATCTCCTGCTGAGAGAGATCGCCACGGGGTGGGAAACCTGACGTGAAAGCCTGGGTTGCCAATGGATTTAAATTCCAGTGACGAACTGACGTATCGTCGCCAGAGAAAGCGAATAATCAGCCGCTCTGCTATCATTCACATTAGTCCTGGCATGCACATTAGTCCGGCGGGCCGGACTAGGTATATCTGGCGCGACTATGATGACAGCCGGTAAACGAGCCAGGTGACCAAACGCTCCTCGAATTCCCTTCACAAACGAGCACTTGGGGACGCCCGAGATCGGATAGCAGCGTCGCCCCGCGCATGGAAAAACTATGGGATTATTTGATTTTCTCCGACGCAAGTCACAGTCTGATAAGGCTCCGTCTGGCAAGTCACTGCCTGCGTCCGGTAAACCGCATTCGCAACGCAATGACATCGGTCAGTCGGGTGAAATCGACGACGAGGGCCCCACTGCGGATTACATCATGGCGCACTTTGCACTGCGCGCCTTCGCGTTAGAAAAGCCACTCGTGGTACTTGGTGTGGCCGTTTCCGATGACTTCGAACGATTCATTACAGCAATCCTTGAAGACGTCGAGGAAACTTGCGGGAAAAAGGCGACCTACTTGCCCTCCGCAGTCAAAGCGCACTCGACAACCATCGGCAATTTTCCGTGTGCGATCATCCAATTCCCGCACCCGATGGAGCCAACCGAAGCCTATATGTCTGCTGTTGTAGCCGAGTTGGATTTGGAGTCTGAGATCGAGGAACGTCCGGATACCAACTCGATCCACTCACGCTACTTCACATTGGAACAAGGCGTCAGTCTTGACGGCGAATCTCGCACCGTCCTGGCCGAGTCGTTTGCTGAAGGCCGAGCCAACTACGGAGACGGTCCACTTCCTACCCCCGAAGCGTTTGCTGATTCCATTCGCGAGATTTACCAGAACGCCTGAAGCGCAGCGTTTTCGTCGCGAATTTGGTTTCAAATTCCCTGCAGCACGAAACGCCCTGCTACCCGTAGTCGGTTGGATAGTCAGGATCTGCCACCAGATCCACTACGGGTTGAAAAGCACGGATCTGTGAACGCCGCCACTACGGAGTGATCCCCAGGACCATCTTTAGGCAGCTCGCTTTTGAGCTTGCGGCGAAATGAGGCTTAGGATGCGATCGAACTCATTCGCATTGGCAAAGTTGATAACAATCTTGCCTCGGCCCTTGGTAGATTGCTTAATCTCAGCTTTGGTTCCTAGAGCCAGTCGCAATTGCTGTTCGATCGAAGCGATTTGGGCATTCTTAGGCTTGCGGCCGCCACCTTGCCCAGTTGGCAGGATGCCGTCTTCTTCGGCCAGTTTGTCCGAAACGCGGCGTTCCGTCTCGCGCACACTCCATTGCTCGGATCGAATTTGTTCTGCAAACGTCACTTGTTGCTGATCGTCGCCCAGTGGCAAAAGGGCTCGGGCGTGACCAGCGGTAATTGCACCGGACTGCACCCAAGACTGCACCTTTTCAGGTAACTCCATCAAACGCATGAGGTTGGCAATCGTACTGCGATCGATCTTCAAACGCTTGGCCAAGTCATCCTGCGTGCATTTGTGCTGGTCGATATATCGTCGGAACGAAAGCGCCTTTTCGATCGGATCGAGATCCTTGCGCTGCAGATTCTCGACAATTGCCAACTCGGCAACCAATCGATCATCTGCCTCACGAACCTCAGCGCGAATGGTTTTCAACCCGGCGTGAATCGTTGCTCGCAACCGCCGTTCACCAGAAATCAACTGGTACCGGTCGCCGACCTTGCGAACCAACACCGGTTGAAGCTGTTTGTGTTCGCGGATACTCTCAGCAAGGGCCGCAATTTCTTCTTCGTTGAATTTCCTACGTGGCTGAAACGGATTGTTATCAATCTCGTATACGCTTAACTGCAGAGATTCGCCAGTCTCTGTATTGGGCGTCTCATCCCGCTTGGGTTGTTTCGGCTTCTTGGGTTTAGTCGGCACACTGGTCGAAGAGCTGGCCGTAGAGCTGCCGGTTTTGGCGGACTCGTCGGTGGACCGTGTGCTGGGCTGGTTCAGCGGAACGGACCGATTGAGTGGCACTGCTCCCGTGACCGGTGACTTCGCAGTCGTCGCCGCTACGGTTGCGCTGGCGGAACTAGCGGAGCCAACAGTCGCGGGCTTGCTAGCATTGCTTGCCGCAGTGGACGCGGGCGATTCGACGGAGCCGTCAACGATATCGTCTTCTTCAAGCGGTGTACCCAACAGTGCAGCCAGGCCGCGCCCAAGTCGTCTATCTTTAGTCACGTTCCAGTACCTCCATGCATAGTTCTACGTAGGCGCGAGAGCCTCGGGAACGCGGCGCGTAGTCCATTACGCTGGTTCCATGGCTGGGAGCTTCGGAGACGGCAACATCTCGCGGGATGACGGTATCAAATACGATATCGCCAAAGAACTCGCGGACCTCTTCGTCTACTTCGTGGGTCAGCTCCAGTGACGGATCATACATGGTCAGTAGGATTCCGCCAAAGGTCAATCTTCCATCACCGTGCTGCATTACTTTACGAATTACATGAATCATCTGCGTGAGTCCTTCCATTGCGTAGAACTCACACTGAATCGGCATCAGCACTTCCGTACTCGCCGCAAGTGCCGCCTGGGTCAGTTGTCCCAGTGACGGAGGGCAGTCGATGATCACAAAGTCGTATGAAGCCATGCCCGAATCAAGGTTTTGCCTGAGGATGGCAGAGTCACTTTGTTCGCCGCGTTCAATTCGATCCACATCAACAAAGGAGCGACTGCCGGGAAGCAGCGTAAGATTCGGCCAAGCGGTTTCGACAAGGCTATCTTTCAGTGCAGTTGATAGCAAAAGCGGATGGCTGGCCGACGGTTGTGCTCCCACACCGCTCGTCGCATTGCATTGCGGATCAAGATCGACCAGCAGCGTTTGTTGCCCGGCGCGCGCAAGCCCTACCGACAGGTTGACTGCCGTCGTCGTTTTACCGACACCGCCTTTTTGATTTGCTACGCAGATAATTCTTGCCATTCTCACATTGTCGCGAATATCAGAAAATTTCGGAACGGCAATCTTTCCACCCGATTCGTTCGCGTCGCGATCGGATCACTGTAACTCCAGTAGTGGATTTGATTTCAAATCCCAACGTTCAAAAGGGGCTGTAACCAGATCCTCGACTACGGAGAACGGAGGACGTTTGAGCAGGGCCACTCAGTTATTCAAAGTAGG
>CAYPLE010000146.1:0-11590 GCA_964411445.1 uncultured Pirellulaceae bacterium
GTTCAAGCTGATCGCGACCGATGGCGTCTTCTCGATGGACGGAACCATCGCCGACCTACCTTCAATCTGCGAACTTGCTGATAAGTACCAAGCGCTCGTCATGGTGGATGACTCCCACGCGGTTGGATTCATGGGCAAGCAGGGCAGGGGGACGCACGAGCATCACGATGTGATGCAGCGGATCGACATCATGACCGGAACGCTGGGCAAGGCTCTCGGCGGCGCTAGCGGAGGATACACGGCCGGTCGCAGTGAAATCGTTGAACTTCTGCGACAGCGTTCTCGTCCTTACCTATTCTCAAATTCAATTGCCCCGCCCATTGCAGCCGCTTCCATTGCAGCGATCGACTTGCTGGAAGAATCCAGCGAGCTCCGGGATCAACTCGAAGAAAACACTAACTTCTTCCGCAACGCAATGTCCAGCAGCGGGTTTGAAATCGTGCCAGGCACGCATCCCATTGTCCCAATCATGCTGGGCGACGCGAAACTGGCCAATCAAATGGCCGACTTCATGCTAGAGCAGGGCGTCTACGTCATCGGCTTTTCTTATCCGGTCGTACCAAAAGGAAAAGCCCGAATCCGAACTCAGATCTCGGCGGCGCACTCCCGCGAAGACCTCGAATTCGCGATTGAAACCTTCGGGAAGGCCAAGGCTCGCTTCGCCTGAGTATGGGCACTCTCGGGACGGTCTCTCAGTCGGCGGTGACTAATTCTTCGACAATTTTCGGGCAAGCTGCCTCAAGCATATCGAGCACTTGCTCGAAGCCATCGTCACCGCCGTAATATGGATCGGGCACTTCATCAGCCCAAGTGTCCTCCAGGAAATCGCTGAGCATGCGGATGTTATTTCGACCAGCTCCCGTTACCAAGGCTTCGAGTTCGCGGTAATTCTTTCGGTCCATGGCAACCACGAGATCGAATTCATTCATGTCACGTGGCGAGACCATCCTGGATCTGCTGGTCAGCTCAATTCCGCGTCGTTGAGCTGCGCTGCGCATACGGCGGTCCGCCGGCTCACCGATGTGATAGCTGCTCGTTCCAGCCGAATCGATGAAGAAATCTCTGTCTAAATTGCGATCCGAAACTACCTTTTTCATCACTCCCTCTGCTGCAGGACTGCGGCAGATATTGCCAAGGCAGACAAAAAGCACACGTTTCATTTGAAGAAACTTTCTTCGAATTGACCGAACACGGCGTCGAACAGGTAGCGTTGGCGTGTCAAAAACAGATACTTCATGCAGCACTATGAAGGTGCGGGCAATGCTAGCAGACGGCAAGTAAAGCAATTTGTAACGACTTTACTCCGATCCATAGACTATAATATAGTGTCTGTAGGCCAGACATTAGCCCCTTGAATGCTCAGGCGGCAGCCCCCGAGGGAGAGGATTATGGCAAAATTCAAAGTTAAAGACCGAGTCGTATACACGCGAGATAAGTACACAAGCTGTCCAGGTCCGCGCGCAAAGAACGTAGAAGCAACCCCTAACGGCGAAGCTTACGCGTATCAGGTGGACAAGTTCTGGATCGTGAAAGAGATCCTGGATGACGGCCGGTTGGTTCTGATGACCCGGCGAGGCAAGGAGCATGTGGTGTACGATGACGACCCGCGGCTGAGAAAAGCTTCGATCTTTGAGAGAGTCATCAAGACGCAACTGTTCCCGACATCTGTCTCCGGCCAGCTAACAACGCATTAGCACTGCCAGGCAACTCGCAGCACAAAAAACGACGGCACGCTCAGATGACTGAGCGTGCCGTTTTGCATTTGTGGCTTCAGGTGTGAGACTGCGACCTGATCTAGCGAGTCAGCTTCTTCCAAAGGTCAGTGGTTGCAGTCCGGATCCGGAAGCCCGACGAAGGCGTCTCTGACTTAGCAGCCTCAGCAGTTGCACGCTCAGCATTCACAGGCTCTGCTGCAGATGCTGGAGATACAGCCGCAGGATTAGCTACGGCCTGTTCGCTCGCCGGTTGCTTCGATTGAGCAGGCTGAAGCGAAGTACCCATTCGCACGATTTGCTTACCTGCGACAGGCTTGGTCGTTTCCGCGTCCAATGCGTAGTAGTCAAATGGTACTTTTTCGTCCTTGCAGATATCGCAACTTCGAGCCCCGCGCTTCAGGCCGTGCTTCTTGCAACAGCCGGTGCAGATCGTCTTGATCGACCAATCGTACTTGCAGACTGTCTTCTCTTCTTTGGCTTCAGAGAGCGTGCAGATTGTACGAACACCACCGCAGCGACGCTTGCACTCCCAAGGCAGTTTGATGCCAGGAATACAGATCTCCTTCGGCTTCACTTCGAAGACGGTGACGTCTTCTGTCTCCTTCGATACCTCAAGGTGGCAAACCTTCTTGCCGCACAGGCAGCAACACTGTGCATTGACCTGTGCAGCGCTGAAGATGAACAACCCGAGTGCAACGATGAGTTTTTTACTTACTCGATTCATCGTTATGAGTCCTTAAACTATTTTTTTGCTTGATTTGAGAACAACAATGATTGAAAAGGAATTGTGTGATTTGCAGTCACGCTGATTTAGAAGTCACACATCCATCGCGTTCCCCAAATCCAATAGTTGCCACCGTCGAAGCCACCAATCGGACCACGCTCGCGAATGTCGCCCCAAATCAAGTTGGTTTGAACCTTCGAGTAAGCGTTCCAGTACCAGTTCAAGCCACCAGTGATGCTTTGACCAATTCCACCATTGATGTCTTCATCAGTTAAGTCCAAGTAATCGTAACGCAAGGCCAGTTGCAAAGCTCCCAGGCCACGACCAGTGCCTCCACCGGAGCGATCGACCAAGAAGAAATTCTCAAAAGGCTTGGCTCGAGTGAGTGTGCCTGATCGACGGTCGAATGCCATATGCTCCCCAGTCAGGAATTTAGCTCCGTAAACATAGAAGCCATGGAAGAAGACGTCGTTCCCCGTACCCGGCGTTACATTGTCCCGCTGCATGAAGTTCGCCATGTATTCACCGGTGAACTGCCATGATCCGAGGTTTAGGACGCTTTCCAAAGCGATGATCTCGTACCAGTCAGCTCCGTTGATGCGACCTGTATCCAACCAACGGGAACTACTTCGCGCCAGAGGACGGGTTCGGAAACGACCTTCGTTGGCATTCGTATCGTTTTCGAAATTGTCCCCGTCAGGCTTAGCCACGACTCCCGCCAGGGCCCAGTGCCAATAACCACGCCCGCCAGAAGCATCGTCATACCAAGGTGTGGAGGCGAGTCGCGTGTATCCACCCATCTGCTTGGAATCGCCAATAAAACGACCGTCGCGGGAGATGTTCTCCAAGTTGTAGATGCCGTAGCGCCAGTTGTAAACGTCGTCGTCGCTGTGGCCGTACATGGCCAGACCAAATCGACGAGCATCTTCATTGAAGGCTTCAACGACGAAGGGTCGTTCCGCGAAAACGTTGTATCGAGAACTGTTCAGGTGATCCAAACCAAGGGGACGCTTCTGGTTACCAATCAACAGGGTGTGGTTGCCGGGCAGATTGTTCCACCCAAAATAGGCGTCTTTGATTTCAGGGTTCGACGGATTGTTGAAATCAAGCTGCATTCGCCACAGCATGTTCTGCGGCAGATTTCCACTGAATTCCATTCGGATACGACGGAAGGTGAATCGATCTTCTGGATCGTCCCCAAAGTCGTCCGCAGTCGGGTCCGAGTTTTCCAAGTAGCCGATGCCGGGCTCATTGTTCATGAAGTCCCAGAAATCCATGTGGATTCGACCGCCAAGCTTGAATGTTGGCTTTTTCTTCGCGTCACTCTTGGCCTTCTTCTCTGCTGCGACCTGGTCAGCGAATTGTTCTTCGAGCTCTTTGAGTCGCTCTTCGATGGCCTTGTGAGAGTCAGCTAAGTCGACTTCAGCATCCGAAGCACTGGGGGAATCATCGAGTAAACCAAGGTTGCTTCCCATCCCATAGCCGCCGATTGGCCCTGGTGTCGGAACCGGAGCATTCACCGGCGGCGTCGAAACAAATTGTTGCCCCGCGGGTGGCGTCAAACCAACTTGCTGACCAGATAGACTGGGGCCGTTTGATGAACCGCCAAAGGTGTTGGTATTGGACGTCGCTGCGACTGAATGCCCATAGAATCCAACATCCGAGTGTGGGATCTGAGCATTGGCAGCAGGCACTGAAAATACCCAAAGCCCCGCCCCGGCAAGGGCCGCCTTAAGGCTCTGGCGCAGAATTCTTCGCATGAGTTTGCTTCCTTGCAAATAAGACTGGAGCCCATACAAATACACCGAGCTAATCCGTTGCTCGTGTACTTCGCAAAACGTCTGCCTGCGACAGGACTCAAGGTTTAATGCATGCGCAAAGTTTTGCTAGCAAACTGCTAACCGGGTCTGTCCGTGTTGAACACGTACTGCCACCTTTGACGCCTACAGTGCAAGTCCATCGGAAAAGCGAATCTGCGACTGCCAGCGTTTAACAGTTTCTTCACCAATCTTAACATTCAAAAAGCGAATTTGAACATTCAAGAAGCAAAAGCGATTCACTCTGCCCGAGCACATCAATCGGATTAACCGCTAAAGCTTACGCAATAAGAACACGCAGAGTCGCCGGGCTCTGTTAGGACGCATTGTTGAGTCGGATTGCCGCCAAATCGAGACAGTTTTCGCGTGTTTTTCACCTGCATCACTTCTGGCGACACTTGCTAACCGAAAAACCAGTTCATTGGGTTGTGGTGACAAAGTCGCTGACGCGTCTCATGAGATAGCTGAAGCTCTCGAGCCATCCAAGCGTCGGCGTCAAGCATGCGACTTGCGGCGCCGACGAAGTGTTGCCCCGCGGCGTCCCACGCAGCAAGATCCGGCCGGACTTCGACACTGCGTCCGCCAAGATCAAAAGTTCCGGCTCCAAGGCCGGCAGCGCTGATTGCATCGGACACGACTGCCAAATTCTGTTCGGGCACCCAGTCCAACATCATGCGAAACAGCATGGCCGGAATGTGGTGCCCATCGGCAATCACCGTAATACGCAACTGCTCCGCCAACGAAAGTCCTCGGAGCAGCACGTTGTCATGGCGATGCATCTGCACCGGACAAGCGTTACCCAAATGCGTGAAATACCGCAGGCCGTGGTCGATGCTGGACTGTAGTTGCTCGACAGAGCAGTCGGTGTGCCCAGCGGCAACTTCAACGTTGTTTTTGACGCAATGCTTGATCAGTCGTCCTGAGACATCCACTTCGGGCGCCAGAGTAAGCAGGCGGATGTGACCGTTGCCGCACTCAAGCATTTCGTCGAGCAATCTCAAATCAGCTCGACCAGCGAATTCAACTGGGTGCGCACCAACGAAGCCAGGCACATCACTGAGAAAGGGACCTTCGACGTGAATCCCCTTGAAAACTTCTGCTACTAAAGGTTCCGCGTCAATTGTGCTCGACAGCACTTGAATGCACCGACACATGGCTTCAGGGGAAGCCGTGATGACAGTCGGAAATGCAGCCTTTACGCGATCAGCCTTCATAGCCTTGGCAGCGCGGACAATGTCCTGGGGTTGCAAGGCCGGATTGTTGAAGTCTACGCCCATGTAGCCGTTGACTTGCAAATCGATATAAGAATCAACTGCCGGAGGAACGCCGTCGGCCATAATTCTGCTCCAGCTTGCGTCGGAGTCGCGCTAAACTTCGGTAAAGGTCTGGCAACTTGCTCGGACTTCATCGCTCAGCAGCGAAGCTGATGCGGGGTCCAGGATGAGCGTGGTGTCCGCGTGCTCTTGAAGCGCGGAAGCGGGCACATCGGCTGAAACAGGTCCTTCAATCGACTTTTGAACCGCTTCTGCTTTGCGGCGGTCGGGTACGGAGCAGAGAATCCGCTCGGCCTTCATAATCTGACGCACCGACATGCTAATTGCTTGCGGAGGCACCAGCGCGAGCGAGTCAAACCACCCCTCGCCGACCTGTTGACGCCGACACTGCTCATCTAAGTCAACGATCAAATACGGATCTTCAGTCTCCAAGTCTGCTGGTGGATCGTTGAAAGCCAAGTGACCATTTTCGCCAATCCCACACAGCAACAAATCAATGCGTTTGCCGGAAATGGCCGCCGAAGCCTGGGCAACCAACTCTTGCGGGTCAGTCGTCCCTTCCATGAAACTGAATGATTTGAGGGGAACGCGTTCTACAAAACGACTGGCCAAGTAACCGCAAAAGCTGGCCGGGTGCGTTCGTTCAAGCCCAAGATACTCGTCCAGGTGAAATCCGTTGATGCGATCCCAAGGGATGGATTGATCCTGGACCAAGTAATCCAGAACTTCGAATTGACTCGAGCCAGTCGCCACGACCAAGTTGGCTTCGCCGTTGTTCTCCAACGCTGCTTTGAGTGTAGCCGTGGCCTGCTGTGCGACAAACCTTCCGAGCTCATTACGATCAGGTGCAATTACCGTTTTCATCGTCTACCCCAACTTTTCTAGCCGCCTCGATTGCTTGACAAACCGCCCGCCGAGAGTCGTCGTCAAAGTGCTTGGCTGCCTGCCTTAAATGCGAATCATATTAAGGAGTGCACCCGCGCAGCGCGAACATCACACGCCTCGCGAGCATCACTTTCTAACATGCCAGACCGTTTCGCGGACAAATCTAACGCGTATAGTTTCTCAGGCAGCCGGATTCTTGACTAGAGCGGCAGATTGTCCCGGCGGCATGCAAGCTTCTATTTCGGAATTTGATTTCGCACTTAGGAAGCTCAACACGCCCCACAAAGCCCATTAACCGAACCTTAACAGCAAACAGGGCTAGCATTCACGCCATTAGGTCATTGACGAAATGCCATTCATAGCACATAATCCGCAGTACGAAAGCTGGGTCCGGAGAAGCCTGCCAACACCAACTAGACATATTCACGGAATCTTGGTGGCGGATACGAGGTCGGATTCAGCAGTTACGCTTTGCCCGAGGCGTCAACATCGCGGAATATCCTATGGAGATTTGCTATGACTTCCGCAACGTTCTTTGTTCGTGATTGCCCTGCATGTGGCCGAAAACTACAGGTCCGCGTCAACCTGTTGGGACGCGACGTTGAATGCTCGCACTGTGGTGCGGTATTCAACACAACCAACCGAGATCCTAAACGCGACGCTGACCTGAAAATTGAACGTGTCCTGGCTGAAGCGAAGAAATTTCTAGATTCTTCAGAGTTGGTCAATCCTGCACCCGCTAAAGGCGGCTAGATCTTGCCAGTACTTTGGGTAAGTCTTTCCGGTACAAGCTGGATCCTGAATATCGACCCCTTCGGCCCGCAGTCCAACCAGCGCTAGGCTCATTGCCATGCGGTGATCGTGATACGTGTGCACCGAAGCGGGCGTAATCGATTTCGGTGGCTTCAACTCCAGCCCATCTTCAAACTCCTCTACTTCAGCGCCCAGACGTTTTAGCTCAGTCGCCAAATCTGAGATGCGATCGGTTTCTTTCACACGATTGTGCGCGACTCCAGTGACACGGGTTGGACCATCAGCGAACATCGCTACCGCCGCAAGTGTTTGAACGGTATCGCTGATGTCGGCCATATTGACGTCGACAGCATTCAATTTCTTTGGCCCGACCACGGTGATCGAATCGGTTTCGTAATTCACTGTGCACCCCATCTGCTTCAGCACTTCGCAAAAGGCGACATCTCCTTGCAGGCTCTGTTTGCTGAGCCCTTGAACCGTCGCCCGCCCGCCTGTAATCGCTGCCGCTGCAAAATAGTAACTGGCCGCCGAGGCATCCGGTTCAATTGAGTATTCAGCCGCTTTGTATCCGTCCTGTGATTGAATGCGGATGGTACGTGGCGACGTCTCGGATTCAAGATTGGTCTGCACCTGCGCGCCAAATGACTCCATGACCGCAGCCGTCATGGTGACGTAAGGAATAGACACAAGCTCACCAGCGATAGATATCTCCACGGGGGCAGCCGAAAGCGGAGAAGCCATCATTAATCCTGACAGATACTGACTGGAGATATTGCCAGCAATCTGCACTTCGCCCCCCCGCAGACCAGAAGATTCGATAAGCACTGGCGGGCAATCGGGCCGCTGTAGATTCTCACTCGTCACTTTGGCGCCGAGCGCGTTCAAAGCAACCGCCAAATCGCCAATTGGTCGTTGATGCATGCGAGGTACGCCATGCAAACGAAACGCGCCGCCGCAGGCAGCCAGAGCGGCGGCCAGGAAACGGATACTGGTCCCGCTATTTGCTATGTAGATATCGCCATTCGGCTCAGGGAGCTTGCCACCGCAGCCTTCAATCGCCAGTTCCTCAGAACTCACATCATGATGAACCGGCACTCCAACCTTCCTCCAGGCATCAATCATCACCCTAGTGTCTTCGCTGTCCAAGACACCGCGTAGAGCGCTACGGCCGTCGCCGAGTGCAGCACATATGATCGCACGATTAGTAATGCTCTTGCTCCCAGGAGGACGAATCGTGCCGTCAACACGACCACAAGGATGCATTCGAACCGCTTTTACAGGTGATTCACCGGACACAATAGGACTTCTTCTAGGACGTTCGAACTGGGCTGGTACATTCAACGCGACAATCCTACTTTCCGTCTAGCGGAGCCGCTAGGGTCGTCGGGCGGTATCGGCAATGTGTTCACACTGAGAGATGCTCGCGGTTAATGTACTAAATTCAAGATTTTGCGGCGCAACAAGTCCAAGCCCATCTTGGCGATGCGAGCGATAATGACGTCCGGATGCCCACCGAGAGATTTCTCTTGGTGATGAATCTTTACGCCTCCCGTATCGTCGGTGAAGGCCAAGGCAAAGTGAACATCAAACATGCGATTTGGATTGGACATGTCCTCTGGCCGAGGATAACCATCGATGACCAACACATAGTCGGTTTCAATTTTCTTGAGAAAGCTGGATGCGATGCTTGCCAGCTCAGCATCTTGATTTGTCGCGTCGACCGAATCACCTTGACTCGCCGTGGTTGCTGTTTCGTTTTGTAAACCAAGCCACCGGAATCCGGACGCCCGATCCGGCAGGGCAATCCCTCCGGCGAAGAAGCTGTCCCCAACGCCGACCTCCGCAGCCAGCCAATCTGATGCTGGACTAGCGCCGCCAATTTCCACCACCACGACTCGCGCCGATTGCTTGCGAAGCAGTCGGGCGGCGACCGTTTCCAATTCATCATCGCCACTGCCGAAGACAATGTCGCCGAGCGCGGTGTCGATCTCCTGCAGAGTTGGCGCGATGAATGTGGCAAACGCTTCTTCACTTTCTGCGCGAGCCGCAATGCGCAGCGTAATCGTCGCTCGACTAACCGTGATTCCAACGGTGGGCTGGCGATCGCGGCTGATCAGATCAGGCAAACGCACTTCGACATCGCTTTCCCCAATTCCAAAAGCTCTGACGGCATGGAATCGCATCGGCGCCAACTGCCCGCCAATCATCCGATCGATGCAAGGCGCAACCGTCTCGGTCCACATTTGCTTCATCTCAGCAGGGACGCCGGGCAGGGCAAAAATCCGAGACGTTCCACCGGGCACATCAAAATCAACACCTGGTGCCGAACCGAAGGGATTGGTGATCACCCGACTGCCCAGCGGGAACATGGCTTGCGACCGATTCCGCTCAGGCATATCACGCCCACGTGCTTCGAACAACTGCTGAATATGCTCAAGTGACGCCTCATCCAGTTGCAATGGAACATCCCAAGCGTCCGCGATGGCTTGCCGAGTGAGATCGTCGAGAGTGGGGCCCAATCCGCCAGTGACGACTACAATTTGCGCTCGCGATGCAGCTTCTCGCAATGCATCGATGTTATGCTGCAGGTTGTCACCGACAGTAGTATGCCGGACAAGCGTTGCGCCTAATTCACCGAGTCGCTGACTCAGCCACTGCGTGTTGGTATCTAGCCGCTGACCGCTCGAAAGTTCGTCACCAATGGCGATTACTTCAGCGTTCATAATTCCAGCTTCTCCGGCGATCGATGGTCCAAATTGAATGCGTACAATCCGGCCATCAGTAGACACCGTCAGCAGAAATTCGGCTATTGGGCCTTGTCGCCAGCCGGGATGGCTAATTCTTTAGAAATCCAATCGGGCTTGATCTCCACAATCGGTTTGGCTGTCGAAGTTCGGACAGCGTATCGTCCCTTGGTATTGCGGAACTGCATTGTGTTGATTTGCGAATCGACTCGATCGATAAGGATGGTGTTCCTGACAAAGGCTGTTTCGCCGAGATCTTTGGGCATCTCCATTTCGCAGAAGACCCAAAGCCAGCTCTTGGTGAACTCGGTTCCGATGACTTGGATTGGTTTCGTGTCTTTTTCCTTGTCCTTTGCCTTCGAAGGAACTTTCGCGTCGACTTGGCGAACCGCCTTTTCCGATTCCGCAATGACAAAGTGTTGATTCATGTACTGCTGGATGAGCGGATTTGCGGCTCCAGAGTCGTCGATAGACACCTTTTTACCGGCAATGGCGGCTAGAGCGACCTGGAGGTCATCGCCGTGAATCTTCAGGGCAATTTCGAGCTTGCCGGTCTCCTTAGAAACCTCAATGTATGCTGTGCTCATATGGAATGGATGCACGGCTTTTGCAGGCGTGCAACCCCATAGCGTGCTGGCCAACAACGTGCATGCAAACGCGCACAGTGGCAAGAGCCGCGAGGTGCGTTGAAACATATTCACTGGTGTACCTTTGCAATTTGAACGCGATCCCGTCGCAACACCCATGCCGCCTCGTCGCCGTTGAAGCGGGCGGATTCTGACGGCCCCAAACGAAGCGAGCCTCTCGGATGACCGAAAGGCTCGCACTTGTTGCTACGCAAGCTTAGCTTATCGTGCTGACTCGGCTGGCTTCTTTTTTTCAGCAACAGCCTTCTTCTTGATTGCTTCTAGCTGATCTTTGAGCTGACGCATTTCCTTCAAGGCTGCTTCGCGGGCTTCCTGTTCGGCACGAAGCTGCTCTTGCAAGGACGCTACATCGCCAGTTGCCTTAGTCGCTGGCTTCTTTGCATCGGCGGCCTTGTTTTCCTGCCCGGCTTTCTCGTCAGCGGCCTTTGCCTTAGCTGCCTTTTCAGCCGCTGCCTTCTTCTCTGCTTCAGCCTTCTTCTTGGCAGCTTCGTCGCGTTGGCGCTGAGCCCGCATTGGGTTGCTGCCACCGCCGCGGCCGCTTCTCTGACTCTTGTAAAGCTGGAAACGGCTCGGCTCGAAGCGACGCGGGAAGTAGTTGTTATCCCGATTTGCGTCAGCAGTTTCGCGGAATGGATCGAGCTCCAAAGATTCCAATTCACCTGCAGCGATGAAGGACGTTGAGGCTGTTTCGTTGTTCTTGGCCCAAATCTCTGCTGGCAAGCGAATGATCTGCTCTTCGCCGTCAGTGAACTTCGCCCGCAGGATCACAGGCATAACCAAACCACCTTCGTTCTTGAGACGAACGGTGTAGTAATTCTCTTTCGATTTGAGCAACTCACGATCTTCCTCGGACAGCTTGCTCATCATTGATTCAAAGGCCTTGCGGGCCTCCGGAGTGACGGCGTCTCGATCATAGGAATTGTAGAAGTCCTTCAGATCAGGGAACTGATTGGCACGCTTGGGTAGCGATTCATTAAGCTGTTCGGAGAGTGTCTTCGTGCGTCCTTCTTCGGCTTCACGTTTTCGCTCAG
>CAYPLE010000147.1:0-1244 GCA_964411445.1 uncultured Pirellulaceae bacterium
ACCATACCGTCATCGAAATAATCCGCACCGGTTGACACAGAGTTGCCGCTCAAAGTCCAGGTCGTCAATCCTTCACCAGACGTGCCAGTAATGTCTAGCATCAGCTCAGCACGCAGCGTTGTGCAAAAACAGCCTACGAAAACGAAGATAACCATGACTTTTAAGAGTGACATTTCGATGCTCCCTAAACCTACAATTCGTTTGACGAATATCAGGTTAGCTGCGGCGTCTTCGCAAAGCAAGTGATACGGTAAATCCAGCCAACAACATCACCGACGTCGGCTCGGGAACAGCTTGCACCTGGAAGGTACCGAAGGTGTTCGCCCACTCTGTTTCGTTCCACGCGGTGATTACAAAATTGTCTGCAGCGTCGAAAGAACCGTCAATGTCGCCTGTCTGACTTGAGTTTTGACGATAAGCGAATGAGTTCGCGTAGAAATCGGTGTCGCCTTGGCCCACTTGGCCAAATGTATCGAAAGCTATCGATGTGTCACCCGTTGAAACAAGCTGAAGCAGGTCGTCGCCATTAATATTCGCAACGGTCTGGTTGGATAGCCCAATTGTAAAACCGGCGTTCGTGAAGAAAACGTCGCTGGTCGTGGTGCCTGTAATATAGAAGAAGTCTCCAGCGTTCAGAGCAACGCTCGGAAGTGCTGTCACCGAAGATAGTGTGCTACCGCCATTAGTGTAGCGGCCAATGCTGAACGTCGACAAATCCGCGATGTCGCTAGTTGCAACCAATTCAATACCTTTGGGGATGCCTCCCGTAACATTTCCGTCCACTACCCCAGAAATTACCAATGCCGCGTTGCAGTTTGCTTGAAATGCAAGGCAGGCTACCAAAGCGATCGCTGGCGATATCTTTGTTTTCAACGGACTAGACCTTTGTGAAAGAACATGTTTTTGAGGAAGCCGCCGATAAGATAGGGGGTTTGCGGCCACTTTTCTAGATCCTGACTGCACGATTGTCTGGAATTCACATTCTCTTAGCGCAAGGGTCGCCGGCGTCGCCAGGCGGTGACCGCAAGGCCAGTGGCGAGAAGAAGCGACGCATTGGGCTCCGAGACCGCTCGACGAGCGTATAAGTCCTGCGTGCAGCTGCCGCCGGACCATTGGTTCGCTGAGCCAAATATGCTACTCGAGCCGTCGTTGTAGCCAGCAGAACCCGGTGTGATCGCAAGCCAATCCGCAAGCGTGGCTCCAGAGCCGGGAAACTCAAGTTTTCCGACTTCCTCGCCGCTGAT
>CAYPLE010000147.1:1344-11491 GCA_964411445.1 uncultured Pirellulaceae bacterium
TGCCCAGCGCGCTGATTAGTCGCATGGAGACGTTCGGAGTGTCGCCAGTGGTGTCGAATTCGAGCAGGCCGAAGTTTTCACCCGCGTTGTAAGGCAGGCGAACGCGCATTGCGTCGCGGAATAGCCAATCGTTGCCCGGCTGCTGAGCCAACGGTGATGCAACGAAATCAAAGAGGTCATAACTGCGGTTGTTCTCGGCTGGGGCTACATTCAGCTCGCCAGTATGAGTGTCACCTGAGATGAGAAAAACGCCTTGGATCTGGGATTTCATGATCCACGAAAACAATTCATCTCGCTCCCACTGATAAGATGACCAAGCGTCACCGGCAGGTCCTTTGTCTGCGACCCACGTGCTACCTGAGGCAAGCACCTTAAATTTTGCAGAGCTGTTCAGCAGGCCCGTCTTGAGCCACTTCAGTTGCGCTTTACCGAGCATGGTCTTGTTCGGTCCGTCAGAGCCGGAGTTGGGGGAACGGTGATAGCGGCTGTCCAGGAAGAAAAAGTCCACGTCGCCGTAACTGAACTTAAAGAAAACGCCGTGAGTATCTTGTGTGCCGAAGGCTGGGTTTGCCCAGTAGCGTTTCCATGTGGCTAAATTAGCTTCCTTTATTGGGTTTGTGCGATCATGATTGTTGAGCCCGAAATCGTGGTCGTCCCAGATGGCAAGCTGTGGAACGCAAGCTTGAAAGCGCCTAAGTTCCGGAACGTCACGTTGCCTCCTGAGTTCTTCAGGGAGAGTTTCGGGTGAAAGTGAGTCCGAATAAACGTTGTCGCCAAGCCAAAAGAACAGGTCTGGTTGATAAAGCTCGAGGGCTGTCCAGATTCGCTGGTTCGGCTGCGCCTGCCAGCGGGCACACGAACCGAAAGCGATGCGGAATTTTGCCGCCGAGTTGCTGGGTGGGGCGGTCTTGGCAGAATACGGTGGTCCGTTCTTCTGATACTTGTCCTCATCTCCTTGGACCAGTAGCTTGTAAAAGTATGTCGTGCTTGGCTCAAGGCCGTCGACGATCAACGTGCCGCATTTGTCATTTTCGCCCATGGTCACGATGGGCTTTGAGATTTGCTCGTTCGAGAAGTCTGCTGATCTTGAGTATGCAATAGCGACTTTTCCGGGATCGGCAGTTCGAACCCAAACCGAGAACGATGTTTCCGTAACATGGCCAAGCATCGGTCCTTGCATCAGACGCGGGTAACCGTCTGGATCCTGCGCAACCGCGGAATGCTGCGGTAATAGCAGCAGGGCAAGGAGAACAGTCAGCGAAATGCTTCGATACGCAGGGAGCAGGACGGAGATCATTGCTTCTTTGATGTCGGCTAGAGTGGCGGACGGATACGGCTGCTTGATTTGGCTAGCCTAAAGCATGATTGGCGTCGTTGACGGCAAACCATCGTGAAGAATCGGCTAAGAACTGTCTTTAGCAGCGTTAGCATCTGATATCATCATTGGGAGACTGCTGACTCTGGAGTCTTGGCATCCTTGTTTCGTGAAGATTGCAAACCATGATCGTGCGACGTGTTCTCTTGTTTGTGACTATCTGGGCGTGTGCTTCCTGCGGCTTGGCTCAAACTACCGCGATCGATGATTATGTGCATGCCGCTGATGATGCGTTCAAATGGAAAGTGCTGTCGACCAAGAAACTGCAGGACGCAACGTCGATCATTGTCGACATGACGTCGCAGAGGTGGCTTACGGAACAGGAAGTTGACCGCCCAGTCTGGCAGCACTGGGTAAACATTGTTGTTCCAGAAGTGGTGCGGTCCGACGCGGCGTTGTTAATGATCTCGGGCGGTAGCAACGGAGGCGAACCGGCTGGACAAGCCTCCGATGAGCTGCTTCAGTTGGCACGCATGACAGGCACCGTGGTCGCCGAACTGAAGATGGTGCCGAACCAGGCGTTGGTTTTCCACGGCGATGGCATTCGTCGCAAAGAAGATGACTTGATCGGCTACACCTGGGATCAATTCTTGAAAACAGGCAACCCGCAGTGGTTGGCTCGCAACGCCATGGTCAAGAGCGCCGTGCGGGCAATGGACACAGTGCAAGAAGTTGTATCAAAACAAAGTGAAGTGCAGGTCAAACGATTTGTGGTTGCTGGAGCGTCAAAACGCGGCTGGACGACTTGGTTGACCGGAGCGATGGATGATCGAGTCGTTGCGGTAGTGCCCATTGTGATCGATGTGCTCGGCGTTAACGAATCGATGCGTCATCATTTTGCAGCCTACGGCTACTGGGCCCCTGCCGTGGGAAACTATGTGCAGCATCGAATCATGCAGCGGCTGGACCACCCGCGTATCGAAGAGTTATATCGCTTGGTCGATCCTCTTGCTTATCAGAAGCGGTTGGACATGCCTAAATTGATATTGAATGCGGCGGGAGACCAGTTTTTCTTGCCCGACTCCTCGCGGTTCTACTTCGACAAACTGCCGGGTGAGAAACACCTGCGCTACGTCGCCAACACAGATCACAGCATGCGGGGCAGCGACGCATTTGAAACGCTCGCAGCATTCTATTACTCAATCGCACACAATGTTCGTCGCCCTGAATTCACGTGGTCAGTCGCTGAGGGGAAGCTACGCGTTGAATCGAAGAATACTCCACAGTCGGTCGTCGTATGGACAGCCGTCAATCCCGACGCGCGTGATTTTCGCCTGGAAACCCTTGGGGCCGCTTACAAAAGTCGGCCTCTGAAGGAGATCGCCGATGGCGTGTACGAAACCGAATTGATTGAGCCAGCGGAGGGTTGGGCGGCGCAGTTTGTTGAATTGACCTACGACATCGGTGCTCCTGTCCCATTGAAACTGACTACGAACGTGCACGTTCTGCCGGATGTACTCCCGTATGCCGGTCGCGATCCCTCGCAGGAGGCGACTGTGACGCTGAAGGTTCGCTCCCAGACTGCGGGCCGGGCCGTTGAACTTGCCACCGAAGCGGCTGGCCTGATGAAATCAAAACTGAAGATTGACGATGTTGAAAGCGTCGTCGAGAAGGACGTTCTCTATCTCAACTGGCAGCCGAGGGATTTTCGCGCCGAGGCGGGGGCCGTCATGGGGTGGTTGGAAAGTCAGGCAGGAGTCCTTCAGTTGAATGTCCAGCTAGAATCAGGCAAGGTGATCACGACGGTCCCCAAGACATCCTCGGCCACAGAAAACCAGCGATAAAGCAGCAATATTGCGGCGACGTGGTCCCCCAAAAGCGGGGCGCTTAGTAGAATTGTCGCCGTTATCGTCTGAGCCGCATACGTTTGTTTACAGGCGCGATTGGCTCTCTGTCTGTTGGTCAAGGCTCCTGAGTATGCATGTTGCCACGCGTTGCATTAAGCAGAATGCTCTACGTCAGCTTCAGTTGATGTGTCTGCAAGCGTTGCTAGTCTGTGCTGCTACATCCGCCTGGGCTCCATTCATTCTGGGCGACGACGCGATTCTTGGCGGCGAATTTCCGATTCGCGAGTATGAAATCTCCGATTCCCGCCCCGCGTTTCGGCCGATGGCGATGTGCGATGATCCGCTGGGAATGGTATACGCTGGCGGGCAGTCTGGTGTGCATCGCTTTGACGGAGTTCGATGGAATCGGTTGTTTGAGAAAGAAGCCCGTGTTCTGCTGAGCGATGGTCGGGCGAGCATCTACGTCGCAGGTGGGGACGGCGTGTATCGATTTACGGCTACGTCGCTGTATGATCCTCAAGCGATTCGGTTAATCGGGCCCGAGGATTCTTCAGTTTACGGAGAGCTTTTTGAAGATATTGCGAGAATCAACAATGACATCTTCGTTACCAACACAGAATTCTGTGTTCGGTTTCGAATTGACAGCGAAGGCCGTGATGAGAAGACCGTTTTCACTGCGGAGGAGCAGCTCCCGAGCGAATGGAAGTTTCGAAGCGTCCGCGAGATAGGGGGGCGCCCGCTGTTCCTGCTGGAAAGCCGCAGCAACTATTTAGTTTCCCGTTTTGCCTGGCTGGAGGATGGCCAGTTCAATTTGTTGAATCCGCTGCGTAACGAAGATGGCTCACTGTACGAAGGGGGCATTATAGAATTCGTGCCATTGCCGGAATCGCTGGACGACCGCAACCGAGCGACCGGCGATGCTGTAGCACTCGTTTTTCGAGCTCGGAATCGACTGTACAAGACATTGGGTGGAGTGGTTCGCGACATTACACCGGAGTTGATTGCATCTCGTGATTCGATGATCTTGCGTTTGAATGCGTTGCCAGACGGACGCTTCGCATTGCTGGCACGCGGTGTGGGCTACGCCATCGTCGGACCTGACGGAAAAATGCTGAACTTGTTGCCAGCAGAAAAATTGCCTGCGTTTTGGACAACTAGCTTCATCGATCGATCAGGACGTGTCTGGATACCCGGTGAAAATGCGATGCATCGCGTTGATTACCAGGCAGGCAAGGCGTTTTGGAGCGTGCCGAACGGGGAAACTGTCTATTCGCTTGGGTTCATCGGTAGAGACTTCTTGCTCGTTGGAACCCATTCGAATGCCTACTATGCACCGTTGACTCAATTGCAAATTGCCGGTCAGCCGCGTCTCGTGCCGGCTCGCTTTCAAACGTTAGGCGTCAACCTTGGCCGAACAAAAGATATCGAGATCATCGAGTCACGGCCCTATTTTGCAACACTCCAAGGGATTTTTACGTGGGACCCAACCGAGCCCGAAAAGCCTGCTGAATTGGTTATCGAGGGTGCCTTCCACAACATTATTTACGATTCCAAGACTCAGCGGTTGTTTGCCTTCGGTATCTGGCGTCAGCCTTCTTTGGTTCTCACCAGAACGCCATCTGGTACATGGCAGCAAGAGGCGACGCTGCCATCGCTACTTCGCCCAACCGAAGACCCCGTTCAAGATTCCTTTGGCACAATTTGGGCAATTGGACATCGGCTCAAGCCACAGAGTCGACAATTGCATCGAATTGATGTTGAAAGTTTGGAGACTTCAGGAATCGATGGGAAGTGGAAACCTGTTGTGTTCGCCGGAGATGCTTACGCCGTCAACGATGATGGCGGCTTCGCAAGCTTCTACGAAGTGCGCAAGGGCGGGGTTGCTACAAGCGAAGCGTTCGAGTTCAAGCAGTTGTTTGCCAATCCTGCAGCTAACAAATGGATGGGCAGTGTAATTGATTCATCCGTCATGCAGGACGGATCGTTGCTCGTTTCGACCGATCGGGAGTCGGTACTGCGATTCTCGCGAGCAACGAACGGTGAACTGAAAATAGATTCGGTGTTTGGCGGGTTCGTTCAAGGCATCGGACGAACTCCCATTGAAGGTCCCGACGGTACTGTTTGGGCAGGTGTTCGAGATCGCATTTACCGCAGCGAGTTGCCATTGCCACGCCCGCTGTCAGAGGAGCCTGCGAGGGTCTGGATTTCGGCAGCGTCGATTGCAAATTCCGTCATGCCCACCGATGGCACGGCTCCAGGTGACCGACCATTGAAGATTGTTGAATCGGAGACGAATGCGTCTGGTGGTTTCGAAGTGGCTTGCAGCTACGACTATGAAGTTGGCACACTTCGAATCAACTTTGGCGTACCGGCGGCAGTGTATCCCGAGGGGGTGGTCTATCGAAGCCGCATGGTAGGATTGAACGATGCTTGGTCGGAGTTCTCACGCGACACGACTCGGGAATTCCCTGCTTTGGTTGGTGGTGACTACCGATTCGAAGTAGAGGCGATCTTGACCGATGGACGGCAACTCCCAGCGACCACTCTGGCCGTAAAGGTTTTTCCACCGTGGTACCGAACGCCGCTGTTCTACGCAACTTGTTTTGCATTCGCTTTTGCTGCTGGATTCGGATTTCTGCGTTGGAAAATTTGGGTGGAACGCAAGCAAGTTGCGGCACTACGTCGCGAAGTCAAGGAACGTGAAGAAGCAGAAAGCAAACTCGTTCGCTACCAGAACGAATTGGTGCGTCGAGAGCGTCTGCGGGCTCTTGGTGAAATGGCAGCGGGGGTAGCGCATGACCTGAATAATTCCCTTACGCCAATCCTCGCCTTCAGTGGATTGTTGGCTAGAAATGATGGACTGGTTGACCCGAAACGAACGGAATTGGCGGAGTTGATTGAGAAGAGTGCAACCGATGCAGCGGCAATCGTCCGTCGACTTTCGCCGCTTTACCGCGCCGGCAACTTGCCGCGAACGACGCAGAACCTTCGAGAATTGATTTCCGATGTCGTGAAATCGACTACTGAGCAAGTGGCAGAAAGCGACAAGGACATTCAGGTTATCGACGATGCGCAGGACATTATCTACAACTGTTGTGCATCCGATGTCCGTGAAGTCCTTACGAACCTGGTTCACAATGGCATCGACGCAATTGAAAGTTCCGGTCGTTTGACCGTCAGTTGCTATGAAGACAATGGCGTGGTTGTTTTGAAAGTCACCGACACGGGGGCGGGCATGTCTCCCGAACAAGCCGAGCGCTGTTTGGAGGCTTTCTACACCGCTAAGGACGAGAAAGGTTCCGGACTAGGGCTTGCCGTCTGCGATTCCGTGGTTCGAAGCTACGGCGGCAAGATCGTCGTAAGGTCTCAACTGGGCAACGGTACCACTGTGAGTGTCTATCTGCCGCATACAGGAGAACCACTACCTAGCGAAAGTCAGGTGGAAGAGGGTGTTCTGCCTGTCATGAAAGTACTGTTGGTCGAGGACTATCGGAGTACGCGTGAGAGCATCAAAGTGCTGTTGGAAGTGCTAAACCAGGATGTCGTAGAAGCAGAAAATGCTCAGCAGGCAACAGACCTGCTCAACGCGAATCAATTCGATTTGCTTCTGACGGACAACAGTCTGCCTGGTGAATCCGGATTCGAACTCTGCCAACGGCTACGGCAACGCGAGCAGCGTCCGGTGCTGATCATCACGAGCGGGCACGAACAGTCGGGGCTGAGAGAGGCCTGCGATGCCTTCCTGGCCAAGCCGGTGTCGTTGAATCAACTGCATAAAGCCATTGAAGCTGCCATCGAAATTCATCGCGCCAGGCAGCCGCTTTGAAGAACCGCCAAAATGGCTGATACACTATGGCTCGACGCGTTCGCGTAATTTATCAATCGCTTCCAGCAGGCGTTTGTCGCACATGCCCGTAAGCCACTTGGGGTGGTCTTCATCGGGGACGTAGTCTGCCAAGTAGTGCTGACGAGCTCGCTTAATGTGATAGCTAGCTTGCTCCTTGTTCTTGTCGCTCAAGTTAGCGTACGCGAGAAAGAAGTGGTCTAGCGAGTCCGCCGTAAAATCAGCCAGACGCTTACGGAGTGCGTTCAAATCGGCTTCACTTTTACCTTCACGCGATGCAGCCCAGTCAAGAATTCGCAAAGTTTGTGGCAACTGCATAGCGCGACCCGAGCTTTGAGAAATGCTGTCCGTTGCCAACTCGCGAGCTTTCTCCGATGCAGAGAGAAGTAGCATCGCGTAAAGTTGCAACCAAGTAGGATCGCTGCTCTGAATGTTGGTGCGTGCACAGATCATTCTCAGCGCATCATCAATGTTCTGCTGGTCGCCTGTGCCCGCAAGCACGGTCGCTTCCCACAGTGTCGAATTCTGGTCTCGCTGACGATAACGCGGCGAGTTGAGGACATCGATCGCCTGTTGCCATCGATCCGAAGAGATTTCTTGCCATTGTTCGCCGGGGATAAGGCGATCGAGTGCGTCTCTCAAGTCCAATTTGGTCGAAATGCCTGTCTGCGGAGTCGGCACAACTTCAAGAGTTGTTTCGTCGGGAGTCACCACTGCGCCGCCAGCGGTGTTCGATGTCCCCGTGATTTGGTCTTGCGGAGGTGTTTCCGGTTTTTCGGCGGTGAAGTAGTCGCTGACCGATTGAAACGCTCCGAAAACGAAAAAGCCCAAAATGATCAGCAGCAAACCCGTGATTGGGCCAACAAATCTTGGCAGCATGCTCACCTGGAGATCCGCACTGCCGCCGGCTGGCGCTTCTGGCGGCGGTTCAGGTACCATGGCGACGTTGCTGATCTCGGGCAACGGGGCCGGTTGCAGTGACGGGGTCGGCAGAGCAGCAGCCAATGGCTGTGACAGCGAAATCTTCTCTGGCTTTACACCTTGTAGTTGTTCAAGCAATTGCTCTGTGGCACTCGCGTAACCTGCGACTTTGCGATGGGTGTCTGCCAATACTGAATTCGGAAGCGCTGCCTTGAGAGCGGCCATGCACGATTCGTCATCTGAGTCTTCCAGCGCGAGCAGGCATTTGACTAGACAGCCGCGATCGATCAGTTGTTCTTGCCAGCAGAACAACAGCAAGCGTTCGGTGCGAAGTCGGTTTTCGGGCGAAAATTCCATTAAATGTCCTACCCCTGATTGGGGGCTAATAAATTAGCACTTACTGTCCTGTCTGCATCACCAGGGCGCAGAACCCTATCCCTGATCATGATTAAATCATAGGCCCTTCATAGTAGCCTGCGGCGAATTTCTTGCAGCTGACCAGCGCCCATTATCAGAAAAAACGACAGGACTGCTCTATCCCGACTAGGTAGGTCGGGTGCAGCACGATCGCTGTAGTTAAGTAGAACGTGAACGCCTGCGAAGCAAGCAGCCAGCCAAAGATGTGGCAAGAAAAATCACGCCCGATGGCTCGGGGACAGCGGTGAAACGCCAAGCAAGGGCATAATCGGTCGCACCCGAAATGCCGCGAACAGCAATCGTATAGTTCCCGATCCCCAATTCGGGGATGAATAGGTGTTCGACATTGTCTAGCTTCGAAACGCTCTCGCGAAGCAGCGTGCCGAGGAAGCTGCCCGAGGAGTCGTAGAACTGAAGGTCTAGGTCGGCGAGTTCAAAGGTATCGTAGTCGAGCTCCCCCATGCCAGATTCGCTGATTGAGGCGTTCCAGGTCAGTACGATGGACGCATTCACTTCTTGAGTCACATCAATGTTGTAGAAGCGGGATTCGGACGCAGAAAGTAAGTTTTCATAGTCCCATCCGTATTCAGCCACACTCAACGTACTGCCTGCATCGGCCCCGCCATCGAATTCGCCGCTGCCTTGGATTTGGTAGCTATTGTAAATATTTAGCTCGCCAGCCCCGTACTGACTGTCGAGCGGACGAGTTGAAGTTTGTGACCAGCCAGCAAACTCGCTCTTGGTGGCCCCGGCCAAAAGGACCGCCTTGGTCACTTCATTTCGGGTTGCGTTGGCGCTCGTCAAGGTGCCCGCTTGCTGCCGAAGAATGGTCGCGGCCGAAGCAACCATCGGAGTCGCCCAGCTCGTGGCACCTTGCGGCGCTACAATTTCGGGTTTGATGCGGCCCGCAACATAACTAGATGTATCGCCATGCCAGTGTTTACCGCTGGTTACACCGACTGTAATGGTGTTGTACGTTGATGCGAACATGTCAGGCAGACCACTGGGAACTTCGCCGTTATTCGTCGCAACCACCATGGTCACGTTGTCACGTTCGGCAACGAAGTCCATTCGTCGAAGGTACTCCTCCGAAGCGGTTGTCGATATGTACGAGTGATTCATCACCGCAAAGTCTTGCATTGCGGGCACGGCACGTTGCAGTCCGTCCGCATTGGAAGTATCCACGCCCAACACGACGTTGATCCAGTGGTTGGCGTTGTATCCAGTGATGTCGGTCACGCCACCTGACATGCTGACCGTATTTCCAAAGAGGTTGTTGGCAACCCCCGCCGCATGACTACTGGATCCAACATTCGTTCCACTGCCATCTGCAATCGTTTTGCCAGTAAACTCCGCACTTGCAAGATTGGGTAGATAGGCACTACCAGAGGGCGCTTCGACAAATCCAACCTTAAGGCCGCTCCCGTCCTCGAGCGAGCCACCAACCTCATCCTCCAGTTTGGTGTAGCCCACTTGGTCTTTGGCCGACTGGCCGAAAGTGCTGCTCGTGCAGAGCAACAGGATACAGAAGGCAGCGAGTTTTCGATTCATGGTAGAGCCCTAACGGCTTTCTCGAACAATTGGGCAAAGGGCCAACCGCAATCCGACGAAGTGCTAGCCTGAGGTTATAAAGCGCTGTGACAAGTCTCAAAGGGGGAATCAGTTCACTCTAATCAGTCGCTACACTATGGGCAAGTTTGAGGTCCACTAGGCCAGGGCCACTCATTTATTCAAAGTACGATATTGTGCGATGGCCTTCCAAGGCCGTCGATTGACGCAAGTCGTTCGGCGACGGCCTTGGAA
>CAYPLE010000148.1:0-11408 GCA_964411445.1 uncultured Pirellulaceae bacterium
AAGGAAGCGGATTGTCGGTGGCATAGCGAGTTCGTAGTCGGAAACCCACGCAAACGCCGGGCCGAACGAGCAAAACGATAAATTGATTGCACAGCCGACGCGCCGCGATCGCCCGCGCTGCCGGAATTGCGTACAGCGCGAGCGGCAATCGAACAACTTCGCTAGGGGCAGTTCCTGCTGCCCAGACACGCTTTGAGGCAATTCACTTCCGTTGTAGCTCATCCCAACGCTGTGGCATGCAGCGTGCTCTGCAGGGTAGCGAAAAGGCTTGCAAGAATACGCATGCGAGTTTGCCCTTTTTCATTCACACGCGAAGGAGTCCACAATAATGAGCCGTACATTTCCGTCAGCAGGAATCAGCTTTGTCGCAGTACCACTATTTATCGCCCTTGCCGCGATGCAATCGTCCGTCGTAGGTGACGAGGGTAACAGGGATGAGGGCAAGAAAGTGAGGTCCAAAGATGGTCTGATGAAGACCCACATTGTCGAGCGTTTACAAGGACGCTGGGCGATTGTTGACGGCGTCAATCAAGGTCGCCAGCTCAGCAGCAAAGACCTTGAGGGTATGTACATGTCGGTAAAGACGAACGTAATCGCAACTTACGATTCGAAGGACAATGCTCGCTTCCAAGCCGTGTTTGCAATTGATGAAACCAAGAAGCCGATTCGGATCACTCTCAATGGACTGGACCCAAGCAAGGTCGCTCAGCCGAACAAAGCGTCGACGAAGCCGGGCGCCTACGATCCGATCAGCCACGGCATCATCAAATTCAAAGACAAAGACATTTGTCTGCTCTGCTACAGCCTACCCGGAGGTGATAAGCCAACGAAGTTCAACTCTCCAGAAGGTAGCAAGCAAATGTTCTTCAAGCTCCGTCGTATCGGCAGCACAGAGTCGGAACCTTCAACAAAGCTAAGCTCGCCGAGTAAGCCCTCCAAGCCGTCGCTCGCACCGAGTAAGTAGACTCGGAATTGTATCCGCCAATTTGATCGTGTACTGGACGGAGTGATTAGGGCTGGATCTAGGCGCGGAGCAATCTCAGGCCGGATCAAGGTGAGATGATGCCGATTTGGTAAAAGCCGTCGTGAACGAAATCACCGCTCTGGCGACGCACGACGGATATCGACCATTTTGAGCCGGCCTTGCACCTCGCTTGGTCCAGCCTACGGGCTCCGTGTGGGCGAAATCCCAAGTTGCTGATCGCAGGACGTCAGGCCCGATTGCACGCCGCGGCGATCTTCGAAATAAGCGTCTTGGCAACGATTGGTTTGGAGCAATAATCTGTAAAGCCAGCTGCAATGCACTTGTCTTCGTCGTCTTTCATTGCGTTGGCCGTCAGGGCGATGACGGGCAGCTCAACGCCGGCCTTCCGTATCCGCGTAACAGCCTCCGCACCGTCCATCACGGGCATCTGCATATCCATCACGCACACATCGATGGATGCTCCGAGATCAAGATCGCCAATCAAAATTTCGACTCCCTCCTGACCGTTAGTGGCCTCATACACTTCGCCTCCGAACTTTTCGACGAGCCGACGAACTAAGAATCGAATATCGCGGCGATCATCAACGACCAGGACGCGACAATTCAGTTCGGGCCAATCGTAGTCATCGTCCGACGGCTTTAGAGAAAGCTGCCCCTTTACGAGCCGCTCTTGAGGTACTGCGCCGACGTCAAGCTCGAGGACGAACTCGCTACCACCACCCAACTGACTCGAGGCTCGAATGTCGCCGCCGAGTGCGGTCGCTAGACGCTTGCAAATGGCAAGCCCAATCCCGTGCCTTCGTAACGCCGAGTTCGGCTTGCATCGGATTGTTCAAAGGGATCGAACAACCGCTCGATGTTTCCCGGGGCGATCCCAATTCCGGTATCCTGCACAGCAAACCTAAGGCTGCATTGATCCGGTCGGTGTTCCACAGCGATGGTTACCGAACCAGTTTCAGTGAACTTAATCGCGTTACCGACAAGGTTGATCAAAATTTGTCGGAGTCGCACCGGATCGCTCATTATTTCGTCTGGAACAGCCGTCAGAAAGTCCACGCACAAGGCGAGATTCTTCTCGTGAGCTACGGGTCGTAGAATCGAGTAGACCTCTCCAACAACTCCGTCAACTCGGCAAGCCACCCGGTCTACACCAAGCTTGCCAGCGTCGATCTTCGCGAGGTCTAGGATGTCATTAACGATGGTCAGGAGGTGATTCGAATTGGCCTTGATGGTTTGAACTAGTTGCAGATTGTCAGGATCCTTCAGCTCTTCCTGCAAAATCTCCGCATTGCCAATAATGGCCGTCATCGGCGTTCGAATTTCATGAGACATATTAGCAATAAATTCCCCTCGGGAGCGATTGGCCGTGGTAGCGGCATCGCGGGCCGCCACCAGCTCCGCGTTCCTTCTGCGCGAGGTAGCTAGAAACAGACTTAGGACCATCAGAAGTGCCCCGCCCGCGACACTCCAGCTCCATTGACTCTGTGCATAGGTTCGGTCGCGGATGCCAGCACGTTCACTAAGCCGACGCTCCTCGTTTTCGATCAGTTTCGATACATTGCTCCGGATCTTTTCCATGTATTTCTCGCCAACATCACTAGTGACCAGGGTCAGGGATTCGTCGCGTTGGCCAGCATCGAGCAAGTCGATCGTCTCTTGAAGCTCCGCCATCTTGCGGTCGATCCACGGGACGAGCTCGTCTACGAGTTCCGCCTGTTGTTTATCCACGTGCGTCAGCGACTTGAGTTCGGCAATAGCGGCGTCAACGGAACCGGCAGCCGCATCATAGGGCTTCAGGTATTCCCGCTCTCCGGTGAGGAGATACCCTCGCTGGCCCGTTTCTGCATCCGTCAAGATTTTGAGCAATTGTGCTGCACTTAGCTGCGCGCGGTGGCTGTGGTCGACATCTTCGACGTTGTCGTAGATCCGCTTCGCTAAGGAGATTCCCAACCAGGCATTGCAGAGGATCGCCGCCGCCAACAGGAACGATAGGAATCGCGTGATATCTAGACTTGGACGCACGGCCTTGGTCTCTCTTTTGGTTAAAGACAGCAAGTTCGTCATTCACGGTTCGGTCTCACAACCAACGGCCCCAACAGCTTGCAACGCCTTGGCCGCAGTTGACAGTGGTTGCGCCAACCAGTTGTGGGGGTATATGCTTGAATGCTGTGCCGTGTGCAGGTCACCTGCTGGGCGAAGCCTAAAACCGATAGATCGCCGCGCATGGGAAGTCACCTTCTAAATCGCAAGGATGAATCTGACCACCGGTTTGCTGGACCAGACGTACGACACTGTTGAGTTCATTTATGTGTTCATCGGCGGTTGATTCTTGATCTATCAGTAGCTCTTCGATGCGTCCCTTGCCAGCCTCGGTGAGAATTTTTGACAAGTCACTTGAGCCCTGCTGGTGAGCTATGGCAGTAGAGAGTCGCTCGCGTAGTTGCCGGTTTCGGGCGTCGCGACCGCTCGCTTGTTCGGCATAACGCTGCAAGATGTCTTCCATCGTCATTCCGTCGGGACTGCCCGCAATATGCGACATGCACTTATCATTCTTTTGAGCACAAAAGTGGCCGTACACCTCATCGGTTGCTACGACATGCAGCCCTCCGAAGTTGCTGCCGAGTTCATCCTGCAACCGTTTGGCAACTTCGCTCAGGAATCGTTTGCGGTCCGACTCGCTCACCTGCTCCTTCTTGTTCTGACCGTGATACATCGCTCCGCCAATGCCCCCTTGCTGGGTGCGGAATTGGAGCTGCGGCTCTTTGTCCGCAGGAAGAACTACATCGTGCATCGCAACAGGGAAGTGCCGACTCTCAATTGGAACGAGGCGGTTGTCGGTCGCGCGGCAAAGCTCGGCTGTCTCCCAGGTGAGTTTAAGAAGGTGTGATGCCGGATCGCTCTTAGTCAGAATCAATGGAAGTACCAAAAATCCATCGTCGATGCGTACAAGTTCTGGTGGGGCTTGCTCAAGTTTGACTAGTCGCACGAAGTCGTCCGCCACGTAGACGGCCAGCCCCTTCCCCTGGTGTTGCCAGAATTGCTCGTCAGGAATGAGCTTCCCGAGCACGCCCAAACGCTGCTTAGCGACGGCTTCGTCCGTTGCGCTACTGTCGAGCTGTTCAGCCGCCGCGTTAACTAGATTCTTGTAGCGAATCGAATTCTGGTTGACGTTGCGGCCGGACTCGAACGTTGGCATCGTGATTGTGATGCTCGCGCTGCCAGTCTGATTGGCAAGCTCTTCAAGTAGTTCAGGCGTATTCGTGCTCAGCGATGTCGCTTCATAAGTGATTGACATGATTGCCCCATTTCCACGTTTGATTCGCGTAAGTGCCGCTCCAACAGGCCGAGTTTGTAACAGCGAAGCGAATCGAGACAACAAGATCCGGAGTCCTTCGCCTAACTTTGCTCACTGCAAGAGTCAGCGTTTACGTTGCTAGGTAGCAATCGGCGTGCCGGTAGTCGCGTCGGCTTCGTCCCGTGTACGTTCCACGCCGGCGGAACCGATCTAGCGGCCGACTTGCAAGCGCGTGCCGCGGTGTACTGCGCGATCTGCGACCGAGTATGTCTGGCGACGCGCCAACTTGTGCGTTCATCGCTCACGACTACTGTTGCGGTGAAGGCATAGCGGTGTAATTGGTCCAGTTGGCACGAGCATCGCTCCTGCTCTGCCGCAGCTGGCCGCAGATTTCTGGTTGCGGCACGAAGTGTAGTTCGACCATTTTCAATCAAGAGGTGATTAGATGAGCAACGACGAGCAACGACTCGGTGACCTGATGGCGGATTTCAACACAGCGATGCTAACCACAGTTGGGCTTGATGGAGACCTCCAGTCACGGCCGATGGCGATTGCAGATCTAGCCGATGATGGCGAAGTGTGGTTCGTCACCGATCGCAACTCCGAAAAAGTGTTCGAGGTTGTGGAAAACGATCGCGTAGCGGTAACGATGCAAGGCATGACGCGATACATTTCGCTTCACGGCACCTGCCAACTCGTCGACAACTCGGACAAGATCAAGGAGCTTTGGAAAGAAGCTTGGCTCGGTTGGTTTCCCCAAGGTGCCACGGATCCGCGAATCGTACTCCTGCGGATGCGTCCAGAGAGCGGCGAGTTCTGGGACATGGGCGGTCTGAACGGGCTGAGATTCCTCATCAAAGCCGGCCGAGCCTACATGAACGGCGAGGCAATTGAGACACCCGACACCAACCACGGCAAAGTTGAATTCGAGGCATAACATCGCCTAGGACCAATCCATTCGGCGCGGCAAATCTCACGTAGCAATGCTTCAAAACAGTCTATTGTCACGTCGATTTATTCCAGCGCTCGGGTTGACAACCGCCATAACTGTCCTGGTTGGGCAAAGCACCAGTCCGCCCCACGAAGCTTTACTAAGGCGGCAAGTTGTTGCGATGTGTATTTGAGTAGCGATTGCTGACCGCTACGACCATCGGCGGCTTGCCGCTCCTATTGACGGAGTTCCTATATCGTCGTTTAGCCACTGGGGCGTCGCGCGCAGCGGTCTTGAGCGCATTGCGGTCGGCTTGCTACCACTGGCCCCCAGTTATGCCGCTCACGAACTCGGAGGTTGTTCGGAAGCAGCCATTCGGACAGGACTGGGCCGGATTAGCGGCGCTCAAAAGCGCGAGCAGTAGAAGCAGCTCAGCATTACACCTTCGTGGTAGTCGGTGGTTCGGTCGCGAGGTGACGCCGCCAGCAGTCAGGTAGCGGCTGACGCTGTAGTCTTTGAGCCTCATCGCCAGCTCAGCTAACGGGCGACACGCCGTACCTTACTTGGTCACTGGGTTTACCTGGCCACTGAGTTATCTGACTACCCGGCTTATTTGAACGCTAGGCGATGGGCATGGGCTCTTCGGCGGGTTCCTCTAGCCGACTTCGCACGCCTTCGGCAAAGGCAGGACTCACTTGCTCGAAGTGGCCGAGCATCTTGTCGCGGATGCGTTGTGGGCTGTCCGCCATCGAGTTCGAGATGGCGATACAGAGTCGCTCTCGCGCCCCCGAGTCGAGCACCTTCTCCCAGAACAGCCGAGGTTGCCCGTAATAATCTTCACCGTCACACGCGAACTCGTCATAACGATCGCCATCACCGAAAACAGGCATCGGAGGCTCGTGGCTGTGTCCCGTCTCGACCGGGCCGTTCATCGTGTTGGGTTCGTAGTCAACACCGCCGCCGCCATTCCCGTCCACTCGAAGCGTGCCATCGCGATGGTAGGTCGCGTAGGGACACCGCGGCTGATTTACGGGCACTTGGTGATAGTTGACGCCCAGGCGATATCGATGGGCGTCGGGGTAGCTGAGCACTCGATTCTGCAGCATTCGATCTGGTGAGAGCCCGATTCCTTCGACCAGATTCCCGGGTTCAAAGGCTGCTTGTTCGACGTCCTGAAAGTAGTTGTCTGGATTGCGGTTGAGTTCAAAGTCTCCGACTTCAATCAATGGATAATCGTCGTGCGGCCATACCTTTGTCAGGTCAAACGGGTGCCAACGGTAGTCTTTCGCGTCGTCGGCTGGCATGAGCTGGACATACATTTTCCACCGCGGGTGGTCGCCTTGTTCGATGGCATCAAACAAATCGCGGGTCGAGTAGTCGGGCGCTTCTCCGGCAAGTTGGATCGCTTCATCCGCGCTGAAATTTTCGATGCCTTGCTGTGTTTTGAAGTGGAATTTCACCCAATGCCGAACACCTTCAGCGTTGTAGAAACTGAACGTGTGGCTGCCGTAACCGTTCATGAAACGGGCGCTCTTGGGAGTCCCTCGGTCGCCGTACAAGAACATGACTTGATGTAAGGCTTCGGGCACTTCGCCCCAAAAATCCCAGCGTCGCCAATGCGGTTTAAGGTGCGACTGAGGCTCACGCTTCTGCGTCCGAATAAAATCACTGAACTTCAGCGGGTCACGAATGAAGAAGATGGGAGTGTTGTTTCCGACCAAATCCCAAACCCCTTGATCGGTGTAGAACTTCATGGCGAATCCTCGCGGGTCGCGGGCTGTGTCTGCCGAGCCGCTTTCACCTCCAACTGTCGAAAATCTTGCGAATGTCTCAGTCTTGCGGCCGACCTCACTGAACAGATCGGCCATGCAGTACTGACTGATGTCGTTCGTAACGGTGAATGTCCCGAACGCACCGTAGCCTTTCGCATGGACGACTCGCTCCGGGATTCGTTCGCGGTTAAAGTGTGCCATCTTCTCGATCAGGTGCACGTCCTGCATCAGCATTGGACCGCGCGGGCCAGCGGTTTGCGAATGCTGGTTATCGTCGACTGGCCGGCCAAATTGTTGAGTTTGGTGGAAGGGGCACTTGGATCCGTCAGACATGTAAATGTTCTCCGGTGGGCGGGGCTGTGATTCAGTTCATTCCGCACGAGCGGGTGGCAAATTGTGTGCCGCGACGCTGCCTGATCACCTGGCGTAGCCTAAGCCGAGTTGAGGTCGATTGGCACTGGACGATAGGCAAACCAATTGGCCGCCCGGCGTACACGACCGACCTCCGTTGGAAGATCAGCGATCAAGAGACCGTCATCAGAGCTGTCCAGCGAACGTTGCAATCCAGTCCCGTCTGAATCACGCGATATGGCATTAAGTTTGCAACGAGTCGCACTCGCGAAAGTGGCATCGGCGATTGCCGCTCGCTCTTCGACACACAAGCAGGAACGCCAGCGTGCAAGTACTTCAAGAACTCTTATTGATCCTGAATCAACCGCCAGTCCTGGCTGCACTGTGCGGTGCATCTGTGCTGCTGGTGTTGCTGGACTACTTACTTCCAGTCGATTGGCTCGCATACCTAGGCTACGCGGCGTTCGCTTTGTTCGTCGGAACGACCCTATCTGTTAGTCCGTCGGCCAGCGTTATCGTGATGGTCACTGTTGCAGTCGGGATGCTAGTTCTCCATAAGGCGGTTTTTGCACGATTTCTGACCAATGCTCCTCGCATCGAATCGGCCCCTGGACCTGAGTCGTAGATCGCTGACCAGGCTTAATCCGTATGGGCTCGCGCCCGCGTTGTCACGATTTAGAAAGGTAAAGCCACATCCATGTTTCGAACAGCCTACCGTAATCGTCGAGCGCGAGTCAGCGGCCGCAATCGAAGCCAACGTACTGGTATTCCAGTGCGCCTGCTTATTGCCGTCGCGATCGGGATCTTCTCAGTCGTCTCCTACTACTCCAGCAGTGAGCAGAATCCGATAACCGGCGAGGCACAACGGGTGGCACTGAGCCCCAAAGAGGAGATTGCATTGGGATTGCAGGCAGCTCCAGAAATGGCGGCGCAGCACGGTGGATTGCACCCGGACAGTCGCGATCAGCAGCATGTCGATCGCATCGGGCTGGAATTGATTGCGTCGGTCAATGAACTGGCCTCGCGTGACGGCCGCTCCAATCCTTTCCACTTCGAATTCCATTTGTTAGCTGATGAGGAAACCGTTAACGCATTTGCTCTACCTGGCGGCCAATGTTTCATCACGGCGGCACTTTACAAACGGCTGGAAACAGAGGGGCAGCTGGCGGGCGTGCTTGCGCACGAAATCGGGCACGTTCTAATGCGTCACGGGGCCCAGCGACTTGCCCAGCAAAAACTTACGCAAGGACTTGTCGGAGCGGCGGGGGTTGCCGGGGGCTCACACGAGGCCGCCCGCATGGCAGCAGCGATTGGGCAGATGGTGAACATGAAATACGGTCGAGACGACGAACTGGAGTCGGACAAGTGGGGCGTTCAGTTGTCGGCTGCCTCTGGCTATGACCCACGAGCGATGATCAGAGTCATGGAGATACTCGAGGAGGCGGGAGGAGCCGGGCCACCTGAGATGTTAAGCACTCATCCAAAGCCGGCCAATCGTCGAGCCTACATCCAAGACGTTATTTCAGCCGTCTATCCTCAAGGCCTGCCGAACGGACTCGTCGAGTAACGCCGTCTCACGACCGTCCCGAAGCAGGGCTACCGTTCCCCAATTCCATTGTGAGGCCCGAAGTTGTCACCTCCTCGATTATCTTGCGCACCGCCAGCCTTTTCGGCTCGCTCAAGCCATCGCGACCGTTTGTACCAGGTGCTTCAAGAGCGTTTCGGGCACTCTGAGTTCCGTCCAGGACAATTGGAGGTGTGCGAAGCGATTTTACAGGGGGAGGACTGCCTGGCGATCATGCCCACCGGTTCGGGGAAGAGCTTGTGTTACCGACTTCCAGGCTTAATGTCCAGCGGCATAACGGTCGTAGTCAGTCCTCTGATAGCTCTAGCGCAGGACCAAGCCTATCGATTGAAACAAATGGGCATAAGCTCAGCAACTCTCAACAGTTCTCGCACAAAGAAGCAGACTTTGCGTGACCGCGAAGAGTTGCAATCAGGCAGGACAACGTTTGTCTTCACGACTCCGGAACGACTGCAGCGCGGCGACTTGGTCAGCTTTCTAGCCGATTGCGGCGTATCTCTGCTGGTTGTCGACGAAGCGCATTGTGTGAGTCAATGGGGGCACGATTTCAGGCCGGATTACCTGTGTCTGCCTTTCCTCAGACGCCGACTCGGGGATCCGCCGACGCTCGCCCTGACAGCCACGGCTCCTACCCAAACTGTTGATCAACTTCAGAGCGAGCTACGATTGCGAAAGGCAAAAGTAATCCGTACTAGCCCGATTCGCCCAAACCTCCGACTTCGTATTACTACGTGCGAGGAGCCAGCGGACAAACTAGCCGTTTTGCGTGAGTTACTGGATACATCAGGCGACAAGGTAGCCGGCGGAAAAATCGTCTATTGCGCTCGGACAAAGACCGCGGAGTCACTAGCTAACGCGATGTCGGGACTGTGCTACCACGGCAGGATGCGAATGAGCGATCGGAAACGGACGCAAGACGAATTCCTCTACGGCCCACCACGAACAGTCTTTGCCACTAACGCCTTTGGTCTCGGGATCGACAAATCTAATATTCGCTGTGTCATCCATGCGGACATGCCTGGATCGATTGAGGCGTACTACCAAGAGGTTGGTCGGGCTGGCCGTGATGGCAAGCCCGCGGAATGCACGCTGCTTTACTCTCCAGGAGACGTCGCATTGCAGCGTATGTTCGCTGGAGGCAAGATAGAATCCGAAACGCTGAGAACTGCCCACCATGCTATCACTGAGGCAAATAAGTGCAGTGGCGTCATGGCAAGCCTCAAAGAGATCTCGGAATTTTCTGCACTAAGTCGCAACAAGCTAAGAGCCTGCCTCATTCTCCTCGCGTCCAGCGGAGTAGTTTGCCCCGCGGGGCGTGGTCGATGGCAACTGCTTAAACACGAACTGAGCAGTCGCCATGCCGAGCGGCTTAGTGGCAAAACGATCGCGGCCGCAGAGGATCGAAAGGTGGCCTTGCAACGCTTCATAGACTATTGCGAAGATCCGGGCCGCTGCCGCTGGCAATTTATCGCGGACTATCTCGGTGGTGATGACTCGGTCGACCCGAACTGCCAATGCGACATTTGCTCTGGATTAGTCCCCATCCCGCTTCCTGCAGCGTAACAACATACGAATACACGAATACGTCCTTCGGGGCAGTTTAGATCCGAGTAACCTCGCCGGCGAGTCCTTTGGGCATGGTTGAATTGTTGCAAAACACACCGTCTGGCCTCTACTGCCCAGCAGGCGATTTCTACGTCGATCCACACCGGAGCGTCCGCCGAGCGTTGATAACTCACGCGCACGCGGATCATATGACCGCCGGATGCGAAAGTTACCTCGCCGCGGCACCGGGCGAACCCATACTTCGAATGCGTCTGCAGGACGGCGCAGATCTGAGTCTGTTACCTTACCGGGAAACACTCAATATCTCCGGTGTAAACGTCAGCTTTCATCCCGCGGGCCACATGATGGGGTCAGCAATGGTCCGCATCGAACACAAGGGGCAAGTGGCAATCGTGACCGGTGACTACAAGATCGCCGACGATCCGACCTGTGATGCTTGGGAGCCAGTGCGATGCAATCTGCTCGTGACCGAGACTACGTTTGGGCTGCCAATTTACCGCTGGCCTGAAACGGACGTGGTCGCGGGGCAGATCAATCAGTGGTGGAGGCAAGCTAAAGACGACGGCAAGTGCGCGATGATCTTCGGTTATGCAGTTGGGAAGAGTCAGAGACTACTCTCGATGCTAGACCCTGCGATTGGCCCGATCTTCTGCCACGGTGCGGTTTACAAAGGGAACGAGGCTTACCGCGGTGTGGGTGTCGAACTTCCTCCGGCAGAGTACGTTGTTCCGGGCGGGCCGAGTCGTAACTGGGCAGGTTCTTTAGTGATTGCTGTTCCAAGTGCCCATGGGACACCTTGGTCGCGGCGGTTCGGTCCATCAACGACCGCGATGGCCAGCGGCTGGATGGCGGTCCGCGGCGTCCGGCGGCGGAGGAGTGTTGACCGAGGCTTCGTTGTTAGCGATCACGTCGACTGGCCATCG
>CAYPLE010000149.1:0-10838 GCA_964411445.1 uncultured Pirellulaceae bacterium
TGCCGCCGCCCATGCCACCCATGCCGCCGCCCATACCGCCCATGCCGCCGCCCATGCCCATCATTTGGCCTTGAACGTGGATAGCACCGAAGGTTGCAGGAAGTTGAACGTCGAGGGGTTTGTCACCTTTGTTTTTGATGACCACCGTGGCTTGACTTGCGTCCTTGGGATAGAAGTTGACTTCAATTTTGCCCTCTTCCATAGCCTGGAACATCTCGACGACTTCCGCGGACTCGTCGACTTTCTTTTTGCCCTTAGCCGGATCGGCTGCTCGCGCGGTGCTGCCAAAAACAATTGCACTTAGCCCAACAAGAGCTGCGATACGATAAGATTTCATCATTATCCTCTGTGTACTTTCTCTGCCTGAACCCTGTTCCGTAGGCGGTAGGCTTCCCTGGAGAAGAGTTTACTACGACGAGCTTAACTGCGAAGAGTTTAACGCGAACTTGACGACTCAACTGTGAAATATTTCGCATCCGCTTTGCAGTTGTTCGCAAAGCCAGACGAACGTTCCAGCAATGAAAATTCGGCTCGATCGCACTAGACATTATGCAGAAGTTGGCGAACTTCGAGCCCGCAGTCTGCAAATCTTCCTCCAATGGTAGTCAATTTGAAGTCGGATTCCAAACGAAATCCAGCTCAACTGCCTCCAACCGATGCTCTCAAGCTGCATAAACCGTGCCATTCGAACCAGAAGCCTTCGGTAGACACCAGCCAAAGTCCACTCCCCGCTTGCATGACGACCTCACTTTGGTAGGCTCTCAGCTCTCGAAATGAGCGTTTTTGCTGTGGCGATTCATAATTCAGAAGGTTGCCGCAAATCCGAATGCTTCGGCGGACGACTGACTGGTCGTTGTGCTTGCAGGTGGAAAGAAGCGCGGATTTCGAGCCCGCGGCGTGTTCGATCTCGCTCGACATCGGGGCGCTGGCTGTACAGTTTTGCAACATTGTTTCGGTATCGAATCCATATATCTAAGGAAGTACGAATGTCACTGTTTGTTGGAGAGTCGCTGGTTGGTGACGGAAACGAGATCGCGCACATCGACCTCATGATCGGAAGCAAGACCGGGCCTGTTGGCACGGCGTTCGCCAATGCTCTGGCGACACAAAGTCACGGTCACAGCAATCTTCTTGCTGTTCTTGAGCCTAACGTTGCCGTCAAGCCATCGACGGTCATGATCACCAAGGTCACGATCAAGGGGATGAAGCAAGCGGTCCAAATGTTTGGCCCTGCACAATTCGCTGTCGCCAAGGCTGTTGCTGACCAAGTCGAAGCTGGCGTTATTCCTGCGGACCAAGCAGAAGATCTTGTTATCGTTTGCGGCGTGTTCATCCACCCTGCTGCAGAAGACAACGCGAAGATCTACCAATACAACTACGAAGCGACCAAGGACGCAATCGCGAACGCAATGCAAAGCAAGCCAAGCGCTGCGGACATGATTGCTAAGAAAGACGCTGCTGCACACCCTTTCAAGGGTTTTGACGCCTAGCACGACGGAAAAACAGGGGCAACTTGACCTTGCTCCAGAGTCGCCGCGATCTTCGAGTTGCTCCTTGCGAGCGCAATATAGAGTTTGTGGCGTCAATTTCCGAGCGCAGTGTCCGCATCAGATGCACAACAGGGCTGCTCGAGTTCAACTGACTCGACGCAGCCCTTTCTATTGCATACTCCCACAGTCTACTTGTTCGCTGCCTTACCATTAAACATCGCGTTGCCCGGAGGGAACCCATGTCTAGCTACGCACGAATTTTGTTGCAAATTGATCCTGACAAACACGCCAGCTCGTTTGACGCAGTTGTCGCAGTCGATGCAGGCGTCGAACAATTGCTGCAATACTCTGGAGTTGAGCCTGGTGAAGTGCAGGGGCTCATTCACGGGGCCATGTTTACACGCGGGCCTGACACATTGAACAACACGGCCGTGTTTGTCGGTGGAAGCAACGTGGCCAAGAGTGAAGCGATTGCCGACAAGATTGCCAACACATTCTTCGGGCCAGTTCGCGTATCGGTCATGCTTGACGGCAACGGTAGCAATACGACCGCGGCAGCAGCCGTGCTGTGCGCGGCAAGGCATCTGGAATTGAAGGGAGCCACCGCGCTGGTACTCGGCGGCACAGGCCCAGTGGGCCAACGAGCCGCCCGCTTGTTGGCAGCTCAAGGCGCCAACGTTACGATTACCTCGCGGGACGAAACTCGCGCGCAGTCTGCTCTAGACGCGATCACAGCCAAGGTGACCCCAGAAGCAGCGGAAAAGATTCAATGCGCGGTCGCTGCAGGTACCGGATCGCTCGGCGGCTTGCTGACGGGCAAACAAATCGTCATTAGCTGCGGCGCGGCAGGCGTTCAGCTACTCTCGGGGCGAGATCTAGCGGAGGCCACGGAGCTGCGCGTCGCAATCGACCTCAACGCTGTCCCACCTGCTGGCCTGGAAGGCATTTCTGTTACGGACAAGGCGGTGCATCGGGGAAAGCGAATCGATTACGGAGCGATTGGAACGGGAGGCCTGAAGATGAAGATTCACAAGGAGGCCATACGCACACTGTTTACTCGAAACGACCTGTATCTCGACGCCGAACAAATCTATGAGATCGGTGCGAATCTAGAGTCCGCGAGAGACGTATGACCCCGTCTGCGGGGCGGTCAGGTGCCCACCTGAGAAGCGTTCGAGCGCCGCCGCGAGTTTGATTTTGTCTGGGAAAACGGAAGCAGTCACATCGGAATGATTGCTTCTGAGCAAGGCAAAGTGTCTACTAAGAATCTCTCACGCCCGACGCTATCACCCACGTCTGCACGCAGACGTTCGCCCAATGAACGCACCTTCAGAGAACTCTAATTCCAAAGATGACAAGAGCGTTCCCGCAGGAGACGATCTCGGCCAGGAGCTCGAGTCACTTTCATTGCAAGTCAGTGCTCAGCTCAGCATGGGCAGCATTCCAAATATGGATGCGATCCTAGCTCAAGTGCCCAAGGAGCGTCGTGCGTCGTTTCTGAAGCGATTGGATTCGATGGCGGCAGGGTTTATTACTCCGCCCAGCCTAGCTGAACACTCAATGGGCGGTGAAACGATTGGTTTCTCTCCTGAACAGTCTTTCGTCGATTCTGCACCCGCCACAGGCAATACTGACAGCGCGGCCACTCAGCATTTCGGAGAAAGTCGGTTAACGAACCGACAGCTTGGCCACTATCAACTTCAAGGTGAGCTTGGTCGCGGTGGAATGGGGATTGTATATCGCGCGAAACACATTGAACGTGGTGATCTGGTCGCCTTAAAGATATTGCCACGTGTCAATGGTGACAGTCTTCATCGTTTCAAACGCGAGTTCCGGTCGCTCGCCGACATTTCTCACCCGAACTTAGTTGGGCTTAGAACACTCGAGTCAGACGGAGAACGATGGTTCTTCACAATGGAACTCGTCGAGGGAGCCAAGAGCTTTCAGCGGTATGTTTGCCCCAACCAAAAACTCGACACTGGTCGGCTGAGTACTGCGGCGCTGCAATTGTGCGAGGGAATCCAAAAGTTACACACTCTGCAGATCATTCACCGCGATCTAAAGCCGTCGAACGTAGTCGTGACTCCTGAAGGCAAAGTGGTCATCCTTGACTTTGGGCTAGTTTCTGAATTGAAGCGTGGCGATTTAACTCGCAGCATTCAGTCCATCTCCGGAACGCCCGCTTACATGGCTCCCGAATCGGCGGGAGGCGAAGGCGAGAGCTTTGCGTCAGATTGGTATGCATTCGGTGTGATGCTCTATCAGGCAATTTGCGGAAAGCTGCCTTTTGACGGTGAGCCACTTCAAATCCTATCTGACAAGAGAAGCCTGGATGCCCCAGATTTGGTCCCACGCGGCCCGGTCGCGGACGCGCTGGTCCAGCTAACAAAGCGGTTGTTGTCGAGAGTCCCTGGTGAGCGACCTGGCTATGAAGAATTAAGGGCAGCTCTGGGCGGTGAAGGTAGTGCCCAGGGTGCGGTGCAGCGCGAAGATGTGGAATTGATTGGCCGCGAGAGTCAGTTGGCGGTGTTGCGAGGTGCCTTTGAAACGGTTCAGGCCACTGACGCAGCGCAAATTGTTTTTGTCAGTGGAAAGTCCGGCGAGGGTAAGTCGGCATTGATTGAGAAGTTTCTGGCTGAGACTCGGAGGACTCATGAGGTCACCGTGCTGGCTGGTCGATGTTACGATCGGGAATCGGTTCCATTCAAAGCGTTAGACAGTCTAGTGGATGCACTGGCAAGTTATTTGCGGAAGTTGGACGACCGCAAAGCAGCGATCGTGCTGCCTGACGACACCCGCTACCTTGCGCAGTTGTTTCCGGTTTTGCTAAGAATCGGCGTAGTCGCCGAGCGTCCATTACCACGGAACTTGGTGAATCTCAGTGAAATCGAGGTGCGTCGGAGAGCATTTGCCGCTTTTAAGGAGCTGCTGTATCGGTTGTCGCAGGAAACAAGCATCGTACTCGTGTGTGACGATTTGCAATGGGGAGACTCGGACAGCGCTGAAGTCCTTTCACGAGTACTGTCGGGTGTTGACGCGCCAGCGGTCCTTTTTATTGGCAGCTATCGCAAAGATGAAGTAGCTGGCAGTGCGTTCTTGAAGACTTGGCACGCTCGAATTGGCGGCGCGGACGAAGCAAACGCGTCCGAGTTGGTGGAAGTCGCTCCGTTAAGCGGTGAGGATTGTGGAAAACTGCTTCGTTTGCGATTCCCGCAGTTATCGGGCGAACAAGGAGAAGCACTGGCGGAGAACCTTCTCGAAGAGACAGGCGGAAACGCCTTCTTTCTAAATGAGGTTCTGGATTGTTTGCAAGTAGAGGGTGATAGCGTCCGCAGGATTCCACTCGCTTCGGTTCTCGCGCAGAAACTGACCAGTTTACCCGCTCACGCCAAAGTTCTAATGGATCTTGTTGCCTTGAGCGGGCAGGCATTGCCGCTTGATGAGCTATTAGAAGCAGCCAAAGATGGTGCTGCAGCGCATTCAACCATTGTCGCGATGTGCAACCAACGGCTGGTGCGTATCGTAGATGGCGACCGGGCTGGGTTAGTCGATACCTATCATGACAAGATACGTGAGACAACCCTGTCGTCCATTGCTCCGGAGACGAAACGTGAGTATCACCTGGAGCTAGGCACCGTCATCGAACGTCGGGCGACAGACCTGGACCGTGCCGTACTGGAAGACATCTGTCAAGGAAAGTCGACGGTGCATCCTAATGTTGCACGCATTTACGACCTGTCATTTCACTTCAATGCCGCCGGTGACACGGAGAAGGGTGGGCTGTACGCCTTTTTGGCCGCTGAGCAAGCGCGGAGACAGTTCTCTTCGCAGATCGCGGCGAAGCAATACGAGCTCGCACGCCAATCGGTTGTCGACGGCTCGTTGAAGTCACAACTAGCTCGCTGGGTTGAGGGCCTAGCGGATAGCTACTATTGGATTGCTGACTACAAGAAGTGTGAGAGCGTGTTGTCAATGATCGAGGGAGTAGACGTGCCCATAGACACAAAGGCTCGGATACTTGCGATTGCCGGTGATAATGCTGCGGGAATGAACAAGCCGCAGCTTGCCTTGGATCACTGCTGCGCCGCCCTCGCACTGACGGGCGTGAGGCCGCCGCAATCGCAACTTGCAGGTCTCTTCTTCTCGTCATATTACTTGCTTTTGCATCTAGTGCGTGGTGCACGGGAAACAAGTGGGGCGAACCCCGCGAATGACACTGAACGCTTTCAGATCAAGCTGTTCTCTCGCGGGTTGCGGTATAGCATGTTTCGAAGCGGCACGCAGCTTGCCTGGTTTCTCTTGCGCGGCATTGCACTTGCCCGCAAGTTTCAGCCAACGCCAGAGCTTGCTCAGTTTTATAGTATTTATGCCATTGCAGCGGGCGAGTGTGGAGTTCCAGGTCATGCAAAGAAGTATATTGAGAAAGCGGTTGAGATTGCCCGGGCCAGCCAAGATCAGATTTCACTTGGCGTGACCACGATGTATGGTGGTGCGGCCTATTTCGGCTTGGGCTCGTATCGCCGCGGCATCGAAACAATCAAAGAGTCAACGGCTGCATTATCCGGTGTTGGCGGCCAGTGGTTTCGGCACATGGGCACATTGCATCGTTCGCAATCGCGCATGATGCTTGGCAACTTATCCGACTGCCTCGTCGAGAACGGCGAAACGATACGCAGCAGCATTGAGCATCAAGACATGCGATCGAACTGCTGCACTTATTTGCAGACGCGCGCATCCGAAGGGCGTTTCAACTTGGATGTCGTTCTCGAGAAGATGCCAACGAATGACGAAGATATCCTGTCGACATGCAACCTTGATAAGGCTCGAGGCATCCGCTACATCTATTTGAAACGTTATGATGAAGCGATCAAGAGTTTCGAACGCGCCCTCGCGCGACCACGGGCCGCCTTGATCCCGAATTGGCATGTGAGCGCCGGGATTCCATTTCTGGTACAAGCCCTTCGGTTGTCAGCTTGTGCGTTGCAGCAGTCCAATCCGACTGAAGCCCGAGCCAGGCGGAAGCGAGCCTTGCGACTTGCGCGTAGAGGCGTCTGGATCTGTTGGCTCTTTCCTCCGGAGTACGCTTTTGCGCTGCGTGAATACGGCGAGGTTTTGCGGGACTTTGGCAAGCTTGATAAGGCCGAAAAGTACCTTCGCAAGAGTTGTGAGGTGAGCAGGAAGTACGAGACACCCTACGAATTGGCTAAATCAGAACTCTCACTTGCCGAAATAGCGGTGCAACGCGGCGCACCCGGGTCTGACGAAGCGCTTGCCGCGGCTCTTCAGAGAGTCGAAGCGTTTCAGTCGCAAATCGGGGACGCCACGCGGGAATCAGAGAAGCTTCTTGCCGCATTCTGCGATTCGCTTCCCTAGAACACACGATCGTACGCACTACGGATAGCGGTAGCCGACGCCGTGGACGGTTTGGATGATGCGAGGGGATTTGGGATTCGCCTCGATGCGTTTGCGCAATTGCGAGATTGTCTGGTCAAGTGTCCGGCTCGACGGAAAATAGTCTTGATTCCAGATGGCCGTCATGAGCTCCTGTCTGGGAATCACTTGGCCACGTCTTCGGTAGAGGTAGACAAGGAGCTTGAGTTCTCGAAGGCTGAGATCGACAACTTCCGAGTCGACGATTGCACGTAGCTCCGATGGAATGATCCGCACGTGCTCCATCTCAAACGGCTCCGTAAAATCCTCGGCTGCTCTGCGTGCATTGTTTTGCAAACAGCGGCGCGTTACGGCGCGTATCCTAGCGAGAACCTCCTTCACCCCGAAGGGTTTGACGATGTAGTCATCGGCGCCCAATTCCAGACCAACAACCTTGTCGATCTCTTCGCCTTTTGCCGTAATGAAAACAACCGGTACACTTTCATCAATTGACCGAATGCGTTTGCAAACGTCGTAGCCGCTCTCGCCCGGCATCATCACGTCCAGGCACACAAAATCCGGGCGCCTAGCCTGAAACAGCTCCCAAGCGGAAAGTCCATTTGGTGCACCGGTGCATCCGTATCCTTCCTGTTCCAAGAGTTCGATGAGACCCCGTCGCGTGATCGCGTCATCCTCAGCAACTAGCACGTTTAGACGCATCGGATTCCCTATGTTCGGATAGGCTCAAGGTGAGAGGATGGCTACTACCAGTAGGCGCAATTTTGATATGCCCGTTGGAGCGCTGGGGAGTACCAGATCATTGATCCAGCACCATCTTCCGCCCGCGGACCTTCGTAGATGACCAAATCTTCTGGCGGTTGCCAACCCAGACCTTGAAAGTACTTCTCAAAATCGCCCATTGCATCACGGGCTTCGCGTGGCAATGGTGGCGTTGGAAAGCCCTCTGCCTGCCATACTTCTTTGTGCCACTGGTCTATCTGGCTTTGCGTGATTGAGAACTGTGAACGATTTCCTTCGATCCGCAGTTCTGCTTCGATCTCGGTGGCGGCCGCCGGAAGCCAGGTCAACAGCTTCGCGTCGGTTACTTGACTCGCATCGTCGTAAGCGAACTGGCCAAAACGTGATTCGTCCAACTTGCCCATGATTCCCATGCATGCGGGAATGAAGCCGACCAACACAACGCCCGACACACAAAAGAAAGTGAAGAGCTTCGACGCAAACTTCCTAGGTACGGCAAGCGTTACGGTGACGACTAATGCGATTGCCAGCGCGAAGGTGATTTGAAATGGCAGCACAATCCACCACAGCATCGTTTTTCTCCAAGCGGCGGAAGCGAGTCTGCATGTCTCAAAGACAGGTTTGGCAGAGGGAATTCGCTTATAATGGCCGAACACAATTCTAACATAGGCGGATGAGAATGACGAAGAGGCCATTTCCAGGAAGTTTCGAGAGCCCTGTTTCAGAAAAACGCTCTGTGAGAGTATCACGTCGTGGTGCCATCGCCGTTGCTGCTGGCACTGCGGCTGCTATCGTGGGACGTGCCCATGCCGGTGCGCCAGTACGTGAAATGCCCCGCGCCAAGGTGGAGCGTCTTGGGATTGGCTCAATTGGGATGCGTTACCAAGGTACCGTGATCACCGACAAAGCAAGAATGTTTGGCGATGTCGTCGCCATTGCTGATGTCGATCGGCATGTCCGCGAGCAGGCGCGGGCCAGCTTTGGTAGTACGCCGCGCATCTTCGAGAATTACCAGGACCTCATCAAGCGGGCGGATGTCGACGTTGTACTGATTGGTGCACCCGATCATTGGCACGCCAAGATGCTAATCGATTCGGTCAGGGCTCAAAAGGACGTCTATTGCGAGAAACCCCTCACGCTCACCATCGATGAAGGGAAGGTGATTCGCAATGTCGTTCGAAAGAGCGAACAAGTCGTCCAGGTGGGCACATGGCAACGTAACGACAGTCGTTTCCGATTGGCGGTCGAGCTGGTTCGCGCTGGCAGAATTGGGAAACTAAAGCGAGTGACCTGCACGACGGACAAGAATCCAAGCGGTGGCCCTTTCAAACCGATGCCTACGCCCGAACATCTGAACTGGGATCTGTGGCTCGGCCAAGCGCCGCGGGTCCCCTACACTCCCGAACGTGCACACTACACTTTTCGTTGGTGGTACGAGTACGCTGGTGGAAAAATGACCGATTGGGGGGCACACCATGTCGACATCGCTCAATGGGCCATCGATTCAGAGCCTGTCCGGTTCAAGACCCGCGCCAATTTGCCGGGTGTGAAAGATGGTTATAACGTCGCAACTGATTTCGAAGCCGACATTACCTACGCAAATGGCGTCGAACTACTAGTGCGCGACACTGGTCGCCGAGGAATATTGTTCGAGGGGGATCAGGGAAGGTTCTTCGTCAATCGGAGTGTTATCGACGGAACGCCGGTCAAGCAACTGACGAATCAGCCACTGAGCCGCGAGCAGTTTGTGGCTTACGACTTTGATAATCTATCGCGTCCGGAGCGAGCTGGGAAGCTGGACGCCATCATCAACCACATGGGCAACTTTTTTGATTGCATACAGGAGCGGCGGCAAACCATCTCCGACGTTGAAAGCCAACACAAAAGTGCAACGACGTGCCATGCCTGTAACATCTCCATGCGTCTCGGGCGTGATTTGGATTGGGATGCTTCCAATGAGAAATTCGACGACGATTCCGAAGCGAATAGCATGATGTCACGCCAACAGCGAACTGGCTTCGAAGTCGTGTAGGCGCAAAGCCCACATTGCCTCGGCCCAAACCAATTTCATTGCACCGGTAATTCAAACAACGTTTGTGATTTATGATGAACCAAAGTAGTCCTAAGGTCCTGATAGTGATTGGTGACGCGTCGGAAACGCTCGACACCATGTATCCCTTTTATCGATTGATCGAAGGCGGGTATCAGCCCGTTGTGGCGGGGCCAAAGCGCCAGAAGTATCAGATGGTGATGCACGAGGTAAAGCCAGGGTGGACAATCACCAAGGAATGGGAAGGCTACACGATTGACGCAGATATTGCCTTTTCTGAAATTGATCCCGACGACTACGCCGGAATCATGTTCTCAGGCGGCAGAGCGCCAGAATACATTCGCTACGATGAAGATCTCGTTCGCGTCACAAAGGCATTCTTTGCAGCGAACAAGCCGATTGCCAGCGTTTGCCACGGAGTCGAAATCCCGGCCTACGCGGACTGCGTGACGGGGCGGAAAATGGCAACGGTGCCCAAGTGCAAGTTCGATTTGGAAGTGTGCGGGGGCATCTTCGTGGACGAGCCTTGCGTCGTTGATGGTAACCTGGTCAGCGGACGTACCTTCCACGATAACGGGCACTATATTGGCCCGTGGATTGCCCTTCTGGACCAGGCCACCGGCAAATCGGTTTAGGTTAAGAAATTCATGCAACAGCAGGTCATTTTCGCTGTGGCGAATCCTGCTGAATGGTTGTGACGAACCCGCTTGATTGGCTTTCGCCCTGCCGCAGGTACTTGTCTGGACCGCTCGTGAATAGATTGATGCGAAGCACAAAGAACCAAAGCACGGCGATCACCGCCAGTACGGTGCCCAGCTCGATGTAGGTTTCGGTTTGCAAGCGTTTGCCGAGCTGTGTGAGCGGTGCTTCGACGGACGTGCCCCGTTCTTGCACGAGCACCCACAAGTCGCTCAAACCGCCTAACGCGTCTGCTTCTGCGTTGGCGGCATCTCTCTGCCGCGGAAGGCGAACTTGGCTAATCGCCGCGATCCACGCGCCTTCGAACGATTCTCCACCGGGCAGGCTGGTTGCAACGTCGCGATAGTCGAACGCACCGTCTACCAAGCTGTCCATCGTATGAGGAGCAATCTGAGGAATCGCGGCTTTGCGAGCGACCTCCGTGTCCATTGCCTGAAGGAGTGGATGCTGGAGCAGCGTGCCGCGTTGCC
>CAYPLE010000150.1:0-6229 GCA_964411445.1 uncultured Pirellulaceae bacterium
GTGACGCTCAACCTTATCGAGTTTGATTGAGAACTCGCGGACTCAACTTGGTAGTTCGACTTAGACACCAAGATTCGTTTTAACATGCTCTCAAAGCTCAATGGATCCGCAGGTTCATAGCACGGAAACGGAAAGTCGCGCACACCGGCAAACCGTAAGTCGGGAACACCATACTGCGAATATATTTGACTCGGCGAGCTTTTTACGGCGTCCACCCTACCGATCGCGATCGCAACCTTGACTTGGTCACCGTTTTGCAGGAAGCCGGAAGTTGCTACCCGCTTGCGTGGTGGCTGGTCGTCGGCAACAAACTGCGTAAACTCCAACTTCAAGTTGCACAGCAATTTCTGTGCGTCACGATCCCAGGTAAGACGCATTGTTGTTTGTTGATTCTCTAGCTCTTGCGAGACGATATCGTAGGATTTTTCAAGTTTGAGCAGCACATCAAACGTCCTTACTGACTCGGCGTTGAGTAGCATGCAATGAACCTGGGGGCGACCATCTCTCGCCCCGTCCTGGCCCCAGGCACATTCGCCAAAACTCAGGATGGCAACTGCAGCCAAAATGGAGACGACGACATCTCTGTTGGGAAAGCTACGGATCAATGTTCTTTACCTTAATACGCCTAGTGGCTCGGAACCAAGACCTAACTGGCTGGTGGAAGTTAGGGATGGCAGAAGTCTCCATCGTCCACCAGAACTTGATACACTGGCCCCGTGTTATTCCATGTGCCGGTTGCAACATCGCATTTTTTAACCTCATTCCCGTTTATCAAAACTACCCTGCAGTTGGTTGGACACGGTCTTATTTGGAAACAGTAAGCATCGGTCGACTCCTTGACTTTTGTTGTACCCGATTCCCATGGTTGGGGCTCTGTTGTAGCCCCCGGCCGTGCATCTAAAGAGCGGGATTCGCCGATCTTGTCGCATACAAGAACCGGGGGAGACGCGTCATTGAAGCTACAGCTAGTTGAGTTGCCGCAGGTCGAAGTGTCGATAGATGGGCAATTGTAGTCGATGATTTTCACGCACAGGATAACGTTCGCTTGCCCCGGTCCAGCACCACCACCCACTTGAGCTAGCAAAGCAGGTGATGAAAGCGATACTATTAAGAAAGCTAGGGTTCGCATTAGGGAGACCTTTCGAAAGTTGTTACTAATCGCTACTTGAAGACCGCTTTAACTTTGCCGCGAATGACTTGACGTTCCAGCTTGGCTGTATAGAAGAGTTCTGCTAAGCCGTCTTTCTTCAGTGTGGCGAGCAACTCGCCATCTTCCTCGCCGAAATTCACGGACAAATATAGCCGGTAAATGCCTTTGCTGAGACGTTTTGTTTTGACACCGAAAGTCTTAGACGGCGTTGTAAAGTGAAAGCTAGGTGTAGGCTCTTTCGCCTTTCTTGGTTTTTCAGTTCCGTCGCCGATGGAAAATAGTGCCTTGTCGATGGCAGCGATCGCTGTCGCGGTGAATTCCATCTCAGACGCAGGCGATGTCTCTGCGTCGTGTTTGTGCGAAAAACGTAGAACAAACGGAGACACCACAAGCGGTTTCTTGACCTCAATAATGCAACGGGTCGTGGAGCTGGCGCCGAATTCACTTTCTGAAAGCTCAAGCTCGCCAGTTAAGGTCTCCGTAAAGGAGGTTTCCGAATCTAGCCGGCAACGGACATACCACTGGTCGCCTTCACGCGCAATTTGGGTTTTCAATTTTGAAAGCGAATCGGAGGTCTTTATCGAGATATTTTGTGGATCCACAGGGCTAGTGTAAAAGAACGGAACGCGGAACTCATGGTGTTTCGCACCTGTCGCAATTCCAGAATTGAACCCAGATCCCAAAAACGAAACGAGGCCCGCAATCCGGTATTTGATCGGCACGGTAATTGAAATCCCTTGGGAATTCTTAAGCGTTACAACTTCTGCTACTTCCGCCTTGGTTGAAGCTGCCGGGACGTCCACGCTTAACTCGATCTCAATGGCATCGTTCGGCACGACTGCCGTTTTCGGTGGCGGCTTGACGTGCAAGCAGCCACATGACTTTTCTAGTGTATCCATTTGAAAGGTCATCTGGGTTGCATTGAACAACGTCAGGGCACATGTGGCAGTGGTTCCTGCAGGCAGTTCCCCAAGATCGATATCAGCACTGAAATTACTTCCCGTGATTGCTTTGATCGATGCAGTTGCTTGTACTTTAGCTGAAGCATGGCTCGCCTTGGACTGCGCGAGTGCAGGAAGTTTGGGCGTGACAATGAGCACTGCGGTTAGAAATGCGTATATCAACCGAACCGTGGTCCATATGCTTGGGTGTGGGATTGCAGTTTGCGCAGAACAAAAGCTGCAAGGTGGTTCCCTGCGTTTTCGTGGCTTGGCAAGCTGTTTTCGAGTGCTGTGAAACATCATCGACGCCTCCTGCAGGTGATTTGGGACAGTGTGCGGAAACACAGATGCAATCGAATGACTGTTGATTCAATCTAACAGAGTGAAGGGGGGGCAACCCCCTCGTTGAGATATTTTCGAAAAATACGAGGAAATGAACGCATCTCGGTGAACACCACCTTTCGCTCTCGATAGGCTGGATTTGAGGGGTGACGCCGCAAAATATGCCGTCTACTTTTGCCACGCGTTGCAATCGGCAGAAAACTGCAGCCCGCCTGGTGCTGGCTGCGAAAAGGATTGTGAGGCTGAGGGCTGTTCGAAGGAGATGATCGACGCCTGCAAAGGCCGATAGCGGGGGGTTGCGGGGCGTTACGGCGCAATCGGCTCTACCAAAGTGCGTTTTAGGCTACTTAGGGGTGGGGATGTGCCCATTGGCAGGGCTGCGGGTAGCTTGCTTGCGGGGCTCCGCGATGATAGTTTAGTGGCCGTCATCGCTGATGAACTGAAAGCGTTGGGCGCTGCGGCGCCTTTCTCGAATGGAGTTGAGTGTTTCGCCGGGTGTCTTTGGGTAGGGACTGCGGCTGGAAGCACGGCAATCGGCCAAGATGTGCCGAGCGATCATACAGAGGCGGATCGGTATAATTCGCACAGCATCAAGCTGGATGACTCTCAGTAACAGTGTTCGTATGTGAGAAAGTGTGGAATGTCCTCAGACAGCAAGTACAAGTTGGAGTATATCTGGCTCGACGGTTATCTGCCCGAACCGAATCTACGTGGCAAGACGAAGATTGTTGACAAAGCACCATCATCTGTCGAAGACTGCCCAATGTGGGGCTTCGACGGAAGCTCGACTCAACAAGCCGAAGGAAGCAGTTCGGACTGCATGCTCAAGCCAGTAGGCCTCTATCCAGATGCCGGTCGCAAGAATGCGTTCATCGTAATGTGTGAAGTCCTGCTACCTGACCTCACACCTCACCCATCAAACTTCCGCGCTACGATTGACGACGAGCCTGATTACTGGTTCGGCCTTGAGCAAGAGTACTTCTTCCTCGAAAACGGTCGTCCACTCGGCTTCCCAGAAGAGGGCTTCCCAGCTCCTCAAGGCACCTACTACTGTGGCGTTGGCTACAAAGACACCGGCGACATCGCTCGTCAGTTAGTCGATGAACACCTAGAGCTTTGCCTCGACGCTGGCATCAACCACGAGGGAATCAACGCCGAAGTAGCAAAGGGGCAGTGGGAATTCCAGGTCATGACACCTGGCTCTCGCAAGATCGGTGACGACATTTGGGTCGCTCGCTATCTGCTGCTTCGAACCGCTGAAAAGTACGGTCTGGACATCGAATTCCACTGCAAGCCAGTTGCTGGCGACTGGAACGGTTCGGGCATGCACTGCAACTTCTCGACCAAGTACATGCGTGAAACGGGTGGCGAAGAGTACTTCAAGAAGCTGATGGCTGCCTTCGAGAAGAATGCTAACGAGCATATCGCTGCTTACGGCCCGGACAATCACTTGCGTCTGACTGGACTTCACGAAACGCAGTCGATTGACAAGTTCAACTGGGGCGTTGCAAACCGTGGTGCTTCCATTCGCGTTCCTCACTCGTTTGTGAACAACGGCTACAAGGGGTACCTGGAAGATCGCCGACCAAACTCGCAAGCCGATCCATACAAGATCGTGTCTCGCGTTGTGAAGACGATTAAGGAAGTTGAAGGTTAGGCCTTCAGCGTCCTGTCCCAAAAGACGTTCAGTCTAAAAATACGAAACGCTGCGTAGCTTCACCGCTCGCGGCGTTTTTTTTGAGATACTGCGTGGGAAGTATCCGTCAACAATCGCTACCAACCAGAGCGGATCCGTCAGTACCGTCTCGTGAACGTCAACGACGATCGTCTCTTGGGGCGCAAGGAGCCAATGTTCGATTCACGATTTTTCTACTCCGATGAGAATGAACTAAAGGTGATCTGCCTGGCCGATGAAAGCGGAATCATGTGGCGAAGTGATTTCATCCATGTCGACAGAAAGTCGGCGCCGCGAGATGAACTCTATGGTCCAGAGGCATTTGTTGGGGATGCAGGAAAAATGATCCTCTCGCCGTCGTTAAAGAAGGTCATGGAGCAAGAAGTAAAACTCGCAACAGAAAGTGCTGGAGGTCCGAATCAATGACGCGAGTAAGCCTTTTCCTATTTGTCGCACTGAAGAAGAATACTGAAGACGAATACGAGGGTGACTACAAACAACTTCGACCAGCCATGACCACATGAATGCCGGTAAGTCCGCAATCAAAGCCGCGACGAACTTCTTTTCAATCGAGAGTTCCATAGCAATCTTCGTTGGATTTTCGAAGCAAATGGTTGTTCGCCGGATGCAGAAGTTCCCTCGTCCAGCTTGATGCCAAATCCGTGATTTGCCACGAGCGTCGGCCTTGCCGCAGTAGCAACTTCGCGGCACTGCTGAGGCGTGTGCTCGTGGCATTTCTGCGACAGCGAGATTTTTACGCTCTTTCGCTTCGTTCCCCACTCTCCAGTTCGGCTTGCACAGCAAGAACGATATCTAGCCGCCTGCTACAATGTAGTTTGATAATTCAAATGCAAAACGGCGGATCTGGAACTGATGCAAGAAGCTAAGAATACGCAACGATCGCTCGTTCGAATCGGATTTGACGGACGCGTTCACAAGTTATTTCGCGGTCCGAACGCGCAAGAGCGATTTACGAATGAGGTTCGGGTTCTGAAATATCTCGAACGACGCAAATGCCCCTTCGTGCCCCGTGTGTTGGACGCCAATCCGGAGACGTTGGAATTGGTGACAAGCAGTTGCGGTGCGCGTGTGCAGCATATGACCGACGACAAAGTCAGGGAGTTGTTTGCCGATCTAGAGAAGTACGGTGTTCGCCACGACGATCCGTTCTTGCGAAACATCACCTACCGAGCGCAAGATGGACGGTTCTGCGTCATCGATTTCGAATTCGCCGAAATTTTGGAGCCAATGGATGCACCGGAAAGTGGTGCGGTGGAACCCGCTGGGCCCGCAACATTACACCTGCGTTGGTCTGGGCTAACCGATCGAGGCAAGTTCCGCTCGAACAACGAAGATGCTTTCTTGGCAATGCTCTTAAATGCAAGCGGCATCAAGTACCTTGGTAAGACCGGGGAAGCATCCGTGGTCGACAGCGACTTCATTTTTGCTGTTAGCGATGGCATGGGCGGGGAGCGGTCCGGTGAATTTGCCAGTCGGATTGCTGTGGAGAAGATCACGTTGCAGTTGCCGCAGCAGTTTGGTTTAAGCGAAGAGCGATTCTCTGCCTACAGTGATGATATTCTGACGGCGTTGTTTGAGAGTATTCACGAAGACCTGCTGCGACTGGGACGCTACGATGCCAATTGTCGTGACATGGGAGCCACGTTGACGCTTGCTTGGTTCCGCCGCGGGCGACTCTACTTTGGGCACATCGGCGACAGCCGCTTGTACCATCTGCCCGTCGGAGGGGAGTTGGTGCAGATCACGGAAGATCATTCGCACGTTGGCTGGCTGCGACGGCAAGGCAAAATCAACGAACGCGAAGCACGCATGCACCCGCGGAAAAACGTCCTGGCCCAGGCGCTGGGCTCTGGACATCGCTATTTGAACCCGCACATTGGCGTGTTGGATTATCAGCAGGGCGACAAATTTCTGCTGTGCTCCGATGGGGTCACGGATGGATTGTGGGATCGAGCGTTGAGCGACAAATTGACCGAGGATGTCCCTGGCGAGGAAACGCGGGCGGCCGCCATCGTGCATCGTGCGGTTGCCGAGTCGGGCCGCGACAATGCGACTGCGGTGGTCGTTGAGGCCTGAGTGGCATGGTTTGCAACAAAGGGG
>CAYPLE010000150.1:6329-10821 GCA_964411445.1 uncultured Pirellulaceae bacterium
GGGGCGACTAACCGCGAAGGCTGAGGGAGTCGCGGGGGCTGCTGGTGGATTCGAACTCATTCGTGCGAATCGCCGGGCGCATAGCGACTTTGGGCAGCCTGCGAGACTTGAGTCATTTTGCCTGGTCGGCGAAAGCTGGCTAGGCTTTTGGGGGGTAATGCGGATATCATGCATGGTCTCAGTCAGCAGCTAAGACGGTGTTGCGTCCAGTATGACCGTGGTTCACTTGCGCAGGGATGAAAAATAGTGGTTCGGGAGTCAGTAATGCAGAGTCCTCCGCCCGAGGACGAAAATGACGTTGCACTGCGCCCAAAACGCATCGCCGATATGATTGGTCAGCGAGCCGTCATTGAGGTGTTGGACATCGCCATTGACGCCGCGAAGAAACGCGACGAGCCGCTAGGGCACATCCTCTTTGATGGGCCACCCGGACTTGGGAAAACCACGTTTGCGACCTGTATTCCGCGCGAGATGGGTGTTCCTGTGCAGACAGCCAGCGGTCCTGCTCTGAAGGCGCCGAAGGATATCGTTCCCTACTTAACCAATATCGAAGATCGTAGCGTTCTCTTTATCGACGAAATCCACCGCCTTCCCAAAGCCGTCGAAGAGTACTTGTACACGGCCATGGAAGATTTCCGAATCGATATCGTGCTGGGCGAAGGCGTCAGTGCGCGAACGCTGAACCTGCAGCTCAAACCATTCACACTGATTGGGGCAACCACGCGTGCTGGAATGCTGAGTGGCCCGATGCGTGATCGATTCCAAATTCGAGAACACCTGGGCTTTTATTCAGTGCAGGAGCTCTCGGAGATTCTCAATATTAATGCGAACAAGTTGAATGTCGTCGTTGAGCAAGATGCTGCACTCGAGATGGCCCGTCGGAGCCGAGGGACACCGCGAGTAGCGAACAATCGGTTGTTGTGGGCCAGGGATTTTGCTGTCAGCAAAGCGGATGGAATCATCACATTGGAAACCGCGCGGGCCGCCATGAAGATGATCGGCATCGATGAAATGGGGTTGGACCGACAAGACCGAAATTACTTGAAAACGCTGATTCGAGTTTTTGGTGGTGGACCGGCTGGCATTGAGGCAATTGCCAATACGATGAACGTGTCCTCGGATACACTGGTGGACGAAGTCGAGCCGTTTTTGCTGCGGAGTGAGTTGTTGATCCGTTCGTCCAGGGGGCGGTGCGCGACGCCGAGCGCCTTTGAGCACCTGGACGTCATTCCACCGGCTGGCAGCGGGCCTGGCATCGATTTGTTAGACAATCTCAGTAACGAATAAAGTGCGTTACTGAATCATTCAGGATTGAAGGGCGGAGATGAACCAAGATAGGCAACGATCAAGACGCACGTGGTTTTCACAGATGGCATCGGTGGCAGGTGTCGCGGCTGTTGGAGTCAATGCCTGTGCGCAGGACGTTCCGAAGCGGAATGGGAAAATTCGTCAGTCGGTTATGGGATGGTGTTTCAAGCCCATGTCGGGTGTTGAATTGGCACGACGTGGCAAGGCGATGGGCCTGTTGGCCATTGAGGGGATCTCCGCATCGGATTACCCGGCAGTCCGCAAGTTGGGCCTTGAGATCTCGTTGGTCGGAAGTCACGGCTTTGCTGCTGGACCGGTGGATACCGACAATCACGCCGCTGTCGAGAAAAAGCTGCGAGAGTCGATTGATTTGGCCGTCGCGCATCAAAGCAAGAGCGTGATCACATTCACCGGCATGCGCGTCGATGGCATGCGTGACGAAGTTGGTGTGAAGAATTGCCTGGCCGCTTGGAAGCGAGTCATCGGTTATGCCGAAGAGCAGGGCGTTACGCTATGTTTGGAGCATCTGAACAGCCGCGACGACACGCATCCGATGAAAGGGCATCCCGGCTACTTTGGCGACGATGTCGATTTCTGCATCGACTTGGTAAAGCAAATGGATTCACCGAACTTCAAGTTGCTGTTTGACGTCTATCATGTCCAGGTGATGAATGGTGATGTGATTCGCCGAATTCGCGAGTACCATCCCTTCATTGGGCACTATCACACGGCAGGCAATCCAGGTCGTTGCGAGATTGACGAGAAACAAGAGATCAACTATCCGCCGATCATGAAAGCCATTCTTGAGACTGGCTACACCGGCTTTGTCGCGCAGGAGTTCATTCCGACCTGGGACGACCCCATGAAATCCCTCGAGCACAGCATTAGCGTCTGCGACGTCTGACCGAACAGGCAATTGGTCACCGATCGTTGCGGATCGCTTGGGCCCGCGCTTGGGCGCTCGATTGAAAAAGGGGCCGTCCAACGACAATCAAAGTTTGAAGCTGGGGCATCAGTCACCACATGCTAACGAGCGTTCCGCCTGCAAAGTCGTGAGTTAGTGGTCTGCGGCTGGTCATCTAGATTCAAATTCTGATTCGCCCTAGGGGCGTACTTCGTAGGCTCGCCGAAGCAACCATAGGATCTGCTGAGCGGAAAAGAGTGGCGGGTACCGTGACAGAGGATCAGTTGAATATGACCGAGTCGGATCGATTCGACGCTAGCCTTAGCGCAGTCGTGCTGGAGGCGACGGGCGCAGCGGCGATATCAAGTAGCGAGGTTGTTCAGAGTCTGTGGAGCGGGTATGGGCAAATCGTGCGGTGCCATCTAACGGGTAGCACGATCCCAAGTGTTGTTCTGAAGCATGTGAGTTTGCCTGACGAACTGAGGCATAAGTACGGCTGGGCGTCCGATCATTCGCACAATCGAAAAATTCACTCCTATCAAGTTGAAACGACCTGGTACGGACGCTATGCGAAGCAGTGCATCGATGCCTGTCGGGTGCCTCGTTGTTTGGCCGTCGAGCATCGACCCGATGGAATCCTCCTTCTTCTGGAGGACTTGAACACCGTTGGCTTTGCCGGTCGCCGCCGAAGCGTGGGTGACGCCGAAGTGGATGCGTGCCTGTCCTGGCTGGCGAACTTCCACGCCACGTTCATGGCAACACCGCCCGACGGACTGTGGAGCATTGGAACGTATTGGCACCTTGCCACTCGCCCCGATGAACTCAATGCGCTTGAGGATAGTCCGCTGAAGGCGGCAGCCGGCGAGCTCGATCGTCGACTGTCTGGCAGCCCATTCCAAACGATTGTTCATGGCGATGCAAAGCTTGCGAACTTCTGCTTCAGTACGGATGGGAGAAGCGCAGCCGCTGTTGATTTTCAGTATGTCGGCGGAGGTTGTGGCATGAAAGATGTTGCCTACTTTATCAGTAGTTGCTTTGACGAAAACGAGTGTGAGCGTCAAGAGGCTTCGTTGCTCGATCGCTATTTCGCATTCCTTCACGAAGCGTTGCATCGTGCGGGCAAAGCAATCGACAGCCACGCCTTGGAAGCCAACTGGCGTGAGTTATACCCCGTGGCCTGGACGGACTTCTTTCGCTTTCTTCAAGGCTGGAGCCCGGGCCATTGGAAGGCTCATCGCTACAGCAGGCGGCTTGCCAGCGAGGTCCTGAACTCCTTATGAAACTCTCCGGTAACGAACTTAGCGAACTCGCTGATCTTGCAATTGAAGCTGCCACCACGGCTGGTGAGATGATCGCACGCTCCCGGCCAAAGGAAATTGAACACAAATCCAGCAGCGGAAGCCTTGCGTCGCAGGTCGTGACTGAGGTCGACCGGCGCAGCGAAGCAATCATTCTGGAGACGCTCAGCCCGACACTCAAGCGTTTCGAACTTGGCCTGCTCACCGAGGAACAACCGGACGACGGAGGCCGATTTAGAACTGACTATTTCTGGTGCATCGATCCGATCGATGGCACGCTCCCGTTTATCGAAGGCACACCGGGATATGCGGTTTCGATAGGGCTGGTTCGCCGTGACGGTACTCCAACGATTGGTGTTGTTTACGACCCGGTCGGGGAGATCGTGATTCATGCAATCGCTGGCGAGGGGCTATTCCGAAACGGGCAACTGTGGGGCCCGCAGAAATTGGGCCAGCATCTACGCAGCGGGACGGTGCTCTCGTTGTTCACCGACAAGAGCTTTCTCTCCGACGCGCGGCATGAACAGATCACTACTGCCTTGGAGGAGCTTGGACGTGACATGGGGCTGACTGGTTTGCATGTCGATGCGAGCGCCGGAGCGGCAATGAATGCGTGCAAGGTGCTGGGCGGTCCACCCGCGTGTTATGTGAAGTTGCCGAAGCAAAACGGAGGCGGCAGCTTGTGGGACTACGCGGCGACGGCATGCATCTTCGGCGAAGCGGGCGCGGTTGCCACCGACATTTACGGGCACGCTTTCGAACTCAATCGAGCCGATTCCACGCTCATGTGCCACCGCGGGATCCTCTTCGCCACCGACGCAACGCTTGCCCAGCGAATTCAATCTCAGTTTCGTTTGCTTTGAAATTCTAGCGCTTCGCCGTGCATTACTCCGTGAACCAGTCGAGGGAGGTGGCCCAGACTCACTGGGTAAGTCAAAAGTTCAATTTGCGGTGCCTTGGAGAAGTCGTACGATGGCCTTCC
>CAYPLE010000151.1:0-10782 GCA_964411445.1 uncultured Pirellulaceae bacterium
GCTGGAAGCCTATCCCACGTAAGAGCGAACCAGGGCGGGAAGTGTCTACAGAGGGACGTGGGACGTACCCTTAGCGACGGCTACGATGATGTTTCTACGACAAAATATATAGTAGCCAACATCCAACGCCCCTTCTTCAAATCGGCGCTTTGCGTGGCGATTCATGTATATGTATAAAAGGTCTTCTGATTGCAATTTGGGTATCACAACGCCGTCAGCTTCAACGAACATTTCGGAGAATCCCGCAAGGGAACGCGAAGAGGGCGTCAAGAGCTGAAGGCGATGCGGCAGTAAACTGCCGATCTCAAAATCCTCAGCAGCTGCGGTGTAATCCGCAGTTAAAGGGATGTCAGAGAACTCATCTAATGGGCTTCCAATCAACTGGGAATTGTCGACTAGCGCATCGATAAAGTACTCATTTTCAATTCGCTTTCGCTCCTCAATCTGCTTTACCGCCTTCTGACGCACTCTCCGCTCGCGCTCGAGCACAATTGGAACTGCAATGAGTGCTACCGCTGTCGTCGCGATGAAGAGAGTTTTCAACGAGGTCATTGTTGTTCTTTCCGAAGGTAGACTGAAGAGCTCACCAACCAGCGCTTCACCGCGCCGCTTAAACCCGCCAGTAAACGATGGTAACGCGATCGTTCCATTGAAACTGCAAAAATTCCAGGCAAACGCGTCATCGCATTTGCTTGCAGGAAAGTGGTTCTCATCAAGGTGCTGTCGCTCTTTGCTGGCGGGGCGCGCACCTCCAACAACAAGCTCACAGATTACCGAAATACGAACTGCGAGGGAGTCGATTTGGTAAGATCTTGATTCACCGTAGTGGCGACTCGGCTGAGCAATGGCAGATAGCCGTACCAGAATTTTACCTCAATAGCCCCAGACATGCGTAAGAACTTCGGCGGAAACATCGTCCTGCGTCCAAGCGAGAGTTATCAGCCCCGAAGTGAAGACGAAGTGCTCGAGCTATTATCAAAGCACTCGGGACGACGGTTTCGCTGCGTAGGACGCCTGCATTCGTGGAGCGATACGATTCAGTGTGACGACATCCTGCTGGATATGCGTTACTTGGATGGGGTCTCCCTGCTGCCAACACCTGAATTGCCGGTTGTTCGAGTTGGCGGAGGGTGCCAGATCAAGGCGTTGCTAGCGACGTTGGCGAAGGTTGGTTGGACGCTCCCATCTGTGGGGTTTATCACCGAACAGTCTGTTGCCGGGGCGGTGGCGACCGGAACGCATGGATCGGGAAAGCACTCATTGTCGCATTACGTGACGAGCGTGCGGGTCGCCGTCATCGATGGTCAAACTGGTGCGCCTGTGATTATCGAGATCAATTCCGATGACGCTTTGCGTGCGGCACGATGTTGCTTAGGCAGTATGGGAGTTGTTCTAACGGTTGAGATGCAGTGCCGAGAGCAGTATCAGATTGAGGAGCATTTCGACGAGTTCCAGACGCTTGACGAAGTTCTCGAAGCAGAAAAGACGTATCCGCAGCAGCAGTTTTACATTCCCCCTTGGCGGTGGAGCTACGTTTGCCACCTGCGGAGAGAAGTAGATGCGGCCACGTCGCGTAGCTCGCCACTCTATCTCGCATATCGTCACTTTTGTTTTGACATTGCGATGCACTGTCTAATCATTTTTGCGGCGCGCATTCTACGCTCCGCAATGGCAGTTGCGGTTCTCTTTCGGTTTGTTCTTCCACGGTTCATCTTGCGGCGATGGCGGACCGTCTCGGTATCCACACGGCAGCTTGTGATGGAGCACGAGTTGTTTCGTCACATCGAGATCGAACTATTTGTTCAGCGGGGAGAACTTAGCAATGCATTAGAGTTCTTGCGTCAGAGCCTCGAGTTTGTAGGACGCACGACCGCCAATCCGCCTGAAGTGTTCCACGAACAAGTTGGCGCTGCGGGCCTAACGGACGAGTTTGAGGCACTGCGTGGAACGTACTTCCATCACTATCCGATTTGTGTGCGTAAAATCCTGCCCGACGATACGTTGATCTCAATGGCCAGCAATGCAACCGGAGATGCTGCGGCAGATGCCAAAGATCGCAATGAGACTTCCCTAGGTGACCACTGGTACTCAATCACATTGAGTAACTACCACGGAGTGCGGCAGCAGAAAGCATTTGAGGACTATACCGCGGTATTGGCGAAAGCGATGGCGCGACTGTTTTCCGCGCGTCCTCATTGGGGCAAGCTATGTCCGCTTGAAGCCAAGGAAATGTGTGCGCTCTTCGGTGGGATGGATCGTTTTTGCTCGCAGGTCGCGTGCGTTGACCCACACGGAGTCTTCCGAAATGCTTGGGTGAGTGCATTGTTTGAATGTGTGCAAGAATCCAACGAGTCAACAAGGATGCGTCTGGACGGAACCGAATGAGTCAACCATAGCCAATGCGCGAAGCTTGACGCCGCTGGGGCAGTCCACAGGTTACAATCGCGTTTTGGTCGTTAGGTTTTCGAGGGGCAGTGGAGCAAATTGCCTCCTGCGTTTTGGATTAGTCTCGCACGAAGTGTGTTCGGAGGAGCGAATAATGTTCTGGACAGAATCACGAAAATGCAGCGATTGGGGGCGCGTTTTGACCAATGCCATCCTGCTTATGGGTCCGTTGCTCTGTAATACGCCAGCTCTCGCACAAACGAGCGATCCTGAAGCCGTGTTTGCCGAGCGGTTGATGCCTATCTTCCAATCGGATGATCCGTCTAGTTGCGTGCAGTGTCATTTGTCGTCCGTTGACCTGAAAGAGTACATTTTGCCATCAAGTCGCGAGACGTTTCTATCACTCAGGAAGCAAGGGCTTGTCGACACAGATCGACCAAGCGAATCAAAAATCCTGCATTTGATCGCAATGGGCGATTCGGACACAGATCTTTTGGCTCAGCGAATTCACGCCAAGACTAGAAAAGCAGAATACGAAGCATTCGCGCACTGGATCGAAGCCTGCTGCCAAGACGAAGACCTGCTCTCTAGCGAAATTGCTGAGCAACAAGCGAAAGCCGGCCCTGAACACTCAGACGCAGTAATTCGACATACTCGCAAGGACCGTGTGCTTGATTCATTCGTGCGGAATGTCTGGTCCCAACGGATGCGGTGTTTTCCCTGCCATACGCCCGCTGAGCTGGATGGGAACAATCCGCTTCATGCAAAGCCCATCGAGCGGCACCGAGATTTTGTGAAACAACATGGCGCGAAAATGAACCTCTTTCTTGAGAGTCCTGAGAAGACGCTTCGCTCGCTTATCGCGAACAGCCGTAGGCCCAAGGGCGAGGATTTGCCTTTGATCAATGTCGAACAACCAAATCAGAGTCTTCTGTTACTTAAGCCAACGGCAAAGCTGCCGAAGAAGGGAGCGGACGGAAAACTCCTCGCACCATCTTCGCAAGTTCCGGTGTCACACTTAGGAGGAATCAAGATTCACGAAGGCGATCAATCGTACAAGTCCATTTTGCATTGGTTGGACGACTATTCTAAGTCCAAGTCAGGTTCTTATGCCAACGCAGAAGAATTGCCACAGGATAATTGGTATCCGACTGAACATGTCGTGCGCGTCAAGAATGTGCCCGCGGATTGGCCAGCGATGTCCAAAGTGCAAATATTTGTTCACGTCTGGGACGGGGATGCAAATGACTGGGGCGAGAAACCAATCGCGTTCACACAATCACTGGTCACCCCACGACGCATCGTGAACGGTCCCCTCTTTGCTCTTCCCAGTCGCAGCGAGGGGTTGAAGTCAAGCGGCGTAACACTTGAGCCTGCCCGGGTGCAGATGCGCGTTTATCTTGACCGCGAAAACGTGCTTGAAGCATTGCCAACCGAACTGCTCAATTCGCGTAAACCTGACGCAATGGCCGTTTTTGAGGCGAGTTTCGGAAAGGGCTTCAAGAATGCCGACGTCATCGATGGCTTAGAAACGGTTGAATAGAGCCTTGAATCGCGCAGGCTTTACGAGGCTTCACAGGTATTCAAGATTGTTTTAAGGGGAACTGCAGTGCAAACAACAACCTCTGCGCCCGTTCGGTTGCTGAGCAGATGCATGGCGGCTGTGTTGCTCTGCTGCTTTGCCGTGCAAGTTGCGTCGGCAGAAGCGCCGTCCAAGCCCAACATCGTCTTCATTTTGGCAGACGACTTGGGGTACGGTGACCTGGGTTGCTATGGTCGAGAAGACATAGAGACGCCGCATTTGGATGCAATGGCCCAGCGTGGCGTGCGCTTCACCGCTCACTATGCTAACGGTCCTGAGTGCACACCAACACGGACAGCATTTTTGACAGGCCGTTACCAGCAATGGGTCGGCGGGCTTGAGTGCGCCATCGGCACTGGCAACGTTGGCAGATATGACGACGCCGTTCGACTGCGGGAAAGTAACGACCTTGGTTTGCCAGCAACAGTCCCTTCGCTACCACAGGCCATGAAGAAGGCTGGGTACGCTACGGCAATTTTCGGTAAGTGGCACCTTGGATACGAACCCAAGTTTGCTCCCCATCGATTTGGTTTTGATCGGACGTACTACTGCATCGGTGGTGGAATGGACTACTTTCACTACTTAGACAACGTCGCTGGCTACAATTTGTTCCAAGACGGACGGCCGATTCGCGATGAAGGATATTTTACCGATTTAGTTACGGACAAGGCATTGGAATTCATCGCGGAAGAACGCGAGCAGCCCTATTTCTTGTACTTGCCGTACACCTGCCCGCATTCGCCCTTCCAGGCACCCGAGGAGGAACAGCTACATCCACTTGCGTTGGATTCGCCTCGGTGGAAGCAAGGTAGTGCACCACCCGAGGTCTATCGCTCGATGATTGAGCACATGGACAAGCGAATTGGTGATGTGCTTGAGGCAGTCACCGAGGACACTTTGGTGATTTTTGCGAGCGACAACGGCGGAACCAAGAGTGCCCGCAACGCGCCATTTCGTGGCATCAAAGGCAGTACGTTCGAAGGTGGCATTCGCGTTCCGGCCATCGCAACTTGGCCCGGTGAGATACCACCAGCAACGGTTTGTGACGTGCCTTCGTTGACCTTTGATTGGACGCGGACTATCGCAGACGTGGCAGGCGCCAGATTTCCGAAACCACATGAGCTTGAGGGAGTCAATCTGCTCGATGTGCTTGGCGGTGACCATGCGGAGCGGGTACTCTATTGGCGCAAGCCACGCGGGGAACAGATTTGGCGCGGTGTCCGAAAAGGAAACTGGAAATATGTCGCTGATCAACGCGGTGATCAGGAACGTGAGTATCTATTCCACTTGGGCGACGATCCTTCCGAAACAGTCGATCTGTCGCAAACGAATTCTGATATGCTGAAACGACTTCGGCGCAACTTCGATTCCTGGGAGCAGCGAACCCGCGAAACGCGACGTGGGCGGCCGGTGGACGCGGCTGTCTCCGAATAGAAGTTCCCGGATTACCAAGACGTGCCAGCATTTAATTCTCACTGCAAAGCGATCAGCAGACTTGAAAGAGCAACTTCTCGACTTCGTTACCAAAAATCCGCTTGCTCTGATACCACTGTTCGTTTTGGTCGGCATCGTCATGGTGTTGCGGTATCAACGTACAAAACGACGCCTGAGTCATGTCAACGACTTCAAGTCCAGGTTTATGGTCGGCTTTGGGTTGGTGGTCGCCGCGGTTATTATCGGGTTGTACCTAACGTACTTTTAATCGATCCACTTATAGCAGAATCGCCTGGCTTTTCTGCAAAGTTTGGCGGAGCCCAGGCCGCGCTCGCTCTCTGAATCCATGCTTTTCATCTCCGGATCCATGCTTTTCAAAGGTCACGACTGCGAAAATGAAACCAACTTTGTTTCGACGGCTTCATCGGTGCCTTTGGGCCGCGCTACGGTGCCTGTTTATCGTTCACACTTTTGTCACCACGGTAAATGGCGTGGAGGACGAACCGCCAAACATCATTTTCATCATGGCGGATGATCTGGGGTTCAACCAGATCGCCGCTTATGGTGACACGCCGATCAAGACGCCGCACCTGGATGCTCTGGCGGGCAGTGGCATACGTTTCACTCAAGCATATGCAGGCAACACCGTGTGTTCGCCGTCCCGAGTCTCGCTGATGACAGGGCGTGACGGTCTGCTAATGCATGACAATTCCAACAAGGTGCAGTTGAGGGATATCGACGTGACAGTTGCTCACGTGCTGAAGCACGCTGGGTACGACACCGCTTTGTTTGGGAAGTACTCAATTGGCTCACAGATGGGCGTCACGGATCCGCACGCGATGGGCTTTGATACTTGGTTCGGGATGTATTCCATTTTGGAAGGCCACCGACAATACCCTCATTTTCTGTGGCGAGACGGAAAACAATTGCGCCTTGAAGAGAACGAAGGTGGGCGTAAGGGCGCCTATGCGCAGAAGTTGTTCGCCGACGAAGCGATCCAGTACATCGAACGGCCACGAGAGAATCCATTCTTTGTCATGCTCATGTTTTCGTCGCCTCACGCCGAGTTGGCCGCCCCCAAGCAGTTTGAAGACATGTACTCCGGCCAGTTCAATGAAACACCTTATACGGGTATGTCGACGGGCGAGCCTGCTGACAAGTACGCTTGGTATTATCCAGAGCCGGTGGACAAACCGCGAGCCACGCTTGCAGCAATGGTCACTGCGCTGGACGCTTATGTAGGTGAGATTGTCCTAGCGTTACAGAAGAATGGACTCGCTGAGAATACGCTGATCGTATTCACATCTGACAACGGACCACACGATGAAGGTGGTGGGGATCCGGATTTTTTCAACGCAGCCGCTCCGTACAAAGGGATGAAGCGCGATCTATTCGACGGCGGTATCCACGTGCCGATGATCGTCAACTGGCCAGCAAAAATAGCCACGCCGCGCGTCGACAATACACCCTGGGCCTTCGCAGATTTTCTACCAACTGTCGCAGATTTGGCTGGCGTGAAGCTGACGAGTGTACCCAGGGTACGGACCAATGGCGTTTCCGTAGCGCCGCTCCTGTGTGATAAGCCCAAAGCATTGCCCGAGCGGACACTTTACTGGGAGTTCGGCAAGCAGGCTGGCGATCCGAATTCGGGCATCGTTGGCGAAGTGTTCCAGGCGGCTCGTCGCGGCCGTTGGAAAGCAGTTCGTTACGGGATTGACGCTCCAGTTCAAGTGTTCGACATAACCGCCGATCCGGGAGAGAGCCACGAACTGTCGCTCGAACGGTCGGGCCTTCATCGCGAATTCACGCAGCTATTTGAAGATGCGTTGAAAGATTAGCGCCGAAATCCTTGCCGCGGCCATGATGGCGACGATGCAACTGCATTGGCTCTTCAACCATATTCTGTGCTGGTGCGTCCGAAGGGAGTTCACCTTCCCACGCAGCGTGCGTACCTACTGATAGCTGAGAATCGTTTTTTGCCTTCGCGGCTAGTTCGCTGGGCCTCATTGACGCCCCCGACCTGTCTGCCAATCCTGCTTTCGGTGTGGTGGAATGCGACATAGCATCGTGGAATGCAACATCGCGTCGTGGAATTGTCTATAATTCGCCGGCCATGCGGCAAGTAGTACGTCAACTGGACGCATTGGAAACCTGAGCAAGATGCCGTTGGCATCGCTTCAGGCGCGTAGCATTAAAACGGCTCGGCATGGGTTAAGTCACGTTGAAGATGATTCTCGAAACCGGTGCAACTTATGTTTAACTTTTCATTCGTCAAGCGACTACTCACTTCACTCTGTCTAATTCTGCCTTCGAGTTTGCTACAAGCCGCTGAGCGACCGAACGTCGTCATCGTGATCACCGACGACCAAGGGTACGGTGATCTGTCTTGTCATGGTAATGAAGTTCTCGAAACACCAAATCTCGATGCGTTGCACGCAAATTCGCTGCGGCTAGTGGATTATCACGTTGCACCTACATGTTCACCAACGCGGTGCGCGTTTTTGACTGGTCACTGGACCAACCGCACAGGCGTCTGGCATACGATTATGGGCCGTAGCATGCTTCGTGAAAACGAAGTCACGATGGGGCAGGTCTTCAAGGATGCTGGCTACGCGACGGGCATGTTTGGCAAGTGGCACTTGGGCGACAACTTTCCCTATCGCCCCGAGGATCGTGGTTACACGGAAGTCATGCGGCACGGTGGCGGCGGAGTTGGACAGACGCCCGATTATTGGGACAACGCCTACTTCGATGGCAGTTACTGGCACAACGGCACGCCGGAGAAGGTAAAGGGATTTTGTACCGACGTCTTTTTCGATTATGCCAAACAGTTCATTCGTGATCAAAAAGAGAAGCAGCAACCGTTCCTCGCATACATCGCAACCAATGCTCCTCACGGACCAATGCACTCACCCGAAGAGTTCAGCGCTCCGTATCAGCACTTGCCGAAGGGCTTAGCCAACTTCTACGGGATGATCGCGAACATTGATCAAAACGTCGGCCAAATGCGACAATTCTTGGCGGAAGAGGGACTGAGCGAGAACACGATTTTCATCTTCACAACCGACAATGGCTCATCATCCGGCTGGAAAACGTTCAACGCGAAAATGCGAGGCGGAAAGGGGAGTCCCTACGACGGCGGACACCGCGTGCCAATGTTCATTCACTGGCCCGCTGGCGGTTTTGATTCAGCCCGCGACGTCGAGCCGATCACGGCGCATGTGGATGTTCTCCCAACGCTGATCGATCTCTGTGGGATTTCTCCGCCCGAGGGTGTTGAGTTCGATGGGACGTCAATTCGTCCACTGCTGAACCAGGAAAAGACTCAATGGCCAGACCGCATCCTGGTTACGGATTCGCAACGGGTCAAGGATCCAATCAAGTGGCGGCAGAGTAGCGTGATGACCAGCGACTGGAGGCTGATCAACGGCAAGGAGCTTTACAATATCAAGAATGACCCGAGCCAGAAGAGCGATATCGCTTCGGGGCACCCTGAGGTTGTTCAGCGGCTGCGTGATTTCTACGACGCCTGGTGGGCTGAACTGGAACCAACCTTTGCTAACGAGACTCCAATCTACATTGGCGCTCCCCAGGAGAATCCAGCCCGACTGACATCTCACGACTGGATTACAACCGGTTCGACGCCGTGGAATCAAGCGCATATCCGCAGCGCCAAAACCGGGAAGCCGAATACGGGCCACTGGAATGTCTACGTCTACGCGAGCGGAAAGTATCGAATTCGCCTGCGACGCTGGCCATTGGAGGCCGACAAGGCGATCGATGCGTCTCTGCCGCCGGGAGCAAGCGTGCCTGGCGACACAGCATTCCGAGCTCGTGAAGGAGTCGCAATCGACATCGATAAAGCTAGGATTAAGATTGGCGACGTGCGGGCAACCAAGGTCGTTTCAGCCGGCGACAAAGAAGTCGTCTTCGAGGTGGAATTGACACAAGGACGCACGAAGTTCGAAGCCCGTTTCTTTAGCGATGACGCGGAGTACGGCGCCTACTACGCTTACGTCGAAGCACTTTAGCCCCTTTCTGAATGCGAGGGAGTGATGCACCGTATGGTTCAAATCATTGCGCTTCGTCACCTCGCGCCGCGACTACTTTTTGCGTGGGTGGTCTGCGTCGCGTTCCCCGCGTCGGCTGCTCGCGCGCAGACTCATGCTCGAGCATGGCAGCGGCACACCATCGATGACTCATTAGCTGGCGCCGACGGCGCGCGGCTTGCCGACGCCAATGGCGATGGCTTCCTGGACGTCGTTACCGGCTGGGAGGAGAGCGGCAAGACTTGCATCTACCTGCATCCTGGGCCGAAGGCCCTCCGCAACGCCAGAGGAGACGGTTCGCCGTGGGGGCGTTGTTTAATCGGCAACACGCCGGCCGTTGAAGACGCTGTCTGGGTGGATGTCAATGGTGACAGCGCGCTGGATGTTCTAGTGAGCTGCGAGGGAAAGCAGCAGAGCCTGATCGCTTTCGTGGCCCCGCAGGATCCGGCCAAGTTGCTGGACGCTTCTCAGTGGCAGCGAGCGGAAATCCAGCATTCGAAGGGCATGACTCGCTGGATGTTCGCCTCTGCATTGCCCGCTGCGCGGAATCAGCGGGTCGTTGTGGGCAGCAAGTCCCCCAACGGCCAGCTCTCAATCTTGACTCTTAACCCTGCGACCCCTGCAAACTCGAAGATTGAAAAAGTGGTCGATGCGAGCTGGATCATGTCAATTGAAACACTCGACATCGACGCGGACGGAGACACCGACGTCATCTACAGTGACCGCAAGGGGAGCCAGTCTGGTGTTTATTGGCTCGAGAATCGAACCGACGGCTATGTGAAGCACCTCATCGGTGGCCTCGGCGAAGAAGTCATGTTCTTGGACGTAGGCAAAGCTTCTGAGCACACGATGCCGACTGTTTATGTGGCCATCAAGCCGAACCGGATTATCAAGTTTGCCGCCGCTCGGAAGCAAGATCCATCGAGAGCAGTTCATTGGGTAGAGCAAGCCAATTGGGAGTGGGATCGAGCAAGGTTCGGTCGCGCGAAATCCGTGGCCATAGGCAAGCTTCACGCAAGCGGCGACTCCGCTCTAATATTCTCCTGCGAAGGAGCTGAAGGGAAGCTAGGCGGCGTTGGAATGATCCACCCGCTCCTCGACGCCGGGCTCAAAGATGCCTCACTCAACGATCAGCCGCAGCGAACTCTTTCGACTATCAGCGGCCCAGCTGGCATCAAGTTTGACTTCGTGGAGCTGGTCGACATCGATTACGATGGAGACTTGGACGTGTTGACCTGCGAAGAACGTTTCGATCAAAAAGGCCTTGGGTTGATCTGGTACGAAAATCCAGCCCTTTAAGGCGCTTGCAAAACTTCGTCCATCAAAGCCCAG
>CAYPLE010000152.1:0-10753 GCA_964411445.1 uncultured Pirellulaceae bacterium
GCTCCTTCGTTGACACGTCGCTCAGAGGGGACAGTTTGCTGAGTCGACAGTTCAATATTGCGAAACCATTGACTGTCACCGTGCTCATAGATGACCGTTTCGTGTTTGCTGATCAAATCGCCGTCCGCCAGAACGCTTTGAAGCACGGAACCAAACTCCGCCGATGGTGGACTGCCGGTGGGCCGCGAGAACAAGTAGAGTCCGCGTTTGGCACGCGTCATGGCGACATAGAGCAAGCACAAGGACTCCTTGATGGCACCATCCTTGACCGCGTCAAAAGCTTCTTGCCAATCGTCGGGCAATTTTCGCTGCAAAGCAGAATTCATGTACCGCAGGACGCCGTCGGCAGGCTGGCACGGGTCCTCTCCGCGAAGCACGAACACCGGACTTTGAGAGGTCATGGAAGTCGCCAGATCTGGCAACACGACCGCATCGAATTCCAAGCCCTTACTCTTGTGAACAGTCATTACTTTCACTTGCGAGCTGCTCGGCAAGGCGGCTTTTTGCTTTTCCACAATCTCCTCAAAGCCAGCCAGCCGCTCACCACCTTGTGCATCGAAGGCTTCTCCCATCTCGACCAATTGCCGGATACGGAATTCGTCCCAGCTATTCATCTGGTCAGATAAACAGTTCGCCATTCGATTGAGTGTTCTCGCTAGTCCGTCCTGCGCAATGCGACTTCGCAACCACAGCGCCAGTTGCATGGGTTCGCGGCGTGCGCTGAAGGGCAGGTGTTCTGCCAGAGGAGAAGTTTCGATGTGGAACTGCGAAATACGATCGCCAGGGTGATCGGCTAGATGCACCAGAGAGAGCAGTAGCTGCACGGCGACGGAATCGGTCAGCGGATTCCCGCCGTCTTGGCTGGCCGAAACGCCCCGTTCACGAAGCAGTCCAATCATCTTGGCAACTTGCGCATTGGTGCGAAACAAGACACCAACGCCGCAAGACGTCTGCTCGGTCAGTTCAGCGATGCGATCGGCAACGTACCCCAGCGATTCGAGCTCGCGCTGATCCGAAGAGAGGCGTTTCGAAATCTTTGGAATGTTGTGTAGCTGGACGTACCCCTCCAGGTCCTTGCGCGCCGTTTCGTGCTTCGGAAACAGTTTCGCCCATTGCTGGGCAACAGAATCGCAGCCAGAATAGTTCGCATGATCGGTCAGATTCGTGAAAACCTTGTTAACCGTTTCAATGACCGCGGGGCTACTACGAAAGCTGCGGGAAAGCGTGCTCTGTTGGAGTTGCGGCAAATCGCGACTGACGGAATCGAAGATTTCCGCTACGCCTCCACGCCAAGAATAGATGGCTTGCTTCGTGTCGCCCACACAAAAAAACGAGCCAGGCATTTCGTCTTGAGATACGGTTGACAATTGGTTGGATCGCGGTGCACCGGCCGACTGAATCGACGACGATTCGGCTTGTGCAACTGCGATCGGTCGAAGCACATTCCACTGTTCCGGCGACGTATCTTGAAACTCATCCAACAGCAGATGCCGGATTCGGCAATCCAGACGATACTCCAGAGTGGTTGCCTGAGCACGCGGATCGTCGCCAGTGGATCTTTCGTTGATCCAATTCGCAAGAAAGTATGCGACATCGCTGAACGCCAATTGTCGCGACGACTTCATCATGGCCATGTACTCACGGTCATAGGCCGATAGAACGTCGTAACTGGCAACTGTTTGGCGTCGCCGGGCGGGCAGGATTTCCGCTACAGCACGATCGGAGATAACGCCAAGCGCGAATGCCAAATCGCCAGGTATTGGTTTCTTGTAATAGCTCGGCTCAAGAGCATCCAGTTTGGCAAAAATCCCGTGTTCGATCACGTTTTCCCAGTCGCCGATACTCGCTAGCAAGTGCAGCTTCTGCAATTGTGCATCTGCCAGCTTTTGGTTGAGCTTCTGCGTTTCAAGCGTCTTTAAAGCGGATTCTATTGCAGCTTCACTGGGGGCGGGCGGCAAGGGGAGCGAGTCCCAGGCTTGCTGAGTGGTCAAGCGGTAGATGGAATAACCGCTGCCGACGGTCTGCCGAACCTGTTCAACTACCTGGCGTGTGGACTCACCCTTTGCGAGCATTTGCACCAAGTTGACCAAAGTCTGCCGATCGTGAGAATCCAGCATCCGGGCAATGCAATCGACTTGCGCGATCGGCTCGCGGGCGGGATCCATGGTCGACCATCCTGGTGGAAGCCCCATTTCCAAGCCGAAGGTGCGCGCGAGCTGTGCAAAGAAACTGTCTAGCGTGCTGATCTTGAGGCGGTGGATGGTCCGAGTTACTTTTCTGAGGGCTGCCAAGCAAACGGTCGTGGTGATATGTTTCCCACAGAACGCCTTGAGCTCTTCTAGTTGTTCTGGCATGTAGCATGCGTGCGCAAGCCTCAGCAACACGCGGTCCAAAATTTCACCAGCAGCCTTCCGGGTAAACGTCGTTGCTAGGATATCATCCACATCTTCGCCACGCAGAATGATCTCGAGCAGGCGATTGCTAAGCTGGAACGTCTTGCCGGTCCCAGCCGAGGCACGAATCATCGTGGCTGTATAGCTTGTCGTAGCATCCGCGCCCATTTGTAGCGTCTTCGGATTGCGGGCTGCTTCCAGCGTAGCGCGATCGAATGCAATGTTAGGTGCTTGCCAAAGGTCTTCTTTTGCCGCAACCCCAGAAGCTGGTGCGTGCTGGGCAGTTCCCGATTGGCAAATTCGTCCGTAGTCGTCATAAGTCACCTCCGCTGGGGAATCTTCGGTCCAGAACTCCCCCCGTACGACACAACTGGCAACCTCGTGCGATTTCCGATCCGCCTCGGCTAACTGCTGCTCGCTAAACTGGGCGGGGTAGAACCCAGTCGACGACGCTTGTTTAGGAATGGAAATGTAACCAAGCGTAGGCTCGCCACTTACGCCCAACTTGCTGGCCAAGTGGCGATAAAGTGGCAGTTGTAGATCCAGCCATCCTTCTTTTCGTTCATTGTAATGCACCGAAATGGGTGCCTTGGCCTTTTCACTCGTCTTGTAATCCCAGATCGCCCACTGATTCAGACTTTCGTTATAGTCAATTCGGTCCACCCGTCCGATTAACGCCAACTGTTGGTCGCCCTCACCGAGCAGTACTTGGTCCTTTTCTTCAACCGCCACTTCCACATGCTTGATCACCCACCCCTGCTCAGCGTGTGCGGCCTGTTTAGGTGCAAATGCTTGCAATCGCAGTCTAGCCTGCTCAATCTGAATGAGCACCGCTGGTGGCGGATTGCTTCCGAATTGATCGATGGCAAGTTGTTCAAGGCGTTCAACCAGGAATGCCTCGATCGCCTTCGCATCGGTACACCCGCTCATCTGGCTCTCGCCCAAACCGTCAAGCGTTTCGTGCACCAGAACGCCAAAGGTGGCTGCGTCCATTTCGCGAGTCGCATCGTTTTCACCGCGCAGTTTGAGCACATGCTTCAGGTAAAAACGATAGGGACAGGCTAAGTAGTCGCGAAAGGCCGTCACGGACATTCGCTTCAGCGGCGGGCGCTTTTGAGGAAGCGGAATCGTCAGTCCGCCATTTTGCCGCTTGTCAGCGTCTTCAACTGCCCGGCTTCTTCCATGCAAGACGTGTTTGCGAATTGGAATCAAACGATCGCAGTGAGCTTCGTCGATTAGGTGTAAGACGCGAGCAGGAAGATCAGCAACTTTGCAAGCCGTTAACAAGCGACTGGGCGTCAACGGATCGCCCACGGCGTCTTTTCGCCCTACAACAAATTTGACACCCTTTCGAGTATTCAAAATCAGCCGCATGGCATACAAATCCCGGGCAAAACGCTGTGCATTGTCCAGTAGCCCCAGTTGTCGACGCAGACTATTGGGAAGGAACGCGTCAGAATTGATACTGTCCGGAACGACGCCGTCATGAATGCCCGCGACGATCAGCCCTGGTGCATCGTCCAGTGCAAGGTCGAGCCAGCCAAGAATCTCTAACGATTCCGCGTCGGGCTTTTCCGGGATGAGGTCGCTATCCATCGACCGCAGCAACCACTGAATAATTTCGCTGGAGTCGACGGTCGGGTCGAGCTGCTTTGGCAGTTCACGCAATGCAGCGATGTGTCCGGCTACTTGCGAGGCCGCCTGGAACAGCAACTGGTCCTCAGCGTTTTCCTCTTCACCCACTCGCCCTGCATAGGCGGCCGACAGCGTTTGCAGCAGCGGCTGCACCCAACCAGAAAGTCGCCTTGGCTTCTTGGGCAACTTGCCCAGCCATTTTGTTATCGTTTCGTAGACTGCCGCAAACGTCTTTGCTCCCGGCGCAGACTCGCAAACAAACCCGTCCAGATACTTGGGAACAACCGCCGTAGAATACTGGTCAATCTCGCTCAGCCAGTTGTCCGGTACGGGCGTTTTGGACTGATGAATCACGTTGTACACCGCGGGGTGACGAACGAGTGCTGCAAAGTCGCGGAAGTGCTGCGTGCTTGCATAGGCCGCAATTAACCGCAGGAGCTGTGCGGGTTCCGTCGCAGTCAAAACATCACCAGCTCCGTGCCGTGTCTTCACTCCAACGCTATCCAGCTCACGTCGAACGGCACCAATCAGGCTGGCATCTGGAATACCAAGCGTCATTTCACGAACATGAAACTCGGTCTGCCACTGTCCAAGCACTCCACTAACGAGTGCTGCTTGTTGATCTGGGCTGTCCGTGACCAAGATCTGCGACTCGTCAATATCGAGCTCGACTTCTTGCCACAACTGCGATTCCAGTCCACCCAAACTGTCAAATTGGTGCGCATCGGTTTCATCTGCGGCAACCCAAATTTGTACCAGAGCCGCCACGCTGCGTAGCATTGCGCGTTGGGTAGCGTTTAAATCGACACAACCGACGACGATGATCTTCTGACGGGGATTCTCGCGAGCGTAATCGCCGGTCTCGTTGTTATCGACCGCCACCAAGCGAGCTGTTTGTACGTCCCACATCCCAAGTGCATCGAGACGTTCCAGGTACTCTGTCTGTATCTTCGCCAGCAAGCTCCAACGCTCGCCCTCAGGATGACTGCCGAAGTGCTCCGCCACCTTTTTGAAATCCAGGCGTTCACTGGCCAGCTCACGATGAAGCCTACGAATAACTCGCCCCAGCTCCAACCAAGCGATAGTCGCGTCGGCGGCGGGCGGTGCCGGCAACAGGACGGTCAGCTCGTCCGCGGGAGTGTTCTTCAGGCACTCAGCCCACACAATCTCCTGCACTGTATCGGTTGCGAAAGGAAGTTTCGCGTCGTACAGCCGCTCGGGCAGACTGCCGATCGTCAGGATCTTTGGCGGGTAGAGCAGAATGCCTTCCGTTTCGGCTCGAATGGACAAGATCTCATTCAGACGGCGGCATGCCATGCTGCCGGGCAGGACAACAATCACGTTGCGTAGATCGCAGGTCCGTTCGCTGCGGAAGTCCTGCAGGAGTCGATCTGCGGTGGCTTGCAAGACTGGAATTTTGCCGCCCAGGAAACAGCGTGCCCCAACGGGACTGCGATTCGCTTCATTGCGAGTTGCAACTTCACCAGTATCCAAACTGTGCATGTCCAATTTAAAGTCCTTTCCTCGTCTCCGTTGCATCCGAACAGAGCGTCTTGCCTTCCTCCTTACCAAACGCGTCAGAGTCCACAGTCGCAACGCTTCTGCGCTGCCCAAGCCCCCTTCCGCTGAGCCGATTATACGTCAACGAACCGATATCGTTGAGCAGCCCAAGCACTCCTTTTTTGCGCCCGCGTATTGCCAGGAAGTCATGCCCAGCAGGCAAATTTTCGTCGACTTCCTACTCGCGGGCCATTAGACAATCATCGCTGACGCCCGGACACCTTTGGTCACGACCGCATCACGCCCCTCACATTTCCAACAAAGGATTGACATTTCCCAGCATTCACTGCTTGTCCGCCCCAATGCTCCATGGTGTGAAAGGTCGTGTGGCTATCGTGGCCGGGAACCTGGCGGTAAAATCTGCCGCGGATGGTTCAGGCCAGTCAGGTAGTCGCTGCCGAATTCGTTCGGGAGAGGAAAGTCCGGGCTTCGTAGAGCAGGGCGGTCGGTAACGCCGACCAGTCGGAAGGCTAGGGAAAGTGCAGCAGAAAGCAGACCGCCAGTTCGCTGAGTCATTGACGAAGTGGAGTGGTAAGGGTGAAACGGTGAGGTAAGAGCTCACCAGCGGCGGAGGTGACTTCGTCGGCTAGGTAAACCCCGCCCGAAGCAAGATCAAACAGAGAGGATGGCGCAGCAATGCACCGCGACTCGGCTCGGGTCGTTTGACTCTCGGGTAGATTGCTGGAGACCGTGAGCAATTGCGATCCTAGATAAATGGCTACCCCACGCTCCCCTCAGGTTTCGACCAAAGGGCAAGTGTGGACAGAACCCGGCTTATCGACTGACCTGGGCCATCCCTTTTTCATTCCCGTTCTGTGTACGCAACGAATTTTGCATCCAACCATGATCATCGATACGCACGCCCACCTGGCTGACAAAACACTTGCCGCCGATCTGCCGCACTATTTAGATCTCGCTTCGCAGGCAGGCGTTGGAGCAGTATTGTGCATCGGAACGAATCTGCAAGACTCCAAGCAAGCGATCTCGATTGCTCAGCAACATCCGCAAGTTCGAGCGGCCGTTGGAATTCATCCGAATGTTTGCTGCCAAGCAGGCGATGGGGACTGGGCAGCCATCGAAGCCATGTGTCGCGCCCCAGAGAATGTTGAGCACGTCACTGCACTTGGGGAAACAGGCCTGGACAAGCACTGGGATGACTGCCCTTGGGACATCCAAGTTGACTTCTTCAGGCGGCATTTAGCGCTCAGCCGCGAGACAGAACTGCCGGTTGTCATTCACACCCGCGAATGCGCTGAGGAAACCTTGGAAGTTTTAAAGAGTGAAGCAACAAGGGGGCCGCTGCGTGGTGTCATGCATTCCTATACTGGCCCCTGGGAAGTAGCCGAAGCGTGTGTGGAGCTTGGACTATTTATTAGCTTCGCTGGTATGGTGACTTTCAAAAACGGCATCGACATCCTCGATGTCGCTTGTCGAGTTCCGGCTGATCGAATTCTCGTCGAGACGGATAGTCCCTACCTAACGCCTCATCCGCACCGAGGCAAACGACCTAACCACCCAGCCCTAGTTGCTCATACTCTCGAGAAGATCGCTGAAGCTCGCGGAGTTTCCAAGCAGGAGTTCGCCCGGCAGACGACCGAAAATGCCCAGCGGTTGTTCGGCGGATGGTAAGCGTTCGGATTCCGTTCGCCGATCCCAGGGCAAGTCGAAGGGGCATCTCGAGGCGCAGATGACGCAGCACCGGGCTCCGCTGCACTATTCTTGCTTTGCAGCTACTCTTGCTTTGCAGTTCCCTTTTCTTCAGCCTTTTCGCCAGCCTTTGTTCCATTCCTGCTGGCTTGATTCTCGTCCGATTGAGACGCTTCGGCGGGCTTAACTTTCTCAGAGTCTTCTGGGCTCGGCTCGATGTGCAACCATGCGTTCAAATTTGCTTTTTGCTCGTCGGTTGCGTCCGGATGCGGGATCAATCGCCAGTCCTTTTCGATTCGCTGAACAATGGGCAAAGTGACCTCTATCAGCGCCCCGCGGCGGGAGATGAGCAGTTGGGCTTCGTCATCGCTTTCGAATTGAGTCAAACGTGAGGTCAAACTGTCGGAGACGCGATAGCGATTCACGGCCAAGATTTCATCATCGACGTTGATTCCTGCTTCGAAGGCAGGGCTATTTTCCGTAACGGCCGAAACGATGAGCTTGCCATCTTCCGACTTGGTGGACAAGCCGGTCCAAATTGGCCCGTCAATCGGCTCCGTTTTGCCAGATTTTTCGGATGTAGCACTGCGTTTCTCCGCTTGAAGCTCGTGGTTAAATGTCAGGCCCAACCACTGAAGTGCGGGAGCATAGTCAAGTTCGTCAGTGGAATAGATTGCTTGATCAAACCAGGACTGCCACTTTGAATCAGTGGTGCTTTCAAGTTGCTTAACGATATCGGCGGTGGTGTAACCACCCTTCAGAGCGAATTCGCTGTAAAGATGCCGCATGCAAGTATCGAGTGACTGGTTGTTTTTCGTGCGACTACGGATTTCAATGTCCAGCAGGAAGGCTACCACAGCACCTTTGTTGTAGTAGCTAATCGATGTGTTGCGACTGTTTTCATTCGGTCGATAGTGCTTGATCCAAGCATCGAACGATGACTCGGCCAAGGATTGCCTCAATCGCCCATCGGTTGTCTGCAGCGTCTTGATCTGACGCGACAGTCCGGAAAGATACTCGCGAGAGCTGTTAATTTTCGCCCGGGTGAGTGCAAGGTCGTCATAATAGCTGGTTACGCCTTCAGCGACCCAAAGTTCTTCGAAGTAATTTTCCGCTTCGTAGTCATAGCTTGCCAAGGCTTGAGGACGCAGTCTTCGCACGTTCCAAGTATGAAAGAACTCATGACTAACCAGTCCCAGCCAACTCTTGTAGCGTCGCGGATCACGGAAACTCCAGCGACTAGACAGCATTACTGTTGAATTGTCGTGTTCAAGTCCACCGCCGCTTTCCGCGATCACATTTAAAAAGTGATAGCGTTTGTAAGGCGTTTGTCCCCACATGTCTTGGTGCACTTTGACGATCTTCGCAACATCTGCTGCAGCCTGCTCCCCCGCCCAAAGGCTGTTGTCACCAATGTTAACCAGATAGTGCGGCGTTCCACCAACATCAAACGGATGCACGGCGGGATTGCCGACAACAAAGGGCGAGTCGACTAGTTCGTCAAGATTCTTGGCAACAAAAGTATTTGCTCCGAGCGCAACGTCTCGATTCAACGAAGTAATGCTCTGGTTCCAAGATGATGGGAGTACAAGTGCAACCGTGTGTGCGTGTTTTGCTCGCTCTTCGACAGTCAAGAATAGTGCTGCACCATTGAGCAACGCGAACTGACTGTCGACAAAGTTCGTCCTCACCGTCAGCTCGTTGCAGTAGACACGATACGAGATTTTCAAGGTCGTGCCCTGTTCGCACTCGGCCTGCCAGCGGTTTTTCTTCGTCTTGTGAATTGCAACCGCCACACCGTTTCCATCACTTGCCGTGACACTATCGACGTGCTGAGAATATTCGCGGATCAAGTACGAACCAGGAGTCCAAACGGGCATGAACACCTCTTGATCCTCAGCCGCATCGGCAATGGTCACGACGACGTTCACATAATGGTTGGCCGCCTGATCAAACGACACTTCGTAGGCGACGGTGCTGTCTTGGTCCGCTTCATTTTTGTTGCTCTGGGCAAGCGTCATTTGCGGCGCGACGGTTAGGCCGAGCACAAGCAGGCTAGCAAGTGCCAGGATTTTGGATCGAAGCAATTGGTGGCTAAGGTTTTGAGGCATTGCAAAGAGCAAATTCATGGTTCATTCAGGTTTCGTTGAAGTCCGTGAGGTTCTGTATTCAGCGTCCTACCCAAGACGCTACCAATATAGTTCAACCAACAGGCAGTCGAGCCTTACTGGCACGACAGTCGTGGTTTTCACTGCTTTGTGGCTCGTAGGCCGCTTAGCGAGACTTGGGGACTTCATGAAACGGATGTTTCCGAAAAACAACGCCGGAAAGGGCAGCTCGGTCGATTCGGCTCACCCGTGCTGCGCGTCATAAGTGCCTCACAGAAGGCGACTTACGAACAAGATAGTTCGTGGCTGGTACGGAGTAAGACGCATTGGCTTCGGATTTGCATCGGTCCATGGGCAGTTCGGTTTGCTTGTTGAAACAACTGCTTTGGAATCGGCTCGATGCACGCAATACACTTGGCGGAAATGGCGGCAGTCTTCGCGCAGAATGCGACTGTACAACTCAAACTGGGATCCTTCCCCGATCGCGAGTTATCGAATTCGTACTGGTTGGCGACTCGATTCAGGCATGACGAATGGAGCGGTCGGCTGGCCCGCCATCGGATCGAGATTCAACGGCCAGGTGCATCGCATCGCTTACAATGTTGGAATACGATCAACCCGCTCCTGCAAGAAATTCTGCTGGCGGAGCCACTCGCGCGGGTCATTGCCTATTTTGGCAAGCTAGCGGAAAGTGTTGCGAGCAAAGGCAACCACCTTGCAGCCTATTCTGGCGAGTTTACTTCGCTTAGCGAGACTGCCTTTCAAAGCCACACCGAGGCACGGAACCGGTGCTTGCATCTGATCGTCTTTGGCCAGGGCTTACCGGCCGACCAAGCAGCTTCGCTCAATCGCCTTCGGCAACAACTTGAAATCTACTGCGATCAATTGCTCGCCTTCCTGCCTTTCGACCACTCTGTCGAGACTTTTGCCTTCAATCCCATCGACGTTGCCCAGGTGCATGAGACGATTCACTCCGACGGGGCGGCTGACGAGAATCGGCGTTGGCACTTGATCAAGCTTCGGCAACAACTATGGCTTAACCATGAGCGGCACATCGATCGACGTGCCAGTAGTGCGCGATTGAACAATCGTTTATCCAATGTAGTCTTGAAGGCCTTTTCGCCTGCCATGTTTGACGGGTTCGGCATTCCGATCAGCGCCGAATTGGCACGTGTTAAGAACGGTCAAAGCAAGGATATCACCCAAGCCGCTTCAAACGATGAGAGCATCAAGAAGCTCTTTGCACCTCAGGGCGTACGCAGCGGCGAACCTGCGGCCGCCAAGCGATTCTAGTCCAGCCCCATGCCAGCCAGCTCTTCGGCACCTACGGTCGCCCCATACGGTGGAGAACAACTCAAGTTCAGCAAGACCACGCGATGACAACGAGCGGTTGGGGACAACCGTTCTACG
>CAYPLE010000153.1:0-10700 GCA_964411445.1 uncultured Pirellulaceae bacterium
TCTCATCGTTTGCAGTCTTACATGCAGTACGATGGCTTCAGAGACGATTCGATATAAGAAGATCGTGACAATCGCAGGGTCGGGCGAATCGGGCAAACCTGTGCCACAAGGCCGAGCAGGCTCGGTGCCGCTTTCGAATCCGTTCGGAATCCAAGGGGAAAAAGATGGCAGCCTAATCATTGCATCCTGGGATCAGCACGTTATCTATCGCATGGATCCAGCCTACCGGCAAATCGAAGTCATCGCTGGAACAGGCGACGCCGGGCAAAAAGGCCAGGCAGGCGACCTGTCGCTCAAAGTACAGCTCAACCAACCACACGAAATTCAAGTCGCTTCGAACGGCGATATTTTTGTTGCCGATACAACAAACCATCGCGTCGGAAAGATCGATGCTGGTACTGGGCGGTGGGAGCCGGTCGCAGGAACTGGCACCGCAGGCTTTTCTGGAGATGATGGGGCCGCAATCCGAGCAGAATTCAATCAAGCGTATAGCATCGCGCTCGATGGCAACGAGTTGTTTATTGCGGACTTGAAGAATCACCGTATCCGACTGGTCGATCTCAACTCGCAAACCGTTCGCACGATCTGTGGTGATGGCCGTAAACGTTTGCCAACCGATGGTGAAATGGCTGCAACCCAGTCGCTGGCTGGTCCGCGTTCGCTGGCGGTTGATGAAGACAGTCTTTGGATCGTACTGCGCGAAGGAAACAGTATTTGGCGGATCGATCGTGAGTCTCTGAGGATTCACCATGTCGCCGGCACAGGTTCCAAAGGCTATTCGGGGGACGGAGGCCCAGCCAAAGAGGCAACCTTCCGCGGACCGAAAGGTATCGCGGTCGATTTCCGCGAAGCTGTCTACGTCGCGGATACAGAGAACCATGCTATCCGTCGAATTGACTTGAGATCCGGCAGAATCGAAACGGTCGTCGGTAACGGTACCGCTGGCTTCAATGGAGACGGAGATGAACTGCAGAAGCGATCACTGAACCGCCCACACGGTGTCTGCCTTCTACCAACGGGCGAACTTCTGATTGGCGACTCCGAAAATCACCGCGTCCGTATGCTTGTCCAGTAACTGGGCCGCTGCGCGTTTGAGGCTAAGGCCAGAGTGTGCTGATCCGCAGGCCCAATTTATGTACCTTTGGCAGGATCATTGCATCAATGTCGTTGCGGTCATTGCCGTTGAGTAACCAGTCGGTGCGTCCAGCGATCAAGACCAACGCTACCATTGCCAGAGACGCGCACAGCGGGCCAAAGGCAAGGCATATTGGGACGAGGCACAGGGCGATGGGGGCTCTTCCAAGTCGGCAGCCAACTGCCGAAAGTGCGATCAGCGTTCCCAGCAGTGTGCATAGAATTGCTGTTGCCGTGGCAATCACCGCGCCGGTAAGCCCCATGTAGCTGATGAGTATCCAGTTCAGCCCCAGGTTAAGAACTACTCCGATCAAGTTCACCCAGATGAGCGGCCACGTTCGCTCGATACACAGGAAGTACGACTCGAGGACGAAGAACAAGCTCAGCCAAACGGTGAGGGCTAGGGCAATCGGGATGACTCCCAACGCGTCCGTATAGCGGCCCTCGAAGACAATTGAGAACATGGTCGGTGCGGCAATTTGTGCAGCAATACCAAGGCCAATGAATCCCAAGCTGAGAGAGCAGAGGACTTGCCGTAAGCGATCGTTGACCTGGGAAAAATTGCCCGATTCGTAGTCTCTCGCCAAAAATGGCAAAACGACTCCTCCCAACATCATCGCGACGCTCATCATCAAGTTTGGGATCACCATGGCACAGTGGTATTCACCAACTGCCGCGTGCCCCAGTTCTACGGATTCGCTTAGATGCAGGAGCATGTAGCGATCGCCCACTTCCATGAGGTTGCCAAGCAGATTCAGGATCCACAGGCTGACCGCAAATGGCAGGATACGTCCCCAAACACTTCGGCTCGTTGTATCGCCGGAGCAGGTTAACTCTTCTCGGTAACGCGTCGCGAGAACCCAGCCTCCTAGACCACAAGCAATCAAATTGGCAACGGCAAAACTAGGTAGCAGCCAGAGCCAAGATTCGTATAAGTAGACACTCGTTAGGCCCATGACGGCAAACAGTCCGCTTTGGCAGAACTGCATCAGCGACATAACGCGAACTTCTCGCAGTGCTGCGATAAGCTCGTAAACAACCGTGTACATCATCAAAGCACTGAACGCAGCAATGCATCCAAGGACGTGCAGCGTCGAGATTTGGTGGCCGAAGACGACCCATCCGAAGCTACCCCGCCAGAGGCCGATCCAGGAGACGATGCCGAGTGTTCCAAAGCCTACGCTCAGAAAAACCGGCCGAAGGTAGTTAGCGAGCTGGTTTCTGCGACGATAGTGCTCGACGAAACGAGCGAAGCCGCCCGTTAAGCCAAGTGTTGCGATCGGGATGATGAGCGACAGGAAGCTGTTGGCCAATGCCCAGTTTCCCAAGTCTTGTTCGCTCAGCAGTCGGCAGAATCCAAAGCTGCGCACAAGCCCAACGATTCGTTGGGCGAGATTGACGCAGAGCATCACCATGACGCCCGCGAAAAACGCGTCGCCAACCGAACGACTCTTGGAATCGCTTGAGTGCTGGTTAGGTGAAACGGCTACTTCGGACATCGAAACGGCTGCCGGGTAAGGATTCGGATGGAATCCTCAAATGTAGGACGCGATCCTCTCACAACCGTCACGCAAACGCCTGCGACTCACAGCAAACCACCGCAGCGGAGCAGTGTACACGCGGGCAATCGATACAAGCGGAACAATCCTATCACCTGCTAGCTGCCTAGATGTCGGCCTAGTCATCGGAGGAGCGTGGGGCGGTGCAGCCTCGCTGCGAGTTGGCGGTACTTTCTAAAGTCAAAAGACCGCTCGTGGACGCTGGTTTGCACGCAACCGCCACTATGGCGATAGGTACCTAAAGAAGTTCCGTACCGGTTGCCCCGAAACGTAGACGGTCGGTTGACCAATGATGCCTCGGCCGAGTGAAACGTTGTAATTCTCTTGGCCGAGTGTAAACAGCGGTCGGTAGCCTGCATTTCCCGTTGCATAAACGTTTGGCGCGTAGTTGGGCGTAATGGTGGGCGGCACATAGGCAGGGTTCACGTTCTGCGGTGGCAGCCCCGGAGCACACTGCTGATAGGCAGTCGGGTAGAATCCTGGCGCGGGCGGCTGTGGCTGGGTTGCAGGTTGCATCGTCGCAGCGGACGCGAGTTGCCCACGGACGGCTCCCTGGCTGCTATTTGAATTCTGAGGTCGAAGTTGCGAAGGCGCACTTGATGGGCGAGCGTATCCAGCCAAGGCGTTCTGGGGCTGGACGCGCTCGTAGAGCGTGTGTTGGAATAAAGCTGGGTTGTAGGGTACCGTTGCATAGTTTCCGCGTCTCGGCTGTGAGACAAACGGTGCGCCGGTCGCGACTTGGGAAGCTGGAATGGTCCGCGATTGGCTTGCGTTCGAGAAACTCGACGGAGCTTGTGTGCTGCCACTGCGATAATCTTGGTCCAAGCCGCTGTTCTGCTGTGAACGAAGCTCATTGGAATTGAAGGCTGCCGCGGAAACCGAAGCTCCAGAACTGCCAGCCGGCGCTCGACCACCGGTGTTTCTGCTTGACATGCTGTTCATCGCTGGGCCGCCCGAAGATGGGTTGCTCATAGTGGGCATTGGTGCCGCGCCGGAGAGCCCCGGGCTGCTATACGGCGCATTGGAATATCCAGCATCGGCAGAGCTGGGACTGCCAGGATACTTTGGTTGTCGTTCGCTGAGGCCGCCTAGTCCATAGCTTGGCGGTGCCATTGTTCCAGTTGGTGGATTCTGCGGCAGGGTGGATCGAGGTGTTGGAGGATCGATGCTCGGAACGGTTTGATCGGCAAACGACTCGGCGGGGATGGAATCCGCAAGACCGCCTCCGAACGTCGATGCTGCGTCGACGGATGGGACGGCCGAACCATTGTTCGGCGGGAGCTGGGCTGGTGGCAATTGAAGCGGAGCGAGCGACGGACCACTAGTGCTCGGTGGTGGTGAAGTTGGCATCGCAGGCAGCGTGTCACTGAGTGATCCTTGAGCCTGATACTGCGCCCGACGCACCGATGATGTTGTGGAGCGTTGCCAGGAGTCGCTGGAAAGTCGGACGACTGGCTTGACATTGCTCCTGTTTGTCCATGTCGTTTGCTGCCCGTGGATTCGTGCTACGGGAGCTAGCGCCAGGACGAGCACGAACGGCAGGGCTTGCGTGCGAAGAAAGCGGTCGACAAATCGTCGTTTCGGGGACCAACGCACAACACTTCGAATCCCGTGAGTTGAGGCTGTTGTCATGGCTGGGTTTTCCTGCAAGAAATTGAACGATCCAGACGCGCGCACACGGTCCCCCGAACATTCCCGACAGTAGCAAGCCACTGGAAGCCGTGTCCAGGTCAGAAATGCTTTGCATGCAAGACGCGATAGAGCAGAGCTGCAAGCAAGGATCCCTGCGTTCCGCGCCTGCTCAGCGGTTCATCGTTGCAGGGGATTCTTCGGCGCAGCCTCTGGGGCGAGTCGCACGAACGTACAGCGTTTTGTACGGCGCACAAAAAAACGAGTGCTATTGGGAGCACTCGTTTGTTTCGTTGTTCTGCGAGGCGTCTTGTTACCAGACGTCGCTTTCCACAAGGATAGGTTACTTGGCAGCAGCGAAACGCTCTGCAACCGCATCCCAGTCGACGACGTTCCAGAACGCGCCGATGTAGTCGGGGCGACGGTTTTGGTACTTCAGGTAGTAGGCATGCTCCCAGACGTCCAGTCCGAGAACTGGAGTTCCGCCGATCCCGGCAACGTCTGCGCCCATCAACGGCGAGTCTTGGTTTGCCGTAGAGCCTACTTTGAGTTGGCCGCCTTCGACGTACAACCAAGCCCAACCGCTACCGAATCGAGTGGCTCCAGCAGCAGCAAATTGCTCCTTGAAAGCGTCGAACGAACCGAAGGCAGAATCGATTGCGGCTGCTAGATCTCCGCTTGGTGCTCCGCCTTTTCCTGGGCCGATGACCGTCCAGAAGAGTGAGTGGTTTGCGTGGCCGCCACCGTTATTACGCACCGCGCCGAGCTTATCAGCCGGAACGCTGCCCAAGTCAGAAATCAGTTCTTCGACACTCTTGGATTCCAGGGCGGTGCCAGCGATCGCGTCGTTCACCTTGGTGATATACGCTTGGTGGTGTTTGCCATGGTGAATCTCCATGGTTTGGGCATCAAAATGAGGCTCAAGTGCGTCGTGAGCGTAAGGCAATGCAGGCAGTTCGTAGGCCATCAGAAGTCCTCTGAAATCAGTGTTTCCGGTCAACAATTCTTGCTCCGCCAGTTCTCGGGCGGATGGTGTTTCGAGCACGTGCTTGCTCTTGGCACCGCTTTTCGTCGGCGATTCGGCTCATCGAGGCGGGCTTTGCCGCGGACCCAATACTATCACCACTGGAAAAGGCGCGATGTCTGGCAAGAGGCCATCGAATCGGAACAAGTAGCCCGAATGGCTGCCTCTTGTCTAGCCAAAGCGGCGTGCCAGGTTCAGTAGCAGACGATATGCTCAAAGGCCCAATCTGGCAACCTGTCGAGCTGGAATTACAGGTATGAAAACGAAGCTTGTCCAGGCAGAAACGCAGGACTGGACGAGCCACAGGTAAAAAGAAGGCCACGCCAAACCAAGCGCGGCCGAGCCGAGCAGCCAGTGTACAAATGCTGCCGCCTGCTCAAGACCTGCGGGAACTTGCACAAGGCCTGCGGGAACTTGCTTAAGACCTGAGGGAAAACGGGAGCTACCGCAAAGAGCCAAGAGAATCACAGCGGAAGCTTCACGATTGGCTATCGCGGTTCATTGATGTTCTTGGCGAGTTCTTCGTTGATCACCTGAGTTACCAAGTAAGACTGGAAGCTGGCAAGGAGCTGCCCAGCCTGGCTTCGCAGGGCCTCACGTCGACGATCCCGCGCCTTGAGCATGTGGATCTCAACCTTCAGCTTCGTTCGACTTTGGTAACCACTCCCCTTCGCATTGCGGTACTCTACTGGAATGATGTCAATCTGCAGCAAGAGCAAAGCTGGACGCTCACCACTTCGTTGGCCAAATTTCGAATGACTCATGTCAATCTTGATTGCGACCAAGTGCTCTTCGGCTTGCACGATTTCCGCAGCATAATCGGCTACGAAACCGGCCAATTTTTGAACAGCCAAATCACTCGGAACGGCGGCCAGAAGTTCTGTGGAAAGAAGCAGTTTTTGTTCATCCTTGGAACTGAACCAGGAAAACCAACTTCCTGAATCACGTGCTTCATTCGATGCATCGTTGTTGGCAGACTCAATCTCTGCTTCGGTAAGTGGCGCGTGCACATCGGAATCGTTCATTCCGGTTCCAACTTGGATGACTCGATTTCGCCCGCTCTCTTTTGCCTCCATCAGCGCCCTATCAGCTCTAGCCAACCAAACGTCGGGAGTGTCGCCGATCAGCAGTTCCGTTACGCCAAAGCTGGCGGTCATCGTTCGCCCATCAAGTGCAGGTACCGGAGTCCGCTCGACGGCTCGGCGAATTTCTTCCGCACGATCTGTCGCAGATGCATTGTCGCAGTCTGGGCAAACAATAACAAATTCTTCGCCGCCAAACCTTGCCACGATATCTGTGGACCGAGCTTTTTCTTTCAGGATTCCCGCAAACGTCACTAACGCATCATCACCTGCTTGGTGACCGTACGTATCGTTGATCTTCTTGAAAAAGTCGATGTCGCAAATCATTAGGCTAGCAGCGTCACTGGTAGCCTGGTGGTGTTGAATAATCTCAGGCAATCGGCGATCTAGTTCCACCCGATTCGAAGCCTTCGTGAGTGGATCGCTCGTCGCGATCTTGTGTAGCGACTCAACGCGTTGTTCGAGGTTGGCTTCTGTTGAAGCATCTCGGATCAACAAAATTGCCCCGCAATACGCTCCTTCGCCGGTGAAGACAGGCAGTGCGGTGACGGAAACGGCGATCGTCTTGCCACTCGAGTGGGTTAATGTAAGGCGGGCTGTGGTGCGTGTGTTAGTTCGCCGCATTTCAGCAAGAGGACAACGCGTTTCGTCGATCGGAGAACCACTCTCGTCTGCTAGACCAACAATGGTCGGGTCCCAGGATCGATTGACGGTTGAAGCGGCTCGGTGGCCAGTAAGGTGTTCTGCAGCCCGGTTCCACAATAAGATCTGTTTACTCGCGTCCAAGTAGATCGCGGCGTCTGACATCGCGTCCATTAGTCGAGGCTGAAAGACGGAGTCAATGATGCTCTGGTGCGCTCCACATGCGCGACTGCAATCAATCGACGCAAATCCGGCAACGTCTTCTGGAATCAACTCCTTCAACCAGCGATTCGCAACCGCTCCGTCCAGCTCGGGAGTCGACTGCACGACCATCTCGGAATACTCTGCGACCAAAGCGTTGTCGGTGTGTCCGCAAGCGAAAAGTTCGTTGATTGCCGTTTCCCGGCTCATCGCCTTGCGAAATACCTGTTCGGTCGTCATGGAATCGAACGCGTCGGTGATAGCCAGCATCTGTGCCAGCATCTTCGACTCAGGGAGAAGCTCTTGGTCGGATCGACTATGCCCACTGCGACTAGCGTGTTGAACGATGGAGACGATCTCAGGATCGGTGCCGCAACCGCACAGAATCTCCTCGGCGATATCGACATGCATCTGCATCATCAACTGTTCATCGACAGTCAACTGAGATGGCTTTTGAATGACGGAATCAGGAATTCCAATCTTGCCAATGTCGTGAAGCAATGCGGCGATTTCCAGTCGGTCGCGCGCAACTTCGCCTAGCCCATGTTTCGCCGCCCAGCGCGAACAAGCCAATGCGACTCGTAGACAATGGGCCGCCGTCGGAGGATGCTTGGCGCGGAGTGCTTGGAATAGACCGCTGTAACTACCCAGCCGCGCCTTTGCTAGTCGACTATCGACCTGGTCCTGCGTGGCAGTAGCGTTGATGCGGGCTGGCCCAACAACGGGGGAAGGTGAAATTGAGCCTGAATTCGAAGGGGGCAAAGCCTGCATGGATGATGCTCGGCGAGTAAAAGGTCGACAATTTTGAGCCTCGCGCAGTGAAAAGCTGCAGAATCTGCTGCTGATCATTTAGCTTGGCAACGGGGACTTTCGATGTGAATGAAATCTAGGCCCCCAAATGTTGGTGGTCAAAAGTGCAGCCAGAGTTTCGCACTGCCAGCAAGTCCTTTCCGCGCTCAGCCTGCTGGCATTGTTACAACCGTCACGATCGATACGGTTTGACAATCGTTTTGGGTTGCTAGCAACGCTCGCCGTCAAGGTCCGGACTTGACGCCAATGGGTCCAATTTGCGACCCTCCCGAACTTCGTTCGCCACATTGCTACCGTGATTGAGACTGCTCGCCATGCCGCTTACAAGGGACACCAGAAACGACCGGCGGCGTCGCGTGCTTCGAGAAAACGCCCGCGAAGAGACGTCGACGAAGAAATCCAAGTCCGGCACAAAAGCCCCCGCAATTGCTGGTCAGAGCAACGTACGTCGAAGTGCGGGCTATAGCCAGGACGTACGACGCGCGTGCGGTCAGCGACTGGTGCAACTGATTCCGATTCGGCGGCGAACCTACTTTGCGGTCATCGCGGCGAGTCTGTTGATTCCAGCAGTCCTCGCCACTTTCCACTACCTGATCTACGTCTCGGGTCGCCTTCCTTGGTACGGTCACCCGCTCGCTTTGACACTCGATGCAAGCTATCCTCGCAGCCTCTCAGCCTGGCTGTGCAGCCAATTGTGGTTGTTGTGTTTAGGCACAACCGTGCTAACGTTTCAGCTCAGGCGTCACAAGTTAGACGACTACAACGGTGAATATCGACTCTGGTTTTGGTTGGTGTTAACCTGTGTCCTGGGTAGTATCGAATCTTCAACCAGTATCATTAGCCTTTTTGCCGCCGCTCTCAACAACTGGAGCACAATGAACCTAGGTTGGAGCGGCCCTGCTGTTGTCAAAGCAACCGTCGCTGTGCTCGTCGGAATGCTCGGCCTTCGACTCTGCAGTGAGCTCAAGTCAACGCCGGCCAGCGTTGTGTTCACGCTTGCCGGGCTTCTTTGTTGGGGCGTCAGTGCCGCACTCGCTCAGCCAGAATTTACCATCGACGTTTCCCCGCAAATCAGAATTTGGCTCGGCTCGTCCGCATGGACTATGGGCCTGACGTGTATTTGGCTAGCCGGACTTTCGTACTTGCGCGATGTTTACATCGAAGCGCAGCAGAGATTCCTGAGCCGTCAGAAAGCACTGCAGCAAAAACAAGTTGGAGTGCCGTTCAAGCAACGTATCAAGGACGCTATGCCAAGCTTTCGCGGGAATCGAGCAGATCGGGATGACGAAGGTCAAAGCGATGGCGAACGTGGTAGAGGGTTCAAGCTGCGAATGCCAAGTGCACCGCAATGGATGCGACGCAACAAAGACGCTGGCGATGTGGCTGACTCCTCGACGGATGTGACTCGCTCAACATCAAGTGGCGAAGATGGTCGTCAGGCAAACCGATCAAATCAACGCGACTCAGATGCGCCGTCTCGAACTGCTCCGCAAGGAAGCAAGAGTGATTCACGCGAATCGCAGCGCGCCCCCCAAATCACCCGCGAAGACCGCAGGGAACGAGAGGATCGACGGGAAGTCTCGGGTGATAGCGAGCAAGGAAATGAATCTGAAGGCGGACGCAAGTTTTCTATAGGCGGAATGTTCCGGCGTTCTGATGAGCAGAAGCAGGCAGCGGAACAACGACGTGAAGAGGCACGGGCTGCTAAGGCGAAAAGAGCGGAAGAAAGACAGGCTCAAAAAGAACAAAAGTCGCAAGACCGGAATTCTGACAAAGTTCAGGCGGCAGGCGAATCCGACGGCAAGAAACGCGGGCTAGGTGGTTGGATACGTAAACCCAAGGATGAGGGGGACGCGGAAGAATATAAGAAAGTCGCGCGCACCAAGGGCCGAGAAAACGGTTCGTCAAGCGACGCGACTGAAGGTGGCGACAGTGGCGACGATCGCACAAAGAAGTCCTGGTTCAAGCTTGGGATGCCCAAAGTCAGTATGCCGAAGGTGGGGATTCCCAAGATGAAAATGCCTTCTCTTCCGTCTTTCCGTCTCAAGCCACCGAGCGACGAAGAAGTTGGCTTGCGCAAGGCCGACGACGGCCCAAAACCCAGTACAGACAGCAATCAAAGTGAGAGTCTGGACGAGTCTGACAAGCCAGACAACGCCCGTCCACTCACCAAAGCAGAACGCAAACGCCTGCGTCGAATGCAGCAGCAGAACAAAGCCGCATAGACTACCACCAGTTCTCCACTGCCGTTCCTCTCTGTTTCGTGCCACCCACTAGGCAGAATTTTTGCTTGTAGAATTTTTCTTGGTGCCAAGTACAAATTCTTCCGTCGCCGATCTGGTTCCAGATCCCCCGGCTTTCCGCTAAGCCTAGCTCTCGCCATCTCTTCCGTCTGTTCGGTCTGTTCCCCTTACTCGGGGCTTCCGCCCCGAGCTATTCATGGCGGCCCCTTCGGGGCGACAGTACATGCGCCGGATTCCGGAGCCATAGTGCACGCAGAGCCACAGAGTGCCCAAAGGTCTCAGCGGTCTCGCGCGGCGACGGATGAGTGGTTCTTTTTGCCGGGGCGATGGTCCTATCACGGCTCCGAAGGAGCCCGCGTGATTAGCTCGGGGCGGA
>CAYPLE010000154.1:0-10526 GCA_964411445.1 uncultured Pirellulaceae bacterium
TAGAGCGGAGGGCACGGGACTCGAACCCGCAACCCCTTACGGGGCACTTCATTTCCAATGAAGCCGCTAGCCATTCGCTTACCCTCCAGTTCAGAAGTTAGCCGTTGGCCAGGCATCTGGAGATGAGTCCAGGGACTGGCAAAAAGCCGCTTCGTGCGAATAGTCATGGCGGAATATCGAGGAATAATAGCTCGGGCTCGCAAATTCGCAAGCCGAAATGCTGGTCGAGTCCTCGCGACTCGTGTTTTCTGCGCTCTCTAGTCTAGAACGCTCCAATTCTGGTTGTAGCGTTTCTGTGTCTACTTGAGTCCGCGATGCTTTGGCTTTTTTTTCTGTACCGCGCGCACGGTCTGTGCGACTTGCACTAGCCAGCCTTGCGGACAGGGACTGTCTTCTCGCTAGTACCACGGTTGGGCATGGGCAGAATGCGTGGCTCGTTGGTCGCCAGAGCACCGATTCGCCACGGACGGCTGTCGGCTCCATCCCACTTGTGTTGAGCAACGGCTTGCAAAATTCGGTTCGCAACGTCAACTGCTCGCGCTCCGTCTTCTCCAGACACAGCAGGACTGCAGCCCGTTCGGACGCTAATCGCGAAATCATTCTGCTCGTCCAGGATCGCGTTCCGCGGAGGAGCTTCGACGGTCTCAGTCTTCAGCAGTTCGGTTGCAATTGTTTCCTTGGCCGCCATACGATCAGCAGCAGGCATTTCGTCGAGAGCAATTGTTCGCGCGAAAATCTCCGCCGAAGGCCGCGTGATTTGGACTTCGCTACTGGAGAAGTTGATATTCGCGTAGCCATTGGTCGCATAGACTTGCATCTCCCGTGTCGCACCAGTGGCAACCCGACTTGCTTTGACGTTGGCGATGCAACCACTTTCAAACTCGATGCGAGCCTCGGCGATATCTTCGTGCGAACCAAGTAGCGCGACGCCACTTGCGCTGACTGATTTCACCGGCGAGCGATCCATGGAAAGAATGAGGTCCAAATCGTGGATCATCAGATCCATGACAACGCCGATGTCGGTGCTACGGCCGCTGTACGGGCCTGAACGGACAGCTTCGACAAATTTCGGAGCACCCAATTTAGCTTGCGCGGTTGTCCAGCAAGGGTTAAAGCGTTCGACGTGTCCTACTTGCAGGACGCAGCCATGGCTCTTGGCAATCTGAACTAGGCGATTGGCTTCGTCGGAGGTGGGCGCCAGAGGCTTTTCGACCAGGCAGTGGACTCCGCTCCGCAGAAGTCGACTGGTGATGTCGTAGTGGTAGACTGTTGGCGATGCGACCACGGCAACGTCGCAGCCGCCTTCGATCTCTTCTATAGACTCAAATGTCGGTAGCGACAATTGATCTTGAACGGTTTGTCTCGCCTGAGGACTCGGGTCGACAACTCCCAATACTTCGAAGCTGTCGCTTGCGGCGGCCAGCTTGGCGTGAATTCTTCCGAGGTGTCCACCGCCAACCACCACCATACGTAGTGCAGTCACGCAGCTTTCCTCCGATCGCGGCCACGACCGTGGCGACCGCCTTGTGAACCTTCGATGAAGTCGAACAGCACTTGCAGTTCGGGAATTAGGGGTTTTCCGCCTGAGAGGATTTCACGAGCATGCTCCATGCCAACACGCGACCGGTATAGCAACCGGTACGCTTCCATGAGCGACTTGATCGCCTCACTGGAGAAGCTCTTTCGTTTCAAAGCAACGACGTTGACAGTTCGCGGTCGAGCTGGGAAGCCTTCGACGAGCATATATGGTGGCACGTCGTGCAGTACTCGGCTGAGACCACTGACAAAGCTGTAGGCACCGATCGAGGCAAAGTGGTGAACCGCGCATCCGCCCGATAGAGTGGCATCGTCGGCGACGTGCACATGTCCGCCCAACATGACGTTGTTGGCCATGATGACTCGGTCGCCCACTTTGCAGTCGTGTGCAACGTGTGAGCATGTCATCATGTAACAGTTGTCACCAACGGAGGTGATGCCGTCTTCCTTTTCAGTCGCACGGTTGATGGTAACCGATTCCCGCAGCACGTTGCCGTCACCGACAATGACTTGAGTTGGCGAACCTTGATAGCTTAAGTCTTGCGGCTCAGCTCCAATGACAACGCCGGGGAACAAGTGATTATTCCGCCCGACGGTCGTGTTGCCGGTCAGCGTCACGTTGTTTTCCAGCCGCGTCCCGCGTCCCACTTTGACGTTGGGTCCGATCACACAATGGTGTCCAACGCGCACTTCTTCATCAAGCTGCGCACGTGGATCGACGACCGCGGTGTGGGCAATGATTGTGGCCATGCAAACAGAGCCTTCAAAAATTTATCGAGGCGAGGTTCATGATTTCTTATGCGGCCAACGGCGGCCGCAGATTTTGTTCGGTTGCTGACCATCGTTGTCGCAACGCTCGCGTCATTTCGGCATTCAATTGATGCCCGCTTTTCCGCGCCGTAATGCGTCCTACCAAATTTACGCCAGCCAACGCTAGGTCACCTAGCAAATCCAGCAATTTGTGTCGGGCACATTCGTTGTCAAACCGCAGCGTGTTATTCCTGGGCCCGACGGGAGTAAAGACCAAGAGGTCTTGATCAGTCACGTGCCCGGCTAATCCCTGTGATTGAAGCGCATTGGCTTCTTGTTCAGTCACAAAGGTGCGGGCTGGTGCAATTTGGTTTAGAAAGGTCTCAGGCGTAATGACGGCCGAAAAAGATCCGCCCGGAATCGGGGAGTCTTCGGGATACTCCAACTGATATTCCAGCTCAAGAGCACCGCTCGCGCTCGGGACTGCCTCAACGCAACTGTCGCCTGCTCGCACCGTGATCGGGCGATCGATCACAAACGACTGCCGCGGGGCGGGTTGCTCAATCGTACCAACTGAATTGATGGCGAGAGCAAGGGCCAGGGAGCTGCCATCGAAGCCAGGCATCTCAGATTCATCACACTGTACGACGCAGTTGTCGACTCGCAATCCGGCTAGCGCTGCCATAACATGTTCAATCATGTCAAAAGCAGCCGGGGATTGGCCAAGTCGGGTTCGAAGTGGAAGGCCACAAGCGTTGTCAGCGTTTGCCGCAACCCGCTGTCCGAACAACTCGAATTGAATTCCGGTGTTCTCTGCCGCGGGGCGGAAGTGCAGCGTGTTCGATTTGCCGGTCCAGTAGCCACGGCCGCTGACCGAGCACGCAGCTCGCAGCGTAGTTTGTCGTTGCTCTGGCAGGCGAAGAAACATTTGCACTGAGTATTCGTGTAAGGCTTGTAATTGATCGAAGCGTAAACCGCGGCGTTTCAATGAAGCCGCAGCCTATTCGTCGACCGCGCGGCAAAGGCCGGCAGTGTATTTCGGGTGGCTGAAGCCAGCCATGCTTTTGCGCTGGCAGGCTATCCCTCGCAGATGAAGATGAACACCTGTTGTCTGGCTTTTGGGGTCACTCACCCCGGCAACTCGGCTTTGCGAAATCTCGTTCGCAATCGCTCCGAACAGCTAGCGTCAGGCCAAAGTCAAAGACTCTTGGCCAAGACGCTGTGCTGTATTCGGTAGACCGTGGAGTGAGAGAGTGCGGAAGCACCGTCGCTTTATCGAACGGTTGCACCACGCTGTTGAGCCAGCGTGTTCAACTGATTGAGAGTCCAATCGGTGACGTCGATGCTAGGGTTGTAGTAGACAACTTCCTGGCTCATCACCAACTGTACCGTTTCAGGCTTCTTCGGATCCATCTTCTGGCGACTGATTCGCACCACAAGATTCGTGCCATAGCTCTTGCTCAGAACGCTAAGCTGCGACGAAATGTCGGTGTAGATCTGATAGACGACCTGCGCCTGCATTTCTTCGAACTTCTTCTTCTCTTTGATCAGAGCCAGACGAAATTCGGTGTCTTGCTCGGCAATCTTCTTTTCTTCAGCTTCGTACTCGGGCGTGCCCGGTTCGTACTGCTGTCGAAGCATTTCCATCTGCTTGATGATCGCGTCGCGACGCTGAGCCATCTTGGTGTCGGCGTCCTTCATCTTGGCTTGGATCGATTCCATCTCACCCTTCATCGTCGGGTGATTTTCCAGGATGTAACCGATGTCGATGACGACGATCGGCAACTGTTGAGGCTGGGCGTTTTGTGCCACGGCCGTAGATTGAGCGGTCACGATGCTCAGGGCAAGTGCCACTAGTAAGCTACAAACACGCACGTTTTCGCACTCCTTGCAAATGTGTGTCTTTCGCGAGGGATTATGCCTCGCATGGGTCCGGCTGACTCCGTCAACCGCTGCTGACGCCAGCATCTGTGCTGGCGAACCGGCCCGTATTGTGAAGAGATCCCCTGGCGGGGTAAATACCGATTTACCCCTGAAAAAGCTGCTTTTTCCAGGGAAAGTAAACTTGTGCCAAGAAAATTTGCGTGCTGGCATTGGCCCAAATGCCCTTTCGAGCAATCTTGGCGATGCCTTCAGCTCATGCAAACACGCGTGGGCTAGTGCCCTTTGGATGAGACGTGGAGAATGACGCAAGAGCATCGACGGCAACATCGAGGGCAACCTACAACAGGCAGCAATGGGGCAAGATCGTGATTGACAAAGGCGTATTTCCTGAAGCATGGATTGACGTTGGCGGAACGTTCACCGATTGCATCTTGCACCACGACGGAAACCTCACCCGCACTAAGGTACTGAGCTCCGGTGCGACGCCATTGAGAGTCTCTCCAAATGCCAATCAGTCCGCCAATCACTCCGCCAAGCCGCGAAAGATAAGCTGCGATGCCGATTGGCCTGCAGGTTTCTGGCGTGGCAGCCAGCTTTGGACAGTTGCCGGAGAACATGCGTCGGTTGAAATTGTTGATAGCGGTCGAGACTGGCTCGAGATCGCTGATGCTCTTGAGCCAACTGCTGGGCGATTAGAAATCCGGACACATCTGCATGCACCAGTGCTCGGTGTCCATCTTCTGTTGGGCATTCCAGTTGGAGAGCCACTGCCTCCAATCTCGGTTCGGCTTGGTACAACGCGTGGAACCAACGCCTTGCTAACGCGGCGTGGCGCTCGGACAGCTTTGGCTATTACGGCGCCTTTGGAGGATCTGCTGGCCATTGGGGATCAAACACGCCCAAGCCTGTTCACACTAGACATCCACAAGTCTCCGCCACTGGCCAGTTTGACCATTGGCATTGATGAACGTATCGATGCTGCTGGCGAAATCCTCAAGCCGTTGGACAAGGGGGCGGCGCAGGCCAAGTTGCAGAAGGCCTATGACGATGGAGTTGAAGCCATCGCAATTTGTTTGATGCACAGCTATCAGAATCCTGAGCACGAACGGCAGTTGGCCGAGATTGCACGCTCGATTGGATTCCCCGAGGTTAGCGTGTCCAGCGAAATTGCGCCGCTCATTGAGATTGTGTCTCGAGCGCAAACGACGGTCTTGGACGCTTACCTGAGTCCGGTTGTTCGCAGCTATTTGCGTGAGATCAACGAACAGCTTGGTGGACCGGATGTCGCAGATTTGCAAGTCATGACCAGCGCTGGTGGATTGGTCAATTGGGATGGTTTTCGTGGCAAGGACAGTATCCTGTCTGGGCCAGCAGGCGGCGTTGTTGCTCTCGAACAGATTCGTCATGCCCTCGGCCAAGAAGCACTTATCGGACTCGATATGGGCGGCACAAGTACGGATGTGTGTCGGGCCGATGGTGCTCAACACCTAGAGGTCGAGTCTTCGAAAGCAGGCGTGCGCATCCTTTCACCAACAGTGCCAATCGAAACCGTTGCTGCTGGCGGCGGATCAATTTGCTGGTTCGACGGAGTCTCGCTGCGAGTTGGGCCGCAGAGCGCTGGCTCGACGCCTGGTCCCGCATGCTATGGCGCGGGGGGCCCGCTGACGCTAACCGACATCAATCTGCTGCTCGGCTACCTGCCAGCAAGCCAGTTTCCGTTTCCGCTGGAGCACCATGCCGCCGAAACTAGGCTAGAAGGACTCTTGCAGGAGTGTCGACAAGCGACGGGCATCAATGAAACAAAGAAACTCGCCGAGGGCCTGCGGCGGATCGCTTGCGAACAGATGGCTGAGGCTGTGAGGACGGTGTCGATTGCTAAGGGGCGTGACCCACGCGACCACGCCTTGGTTGGTTTCGGCGGCGCTGCCGGATGCCATGTTTGCGAAGTGGCTGAATTGCTTGGTATCGAAACGGTGATCGATCATCCCGACGCTGGACTCCTCAGTGCCCTCGGCATGGGGCTGGCTCCACGTCGCGCTGATACAACGCTACCTGTGTACAAGCTGATCGACGAAGTCGACTGGGAGTCTCTGCGGCAGAGAGTATTGGCCGCCTTCGACGAAATGATTTCCGAAGATGGAAGCCCTAGCTGTGTTGTTGAGCTGAGGTATACAGGTACAGATGCAACAATTAGTCTTGCCGAAGACAGTCTTCTCACCTCGGTTGGCCGCGTTGTCGACTCAGTATCCGAAGAAGCAAACCGCATTTTGCACGAAGCCTTTCAAGCGAAACATCAGCAGCTTTACGGATACACCCAAGACATTGCCATCGAGATGGTGAGCGTCCGCTGCGAAAGGCTACGACAAAGTGAATACTCGTTGCCAAGTGAGGCAATCTTCGCTGCTGGCAGCCCGCCGCCGGTCGGGAGTGCGACGCCAGGGAAAGGAACGGCGAGTTTTCCTGAGTTGCAGCGTGATTTGTTGCAGCCGGGCGTCGGCATTGTGGGGCCCTGCATTGTCAATAACGACGGCTCCACGTTGGCGATTGGAAGAGATTGGGAAGCTGTCGCGTGCAGCAACGGAACACTAGCCATTCGGTATTTAGGTAAATCTCCGGGTGCCGCTGCTGACGATTTCCATTCCCGTGAAGTTGCTTCGGCGCGGCCAGATGCTATTGCCCGAGACTGCTTTGCTCAGCGATTGAGCGCGATCGCTCAGCAAATGGGGGAGGTCTTGAAGCGGACATCCATGAGCGTCAACGTCAAGCAGAGGCAGGACTATAGTTGCGCTATCTTCGACGCTTGGGGTACGCTGCTTGCAAATGCCGCGCACGTGCCGGTGCACTTAGGAGCCATGGGGGCTACTGTTCGCGGCGTGTTGAAGCACTTCCCCGGCTTAAAGCCCGGAGATTGTTTTGTAACCAACGACCCGTTCGAAGGCGGCTCCCACCTGCCAGACATCACGGTCATTACTCCAGTATTCAATGGCGATGGTGCATTGGCCTTCTTCGTTGCCAGTCGCGCGCATCACGCTGATGTTGGAGGAATTGCACCGGGGTCGATGAGTGTCACGGCAACGAATTTAGCCGAGGAGGGAGTGCTGATTGAGCCGAAACACCTGTCTGCTTCTGGGAAAGACATGGTCGAGGAGCTTGTGGCAGCCATGCAACAACAACGATGGCCGCCGCGGAAGATTGGTGATCTTCAAGCTGACTTGAACGCCCAACGTGCAGCAAACCATCGCGGTGCAGGCTTGCTTTCGGAGTATTGCCGCCAACTTTCGTGGGGCAACGCAGCCACACTAGCTGAAGAGTTACTGGTAGCATCCCAGCAAAAGATGGAGCTCTATCTCAGATCACGCTTCGAACTTGGAAAGACCTATTCCGCCACCGACTCACTTGAGGACGGCACGCGGATTGCCGTTTCCTTGAAATCAACGGCAACTGGACGCCTACTGTGTGATTTTGCCGGTAGTGGTCCAACTTCGAAAACCAATCTGAACGCTAATCCATCGATTGTCTCCGCAGCTTTGCTGTACGTTCTTCGTTGCTTGGTCGACGACGACCTCCCTATGAACGAAGGAGTGCTTCGGTGTGTTGAATTGAAAATACCGCAAGGAGTCCTGAATCCGCAGCGGGGCCCAGCGCCTGAACAAAGCCCTGCGGTGGCTGCCGGGAATGTCGAAACCAGCCAACGGATTGTCGATGTACTATTGATGGCGCTCGGCGAAGCGGCTTGCTCTCAGGGAACAATGAACAACTTGCTGTTTGGCGACGCAAGCTTTGGGTTTTACGAAACCCTGTGTGGTGGCAGTGGGGCGACGCGGCGGTCTTGTGGGGCAAGTGCCGTTCACACACACATGACGAATACCCGGCTGACGGACCCGGAAGTACTAGAGAGTCGCTATCCAGTTCGACTCGAGGCGTTTGGCATTCGCGATTCATCGGGCGGCTGTGGGAGAAATCGCGGTGGCGATGGCGTGATTCGACAGATCCGGTTTTTGAAAGACGTACAGATTTCCTTGCTCACGTCGCGCCGCGGTCAGGGGCCTCACGGGATTAACGGAGGAGGCGATGGTGTTCCTGGGCGGAATCTCGCCATTGAACCTAACGGTGAAGTCACCGAACTGCCCGCGTTTTTCAGTGGCAACATGCCCGCTGGCAGCCAATTGCGAATCGAAACTCCTGGCGGCGGCGGATTCGGCCCACCAGAACTCCGCCCCTAACCGCTCCCCTTCACGCCCGAACCGCTCCCCTTAGCGCCCTTTGCGACTGGCGACTGGCGACGAAGAAGCAGCTATGACGCGGGCGGTATGGGGCAGCGGCAATTCGGGCGAAGGCTAGTCCTTCGAAATTTCGATCGCGAACAAACACTGCTTTCCGTCGATTGGTGTCGCGGCAATGATACTAGGCTGGCCGGGAACCAAACGCATTTGCACTTCGGCTGAAGAAACATATTGCGGCTCATTGGCGCGATCTTCGACGTTCAACTCCAGATTCAACAGTAGAACTCCTGGCTCCGAAGTATTGCTCACCCAGCCACTCGACGAAACCAAGTATGCCCCGCCTTCGACTGCGCGACCAGTGACGCTGAATTCAGCACTTGTCGTTCCCACGCTAAGACGCGAGAGCATTTGGCTAACTAGCCTTAGGTTGTCGATTCCGAATTCAGCCGCTCGAGCCGCGATGGGCCGATAGCGAGCTGGGATTTGACTTGGCTTTTCGTCGGAGATGAGCCACGCGACTGAAACAATATAGTCCTCAGGCTTGGCGGCCGCTGACACGGCGTTGCTCTTGGCTTGAACGGATTCGAGCAGTGTGTCGTACCGAAGTGCGAAATCATCGACGGACTCCTTCTTCCCACGCACGACAGCAAGTTCCATGTCGGGAGCAATGTCCAACTTGACTCCTGTCTCTTTTGCAACTCCATGCATCAACTGAGCGAGGGTGCGGTCCCGGGCGTCATTGCCACTCAAGGCAACAATCTTCGAAGCATCACCGGAACTTTGTACGTCAATTGTGCTAATGACTGCTTCGACTTGCTCCATCACAGTTTCGTCTGCGGAAACAAAGATCCGATTCAAGCGCTGGTCGGGGGTTACTCGAACCGGCAGATTGTAGCTGCTCAAGATCTGCTCTAGCGATCTGCTTGCTGCTGATGCTTCAGCATACTTCAATTCAAACACTCGCAAGACGACGGCAGCTTTCTCCTTTTCTGGTTTAGCGCCAGCCTCAAAGGGGATATCCAACTCTTTGGCCAAGTCTTGGACGATGTCCAGTTGTACGCGGGTTCCACGAACCAAAATGGAATTGGTCGATTGTTCAGCGGTGAGGTTTGGAGATTCACCGCCGAGCAGGTCAACAATCGCACCAGCGATATCGCGAGCATTGCCATGCTGCAGCCGCAGGACCTTAATCAGTTTTGGCTCTTCCGGCTTTGGCTCCTCCTGCGCGAAACATGGAGCATATGAATGCACCGCAAGTGATAGGACGAGGAGCATTAGGGTTTTTACTGGACTGTGCATCAGAAAATATCCTTGAAGTTGAAATTTCAAATCTTGAAATCTTGACGAATTAACCGATTGTGGATGACTTGCGGAGCGTCAGGCACTGCGAAGCCCTAATCAGAGCCCTTCTGCGCAACACTATTCTGTTCTACGGGAACAACGAAGAAGAACGGGATGTCACCTGATACGTCGTGCTGAGCGACAACAAATCCCGCCTTCGCTCGAAGTGTGACCGGGGGGGCTTCCAATTTCGGCTCCGTTGGTGAAGGAGGTGTTTTCACAACGTTTGATTCTGTGACCGCCGGCGGTGCTGGGCGTTGTGTAGTCTTTCGTGTTTTCACAGGCTGCCACGACTGCAAACCGACCACGACAACTAGGCTGGCTGCGATGGCAATACCGACCCGGATTGCCATGTGCCGACGCCTAGTACGATTCGTTTGTGAGCCCGAAAGCAGGCCGGTCAAACGGCCAGTGGCCGAAGCGGGGGTGCCAGTCGCAGAGCTGCACTGAAGCAGCTTTGTGTCTAGTTCTGGCGCCCAGCTCTCCTGGAACGCCATCACTGCTTTCAAACAGGAAGGGCAGGATTCGAGGTGAGCTTCCAACGCTGCAAATCGCTCATCGCTAAGTTCCTCAGCGCTGAGCTGTTCAATGTTGAGGCCTTCTGTGTTGACCACACTGGTCTCGAAATTGCGAGCCAAACGTGCTCGCACAATCGCGCATTGCTCGGGCACCCCCGTTTGTGTGCCGAGTCGCAGCGACTCGTCGGTAGGTTTGTGTGCGGAATTATCCATGGTCATCTTCCAGGATCAGTTGTGCTACTTGGACGTCCGTTTTGTGTCTTCGCCGAGTCCG
>CAYPLE010000155.1:0-5964 GCA_964411445.1 uncultured Pirellulaceae bacterium
CTGCGAGGTCTCTTGGCCAAGCGGCTTAGCCACTAATGCTGAGGTTTCGGATCAGGATGACACACTGAATGAAATCAGCCACCGAAACGCTGGAGCTCCCTCGACTGAAGCGAACAATTACATGGCAAATATGGCCAGGATTCTTGGGCAAGCCTCACCGCTACTCTGGATCTACGCGCTCGGTGCCTCAGCTTTGATGTTACTGTTGGGTGTGCGCTTCGCTCAAAGAGCCATGGTACTTGCAAAGTCCACCAACGTGTCCAATTCGTCGTCGGCGATTGCAATTGGATGTGCCAGAGCCTTGGATTTAAATCACTTGCCAACTGTCCGTTGCGCATCAGTCGCTTCGCCGCAAGTTGTTGGGGTTTTGCGAAGTAGAGTGATCGTGCCGATGGATTTCGACCAGTGGACGGATGCCGAACGCAAGACGGTACTCTTGCACGAACTTTCGCACGTGCAACGCGGCGACACCCGATGGTGCATCCTGCATGCGGTGATCCTGATTGCCTACTGGTTTCACCCTTGTTGCTGGCTCATGCTGCGAAGATGGCATCTAGCACGTGAACTGGCAACAGACGAACACGCCGTGCTCAGCAGCTCCGATGGTACAGGCTACGCACACGGACTGGTGACCGTGATTCAGCGACTCTCTCGACAGAATCGCCTCCAAGGTGCTTGGGGAGCGAGCACGATGTCAGCCTTCGGTGATCTGGAGCAGCGAGTTCAAGGTGCTTTGCAGGCAAGGAACCGCGGCAAGCAACCGGAGGCGATGGCGGCTCTTTCGACGATTCTCTTCGTGGGCATTGTTGTTTGCACAACTGTTCGGATCAACGCTTTTGCAGAACAGGAGACAAGCTCAGTTGACGCGAATCAATCCACGAACAGCGCGACCGAGCTCGCGGAACAACGGAACGCACCTGCGCTCACTAGTACTGGGCAGACCATTTGGGATAGGCTTATAACTTGTGAATTGGCGACGCCGAACCGTTCTGAGCCTGTAACTACGCTGTCGATTGATGGCAAAATCATCAACGCTAGGGGAGAACCAGTTGCCAACGCAGTAGTCGTCCTGAAGCATTCGAGTGATTCGTTCACGCGGTCTCCGTTTGGCCGTGTCAACGAAGGGCCTGAGTATGATCGCGCCAGCGACGTCTGCGGCCGAGTACGAACGAACGATAAAGGCGAATTCCGGTTTGCAGCGATCGATGTGGAGAAGGGCAAATCGCCCTGGCTCGGTGGGATCCTGGCTTTTCATCAGCAAGACGGCATTGGTTGGTCCACTTTCAGCGTTCGCTCCATGGCTGACAGTGTTCAGCAGGGAATTGTTATCGCGCTCGGTCCAACTCGAACCATTACGGGAACGCTCTTAGACGATCAGGGTGCGCCAACGCCAGGCAAGGTACGTGTCGTTGGGCTTGTCGGGCCTCGGTATACCAATGGGCTGCCAAATCACCTGTACTTTCACAACAGTCAACTGACACCCGAGGTCGAAGCCGATGCAGCCGGGCGGTTCCAACTGCACGGGCTTCCCGGCCATCAAATTGCACTGGTCGCAGCCAACACAAACAGTGGAGCCAGCGGTGAATGCCACGTCAAAACCGACAACTTTGATACTCTTCGACCAGACTGGATGCGATTCGGAATGGCTCGGGACGCCTTGAAGCCAGAGAATCTCATCATCAAAGTAGTTGATAAGCGAGTATATTCTGCGACGGTAGTTGATCCGGATGATCGGCCGGTCCCACGGGCGCAAGTCCGTGTTCCTGGGTTTTCGAAGGATTTTGAGACCGACGCAAGCGGTCGCTTCACTGTTCATGCACCAGCGTCATGGACCCAGTTGTATTGTTCCATTTCCGAACTGCCAGAACGATCTCTCGCAAACGCCTATGCGAACCTAAGTCCTACTGGAACAAACGCCAAGATTCGGATGAAACGTGGCGTGGTCGTTTCTGGACGCGTTGAAACAACTGGCAGACAGCCCGTCGAAGGCGCTAGTGCCTGGTTTGTCTCCCTGGGCAATCAAAAACAAGTTGCGACGGATCAAGACGGCTGGTACCGCACCGTGCTGAGACCGGGACGATGGAAAGTCTACTATAGTCACCAGGAATTGGGCTTCGACCTTCCCAGCGAAGAACAACTACGTGAAACATTGAGTGATTTCGATCCCGACACCGTGGTTGAACTCGAAGAAGCCCCGGTGCACCTGGAGACAATCCAAGTTGAAGAGACGCCTTCATTTCTCGTCGACGCACGAACCCTAACGGGAGTCCCCTTGGCGAACGCTCGTGTATCTGTCTACGGCACGTTGCCTGGCAGTAGTGAGAAGCGAAACGACGCTGCTCGTTCTGACAATCAGAAACCGAAGCCGTTGCTTTTGCAATCTACTGTTACCAACGGCAAGGGGCAGGTGCGTCTCCACTATCCATCGTCGAACATCGTTGATGCCGCAGTTGCTTGTTATGGGCAGATCAGGACACCCGCTTTCATTCCTGGCGGCGCCGATGATGTGACAACTTGGGCAGGGCGAGTGCCGTTGAACAAGGTTACCGATGGGACACTCAAGATCATGGCGTTTCGTGCAGGAACGCCTGATAGACTGACAAGTCGATTGTCAGGTCGCGTCACTCTGAACGGAACGCCTCAGCCGGGGGCCGTTGTTGTTTTGCAGCAAGCCTCTGGTACGAAGGCTGATTTGAAGATGTTGACAACGGACGAAAACGGAATCTACCAATCGTTGGTGCCGATCGGAAAACGCTACCGAGTCTCGTTGGCGAGCCTGCCTAACTTCGAAGTTCAATTTGGTCTAAGTGAAACCAGCCGCCAAGAAGGTCGTGAGATTCACGTTCCTGATTTCAACATGCAACAGCACAATGCTGAAATCGTTGGTGTTGTGCTTGATATGAAAGGCGAACCGATGCCAGAGATGCGCGTAGTTGCAATGAACTCACAGCGAAATCTTGGCTACATGGAACACTCTCAGCAGCTTACCGATGAACAAGGACGGTTTGTGCTTCGGCATCTCGAGCCAGGTCGCCATAGGGTCAACGTATTTCACAAAGACCAGACTACCGATTCCATTGCGGCGATTCTCGAAACGGGCCAGGAAAACGTTATTCGGATGTACCGAACAGCGGCTCCAAAGCCGATCGCCATCGAGCCGATCGCCATCACTGAATTGCAGCGATAGCTCCCTCTTTTCGGAGTTGCAACTAGCATCGTCGTCAACCGATACCCAAGGACGAAAACCATGTTCGCAGTAGCACTTGTCACGGCTCTTGCGATGCAAGGCGAAGTTCACTTCAGTGAATTGAGCGGATACGTCATCAACTCGCGGGGTGAACCCGTTGAAGGCGCCTCTGTCATGATTCGAAACGTATTGCGTGAAGATCAACGCAAGGCCGTTTCGACGACTTTAGAAGCGGATTGCAATCGTTGGACGAAGACCGACGCCGACGGCAAATTCACTTTTCCCCACGTGCGGGACGATCGCCGCTACCGCGTCGTTGCACAGGCTCCCGGGGTGGGGAGCGGATATTCAGGAAGTGGCCGGCCAGGCGATCCGTTAATTTGCCAATTGCAAACTGTCGCTGAAGAACTAGCACCTCGCGACGTGAAAATCACAGTCGGCGACGCCGTAGGCAAACCGATCCAAGGTGCAAAAGTCATGTATTCGTATAACTGGTCGAACAGTGGATACGCCACGCAATTGGCGGTGACGGACGAAGCGGGCATTGCGATGGTTCAGATCGCCCAAAATCGCAACCTCGACCACTACTCGGTCATGTGCGACGGTTACCAATCCGCAACGGTCAAGATAACAGGCCACAACCCTGCGCAAATTAGGCTTCGTCGCAGTTGTAGCATCAAAGGGAGGATCATTGACTCTGCCCGAAAACCAGTTAACGGTTTAGAGATCTGTTGTGGTCGGGTCCTAGTGCGGACCGATGCAGATGGGTGTTTCCGCATTGACGGGCTCCAGCCGTTGGTCACAGTTGTGTTGACAAGTATGCCCGGTCAGCAAGCCCCGCAAGTGCTTATCAGTCGCGAACTCAAAAGCCCTGGCCAAGGTCGGTTGGCAGACTTGGGGGATCTGGAGTCCGTGCCAGCCCGGTCTTGCAAGTTAAGAGTTCGCGTTGCCAACAATTTGTCGCTTCCCAAGGACGCAGAAATTACCGTCACGCAATGCAATGCGAATGGCAGTCCGTTCCTTTCCATACCGATTCGTGAGAAATCATCCGTGCACGTCATCGATTCCTTGACTCCAGAACCGCTCACGTTTACCCCTAACGTTCGCGGTTTCGAGATTTCGCGAACCATTCCAGCCATGCAACGTGGATTGAATTTTGACGTTCAATTCCGTCCCACCAAAGACGAGCAGCCTGTTTTGATCGTCCTCGACGTGCAAGATAACGATCTCAAGTAGCCGCTCAGCGAGCTCGGTGGAAAAGATCCTTTGACGGAGTGAACGGGCAACTATCTCGCTGATAGGAAGGATCGCACGTGAATGTCTTGGTTAGGATGTCGCGCCTCGACGACGTTCCGCACAACGGATTGAGTATCCTTGACTTGATCGATGCTGCCGACGTGAAGCCGGATTCGATCGAAGGTGTTTGACTTGTCGTCAGTCCCGTCAATCATCAAAGGAACAAACGCGTCACGTTTGACTTCTTCGCCCCACTGCGCGCCATCGGTTACAACTCCGACAACTGTCCGCGTGATTCCTTCAAAGTTGACCAACTTGCCAAGCGGATCCGCATTTGGAAACAATTTCGAAGCTAACGCGTTGGTGATCACGATAATGCTCTGAGCGTTGGCCGTGTCGGTTGCTTCAATGAATCGCCCCTTCTGTACCTCAACGCGCGCCCCAACTTTTAGAAGAGCCAAGTAATTAGAGGTTGTTGTCGAGACTCTAGCTTTCGCGTCGTTGCCATCGGCCGATAGCATTCCCATGCGGACTCGTTCAGGAAAAGCCGCAATGATGGTGGGAGATGAACTTACAATTGCATCGAACGTCGCTTTCGAAAGCACCGGTTCGGCAGCTAGCTGGCCAGGCGACGCTTCGACGGTGATCCACCGCGACATCGACGCTTGACGTTGTGCCTCCTGCGAAGGCGGCCTGGGAGGACAGCCAGCGCTCGTCATCAACAATACCGCCGCGAAGAGCGCTCGCTGAATCAGAATGTGCTGATGCGTAGATTTGTTTTGCGATGAACGTGGCACTGGACCGCCCCTCCAATTGTGTTTGGGACTGCCATTTCGAACACTTATGGGACATAGAACGTACGACGATGATCGGCCCGCATAGGGATCTCAATCACTTGGCGTACGCGACGATCAGGATACTCGATTTCGATGTCGGCCAGGGCCGTTGGTCGCTGTCCAAGTTCCTGAGTCTTGAACTGAACAAAAAGCAGCGTAAAGTCTCGTCCCTGTTTCCACGAAGACTGCTCCACGGAAATGTTGCCGTCAATCATGCTTTGATCGTCCAACCGCATTTGGAACGAATGCAACTTGGCAGCCACAGCCGATCTTGTTGAGTCCCGGAGCATGATAGTCAACGCATAGGGCGGACCTTTCAATGTTTCAGGAGGCGTTTTGATGCGCTCCTGCGGATTGAGATCAACAGTAACCGCCACACCCTCGATGCTCGCAGGGGAAAGCTGCTTATAGTCGTAGATGTGCAGCAGCGCATATCGGTCGAATAAGCCGATCGGCAGGCCGCAACATAACAACAACATCATCATTCCAAGGAATGCAATCACGTAAATCGTGCGGCGCGAGCCATTGCGTCTAGTCATCTGCCGATCTCCCCAAAACGACAAGCGCGGCAGTTTTCCATGAACGCTTAGGCCCCGGGGGCCCGCGCGAGTTCGCCGTCGTACAACAGAAGTAGTCATTGCGGTTCGGCGCATTGTAACCGCGGGCGGCGGTGGCTGCGTGATCTCCCGGCCTTTCGCTCTCCCG
>CAYPLE010000155.1:6064-10447 GCA_964411445.1 uncultured Pirellulaceae bacterium
CTTTCGCTCTCCCGCTTTTTCGTTCTCCGGGGCGTGGCCTCGCGACCACTCTCATTCTTTTCGCACCTTGCTGATTGGGGGGGCACGCGAGCCAGGAGATCGCGACGGCGGGGGTCGTTGCATCTAGCCAAAAAGGTCACGCGCCTCGCGACCTGAGTGAATTTGCTTAATCGCCTGCGGTCGCTATTCAACTAGCGAAATGTTGATTTTGTGAAACAAAATGTTGCCCTGCGCATCACAGATGTTGACCTAAGGCAACATGTGTTTCTGGAGCGACATGACCGAAAAACGCCCTAAGCCCTTGCGATCAAATGACTTAACGCCTACTCCGAGGCCGTTTTGGTGGGATTGGCACCCTCTCTGCTTCTACTTGAAATCGTCCCGCACGGGAGTTGACGCCAAAACGGCTCAACGAACGGAGCACCACCAACTCACGCTACAGAGAAGGTCGCCATCATGAAGAAGAGCTACAGAAGCCAAGCCGCAAGTTCGACCGACAATGACTTTGATGTCATGGAAGCCCACGACTTCGCCGGACGAACTCAATTCGATTCCACCAACCGAATTGATGACGAAGAGCTTGATGGTGATCTGATCGAAGAAGGCGACCTCGAAGAGCTGACTGAGGAAGTGGAAAGCACCGACGATCCCGTCCGGATGTATCTGATGCAAATGGGGCAAATCCCATTGCTGACTCGCGACGAAGAGATCTCTTCTGCCAAGAAGATCGAACGCACTCGTAGCAAGTACCGCCACTGGATGTTGGCAACCGACTTCATGCTTCAAGGTGCGTGCAAGTTGCTTGAGCAAGTTCGCGACAGCAAGCTGCGATTGGATCGCACGATCGAAGTAAGCGTGACCAACGCTGCTGAGAAGAAGGCGATCATGAAGCGAATTGTTCCGAACATCAACACGCTTCGCCACCTGCTGATCCTCAACCACCACGACTACTTTGTCGCCATCAACCGTCGTCTTCCACAAGCGACTCGACATGAGGCTTGGATTCGTTTGACACGTCGACGCAACCGAGCCGTTCGATTGGTTGAAGAAATGAATCTTCGCACGAACCGCCTTGAACCGCTCTTCGAGAAATTGCACGCGATCGATTCCCGCATGCGAACCCTGAAGAATCAGATCGAAGTCGCTCGTGAGTCTGGCTATGTTGACGGACAGTCGCTAGAACAACTACTCGAAGAACTTCGCTACCTGATGCGAATCACCTACGAAAGCCCCAAGACACTTGGACGCCGAGTCGATCGAGTTGCTGAGTATCGAGTGTACTACGATGCAGCCAAGCGAGAATTGAGTGCTGGCAACCTGCGGTTGGTTGTCTCGATTGCGAAGAAGTACCGCAACCGCGGCCTCAGCTTCTTGGACCTGATCCAAGAAGGCAATACTGGCCTGATGCGAGCCGTTGATAAGTTCGAGTATGAGCGAGGCTTCAAGTTCTCCACCTACGCAACTTGGTGGATTCGCCAAGCGATCACGCGGGCCATCGCGGATCAAAGCCGCACCATTCGTGTGCCTGTTCACATGATCGATACGATGACCAAGGTCCGCATGGTGACTCGACAACTGGTTCAAGAACTGGGACGCGAGCCAAGCGTCGAAGAGACTGCAGAAAAGGCTGGACTGAGCATCGATGACGCTCGCGTCATCATCAAGATGGCTCGCCAACCTCTGTCGCTCGACCAGCCCGTTGGCGACCACGACGACAGCTACTTCGGTGAATTCCTAGAAGATCATCGCGATGACGATCCGCTCTACGAAGCGAACCAGGAGTCATTGAAGTTCCATATCGACGAAGCAATGCAAACGCTCAACTACCGCGAGCGTGAAATCCTCCGCCTGCGATACGGCCTGGCTGACGGCTACGCTTACACGCTCGAAGAAGTTGGTCGAATCTTCTCCGTGACTCGCGAACGTGTTCGACAGATTGAGAGCAAGGCGGTTCGTAAGCTTCAACAGCCGTACCGCAACAAGGCACTGATGAGCTTTGTCGATGGCCTTGACCCAAGCACTATCGAAGCAGAATCGACTTCCAGCTAAACAGGAACCGTACATCAACGAAACTGACCTCGGTCAAACTGCCTGAGTCGCTTGGATGTTTGTAGCGATCATCCTCAAGCGACGGAACCATCGGACAGTTTGGCAGAATCGAAAAAGCCACGCATGCCAAGCGGGACAACTCGGCATGTCGTGGCTTTTTTCGTTTGGGATTTCAATTCGCGTCGCTCAACAATTCTTCTATGCTAACTGTCGACGCGTGTTGCTCAGTGTGTCGCGTGCAGTCGCACTTCCATGACTTTCGAATCGTCCCGCCGCAACGTAAGATGCGGGTGCCAACGGAGCGCTGTCAAGAAAATTAGCACCGTTGCTTCAAATCCCAGGACGATTGCCGTTCCCCTCGAACTGCCCCCCCGGGCATCCCCCAAAGGCGATTGCGATGAGTATTGCTGAACACATCCAAGCATCGCTCGAGATGCCGGCCTTTGTGGTCAAAAGCTACTTGAACGATTTGACGGATGAACAGTTGCTGGTCAGGCCAATGGCTGGAGCGGTTGGGCAACTGAACCATATCGCTTGGCAACTGGGGCACTTGATCCAAAGTGAACACGGCCATATTTCAGACTTGGGGCTCGGCTGCATGCCGGAGCTGCCCAAAGGCTTTGCAGACAGATACACTCGGGCTTCTGCCTCCTCAGACCGCGTTGAAGATTTCGACTCCAAAGAAGACTACTTGCGACTCATGGACCAGCAGCGAAGTGGAACGCTGACGGTTTTGGCTGCGCTCACTGACGAGCAACTCATGGAGCCTTCGCCAGAGAAGATGCGTTACTTTGGGCCAACCGTGGGTAGCGTATTCGCGGGCGAAGCGGCTCATTGGATGATGCATGCCGGGCAGTGGGCTGTCATTCGCCGGCAACTTGGAAAGCCACCACTCTTCTAGCCCCCCCATCCAGTCGTACGATGCAAAATTCCATTTTTCTTAGTTGACCCTGGTAACTTCACGGCTGTGCGGACGTAAAAAGTCGTGAAAGAGGAGGGATAATTGGCACCAGGAGCTCGGGCAATCGGGCGACACAGCCAATAGGGACCACCTCGGCGCGGATTCAGACCAACCAGCGCGGCAACTGCCGCGCGAACCATATTCAACTGACAAACAGGGAAATATCGATGCAAAAGCGGGGATTCATTGCGGCTAAGTGCGCTGCAGCGTTAGCTTTATTCACATGCGGCGTGCAATTCGCCAAGGCCTCGGACCTGCAACTTCCGGCCGACACACAGGTTGTAGCCTCCATCGATATTGGCAACTTTAAAAGCAGCACGCTCGGCCAACGCTTGCTCAAGTTGACAACCGATACTGCAGCTAAGGAAATAGGAACCGACGAAGCCAACTTGCTGGCAAAGGTGACCGAGACCCTGGGGTTTGACCCGCTGACGGAAGTCCGCACCATCACGCTAGCCGTCAACAATCTAGAGGACATCAATCCAGACACCGCAAGTGTCGTTGTCCAACTTGGTAAAACAACTGGGAACATCGAAGGTCTCATGCTGGCCTTGCCAGGTTACTCGTCTCACGAAACCAACGGCCACACAGTACACCAAGTCAGCGAAGGCGGCAAAGCGGCTTGTGGAGTGATTCACAAGGATGCGAAAGGAGATCACTGGATCGTCATTTCACCATCCGAAGACCGCGTCATGTCGTTGCTTGGGTCGCTCGCTGCAGACAGCAACCATTCCAATAGGACTGAGTCGGCAACGATGACCGTCGACACCAGTTTACCGCGTGGAGTGTTTGCCCGAGTGACTCTGGTGGAACTACCTGAGGGCATCATTGAGGATGACGAGCCGTTTGCAAACGTCGTCAAGTCGCTGCGGCGTGCGACAGTTTCGATCGCCGAGGGCGATGATGTCCTGACCACAACAATCTCCGTAACGACGGAGAGTGAAAAGCGAGCAGAACAGATTCGCCAACTTGTTCAAGGCGTTTCGGCGGCCGCGTCGTTGATGATAGAATCGGTCGATGAACTCAAGAACAACCCCGAGCTGCGTGAAGCGGCCTCGGGCGTCATCGGGTCGATCCAGGTTGAGCAAAATGGCAAGGAAGTCGACGCAACCTTCGACGTACCCATGCATCTTGTGATCAAATTCTTGCGTGAAGAAGCAGATTTGCCACTATAATTGAGCAGATGGCTTCCAAGCAGGTCGAGTTTTAGTCGAAAGCAGTCGCTTGTCCCAAGTCCGAGTGTCTCGAGATGCAATACGCATAATCTCAAGCGCTTTTGCTGTGAAAACACAGCAAAAGGACAAGGAAAGTGCGCCGCCAGAAGCTATTGCGGCCCAATCCGTTGCAGCCAATCCAGTTGCGGCCAATCCAGT
>CAYPLE010000156.1:0-9856 GCA_964411445.1 uncultured Pirellulaceae bacterium
GTAGTGAGTCAGGTGAGCAGGGCAAGCAGCAGCAGAACTCATCGGAGTCCTCGAAGAGTCAGCCGCCTCAAAATTCGAAAGGCAGTGAATCTCGGAATAGCGAGAGTAGCCAGTCTGAGAGCAACCAGTCTGAGAGCAACCAGTCTGAGAGTAGCCAGTCTGAGAGCCAATCGCAAAGTAGCGAGAGTCCTCCTTCTTCGTCTAGCAAGCCCGGCCCGGGGGCGAAGTCTTCGCCTGACTCGGCACGAGGATCCGCGGGCAGCAGTTCTTCCGGTTCGGCCGCTGGGCCCGGCGACGCCGTGAACGAAGAATTCTCTGAAGAGGCTACCAATATGGTGCTGGACTATCTAAACCGGCAACGCGAACAGCCGGATCCTGAGCTCTTGAAGCGTCTGGACTGGACGGAAAGCGATATGGAGCGGTTTGTCGACCGTTGGAATAACGCACGCGATCTCGCAGCCACGGGTTCTGAGGAGGACCGGCAAGAATGGCTCGATATGCTCAGTAGTTTGAATCGAAATCTCAATCGCTCGGGGGCGCTTGGGCCGACCGACATCAACGACAACTTTCGCCAGGTATCGGGTTCCGCAGGCAGACGTCGTCCGCCCGAGAGCCTCCGTCGGCAATGGGAAGCCTTCTACAAGGCGACTCGCCAACAGTAGCGATTATGCTTCGCTGGAAAGAACGAGTTGTTGATCCCCAGAGTTGCTCAGCCGCCAAGCCCGGTTGTGATGAACGGAAAAGTGCACCGAACGCCCCTCTTCCAATAGGGTGGCTGTTTCAGGTTGCACAACGGCCGTGATGGAGCAATCGGCTTGAGCAACGTCAACCAGCCAACTGTTGCCGATATCTGTCATTTTGCCAATCGATCCGCGTTCGTATTGCGTCGACTCCAGTTGTGGATCGTCTTCGGTAAGTTGCAAATGGACTGCATCTGGTCGGAAGACGAGCGGTCTGTCGATGCTCCCATCAAGGCCGCAGAGCGGTTTTGTGCATCGGTTTAAACCCAGTGGGCTTGTAAGCTCAAGCGAACAGAGCGAATTGGGGGCGTGGTAAACGTCGCTTGGCGTGCCCGATTGAATGAGTTTTCCTTGATCAAGGACTAGCATCGAATCCGCCAGCAGTTGGGCATCCAGTGGGTCGTGCGAAACGAGAATCATCGTGGGGCTAGTGCTCTGTTGGATAGAACGGATGTATTCACGCAAACGGGTGCGGTTGGCAACATCCAATTGGCTAAAGGGCTCGTCGAGCAGTAAGGTTGCTGCGCGGCGCGCAAGCGCTTTCGCCAGAGCGGCTCGCTGCCGCTGACCGCCGCTCAACTGCGCAGGTGTACGGCTCTCCAGTCCGTTGAGATCCAGAGCCTCCAGCGCTTCGTCGATGCGACTCCGCAATTCATCCTTCGGCATTTTGAGAGCAGCAAGGGAAAGCTCCAGGTTGCGTACCAAAGTGTGCTGAGGGTACAGGGCAGCTTCTTGATTCAAGTATGCGATCCCACGCTTTGCCGGAGCGATCTTCTTGGAATCCTGGCCGTTGATTAAAACTTGGCCTCGGTCGGCTGGCTCAAGCCCCGCGATGATGCGGAGCAAAGTAGATTTGCCTGCTCCGCTAAATCCAGCAATCGCTGTCGTCGAACCCAGGTCGAATCTGTGAGAAATTTGATCTGCTGCCACCACTTTGCCAAAACGCTTTTCGATGCACTGAATCGCAATTTCTTGTGCGTTGGATGCAGTGGAGTCAGGCACGGTTGCAAAATGCTCTCGGGGAATCGGCTGAGTTGAGTTTGTTAGGCGGTTCGAGCATTTGGGTGCAAGTGCCGCACTAGCGAGCATACATTTGCCGCTACTGGTCGCCTAGTGCGAGTTGCAAGCTTGTATCGCGTGCTACACCCCATGAATCGCTGGCTCAAACAGACGTAGAAACCCTACGCCCGGGCTTGAAACGCTTCGGGGGTCTGCCTGTAACGGTTGTGCGGGCTCGCCGTGACGTAGTGAAGCTAACGCGGATGCTGCGCCGAACAATTATCGGGACTGGATGTCGGAGTTCGAAGCCAGAGTGGGACGCTTGCAAAAGCTTCTCCAGGACTGAATGATGGGGGTTGGGACAATGGGGATCAGCAGCATGATGAGACGATCGAGCACATCGGTACCCCTTGTTCTGGCGGCATTGGTGATCGCACACACTGGCCAAGCCGTGTTTGCTCAGGAAGCAGGGGGAGGGCAACTGCCAGCCTTGCTCAGTTCATCAAGCACTCGTCTGGCAACTGTGCAGCCAGCCAGCGCGTCGCAGGAAAGCCGCGCATCGCAAGACGATTCGGCTCCGGGAAAGTTGCGGCCTCTGCCTGAAAACGAATTCCGATCCACCGTCGTGGCTGCGAATACTTCGATTGAGGGGTTAGGCACGGGCGTCACACCAGATGACTTTGGCTTACCACGCGAAGTTTATGGGCTGCCCGACGGCGTCGCTCGAGGAGCTCAGTATCAGTGCGTTCATTGGGCCCCTTCGCTTGTGCAGCACTACCCACTGTACTTCGAAGACGCCATGCTGGAACGGCACGGCCAACAACGCTGGGGATGCTTGCAGCCGGTCGTTTCAGGTAGCAAATTCTTCTCCGAGATCGTCTTGCTTCCCTACATGGCGACTCTGCGTCGACCGATGGATTGCAAGTACTCGCTAGGGCATTATCGTCCGGGCACCTGTGCTCCAGTACTTCGCGACCAGCTTCCATGGGACGCAAAGGCGGCTGCGGTTCAAGGAGCGGCGGTCACCGGATTCTTCTGGGGAATGCCACTTTAGGCAGTTCCCACTGCTGGGCTTGCGGCCAGCGGGCGATTCCCGACGTGACTTATCTCCGTCGTTGCGGCTAGAATGCGGTCGTTATGGCTTGAAGCAGTTGCCGAAGGGCGATAGTCTGTTCCGTTGTTCGTTCGCGTCGGCTTAAGTTCCAGCGGACGACCTCTGTGCGTCCCCGTGAGCTAGCTCTTAGGTTGTTGAAAATGAAGCGAATCGACCCTCGCGTGTTGGCCCTGTCCTTCTTTGTGCTAGCGATCATTCTTCGGTTTTTGCCACACCCCCCAGGTTTTGCACCGGTTGCGGCAATGGCACTTTTCGCAGGCTGCTACATTTCGGGCGTTGCAGGAATCATCTTGGCCGTTGGCGCAATGGTTTTCAGCGATGCAATTGGCCACATGCTGAATGTCCCAGGCATCTATTTCTATGACTCGTTGACGATGGTCACGGTGTATTTGGCATTCGCGGCTTCCGCTTTAGTTGGACGTGGGCTACGCGGCCGAGTGAGTCACCTGTCGGTACCCGTCGCGTCGCTGGCAGCTTCGGCTGTTTTCTTCTTGAGCACGAATTTCGCGTCCTGGTTGGACCCGATGATGGAGTATCCTCAAACGCTGAGCGGCTTGGTTTCTTGCTACGTCCGAGCCATTCCGTTTTATCGAAACGCGATTCTCGGCGACTTGTTCTATTCAGCTTTGATGTTTGGCGGTTACGCTCTCCTGCTTAGCCGCAGCCAAGTTCCCAGTGTTGTACGCAGCCAAGCATAACGCACGCCGCTTTCGGGCGGTGATCGTTTCGTCCAACAAGCATTGCCGCCTTTCGTTCCGCGAAAGTAGCGAAAGCTCGTAGTGCTCAATCCGATTTGGCCCGCTCTTGATCCTGCTCAGGGCCAATCGCTGCTTTATCGAGTTTCTCCGCGTCACGCCAAGTGGTCTAACGCATTCAGGAGCAAAGACTCTTCCATGCAGAACCTTGCTCTGAACGCAGGGTGATGGAAGGGCCGTATTTCGCAGTGCAGATCAGAGTCTACGACTGTGGAAGATCGTAGCTCGGCTGTCTAAGGCGATTTCAAGCAATTCTCGGCCGGGATATCGCGCCAATTTCTCATTTTGTAAATGTGATTTGCCTTGCCGTATTTCGCCCAAGAGGGTGAGTTCGGCGAACTTCGTGTAGAATAGAGGGAAACTCGTCTTGGATCAGGAACGCCGATGCATGCTCAACGGCGCCTTGATTGCACTTCTTCATAACGTTGCCATTTTGCCGCGAACAGTTGTCTGGGAGACCTAAATGGGTGTCGCGACCGAACTAGACGAGCGTCCAGCTTGCCCGCGATTTGTCTCCTGGCGTCACTTCGTAATTTTCTGGGCAGCCATTTGCAGCATCCTTGTTCAACTGGCACCGGTCCGCACACTGGTTGCTAACGAGCCGGGAGTTCATGCGAATAAGCCTGAAGAAGAAGCGGATGACACCACTGCCGCAGAAAAGACATCGATTGAGTCGCCTGGCCGCGCGGCCTATTTGGCACTTTCCAGTAAACGTTACATAGAACGTCGAGCGGCTTTTTTGCTGCTTTGGAAGGCTGGCCAGTCGAATCTTAGTGCGATCAAGCAAGCTCGCGAGGTAGCGGATCAGCAACTGGCACAGACGCTAAAGCTGCTCGAAGCTCTAATTGAACTAGAAGTTGAGCCGGGTGACGAAGACGCGATGAAAGCCGTCTCGCAGTACCTTGCAAAGCCGAACGTCGAAGTTATTCGCGAGCTCTGCAGGCAAGGCAATTGGAAGCTGGCAGCGCGGTTGCTCCACGATAACGAAAGCTTGCGTCAAAAGCTGGCGGTCCAATCGCGACGCTCGGACATGAGATCGCTGCTTCGCGTCGCGTTCATGAGTCAGGATCTTCAGCAGGCATGGCCTGTTGTTGAATTGTTGCTTCCCAGCGAGCAGACGTTTGCTCTCGCTCGGCGCAGTGGTTTGGATCTGAGCGAACGCTTCCTTGAGTCTGTGCCTGACACCCAACGATTGTTTTTTGAAGGTGACTATAATGGTTTGGCTGCATTAGATGCACCTTGGCGTGAAAAGTTGCCGTGGATCGCAAGGGCAGGCCATTGGTCGTCACTGGCGGACCCGGCTCTACATGCACAGATCGCTCCGACGATTGCATCTCCTCAGATTGCCGAACTCGTCCGCTGCGTACTGCTCGATTTTGCTGGGGAATACGATGCCAGTAAAGAGGTTTGGGAGCAGTTAAAAAGGTCCATCCAGCGTGCTGCCGGTGATGGGCAGACAGAACTAGACGTAGGCGTTGAGCTGCTTCGTGAAGCTGGGCCAGCGAAACCAATTGCGATGTTCGCGCTGATGTGCCTGGGGAAGACCGAAGCACTGGCTGCATACCTGGAATCCGAGGAGGCTGACGAATCTCTCGCGGTGCTGGCGTCGATGGGCCACTACGACCGTGCTCTGTTGTCCGTGGGGCTGGAAGAAGGGCTCACCAATTTCGATAACTGGCTCGAATCAACCCTCAGGGACTTGGCCAAAGAGCTACAACCAGGCGTGGATACGCGGTTTCGCAAGGCTTTGCGTATTTGCGGACTGCTGTCTCGCATTGGCGAGCACGAGAAATCGAAGAAGCTCCTGGAAACGCTTACAGGAGTCGTGTCCGTTAAGATCCAGGCGTACGGTGGCGGTAGCCAACGCAATCGCTTGGAGGCATTCCTCTGGCAGCGGATTTGCCAACGACTTGCGTTCGGTGAACGAAGTCGCGTCATGCTTTACGATTTGGTGCGTCGTGACTATCGACGGTTGCGCCCAGCAGTACGACACACTGCACTTGAATATCTGTTGCCAAATATCTCCCAATGCGCCGTCTTGCTGCTCGAAACCGTCGATCCAACGACGCGGCCCAATAGCATACCGAGTGACGAGGCTTGGGAAAAACTTGAACGACTCTATCGCCTCGAAACCAAGTCGACAGCCGAAGTCGAAGCTTGGCTGCGACGTGCCTTCAAACGCTCGGTGGAAATGGGCGCAGAAGCAACCCTCCAATTGGCTCAAATAGCTCGCGGTTTCGGGCTTGCCGATTTGGCACTTGAATTCTGCAACAGCCCAGGTTCTGGATTCGGCGAACAGCAGGGTGAGGCTGGGGAGATATTGGCTGCTAGGGGGCGGCTAGGATCCGCCGTGGGCAGTTACGCTAGGCTGCGGATGGGGGGCATTTTCTATCGAGTGGATGACGAAGTCGAAGTGCTGTTAAGGTCAGGGCTTTTTGATCAAGCGAAATCACTGCAGCAGCGGCGTTTCCTGTTGCCGCTGGTCGGCGTTCAGCAGGCCATGACAGGAGAGCTCGACGCAAGTTCCGCGTTTAGTAGTGTTTCACGGAAACTGTTTGAACAAAACAAAGTAGAAGCCAGTGCGGAATATGGATCACTCGCCTATTTGCTATCATCTCCGTATCGAAGGCAGTCCTACATCGCGGCAGATGGACTCGCTCGTTCTCTCGAAGAACTCGAACGGTTTCGCGAGAGTGCCGATGTGCGCCGGGCTAGTTTGGTTGAGCTGCTGTACGGTTCCAGCGAAATCAATCAGATCTTCTCATCGCCTGAGATGGTGATGTCCTACTTTCCAAGCTTGAAGCAAACGGTTGTTCAAGAACGCCTCGAGCGCGCAGCAGTGTTGATTGCTTCTGGGGAGGTCGATTCGGCAATTCACGAGATTGAAATTGCGATGGCCGCCGATCCCCAGCACATTGAAATTGCAATTCAAACTGTCCCGTTGCTCGCCGCAGAGCATCCTGAGGCGGCCGATCGAATTTTCGATGTTCTCGATCGGGAAATGCAAAGTGTCCTGACGCGATGGCCTAAAAACGCATTCACGCTCAACAACCTGGCTTGGATGTATGCGAAGTGTGGGCGAAAGTTGGACGAAGCGCACGACTTGGCAACGCGAGCAACTTTGGTCGCTCCAAAATCGGCAACTTACCTCGACACATTGGCCGAGGTCCAGTTCATGCAGGGGGACGTCGAAGCGGCTATCAAATCGGCTCGCATGTGCGTGCAGATTGATCCTCGGGAAGCTCACTACCGCGAGAACATTGTCCGGTTCCGCGCCGCACGGTCAAAGCACTAGCGGGGCGGAGCTCGGGCTGTTAGTTCGGCGTCGTGGCTTCCAACGGTGATTGTTGCACCCCCGAAAATAGCCGGGCGGCGGGAACCGCCCTGTCAATTGTCGCAAGCGCCTGGTTTGCCGTGCAGGTCGCGTCGTTAGGTTGGGCTATTTGGGCTGGCGGTGGTAGCCGATTTTTTCCAGCGAGCTGTAGACCTCGTCGAGCGTCTTTTCACCGAAATTGGAAATGCTGAGCAAGTCCTTGGGGGTGCTGCGAAGGAGGTCGCCAACCGTGAAAATTCCCTTTTCTTCAAGGCAATTGGTCGTGCGGACGGTCAAGCCAATTTCTGCAGTGCTTAAATCGAGCTGCTCACGCAAGATTCGAGCTTGCTCTTCTGCGCGGCTAATCGGAATCCGGGTACGGGCCATAATTTCCCTCCATGGTTAGGCCAAAAACGGGTGCTAAGAACACCCCGAAGCGGGTTCGTCAGTGAACTGAATCCGGAGTATAACGGTAGTTCTGCGATTCGCCAAACATTTTGTCGCGCGGCGTTTCGCTAGCAATTCTGTGGTTCGCCCGAGTTGTATTCATACCGTCTCTCTTCAACGTGTGCAATTATTAGGTCGGCTTGGTTTCAATGGATTGTTCGGAAGACTACCTGGCCGATTTAAACCAGTCGCAGCGGGATGCCGTCACGCACATCGATGGGCCGCTGTTGGTTTTGGCTGGCCCGGGTAGCGGTAAGACGCGAGTCATCACGTACCGAATTGCACACATGATTGCCCAAGGAGTGCGGCCTGGCGAGATCATCGCGCTTACCTTTACAAACAAAGCTGCCGGTGAGATGCGGCAGCGGCTAGATCGTTTGGTCGGTCCATCGGATGTCTGGCTGGGCACGTTTCATGGTTTCTGCGTCAGGCTGCTAAGGCGTTATGCGTCGCTGGTCGGATTGCCCGAAAACTTCAGTATCTATGATGTTGACGATGCATCAGCTTGTCTCAAAGCGGCGGTTGCGAAATCGAATTTTGAACTTACCCACGTCCCATTGGCCGCGTTAGCGAATCGCATCAGCTTTTTCAAAAATCGTCTCATTACTCCCGAGATTTTGGAAGGCGAAGCGCTCTCGAGTGAAGAATATCAAGTTGGCCAGGTATACCCGTACTACCAGCAAGAATTGTTGCGGTGCGGCGCCGTTGATTTCGATGATATTTTGATGCACGTCGCGACCCTGCTGCGGGGCAATCCTGAACTGCGTGAGCAGTTGGATAGTCGCTTTCGGTACTGTATGGTCGACGAATATCAAGATACGAACTTGGCGCAGTATGTCATTGTTCGCAATTTGAACGTCGATTTTCCGAATCTGGCCGCCACCGGCGATCCAGACCAATCAATTTATGGATGGCGGGGCGCGAACGTAAAGAATGTTTCGAACCTCGAACGCGACTATCGTGACCTGCGAGTCATCCGCTTGGAAGACAACTACCGCAGCACGCCAGAGATTTTGGCTGCGGCTGACCATCTGATTCAGAACAACGAATACCGAAAGCCAAAATCGCTGATCGCTGCTCGTCCAAGTGGTAATGCGGTGCGGTTGGCTGTGTATCCGACTGCTCGAATGGAAGCCGAGGATCTTGCAGATCAGATCCAATCGCACATGGCGGAAAGCGATTTGGAGCCTCGCGATTTCGGGGTTCTCTATCGAACCAATTCTCAGTCGCGGCTGGTTGAACAAGCCCTGTTGCGGCGACAAATTCCGTACCAACTGATCGGCGGCTTCCGCTTCTATATGCGGAAAGAGATCAAGGATCTAGTTTCGTACCTGCTGCTGGTGCACAATCCAGATGACGACATTGCTCTGTCTCGGTGCATCAACACTCCTGCGAGGGGCGTTGGAAAGAAGTCGCTCGAGGAAGTGGGCCGCTACGCAACCAAGCACCGACTTTCGCTGCTGGAAGCGTGCCGACAGTGTGTTCAATTTGCGATCATTTCAAAACGAGCCGCAAAGGCAATTGCGCAGTTCCTGAAAATCTACGATCAGCTCTGTAGTATCGTTCATGGCCCGCTTCTGGACCTGCTCGAAGCAACAGTGGATCTGACTGGCTACCGCGACTATCTAGCCACCCAAGCAGAAAAGAGCACAGGCGAAAATGATGTCGAAGGCAATTTGGACGAGTTGCTAGCTGAAGCATCGGAGATTGATTCCGAGACACCACCTGATCAGTCGCCCCTGGAGGCGTTCTTGGAGTTCGCGGCGTTGGAGGCGGCCACGGACAAGCTTGAGAGCTCAGCCAACAGTGTCACGTTGATGACCTTGCACGCTGCAAAGGGGTTGGAGTTTCGGCATGTATATTTGATCGCCGTGGAGGAGAACATACTTCCGCACTCGAGAAGCAAGGATGATCCGCTGCAGCTTGAAGAGGAACGGCGGCTACTGTTTGTCGGAATTACTCGTGCGCAAGACCAACTCCAATTAAGCTATGCGAAGAGTCGTGGGTTTTCTGGCTCGGGAAGTGGAGTCCCAAGCTCATTCCTGCTTGAGCTTCCGCGGTCGGAAATGGAGTTCATTGATAGAACAGAATTTGCTGGCGGATTCGACAGCAGCATGGGCTTTGCGGGCGATTCCGATGTTCCGTATGACCCGAATGTTTCCGGATCCGTGGATTGGGATTCGGAAATGTCCCAAGTTGATTCCGACGAAGAAGTCTATGTCGACTTTGATGATGAATGCCAGTTGCCACCCGAGGAGATTGCCTCGCGTCTGAGGAAGCGGAAGCTTTCCAGTGCTGCGACGGCCGGGATTCAACTGGCAAGTGAAATGTCGGTGCCCTCCGCAGACCAGTGGAGCGAAATCTCCGAAGGCTGCACGGTGCGCCATCCACATTTCGGATTGGGAACCGTGTTGTCGGTAAGCGGAACAGGCAAGAAGAAGTCGGCGACAATCGGCTTTGAAATGGATGCTAGCGTGCGGACGTTTCG
>CAYPLE010000157.1:0-3126 GCA_964411445.1 uncultured Pirellulaceae bacterium
TGGCTTCGCATAAAACAGAGCTTATCGGAGAATCGCAATGAAAGTCCGCACTCTTTACTCCCCGGCCATTTTTATGGTGGCCACTCTGCCGTTCGCTTTGAGCATCGCGGCCACGCTGTCATTGTCGCAATCAGCTTCGGCCCAAGAGCCGACGCCCATCATTTTCGATACCGACATTGGGAATGACTGCGACGATGTGCTGGCGCTTGGGATGTTGCATGCGCTGGAGTCGCGCGGCGAGTGCAAGTTGCTGGCTGTGACCATCACGAAGGACCACAAGCTGGCCGCTCCTTTCGCCGACTGCATCAACACGTTCTATGGCCGAGGTGACATTCCAATTGGAGTTTGTGATTCGGGCGTAACGCCACATGCTGGGAAGTTCAACATACTTGCCGAATCTCAAACGGCTTCTGGCGAGGACAGGTTCCCGCACGATCTACGCAGCGGTGCCGACGCAGCACCGGCCGTCGAAGTTCTGCGTGAGCAACTCGCTGCTTCCGAGGACGGCTCGGTCGTAATTGCTCAAGTTGGATTTTCAACCAATCTAGCCAATCTGTTGGAGTCAAAGGGCGATCGCTTCAGCCCACTTTCGGGCGTCGAGCTGGTTGCGAAGAAGGTTAAATTCCTTTCCATCATGGCCGGGGCCTTCGCACGTGTGCCTGGAAAAGACGGTCAGCCTTATGATCATCGCGAATACAACATCGTGAAGGACATCCCGGCGGCTCAGAAGCTTGCTCGCCAGTGGCCAACCGACATCGTTTGGAGTGGCTTTGAGATTGGTATATCCCTGACGTATCCGCATCGAAGCATTGAGCAGGATTTTCGTTATGCTGCGGCACATCCGCTGCCCGAGGCATACATCCTCTACAATCCGCCACCGCACGATCGCCCCACTTGGGATTTGACCAGTGTGCTCGTTGGTGTTCGCCCTGACCACAAATACTTTGAGATGTCATCGCCGGGGACTGTCACCGTTCACGATGATGGCCTGACAACTTTTGAAGAAGGCACCGGCGGCAAGCATCGCTATTTGTTCCGCGATGAAGCGTCTGCAGATCGCATCCGAGAGACTCTGATGCTTTTATCGTCCGAGCCACCGCACCTAACCAAATAAAGTCGGCATGTAGAGAACTGAAGTGTGGAGAACTGGAGAGCTCGCGTGAACCAAGTTGCTGTGATTGGCTCCATCAATATGGACTTGGTTTTGGATTGCACGCGATTGCCCTTGCCGGGAGAAACCGTGCTTGCGCGCGGGGCACGTGAAGTTCCTGGTGGCAAAGGAGCGAACCAAGCAGTCGCCGCCGCGAGGGCTGGCGCAAGCACCATCATGCTTGGGCGCGTCGGCGAAGACGCCTTTGCGACAAAACTCCGCGACGGCCTAGCGGCCAGCCAAGTTGACACAAGCTTCATCGCTCAAGCTCCCGGTCAACTCAGCGGGCTCGCCGTAATTGGCGTCGAGGATTCTGGTGAGAATTCGATCATGGTAGCCCCCGGAGCAAATAACTGTCTTGCGCCTGAGGATGTTATCGCATTCTCCAAACATATTGCTGCTTCTGATATTCTAGTCCTTCAACTAGAGATCCCGCTGGCAACGGTTGAAGCGGCGATTCGCATTGCCCGCGAGAACAAAACGCTCATTCTTTTGGATCCCGCTCCTGCCCCAACTGGCCATTTTGATTTCGTTTGGGAAGTTGACATTCTTTGCCCGAACCAAGCGGAAGCAGCAACGCTATTGGCGCGGCCGATTGAAAACGCTCAGCAAGCTCGCGATGCAGCGGTGGAGATTTGTCGTCGCGGCGTTCAGCATGCTATCATCACGCTTGGTGCCCAGGGGGTGGTTTACTGCTCGGCGGCGCAGGCAGAGAACGGACCACAGCAAGTCGACGCCTTTCCGGTCAAAGCCATTGACTCGACGGCTGCCGGAGATGCATTTGCTGGAGCTCTTGCGAGTCGCTGGGGCAGGCTCACGCCACCAGCGGCAATCCGATTTGCCTGCGCTGCAGGCGCTTTGGCTGCGTCACGAGCCGGCGCGCAACCAAGTTTGCCAACTGCTGCCGATATCCAAGCTTTACTTGATCGATAGCCGGCATTGCAATTTGGTGAATCGAAAATAGGAAGACACACAGATGACGAACCGCCTCTCGCTACTTGCTGCCACAATCCTCCTGTCGTGCTTGACCTTAAGCGGTTGCGGAGGAGACGCGTCGAGCAGGGGTAGTGGCCAAGTTGGCAAGCCGAAGATTGCGTTGGTCATGAAATCGCTGGCCAATGAGTTCTTTTCGACGATGCAGCAAGGCGCTGAAACACACGCGCAAGCTAACGCACAGCAGTATGAATTGTTGGCGGTCGGGATCAAAGATGAACGCGACCTGGGGCGTCAAGTAGCGTTGGTTGATGAGATGGTTGCTGCCGGTGCGAGAGCAATTGTGATTGCCCCGGCCGATTCGAAGGCATTGGTGCCAGCCCTGCGAAAGGCTCAGGAAGCGGGAGTGGTGGTGATCAATATCGACAATCGCTTGGACCGCGATGTGTTGGAGCAAGAGGGTGTTCAAATCCCCTTTGTTGGCCCCGATAACTTGCAAGGGGCCTACAAGGTTGCGATGCAGCTCGGTGAAAAACTTTCTGCGGGGGACGAAGTTGCTATTTTGGAAGGCATCCGGACCTCCTTCAATGCTGCTCAGCGTTTGGCGGGCTTTGAGAAGGCTTGCCAGGAGATGAAGTTGAAAATTGTGAGCAGCCAATCCGCCGAATGGGAGATGGCAGGCGCAAATACAATTGCTTCCTCGGTTCTTTCGGAGTACCCCGGCGTTAAAGCAATTCTCTGCGCGAACGACAGCATGGCACTCGGGGCACTAGCTGCGGTCAAATCCGCTGGGAAATCAGGGGACGTTCAAATCGTTGGCTTCGACAACATTGCTGCCGTGCGGCAGGCGATTCAAAACGGCGATATCTTGGCGACCGTAGATCAGCATGGCGCAGAACTGGCTGTGTTTGGCATCGAGGCGGCGCTCAAGTTCATCGACAGCGACTCGGCGACCGTCGCTAACCAGGAAACGCCCGTTGACGTCGTGACAGCCAACAGTCTTTAGTCTTCTGGTGCCCCACCGCTTCGGAACTACCGCTTCG
>CAYPLE010000157.1:3226-6711 GCA_964411445.1 uncultured Pirellulaceae bacterium
ACCCGCCAGACAGCCCGAGGGCACACGTCAAATCACTCTCAGCCAACTCGCTCAGCCAGAGCTAGCCGAATTGCTCGGGGCGCTTGCAAGCAAAGGTCTGGAGCGGATCGGCAGAGGAACCAAAGGACGATTTTGGGCTGAAAATGGCGAAAACCACCTCTTTGGGCGGCTTTTCCGGCTAGTGCTAGCGGGGATGGGCCGGCATCGTAGGGAATCTGGAAATCTGAGCTTGTCTCCACAGGAGATTCGGATAGGATTCTCGAATTACGCGCCGCCAAGCCCCGTTTTGGTCACCAGACGTACCTATATTCATCGCCTCGCTGGGACAGTTCTCAGCTCGATGGGCGTTTCCGATTCGAATTCATCTCGTGAAGTTTGACTAGTTAAGTTATGACGACGACGAAAGAGCTCAAGCAGCAAGCAATCAGCGAATTCAAGACAGCCGACGGCGATACAGGTTCGTCCGCTGTGCAGATTGCGATCCTTACCAAACGAATTAACCACCTGACCGAGCACATGCGATCCAATAAGAAGGATTACGCGTCTCGGCGAGGCCTGTTGCGAATGGTTAGTCGCCGTCGCGGCCTGCTGGATTACGTGCGTCGTCACGACCCACAACAATACCTCGATTTGCTAGCCAAGCTAGGCATTCGAAAGTAGTCGACTCTGTCTTGTCACTCAGAGCTCGACGTTGTTTCCGGCGAGCTCAAGGAGCTTGGCTTGCCGGATTCAATGCAGGGCAGCCCGTCTAGTGAACGTGGCCTGCCCGTCTGGTTTGCAACGCTCTCCTGGTAACTCAACCCGGGTTGGGAGCTTTCTGGTTTGGTGGATGTACTGCGGCCAAGTCGCAACTCTAGATCACCAAATTCATGTTGCGCAAGGACGAGAATGCGTCTCGCAAGGAAGTAGAGGAGGAGTTCACTGAAGTCAGAAAATCTGACTTCGTAAAACTCATGATCGTATCGCAAGCCTTCTTCTATCACGAAGTAGCTTTGCTTCTTTCATGCACTGCAGAATCGCCGGTCTTGCCCACTAGGGGCAGCGCCACGTCTGCACAACTGCTCAATGAACCTTTTTCGGGAACCTCTCCCGGAGGCGAACATGAGCAGCATGATCTCGACTCGGCTGGAAGTACCCTGCAGAGCAAGTCGGTTGAGATCTAGGTTGGTTACCCGCTCTGCCTGTTGATGTAACTGTTGTTGAAGTAGTAGTAGATTTAGGATTGTTGTAGTGAAGATTCGAGTAGAAAAGAAAATTGGCGCCCAGACTCTTTCGTTTGAGACTGGACAGCTTGCCAAGCAAGCTGCAGGTAGTGTGTTGGCTCAGTATGGAGACACGGTTGTATTGACAGCAGTTGCGACAGGCCCCTCGCGACCTGGCACAGACTTTTTCCCTTTGACATGCGATTATCGCGAACGAATGGCTGCCGCTGGGAAGTTCCCAGGCGGTTTTCTAAAGCGTGAAGGACGCCCGACGACCAAAGAAACGTTGACCAGTCGCTTGATGGACCGGCCAATTCGCCCGTTGTTCCCCAAGGGTTTCAATGACGAAGTTCAGATTCAAAGCGCCGTACTAAGTAGTGATCTGCTCAACGACGGCGATGTCGTCGCCATGAACGGAGCCGCCGCTGCTTTGGCGATCAGCTCACTTCCATTCCAAGGGCCAATCGCTTCGGTTCGCGTTGCCAAGGTTGACGGAGAACTCATCGCCTTCCCAACCAGCGAACAACTCGAAGAAAGCGAACTGGACCTGATCATTTCTGGCAGCGAAAAGTCGATCTTGATGATCGAAGGTTTCGCTCAAGAAATGCCAGAACCCGAAATGGCTGAAGCAATCGCTTACGCCCACACAGTCGTGAAGGAAGTGATCGATCTGATCAATGAGCTGACCGATCGCGTTCAGCCCGAAAAACTCGATTACGTTGCTCCCGAAGACAACGGCCTGCTCTCCAAGCTTAAGGACGGTTACTACGATCGATATCGTGCCGCTAAGCAAACCGAAGGCAAACAGGCGCGTGGTGCAGCCGTCAGCGAACTGAAGGAACAGGCAAAAGCGGAATTGATCCCAGATCCATCCGCCGATGGCGCTTACACCGACGATGCATTCAAAACGGCCTGGCACGATTTGGAGCACGAAGTTGTTCGCGACCTGATCCTGGGTGGTACGCGCCCTGACGGCCGTGACCACAGCAGCTTGCGACACATCGAATGCGAAACCGACTTGCTACCACGGACGCACGGCTCAGCCATGTTCCAGCGAGGCGAAACGCAATCGCTCGTCACGATTACGCTTGGAACCAGCCGTGATGAACAGCGCGTTGATGGATTGGTCGACGAGTACAGCAAGAAATTCATGCTGGACTACAACTTCCCATCCTACTCGGTTGGTGAATGCCGCCCGATCCGCGGTCCAGGACGACGTGAAATCGGCCACGGAGCTCTAGCAGAGCGATCCGTTGCACCCGTCATCCCAGATGCAGAAGACTTTCCTTACACGATCCGCGTCATCAGCGACATCACCGAATCCAACGGTTCTTCGTCGATGGCCAGCGTCTGTGGTGCAACGCTCGGTCTAATGGCCGCTGGCGTGCCAATCGCGAACCCCGTTGCTGGAATCAGCATCGGTATCGTGAAAGAAAGCGATCAAAAGTGGGTCCTGCTAACCGACATCATTGGTGATGAAGATCACTTTGGTGATATGGACTTCAAGGTAGCGGGAACTCCTGAAGGCATCACTGGCATCCAACTCGACTTGAAGATCGACGGAATCAGCGAAGAGATCATTCGTGCGACGCTGAAGCAAGCACGTGAAGCTCGGATGGAAATCCTGCGAAAGATGATCACGACAATCGGTCGCCCTCGCAAGGAAACCAGTCCGTACGCTCCTCGACTGCTTCGCACGCAAATCGATTCTGAGAAGATTGGGCTTCTGATCGGCCCTGGTGGTAAAAACATCCGCGCCATCCAAGAAGAGACCGGAGCAAACATCGACGTCGACGACGACGGTACAGTTGTTGTTTCGGCCAGCAGCGGAGATGCCGCCAAGGCAGCCATGTCGCGTGTTGAAGCTTGCACGGCAACCGCACAAATCGGCAAGATCTACGACGGAATCGTGAGCAGTGTTCGTGACTTCGGTGCCTTCGTAGAAATCCTACCAGGTCGCGACGGACTCGTTCACATTAGCGAACTGTCCAGCGGATACGTGTCGAGCGTTGATGACATTTGCAAGGTCGGCGATCCGATGAAGGTCATTGTCATTGATATCGACGAACAAGATCGCGTGAAGCTTAGCCGTCGAAAAGCACTCGAAGAACTCGGTATCGAAGATGAGTTCGCAACCGAAGAAGACGGCGACGGCGAACGTCCAGAGCGCAGTGATCGCGGCGGTGACCGAGGTGGGGATCGCGGCGGTGACCGAGGCGGTCGAGGTCGATACTCGGGTGGCGGTGGACGTCGAGGCGGCGGAGATCGCGGCGGAGATCGCGG
>CAYPLE010000157.1:6811-9504 GCA_964411445.1 uncultured Pirellulaceae bacterium
CGAGGTGGAGATCGAGGCGGCCGTTCGCGCCGCTAAAACGCTCAGCTACTTGCCAAGCAGACGCTCTAGCTGACTACCCGGCAGCCAGCTAGAGCAACGAAAAACCAGTTAGGGGAGACAACTTACTTACCAGTTGCCTCCCCTTTCTTCGTTTTATAATGGACCAATGAAGCCCCGCCGCTCGCGAGCTGTAGATTTTAAGGAAACCCGACACATCAGCGGGGCTTCTCGCTGAACACCGCAAGCGGTTCCCTCGCGTGCTAGAGCAACTCAATTAACGCGCCGCCCTGCGCGGCATCGTAGGCCAGCCAACGAACTGCCCAAGCAGGCGGGATGACAGTAATGACCAGAATCGCTTGGGCAACGGACCTCCACTTCAACTTTGCCGCCGAAAGATGCTGGCAAGCGTTCGCGGATTCGATCTGCGACGCCAATCCCGACTGTCTACTAATCGGTGGCGATATCTCCGAAGCAGACGACTGTCTTTGGCATCTGCAACGTTTGGCCAGTCGTGTCGCCGTGCCGCTGCACTTCGTCCTAGGAAACCACGACTTCTACCATTCAGGTTTCGATGCCGTGCGAGAGGCCGCACGCGACCTTTCTGATTCCAGCGCAGCGATCACCTACTTAACAGGCAGTCCTCCAATCCAACTCACCGCGGATCTCCTGCTCGTTGGCGACGATGCCCCTGCCGACGCCCGCTGCGGCTCTGCGGCAAATTCACCGGTACACCTAAACGATTTTCACGTCACCGAGGATTACTTGCATTTGAGTGGTGATCAGCTTTGGGAAGCGATGCGATACCAGGGAACCCTCGCGCGGGATCGGTTGGCAAAGCAGCTCGAATTTTGCACGGCTACCAGACAGTTGATTGTGCTAACGCATGCTCCTGTGTTTCGCGAAAGCTGTTGGCACGAGGGCCAGATCAGCGACGATGATTGGGCGCCGTTCTTTGTCTGCCAAGCAATCGGCGAATTGCTTCTGCAGTGGTGCACTTGCAACCCGGAAGTGCAAGTCACTGTGCTGTCTGGGCACACTCACGGTCATGGTCGCAGCAAGATGTTACCCAACCTCAGAACCTGGACTGCTTCCGCCGAGTACGGCACTCCCAGAATCAACGCACTCATTCAAACAGATGAACTGCTGCCGCTTCTCGACGCCAATCTGGATCTTGACTTGAGCGCCTAACGCGGACCACACCAGCAAGCTCGAGGCATGTTGCGAGCAACCTCAGAAATTGATGTCAGCTAACTCTTAATTCGATCGGCGCGCAAATGAAAAGTCTTAGACAACCTATTGTACGAGGGCCAGATGAAGGAGAACGATTTTATGCCGGTGGCGATTTGTACCGATTCTTGGCAGTGAAAAATGAAACGGATGGAACGTATGGATTGTGGGAGGCAATCGTGCCGCCCGGTGGCGGACCACCGCCGCATTTGCACAACAACGAAGAGGAAGGATTCTACGTGATCTCGGGGCGACTGACCGTTTACGCGGAGGACCGTGAGGTCGATGCTGGACCAGGGGCGTTTGTCCATATGCCCAAGGGCTGCAAACATTGGTTCCGTAACAACGGCAACGCTGATGCGAAGATGTTAGTGTTGGTCGCTCCGGGCGGCATGGAAGGAATGTTTAAAGAGACCGGCAAGCCAGTTGAAGACCCTACCGCTCCCATCCCACCATTCGATGACGAAGAAAAGCAAAAACTCCTGCAAGCCGCTCCAAAGTACGGAATCGAAATTCGAAAACCCGAGCATTAATCGAGCAAGGCACAAAGATGCGTCATGCGGTTGCGCAATGCAATGGTTGGTACTGGCGAGCTGTGGGAGTACGAAGGAGCTGGCCACTTGCAGAACTTCACCGACACGAGCAACCAGCAACGACTTGCTGATTTCATCCACCAAGCAATAGCTGCTGACAACCCTGCTGATCAAACACAGCCGGGGCTGTGAGCGCAAGTGCGAGTCGCACGGGCACATTGCGTGTTGCACCCGATGAATCGCTGGCTCCAGTAGACGCAGAAAAGCGGCACGCAGGCTTGATGCACTCTAGCGGCTGTTGGGCTCCCCTTCGACTGGTACTGAGCTAGGCCGTTTTAACTTTGGGATTGCTTGAAGGCTCAACAACTTCTGCGTCGAAGGGCACCTCGTGGGACAGCCAAAATTTCGTCAGAAAAACGAGTGTTGCGACAATCCCCCAGCTTAGGCCAATGACCACTCCCAGATCTAGAATCCCACGCAGTGGCTGGGGAATGTACTGGAACAGAGCCACCATCGACGCGATCAGGACAAGCAGTACGCAGACGGTGATTCGGCGTTTTCGCGGAGCATGAAAGAAGCCCATGCAAAACAGCGGTGCTAACACCAAACGCATTGGTGTGGACCGATCCCGCAGGTAAACCGCACGAGCCGCTACGCGTGGCGAGTATCCACGCTGAAACCCGCGATACCCCTCGCTGTAGGCCATGAAGAAAGCCCACCCGACGAGCACCATGTAGTGCCATGGCATCCAGCTCAGTGCGAATGCTTCGTTGGTATGCCCGACCATTCTCAGGACGGCGTATCCCAGAATCGCCAATGCTCCAGCAGCGCCCCATGCTGCGGCGATGCTTCCCAATGTTCTGTTTAGAAACACGTATAACTCACTCCCGGTTCTTGGCAATTTCGCTATTGTAGTCGATCGCTCCAGAATGG
>CAYPLE010000158.1:0-8979 GCA_964411445.1 uncultured Pirellulaceae bacterium
ATTGATGGGCTTTGAACGTAGCATCCTTTTTTGCTTGCACTTTCTTGACGTAACGGGGCTACGGCCGGATACTGCGCGGCCTTGACAAGTGGAGGGCCGATCTAAGCCCTGATATGACGTTTACGTGGGTTAAGAAGACCTGCGACTAGAAAATTAGGAGTTCGGTGTGCCTGCTGCTTGTGTGATCGGTTTGCAATGGGGAGACGAGGCGAAGGGGAAGCTGGTTGATTTGCTGGCCCCAAGCCACGACTGTGTCGTCCGCTATCAAGGCGGAGCAAACGCAGGTCATACCGTCGTTAGCGGCGATGAAGTCTACAAACTGCACCATGTGCCGAGTGGAATTCTTCACCCTGAAGTCGCCAACTTCATTACTCCCGGCGTCGTCATCGAGCCAACCACGTTGATTGGTGAGCTCAAGGGGCTGGAGGAGCGAGGTATCGATCCACGGCAGAATTTGACCATCAGCGAGCGGGCTCACCTCGTCATGCCTTGGCACTTGGCTGAGGACGAACTGATGAATAAGCTGCTGGTGCAAGGCGAGAATATTGGCACGACGTTGCGAGGCATCGGGCCCTGCTACCGTGACAAAGTGGGCCGGACATTCGCGGTCCGAGCTTCCGACTTGCTACAAGAAGACTTGCCAAAGCGTTTGTCAGCGTTCTTAACCGCCAAGCGAACGCTGCTCAAAGGCATGGGGGCCGACATGAGCGACCCACGCCTGGACGAAGAGAAAATCGTAAGCGAAGCCAGCAGTTGGGCTGAGCAGTTGAGGCCTTTGATTGGCGATACAACCCACCGGCTGCTGGGCGAATTGGAGGCAGGAAAACGCCTCTTGATGGAAGGAGCCCAAGGTTCGTTGCTCGACATCGATCACGGAACCTTCCCGTTTGTGACTAGCAGTAATTCATCTGGAGTTGGGATTAGCAGCGGTTCTGGCGTTCCGGCCAAGTGGCTGAAGCGAGTCATCGGTGTCGCCAAAGCCTACTCCACCCGCGTCGGCGGCGGTCCTTTTCCAACGGAACTCTCTTGTGAGACCGGGCAGAAGATTCGCGACCTCGGGAACGAATACGGAACCACTACGGGCCGACCACGGCGATGTGGATGGTTTGATGCCGTCGCCGTGCGTTACACTGCTCGCCTAAGCGGAGTGGATGCGTTAGCGCTGATGATGATGGATGTCCTGGCCCATTTCGCAGAAGTAAACGTGTGTGTGGCTTACGACATCGATGGCAAGCGAGTTGAAGATTTCCCCTGTGACGCGGAAACGCTTCGTCGGGCAAAGCCGATTTACGAGACGTTACCGGGATGGAATACTGACGTCACCGGAGCTCGATCGCCAGAAGACCTCCCGCAGATTGCCCACGATTATCTTGGACGCATTAGCGAATTGATTGGTGTCCCAGTAGAAATTATCTCGGTGGGTCCCGATCGTGCTCAGACGATCTTCAAGGATAAAGCACGGTTGCTCGACCTGAGTTAAAACTGCGGCTCAGGTGAGTCACACGAAATGGAATCCCGATGACTGATGGCCCGGAACCGGTTCAACCTGATGATGTGCCCGAGCTGAAAATCCCGCTTGAGCGGCGACCACGGCACATTGCAATCATCATGGATGGCAACGGACGCTGGGCTCAGTCGCAAGGTTTGCCGCGGATTGAAGGTCATTTGCGCGGCGTTGAATCCGTGCGAACCGTTATGGAGGCCTGTCGCGACTTCTCCATCGAGTGTCTGACACTGTACTGTTTCAGTAGCGAGAACTGGAAGCGGCCTGCCGACGAGCTTGACTTTCTGATGTCGCTGCTCAAAACGTATCTAATCGGCGAACGCGAAGAACTAGTCGAGAATAATTTGCGATTGCGAATTATCGGGCGCCGCGATGGCTTGCCGGACGAAGTGCTTGAGGAAATGGACAAGACGCTGAAGGCTTGTGCCAATAACGATGGCATGACCCTTTGCTTGGCCATCAACTACGGAGCCCGCACGGAAGTCGTCGACGCGATTCGCTCCATCGTGCGGTCCCTGCCACCCGACGCATCCGACGATGACCTGAAGACGCTGATCAGTGAAGAGACCATCGGTGAGCATTTGTACACGCGTGGCTTGCCAGATCCGGACCTAATGATCCGGACCAGTGGCGAAATGCGGATCAGCAACTTTCTGCTTTGGCAGATTAGTTACGCAGAATTACATATTACCGAAACGGCTTGGCCAGTCTTTGGTCGAGCTGAGTTGGCTGCCGCAATTGAAGATTATGCAAGTCGCGACCGGCGTTTCGGCGGCATCAAAGTGTGACGCACGCAGCGTCGCTCAAAATGGCAAATTACGTTGACCCTTGTCGAGCTGCAGTAGATTGTTAAAAGAGAGATTGTTTTCCGCCTTCATTATCGTCAGCATTTCGCTCACGTTCGTCTATCTGGACGTACAACATGCGATTGCTGGATGCGATGGTGCATGGATGTGTCTGCTTGGGTTCGTGCTTGTTTTCGGCAGTGCGGCCGAATGCACTAGAATGATCGGTCAAAGTTCGTTTGGACGGATCACTTGGCCTGCTTTGATTGGTTGCGGTGGCGTGATGATTGCCGCAGCGATACCGATGTTTTGGCCGTTGCTCTCAGATGGTTCAAATGGAGGCGTTTATCCCGCGGACTGTCTGCTGGGAGAGTTGGGATGGCCGTTGGCCGCCGCCGCTTTGGCCCTAGTCGCCTCGTTCGCTTGGTTCATGCCATCGTATGCACCAGGAGAAGGTTTCTTGGTTCGCGCGATCCTTAGTGGCTGGGTAGCTGTCTACTTCGGTATCTGTTTTTCTTTTGCGATCGCCCTCCGGCTACTCGGCGACAACGTTTGGGGCCTATATGTCTTGGTCGGCGTGATCGTCATCACCAAATTTGCCGACTCAGGAGCTTACTTTACGGGCCGAGCTCTCGGGCGGACGAAGTTGTGTCCAGCGGTCAGTCCTGGCAAAACCGTTGAAGGGCTGCTGGGCGGTATGGTCGTTGCCTCGGCTGCCGGATGGGTATACTTCTCGTGGGCAGCCCCTGTGGTGTTCGGCGAAGAAGTTACCGTGCATTTTGCGGGAGTACTCGCCCTAGGAGTAGGGCTGACGATTGCAGGCGTGTTTGGCGACCTGGTGGAGTCGATTGTAAAAAGGGAAACGGGTTGTAAAGACAGTGGGCGCGTTCTGCCTGGATTGGGCGGTTTTTGGGACGTTACCGATTCACTGCTGCCCGCGATGGTAGTTGCCTACTTGATTATCCTCTTGGATTGGATCAAAGGCCCCGGCATGTAGCCGCGTTTGTGATGTCAGTGATGATGCCAATTCCGTGCGGTGAAGAACCAGGAGCGGAAAAAGCGACGACAGCAATAGTTTTCCTGGATGAACCAAAATGTCAGAAGCTAACATCAAAGTCACCGATCCGGAGGTGATGCTGAATCTGTTCGGGCCACAGGATCAGTACCTGAAAATGGTCCGCAATCATTTCGGTGTCGCCATTACGCATCGTGACGGCAAGCTGAAGATTATCGGCGAAGAGCAAGCTGTTCGGCACGCGACGCTGATCATGGAAAGGCTGCATGCACGTGCGATCAACGGTGGTCTGTCTTCCCAGGATGTGCAGGCCGCTTTGACCGAAGCGGCGGATCCGCTCGCGCATAACCGTCCGGCGGCTGCCGAATCCCCTTCGCAGGGTGGGCAGTTCTTTGGCGGCGATTTGGAAGTCGATCTGGCTCACCAGCGGCGGAAGATTAAGCCTAGGACGAAGGGGCAAAGCACCTATATCGGTGCGATGCGAAAAAACGAGCTTACTTTTTGCCGTGGCCCAGCAGGCTGTGGGAAGACGTATCTGGCGGTTGCATTGGCCGTCGAAGCCCTGAAAAGCCAGAGAATTCGCAAAATCGTGCTGGTCCGTCCAGCCGTTGAAGCCGGTGAAAGCCTTGGATTCCTGCCCGGTGACTTGCAAGCAAAGCTGAACCCGTACCTTCGGCCCCTTCTTGACGCCTTGAACGAAATGCTAGACTACGATCAAGTGAAATACTTGATGGAGCATGACGTCATCGAAGTAATCCCGCTGGCCTACATGCGGGGACGGACGCTCAACGAGGCATTTATTATCCTGGACGAGGCTCAAAACACGACCTCTGCCCAGATGAAGATGTTCTTGACGAGAATGGGTGACGGCTCTCGAATTGTAGTTTCCGGCGACGTCACCCAAGTTGACTTGCCAGGCGGGGTCACCAGTGGCCTGCGTGATGCCTGGCAGCGTCTTGCGGGGGTTCGTGGCATAGGATTCATTACGCTTGATTCGGCCGACATCGTCCGTCACAAGCTCGTTCAGGACATCGTCAATCGATACGAAAACCAGGCGGCCGGAGATTTTTCGGCGGTCCGGCCGTTTCCACCAGCGGGCACTTCAAAACCGGAGCAGCAGTAATGCGCCTCCATTTGCCGTGCCCCTTGGCAAGTGAGCTCGATTTATTAGAGGCCTTTCTTGGCATCAAATAAAGCAAATCGCACGCGTTTAGAACGTGTTGCTTCTCTAAAACTTGAGCCCAGTGCGCTGAGTCGATGGCTGAGACAGCTATTTACCGGTCGTACGATGCTGCACGTCGCAATCGCCGTCATGGCAGCCGTGCTGATCATTGTCACATTGCGCGGTTGGCAGCCCGCATTCTCGTTTCGCGAGGGCCAGATTCCCCAGCGTGATGTCGTTGCGCGAGTTGCCTTCGACATGATCGACACTGGGCAGACCGACCAGAATCGTCGACAGCGGCGGCGAAGTGTGCTGTGCTACTACGAGAATCGCCCATTGGCAGTCAATCAAATGGCTGGCGTGGTCAAGAACAATCTTTCCATCTTGCTGGACGATACGCCACTGGATGAATTGACCGCCGAAGGCCGTGCGGCACTTCGCGATTTTGGCATCGATCCAGACTCGTCGAAGTCCAATGAAAAGAATAACTCCAGTGCCGGCAATAAACTTGACGCGAAACAAGCGCTGACGGCGCTTCGGAAGTTATTCGCCGAACCGCAGATGTTGGAAGGCGGGAAGCTTGACGCTGCATTGAAATCGGTCTTGGATCCAATCGCTGAAAAAGGCGTTTTGGAAGCTCTTGCTCACGACAGTGAAGAAGGTAGCCAACGGCAAATCCACGTCTTTCTAACTGGAGCACCCAATGATGCACCGGTTGTCAGCGTGGCCGAAGTGCGAAAGTCGGAAATAGAGGCAGCGTTGCCTGAACGCGTATCCGAGCAATTTCAACAGGCGTTCGGCGTGCCTGAGGCAGCCACCGTGGGCAAGATGGTGAGCAATTATCTCGCCAAGACTCTGCCGATAACGCTGTCGTACCAAAAAGACATGAGCGAAGAGGCGCGGCGTGTTGCTGAGGAGTCGGTTCAGGACGCCACGATCTCTTACATCCCGACGGTCAGCCGTCTGGCCGAAGCCGGTAAACCACTTACACGGGACGAAGAATTGCCGCGGCTTCGTGCCGAGTATGAACAATGGATTGCACAGATGGCCAGCAGTGAGGTGATCATCCGATTGATCGCCTTCGCCGGCATGATTGTCGCACTGTACTTGTTGTGCGGCATCTACATTTTCTATCAATATGATCCGCAGTTACTGAGCGATACCAAGCAGCTTTTGCGGTTGCTCGGCCTGTCTGTCATCACGTGCATTCTATGCAGTATGTTGGCTCCAGACCCAATGCGGGCAGAGATCGTGCCACTGGTCATTTGCTCCTGGACGATGTCGATCGCTTTCGGCCGCCAAGTAGCTCTGCTGGTCACGACATGCCTCTGCCTTACGATCACACTGGGACTCGGGCTCGACATTGGAGAATTTGTAACGCTCTGTAGCGGCACCTGTGCGGCGGTCCTCTTACTGGGCCGCATTCGGACTCGCACCAAGCTTATCTACGTTGGGGCCGCTACTGGAGCCATTGTCGCTCTGACACACACGGGCGTCGACACCATGCTCGGAACGCTGCAAGCCCTGCCGCTGTCGGCCGATGCAGATGCTTCCTGGCAGCAACTCATGCCTGGGCTGTTGAGCGAATCCCTGCGACTGGGAGGCTTGGCACTCATCGGTGCCGCGTTGATGTTCCTGATGTTGCCAGCGGTTGAGTGGCTGTTTGACGTGCAAACGGATCTTAGCCTTCTGGAACTTGGCGACGCGAGTCATCAATTGCTTAGGCAATTAGCACAGCGTGCACCGGGGACGTACAACCACTCGATCAATGTAGCCGCAATTGCCGAGGCCGCAGCGGATTCCATTGGTGCCCACGGTCTGCTCACACGCGTTGGGGCTTACTTTCACGATATCGGCAAGATGTTTAAGCCGAATTACTTCGTGGAAAATCAAGATCACGGTGGTAACTGCCATGATCAACTGCAACCGGCCATGAGCACTTTAGTCATTATCGCGCATGTCAAAGACGGCGCCGACTTGGCTCGACAGCACCGTTTGCCGAAGCGCATCATCGACTTTATCGAACAGCATCACGGGACGACGCTGGTTGAGTACTTTTATCGCGAAGCAGCCAAGCGGAGCGCAGAAGATCCCAACAAGGAAGAAGTGTCCGAAACTTCCTTCCGTTACCCTGGCCCCAAGCCACAGTCTCTAGAAGCAGCCGTGCTGATGCTGGCCGATTCGGTCGAAAGCGCCAGTCGAACGCTCGTTGAGCCCACTTCGTCGCGCATCCAAAGCCTAGTGGACCAAATCGCGATGAAAAAGCTCCTTGACGGGCAATTCGACCAATGTGGCCTGACGCTTCAGCAGCTTGACCAACTCAAACAATCGCTAGTCAAATCCCTGACGGCCATTTACCACGGCCGCGTAAAATATACCGGACAGGCATCCGCGTGAGTGTTCCATCGGCCACCGTCGACATAGAGTACTACGTCGACTGTCCCAACGACGACGAACGAGTCCAGTCTGCCGCGAATTGGATCGCAGCAAACGTGGCTGAACGACCGATGCAATGCAGTGTCAGTGTCGTTGACGACGAACAAATCCGCGAGGTAAACCGAGAGAGCCTCGATCACGATTGGGAAACCGATGTTGTTAGCTTCGTCATCGAGGCGAATGAGCAATTTGTCGACGGAGAAGTCATCGCAAGTCTCGATACCGCTGCACGCCTGGCCGCCAAAGCCGGTTGGGAGCCCAAAGACGAACTGCTTTTGTACATCGTTCACGGCATGCTGCACGTTGCTGGCCTGGATGACATCGAGGACGAGGAAAGAGCTATCATGCGAGCAAAAGAAATTGAGTGCTTGACCGCGATCGGCGTCGACGCTCAGCATCTTCCCGAAAGGTGGGACGAAGTTGTTTAGCGCTCCGCCAAAAAACGTCGCCGCCGAAGTCTGTATATTCCAAGTCGTCAAGCGGGAAACGCTTCGAGCCGCGTGGTGCGTCAGGATGCTGTCCTGTGGGATGCTCGGTAGCCGTCAACGGCTTGTTTCAGGAGGCAGCTACACAAGGTGAACATTAGCTATCTAGCGATGTTGATGCTCGTATGCTGGGGACTCACCCTGCTTGGCGGTCTCGGTCTCCACGTCATCGGCAACTTCGATGGCAAGAAGCTCGAAGCTTACTGCCGACTCAAACGTCGCCCCGAGCGCTTTGGCGACATCTTGGACAACCTTGAAGAGATGGAATCGGCCGCGCAGTATCTCCTGCTGTTCGGCTTAGTGCTTGGCTCTCTAGCCGCCGGTGCATGGTTTTACAATACTGGCGATGTTGAATCCAACGCTGGCAAGTTGTCGGCTTCGGTCGACGGAGTCACGATCACGCTTTGGGTGACCAGTTGGATCATCCTCCTGACACTCGCTGGACTCTGGTTGCCTCGCGTTGTCGTCCGCCACTCATCGAGTCTTTTCCTGTTTCATTCCTGGCCGGCTTGGTTTGGCCTCGTGACCGCTACGTCTCCCATCGCGCGACTTGGCGCGGTGTTTTCGTGGCTAGGCCATCGACTGGTCGATCGTCCAAAGGACAACGAAACCGACGAAGAAATGCTGGAAGATGAAATACGCACGATGGTCGCCGCTGGCCAACGTGACGGCGTCTTCTCCGAGGGCGTGCAGGAGATGATCCAAGGTGTTATGGAGTTGGACGAGTCGGATGTTGAGAGCATCATGACGCCGCGCAGTAAAGTTGACGCGGTGAATCTCAACCAACCTTGGGAAATCATCATCAATCAGGTGATCGACTGTGGCCGAACTCGCATTCCCGTCTATCGCGATTCCTTTGACAACGTCGTTGGGATACTCTTCGTGAAAGACCTACTCAGCGGACTGGCTGACTTAGGCTCCTTGGTTTCGACTGCGCAGCTAGAGAGTGTTCTTCGCAAGCCGTGGTTTATTCCCGGCAACAAGAAAGTTGACGAACTACTGCGCGTATTCTTGCACAATCGCAATCACATGGCCATCGTCGTGGACGACTACCAACAAGTCATCGGAGTGGTAACGATTGAAGATGCCCTGGAAGAAATCGTTGGCGAGATTGCTGACGAGTTGGACATCGATGAGGATAGTGATATCTACTACGATGAAGAAACGCACCAGGTTGAAGCCGAGGGGAAGGTGCCGATCGACGAAGTCGGCAAGTTGCTGGGAGTCGAACTTCCTCTGTCGGACGATTACGACACCGTTGGCGGGTTGATCGTCCACCGATTGTCGGACATTCCCAAAGTAGGCGCCACGGTAGAAATTGGCGAAGTCCGCATTACCGTTTTGAAAGCCAGCAAGCGGATGATCCAACGCGTCCGCTTGGAGATGATCGAATCGGAAGAGTCCCGTCTCTAGTCTGCGGCTGGAGATCTTTGAGCGACCGCTCAGGTGACCATCTCAGGGCCACTCATTTATTCAAAGTACGATCACAGCACGATGGCCTTCCAAGGCGCCTTCCAAGGCCGTCGATTGACGCAAGTCGTTCGGCGACGGCCTTGGAAGGCCACAGAACGACTACTCCAAGGCACCGTAAA
>CAYPLE010000159.1:0-8879 GCA_964411445.1 uncultured Pirellulaceae bacterium
TTGTAGGTGACTAGCCTATCTTCATCGTCGTAGCCACTGGTCGGTATGGAAAACGTGGTGTAGGTCCGTCCAGCAATTTGAGCGGCGGAAAGTTGGTTTGCTGCGTCTGTAGAAGGCAGGATGCTCTTGATATCTGCTTGAGAGATTCACCAACACAGTTTGAAGTGGATGGTTTGATGACGTGCTGGCAAGCGACTTGATACAATGGTGTTGAGGAGTGCGGAAAACGGTTGCGGACCGGTGAACGAGGTACCCCGTGAGTCGGAACACAGGAAAAGAGTTAATGAAGCGAAATTCACGTTTGCGTCGCCGTGCCGGCTATGCTTTGCTGCCTGTTCTCGTAGGCGTTGTATTCGCTGCAGTCTGCCGCTTGGAATTGACGTTCGCTGAAGAAAATGCTGCTGCAAGCGAAGGCGAACGTCTGTTTGCTTTGAAGGTCAAACCGGTGCTAGACGAAAAATGCCTGGCTTGCCACGGCGCCGACCCGGATGACTTGCAAGGCGGGTTGGACCTTCGATCATTTGAGTCGCTTCGGGCCGGTGGAGACAATTTCGAACGCGACATTTTGGTAGACGGCGACGGTGAGCATAGCATGTTGTACGTCACGACGACGCGGCGCGAGGAAGGCTATGAGATGCCCCCGAAGGAAGCGGATCGACTCACCGAAGATGAGCAGTGGGCAATTCGCGACTGGATCAACGCCGGTGCCCCTTGGCCAAACGAACAACGCGTTGCAGAAATTCAAGCTGAGTACTCGCAGGGCGAACAAGTCCTTGTGTCGAAGGCACTTTCCAAGCAGTGGCAGAATCGTCGATACGAAGCCGAGAAGCTGTGGGCCTACCGACCAATTTCATCTGTAGCGGCTGCAGATACAGTGGAAATTCCAGATGACGCCAATCCAGTCGATTGGTTTATCGACCAGAAACTCTCGGCGGCCGATCTTGTAGCTGCTCCTGCCGCAGACGCGGAGGTGTTGGTACGAAGGATCAGTTTCGGCCTTACTGGGCTCCCTCCGACTCCAGAGGATGTTCAGCGATTCGCAGCTCGCTACGCTTCTGATCCAAAGTCGGCTGTCGCGATTTATGCCGAACAGCTCATGGCGACTCCGCATTACGGCGAGCACTTTGGCTGGCATTGGCTGGACGTGGCTCGATATGCCGATACAGCCGGATTCGCGAATGACTACAGCCGGCCAAACGCATGGCGTTATCGTGACTATGTCGTGCGGGCTTTCAATCGCGACACGCCGTACAATGAATTTGTCACGCAACAAATTGCTGGCGACGAGCTTGAAACGACGAATGCCGAAAACCTAATCGCCACCGGTTTTCTTCGCATGGGGCCGTGGGAACAGACGGCGATGAGTGTCTTCAAGGAAACGCGTGGACAGTGGTTGGATGACGTCACGGACACAGTCGGACAGGCGTTCTTGGCGCATTCGATGCTTTGCTGCAAGTGTCATGATCACAAGTTTGATCCTGTGCCAACGCGTGACTACTACCGCATGATGGCCGTCTTCTCGACAACACAGTTCGCTGAACGCGAGGTGCCGTTCTTACCGGAGGAGAATACGCATGGGTTCGCAGCAAGCAATCAATGGGTCTCCGCCAAAATCGCGGCATACGCAGATCAGGAAAAGGAACTGACGCAGAAGGTGCAGCAGCGTCGAAAAAAGGAAACAGGCGATGCAAAAACTGGGGACAACGGCCTCGATCCTGGTGATGAAGCCTCTTTGGCGCGTATGAAGAAGAACAAGGTTCGACACGGGATCGAGCTGGATCGTACCAAGCCGCTAGCTCTGTCGGTCTATACTGGCAAGACGATTGTTAAGAAGAACTTTGTTGGCCGCATTCAGATGCCGGAAGACCCGTGGTCGAAGGGCGTTTTCGATGCGGATGCAATTCGCAGCGGCGGGAACGTGCACTCGATCGGTGAGTCCGTTTCTCCGGGAGCACTGAGCGCGGCCCAGTCACTTGGTGGTATGGCCAAGCACGATTTCCCGGCTGGTAAGGGGAAACGTCGGCTTGCATTGGCAGAGTGGATCGTCGATCCCTCCAATCCACTCACCGCACGCGTAATCGTCAATCGAGTTTGGTCGTGGCACTTTGGCCGTGGCATAGCCGCCAATCCAAACAACTTTGGTGGCACTGGTGGCTTGCCGACACATCCAGAACTACTCGACTATTTGGCTAGGTGGTTCATGGAGAACGGCTGGTCAATTAAAAAGCTCAACAGGCTCATCGTGAGCTCCGATGCTTACCAGCGCAAATCCATGCACCCTAACCCAGATTCCTTGGCTGAAGCAGATCCACTGGGGCAGCTCTACGCAACCTTCCAGCCTAGGCGCCTGACGGCTGAGGAATTGCGGGATGCCATGTTGGCCGTTAGCGGCGAACTCAATTTGACCGTTGGTGGCATACCGTGTCGTCCGGACCTGAATCGTGAAGTCGCGTTTCAGCCGCGTCAAATCATGGGCGGAACCGCTTCGGTGTACGAGCCCGATCCACTTCCTGAGCAACGAAATCGACGAACAATCTACGCGGAACGCATTCGCGGCTTGCGGGACCCATTCTTGGAAGCCTTCAACCAACCGGGGCCCGACAAATCTTGTGAACTGCGAGAAACGTCCATTGTTGCCCCCCAGGCTTTGACACTGCTAAATTCAGAAGAGGTTCTCGAACGATCCATTGCATTTGCTGATCGGTTGCTAACCGAAGGCCATGCAAGCGATGCGGCTATCGTCCATCGCGCGTTTGAGCTTGCTTTTGCTCGGCAGCCAACCCAGAAGGAACTGCAGGCATGTTTGCAGCATTGGAAGCAAACTGCTGCGGCTGAGCAGAGTAAGGAGTACTCGGAGCCGACTTTCCAAACCAAGGTGACTCGGACGGTCATGGCGGAGAAGACGGGCAAACCGTACAGCTTTGAGGAAATCATGCCAGCCTTCGAAGACTATCAGTCGGATTTGACACCGGCGTCCGTTGATGCAAACACCCGCGGCTTAGCCGCTGTATGCCGCATTTTGCTCAACACCAACGAATTCGCGTATCTGGATTAACCAACCCCGCGACCACACGTAACCGAGTAGTTAGGGAATCCTAGACTTGAACAAGCATGTACTTGCTAGACCGAACAGGCGCGATGCAATCTTTGGATTGGGAGCAGGGCTTGGCTCCGTTGCCTTGGCGTCGTTATCGCACGCCGAGACTGGCCAGCCGCATCATTCTGCAAAGGCTAAGCGATGCATCTTCCTCATGATGGAAGGCGGACCGTCGCACATCGATACCTTTGATCCAAAGCCTGAACTGACAAAGCAGCACCTTCGTGAGTTCTCTCGCAGTGGTGAAATGGAAAGCGCGATGTCCTCGGGGACTCGCTACTTCGTCAAGAGCCCATTCGATTTTGTGAAAGCGGGTCAGTGCGGCGCGGACATTTCCAAACCTTGGGTTCACCTGAGCGAGTTAGTCGACGACCTCTGCTTTTATCGAGGCGCTCAAGTTGAATCGGTGAATCACCCAACTGCCTGCTACCAATTGAATACAGGAAATCAATTCGGCGGCGATCCAGCCGTCGGAGCTTGGGTTACTTACGGTCTGGGCTCGCCCAATGAGAACCTGCCCGGTTTTGTAGTGCTACCGCGCACTTCCTATCCGCAGGGTGGGGCCGGTAACTGGTCCAATGGATTTCTACCAGCAAAATACCAGGGCACTCCGTTGCGGCCTACCGGAAGCCCCATCCTGGATTTGAATCCTCCAGCGGGAATGACTCGTGCCGAGCAACGATTGGACCTTGACTTGCTGGCTGAACTAAATCGTCACCACCTGGCGTCGCGACATAACCGCAGTGACCTCGCTGCCAGAATGGAAAGTTACGAACTTGCATATTCGATGCAAACCGAAGTTCCGGGAGTGATCGATATCGATGGCGAATCGCAGAGCACATTGGACGAGTACGGGATTGGCACAAGCGCGACAGACGCCTTCGGACGCAAGTGCTTGCTCGCACGACGTTTGGTCGAAAAGGGTGTGCGCTTCGTGCAGGCGTATGCGGGCAATTGGGACAGCCATGACTACATCGAAAAGGCGCACGGTTCGTTGATTCAGAGCGTCGACAAGCCAATCGCGGCACTCTTGCGCGATTTAAAACGCCGTGGATTGTTGGACGATACGCTAGTTGTTTGGTGCGGCGAGTTTGGCCGCACGCCCGACAATGGTCTGCGAGGCGGAAAGTCGTATGGTCGAGATCACAACGCCAAAGCAATGACGATGTGGTTTGCAGGCGGCGGAACGAAGGCCGGGCATACGGTGGGTGCAACGGACGAAATAGGAGCCCAAGCCGTCGAGTGCGTGCACCACATTCGAGACGTCCACGTGACACTGCTTCACCTGCTGGGACTCGATGACAACAAGTTGACCTACTACCACGCAGGCCGCCACAAACAGCTTTCCCAGTTTGGTGGGCAGGTCATTGATGAATTGATCGCATAATGCACCGTCGGCTTAATTGAACCGAGGCACTGCTTACTGGATATTTTGTAGGAAGTAGAGCAAGTCTGCAAACTGCTCCGGGGCAACTTGTTGCTCCAGACCTTCTGGCATGAGCGATTTTCCGCTGGACTTCATTTCGGCGATCACGCTTCGAGTCAATTGGTGCGTCTTTCCTCCGGCCTCTACCAAGGTGACTTGGCGGCCCGATGTGGCGGTCACGATGCCTGTAATCGCTTGGCCATCTTCAGTGAGAACGCTGTAGGAAAGAAAACGCGGATCAATTTCGCTAGCTGGATCAAAAATCGACTTCGCAAGTTGCTCCACTGATTTGTTAGCCAGATCCTTGAGTTCTGGGCCAACTCGTAGCCCCACCCCATGAAGTCGATGGCACTGCGAGCAGTTCTTTTCAAAGACTACTTTGCCTCGATCCCAAACCGCCTGATGTGATTCGGCTAACTGCGAAGTCGGCTTGCTCTTTGGCTGTACGATTTGCGTGTATCGATCAACGACTGCTTGTCGGTTGCGATTTGATGCCACAAACAGACTTGTAAAACGCATCGACGATTGACTTGAGCCCTGTGACAATTGCTCGCGCAGCTCGGTTGCAATCATGCCGATCGGCAGCTTGCCTTCTTCGATGCTAGTTGCCAAAAGTGGATGGTAATGCGGGCTGGATGCGAACGCACGCAGTAGCTTTTGCTGTTCAGTTGGCAGAACGCGTGGCAAATGCTCGATGATCGACTGGCCAAGGGCGGATGAGCTGCGGAGGCGAATAAGTTCACTGATTTGTTCGAGTTCGCTGGCGCTTGCTCCCAAGCTAAGAAGTTCACCAACTTGATCAACGAAGGGCTCTAGCTCTGCGAGCCGCAGTGCTTTCAAAGCTGTGGTCTTGTCCGACGGGCTCTCCAGGCCTGCGACCAGCTTCTTGAATGCTGGCAACTCGCTCACAGGGGCAATTGATCGAAATCTCTCCAACTCGCCACGCTGCAAGTCACCGATGGCGTCAATCCAAATTCGCAGCTCCGAGACGTTGCAGTCTTCTAACTCTTGGCGAAGCCAACTTGTCGCGGCTGGGTGCTGTCCGGTGTTGTTCATCCAGTTGGGAAGCAGCAACTTGATCCATGGTTGGGCACTTCTGAGCGAACGCTTGTGGATTAGTTGACGTACGATTTGCCAGTCGTCCGAGCCCGCCGATGCGGCAATGGCAAACGTGGCAATGGGATCGGTCGCGCCGGCGGCCAAACTGGTCAAAAAGTTGATGCGTTGTTCGGCACCGCCAAAGTTTGCTGTCAGCCGAGCAAGCTGGATTTGAAGTCGCGGGTCCGTCGTGCCCGCTAGCTCATCGAGCCAATCAATGTCCGCGATACGCTCCGCGTTGTTTGCGATCGCTTCAAGAATGGATTCTTGGACCCGGGCACTTTCGGTTGAGGCCAAGAGGTCGCGCAGAAAGGTTTGTTCAGCGTTGCCGTTGATTCGGGCAAGGCAATGAACGGCGGCGATTGCTCCGGCTTCCGATTGTTTGTCACCAGCTAGCTTCGCGCGCAGTGCTCCTGCGATCTCGTGGCGGACGGCGTCATTGTTCGCGTCGCTATTTGCTCCGCTCGTCGCCTCGTCGGATGTAGCTTGCTCGATCAGCATACGAGACGCGGTCATGCGTTGCCACGGAATCGGGCTGAATAACCGCTCTACCAACTGACTGACGCCTAGTTCCGCGGGAGGCGGCGAGATGGCTCCTTGGCGAATTGTTCCTTGACCAACCCGCCATTGCGTTGGACGGAGACGATAAATACGGCCGCGATCTCGACCGCTGGTCAAATCAAGGTGTCGCTTGATCACTGGTGGCAAGCTCTTGGGATGCTCGATGACCTCTCGATACATATCGAGAATATAGACCGAACCATCGGGGCCTTGTTCCAACTGAACTGGCCGAAACCAAGTATCACTCGAAGCGACCAGTTCACTGCCACGATCGATGCGCGAAGCCGTCCAGAAAATGCCAGTGTCTTTTAAGTGCTTGCGGTGAATCAGGTTGCTTCCCACGTCGCACACCAGCGCAGTGTCTGCATTGCGCAGCCCAAAATTCTGCAGAGCGTCGGTGATGCAAGTTCCCGTCGCGCCTGTGAAATAGCCGGCTGCGGTACCACCACCCTCGATTGGTCCGGGCACAATCCCTTTGGTGCGTAGGCGTGTTCGAACAAGACGCCACGGCTCAACTGGGCTCGTGCGGTACACGGTCGCTTGAGGGCCGTCTTCCGCGATACTCCGACGAAGCCTGGGCGTTGCTACGTTGGACGGCAGCGTAGCGAGCCAGGATTCAAAATCTAAGACTTGCTGAAGATGATCACTATTGCTGGTGACAAATTTGTCGCCGAAGGAGTTGAAGCTTAACCCATGTTGGCCTCCACCGGTGGCTGCTGCAATGGTTTTCGCAGTTGGGTCAATTTGGAAATCACGACGGAGCAGCCCGAGCTTTTCGCGGCCAGTATCGATCGCACCACCGGAACTACTGGTTGCGCCGTGAAGGTAACCGCGAGGGCTCCAACGCAGGCTATTCACTAGCCCCTGCACGTTACCACGGCCGAAGCCTGAAAACCACTTCTCCCGAATCTCTGCTTTTCCATCGCCATCCCGATCAGCGAAGAACATGACGTCGGGTGCCACTGCTACCACCACGCCGTCTCGCCATACCGCAATGGCTGTTGGCCAGGAAAGTCCTTCTGCAAAAGTGGTTCGCTTGTCCATCACACCGTCGCCGTTTTCGTCAGAGAGCAGAGCGATGCGTCCGAGCTTTTCGTCGGCTTGCTCGCTGTATCCGCGCATCTCAACGACATACATTCGATAACGGTCATCAAATGCTGCCGCAATCGGATCTTGCACGAGTGGTTCCGACGCGACCAGTTCAATTTCGAATCCATCGGCGACTTTGAAGGCCGACAAAGCCTCCTGCGGCGTTAGAGCAGCGAACCTAGGCAGTTCGGCCGAATAATCTCGATCGACAGAATCCGATTCCTGCGCAAGCAACAAACCGGAAGTGGCAATCACCAGGAAGATAGCCTGCAGCACAGCCTGGCTTCTGTGGTCTGTTTTTGTCGTAGATTGTGCGGGTTGGAGAATACACAATGCCCAAAAGTTGCGAACAGCGATCAATAACCCACAGCGATCCGTCGGCTGCTTCTTGCGGGGCGGGTTCAGAGTTGTCATATTCAAATGAAGCTTGGTGGCGTGAGGTGCGTGAGTCGTTTCCAGACAGCGCGTTGGCGTGGGATTTTCGGTCGCGTTGGGTTGAGCAGTATCGCGATGTCAGGAGCAGTCTGTGGACGAGATTCAATTTAAAACCATCGTAGCTATATTGATGATCGTTGTCTGCATTCTGGCTGTTGTCAGCGTCATTCTAGCAGTTACCTACGCGGTGTTGGCAAATCGAATGTCCAACAGAATACGGCGGACCGTTTCGGGCATGGAGAGCTTACTGGCGGAGTCGATTGCCGAAGCTGGCCGCCGTGAGGAATTGCAGCTCATTCCGCCGATGCGGATTGAGTTGAAGGAGAGTGATGAAACTCTCACAAGTGAACTCGCCTTGCGAACACACGCTTGGTTGCTCAAGCACAATTTTGAACACGCAGGGACGTTCCGCGTTGACTATGACGAAGAGCTGCTTCAAACGTACTTGAGCAGTGACCGACGAATCGTATCGGCGATCCGCAAGAGTGAAGCAGCACCACATTGTTACGTTGAATTTGCGATGGACTTGGGTGAAGGAGCGTGTGCAGGCGTGAGCAATCCACCAGCCTCGAGTGCACCGCCGCAGGGCGAGACTGTTGGCAAGTTCTTCGCTGGAAGCTTGACTGATGATTTCGATTTGTTAGAGCGGATGTTTGCCGAGGCGTCTCGAATTGCCGCAACGAATGAAGTTCGCGAGATTCGTCGTGAGCGAGTAGCGACTTTTTTTGAAGAAGCACATGCTTCTCAGATGGACTGGCGAATTCGCAATGGCGGAATTAGTGAAGGCGAAATCACGCAGGCCTTTTCTGCTCAGGGAGCCGTGTGTTCCCCTGCTGAAGTCGCTGCGATACGCTTGCGTTGGCAACGCGCAATCGACCGGCACATTTTGACGTATTCGAGATGCGCCGCGTCGGATGCCAATTTTGAGGCTGATCATTTGATTGTTGTTCACGACAGCAGTCTACCCGAGCACTTGCAAAATCGTTTACAAACGGCTGTGCTTCAGGATCCAAGTGTGCATACTGACCGCACCTGCCGAGCACTGACCACCAGCACGTTAACTGAGCTGGACCAGCTTCTTGATCGATTCAGCCCTCGAGAAGCCATCGCCCGCTTGCGACCGCTTGTTGGTGACGAATTGCAACTGATTCTCGAGGAGCAGTTAAGTGTTCC
>CAYPLE010000160.1:0-8769 GCA_964411445.1 uncultured Pirellulaceae bacterium
GGCCGCAGTTCTCGATTAAGTTCCTTGGTCAGATGCTCGCCACTGAAGATCTGTGACGAGCAAGCAATCAATCTACGCAGCACTTATGCAGCCGGCGTTAGTTCATTCTCTGGCATCTCTTCGGTTCCATTCCAAAGTTCATCTTGGAAACCGAAACGCATTTTTAGTTCTAAGTAGCCACAATACAGCGTTGGTACGATGAAGGACGTGAACGGCTCGGCTAGCATTCCGCCGAAAACGGGAATTGCCATGGCCCGAGCAACATCCGCTCCACGACCCGTTGCGATCAACACGGGGACCAGTGCCGCAAGTGTCGTTACTGTGGTCATCATGCAAGGTCGAATGCGTTTCAGGCCAGCTTCGTAAACCGTACTTCGAATGTCTTCAATCGAATTTACTTTTCGTCTCTTCAGCAATTGGTGAATGTAGGTCGCCATCACCACTCCATCGTCGACAGCCAGGCCGAACAGCGCGATGAATCCAACCCAAACCGCTGTGTTGAGTTCGACGCCCATCGTGGCGACCGCGATCATGCCACCTGCGAATGCTACCGGGATGCCTGAGAACACAGCCAGCGAGATCGAGAAATTTCGAAACTCAACGTAGATTAGCAGTAGATTGATGCAGAGGACGAGAGGAATAATCCACATCAAGCGTTGATTGGCTTCGAGCTGGTTTCGGAAACTGCCGACAGCTTCAAGGGAGTATCCTGCCGGTAGTGACAGTCGATTCGGATCGGACCCGGGCAATGCCTGAGCTTTGCGGAGTTGTTCTTCGATCGCGGTCACTGATTCCAAATCGCCCTTGCTGCCATTTGTCATAAAGGAAACGTGAGCAACCAATCGCCCGTTTTCACTGTTGATTGCGCCCGGTCCCCAAGTTGTTTCCAGAGTGGCGAGTTCTTCTAAAGGAACGATTGCACCGGAGTGCGTGACGATCGGCAAACGCTTCAAACCGTCGATCTGTTCGCGAAGGTCGCGGTTGTAGCGTACGCGAACGGGATAGCGTTCGCGGCCTTCAACGGTGTTGATGAGGTTCATTCCACCGAGCGCCGTTTCGATCACTTGGTTTACCATTGTAGAATTCATTCCGTAGCGAGCCGCGGTGTCGCGGTTCACAGTGAATTCGACGTAAGGTTTGCCCAGCACAATGTCCGGATTGACGGTTCCAGCGTTTATCAGCGGTGATTTCTTCAGTTCGGCTGACACTCGCATAGCCGCACTAGCTAGCTCGTCCAGTTGGTTTCCGTAAATACGAATCGCCATCGGAGCTTTGATTCCGGACTGCAACATCACCACTCTGCCTTCAATGGGTTGCAAAGCTGAGGCGGGAGTGACGCCAGGGAGTGTCGCCACGCGATTGATTTCGTCCCAAACGTCGCGGGCGGTCACGCCTTCACGCCACTGGCTCTCCGGTTTCAGCATTACATACGTTTCCACCATTGCAGCGGGTGCTGGATCAAGTGCGGAGTCGACGCGGCCAATCTTGCCCAGCACGTCTTTGACTTCAGGGATCTGGCCGATTAGAACGTCCTGGGTTTGCAGAATTTGCATTGCTTGCGAGAAGCTCGCTGCGGGATAGAGCGTTGGCATGTAAAACCAACTCCCTTCATCCAACGCAATCCAATCATCACTTTGTAAACCAGTGAAAACGTGTTTGGCATCGACGTAGCCAGGGAAGTCATTCAGCTCGGCACCAAAGAGTTTGGCAAACCTTTCGACCGGTCGAAGGACAGTTGGCAAGCCAACGTAGGCTCCTACGCCGATGAACAACAGCATTAGCGGAAACGAGAGTGCGATCGCTTTGTGATTGAGTGCATGTCGCAGACGTGCCGCGTAGATCCAGCGAACGAAACGACTGGATGGGATCTCCTCGATAGGACGAATTCTCTCTCGCATCAACTGCAAACCGGCGAAGAAGCCGATCAATGAAACGAACACCGTTATGCTCCAAGAAGGGAGGCCTGAGCGTTCGGCCAGTCGCATTCCCCATAGGAAATATGATGCTGATCCGAGAAGCCCCGCAAGCGACAGGGCGGCTATCATCGCAGTGCTCTTACGGCGAACAGCACTTTTCAACATCAACCGGCAGAGCGCTGGTACGATCGTCACAGCAACGATCATGGCTGCCGCGATTGCGAACGTTTTTGTAAATGCGAGTGGCGAAAACAGTTTGTAGTCACGGCCTGTCAGGAAGAAAACTGGCAAGAAGCTGACGATGGTCGTTGCAACGGCAGTGACAACCGCCGGTGCAACTTCTGTTGTTGCTTCGTAAACGACACAAGCGCGCGACTCCTTCGTTTTCGCACCGCCGCTCGACTCCCAATCCGATAGGTGCTGGTATATGTTTTCCGAAACGATGATCGCCATGTCGACCATCGTTCCGATTGCAATCGCAATTCCTGCTAGCGACATAATGTTCGCACCAACACCAACCATTCGCATCGCGATGAACGATATTAGCACTGCAGCCGGCAAACAAATCGCAACAACAAAGCTGCTTCGGATGTGGAGCAGGAACAACAAAATGATGATCGCCGTGATGATGATTTCGTCACGCAGCGCATGCGTCAGCGTCGACATTGTCTCATCAATTAATCCGCTGCGATCGTAAACGCCGTGAATGGTCACCCCCTTTAGCGATGGAGTGATTGCGGCAATCTTCTCTTTGACGCGGTCAATTACGACACGTGGGTTTTCGCCGTACCGCATAACGACGACGCCCCCGACAGCTTCGGCACCGTTGTAGTCCAAAGCACCCCGCCGAAAGTCCGGCCCGATCTGGACATTTGCAACGTCTCGAACGCGAACTGGTACACCGTCACTCTGCTTGATAACCGTATTTTCGATGTCTTCGATAGTTTTGTTTTTGTCGCCGCCGGACCCAAGGAAGCCCTTGCTGCGTACGATAAACTCCATTCCTGTCGCTTCGACGGTCTTAGCACCGACGTCAAGATTCGATCCCTTGATCGCCTTCGCAAGAGTTTCAAGCGACACACTGTGAAAGCGAAGTTTGTCGGGATCGACTTCAATTTGATACTGACGGACGTAACCACCGATGGATGCCACTTCGCTCACGCCCTCCACGGCTTGCAACTCATACTTGACGACGAAGTCTTGCAGGCTGCGAAGTTCGGCGAGTCCCATTCCTTCGGCGGGCGGCTCCAGCACGTAGTAATAGACCTGGCCCAGACCAGTTGCGTCCGGTCCAAGTTGCGGGACGATGCCATCGGGCAACTTCGAAGCAGCGCTACCGAGTTGTTCGGATACTCGGCTGCGCGCCCAATAGAAGTCGATTCCATCTTTGAACGTAACCTGCACAAAGCTGTAGCCGAACATGCTCTTGCCACGCACCGATTCAGCCCCCGGAACCGCGAGGAGCGAAACGCTGAGCGGGTATGTCACCTGGTCTTCGATGTCCTTCGGTGAACGACCGGGCCAAGGCGTAAGCACGATGACTTGGTTTTCACCGATGTTGGGAATCGCGTCGATCGGAATCGAATTGAAACTCACCCAGCCTGCAACACTCAGTCCGATCGTCAAGAGCACGACCAGCCAAGGTTCTTTGACGCAAAAGCGAATGACTAGATTTAGCATGGTTGTTTCCTTACTGCGCCGTCCGACCGAACGAAGCAATTTCCTCAACGGCCATTGCCATGTCGCGAACCACCTCCCCGCAGGTTAGCATTTCGCTGCCCCAGTACGGATTCCGCAATGCTCCGCCAGGCTGCATCCAGTCGCCTCCACCCCCGGGAACCATGGGGCAGTAGTAATGCGTTAGGCTGACCGCCGTCTTGGGGCCACGCGCGACCGTGGCTGCGCGCAGCATCGCATGGCTAACACCACGATAGGCTTCGCGAGCCCTCTCCAGCGAACCATCCATGCGCGTAGCTGCGCGGCGAGCCTCAGCACAATTGCGCTGAACTTCATCAGGGACTTCCGCAAGCATTTCCAACCGGTGCAGCCCGTCGATTAACGTGTTTAGCGAAAGCGGAGGTGGGGACTGGTCCGCCGCCATTGCACGTTGGATTTCAAAGTAAGCTTCGTAGGTGCGATCGAACTGTTTTCCAGCTTCTGTAGCCAATAGGACTGGAACCCTTTCAGGAAGCTCCAGCGGCCCTGGCGAGTAGCTTGGTGCCCTGGTTGGGTCGATCAAAGATGGGTTTCCGGCAAGCTGCATCTGCGAGTCGATAAGGAAATTACCCCCAGTTGCGACCGTCTCACCAGCGGACAAACCTTCGACGATGATTGCTTCGTTTCGATTCATCGGGCCAACCGTGACTCGGCGAATTTCGAAGCGTCCTGGCTGGGTTTCGACATAGATGACACTATTCTCGCCAGCAAGCAACACGGCGTCACGGGGAACGGTGACGACCTGCTGTGCTGGCAACGGCTCTGCCGCGAACCCAAGTTGGGATGTTGGCACCAAATCCATATCACACAGTGGACACATGCCCGGTTCATCGCGAATGACCTGCGGGTGCATCGGACTGATATACTTGTTCGCCAGTGCCGGGTCATAGACTTCATCAACAAGTATCGCCGGTACGGTTACACGGGCTGTCGCGTAGTCACCGGGACGCAGTTTGCCGTCAAAATTCAATACTTCGACTCGCACACGCACCGTTCTGGTACTCGGATTGACCGTGGGGTCGATGAACGCAACACGCCCAGTAAACACCTCTCCAGGCATTGACTGAATCTCGGCTTCTACCTGTTGGCCGAATCGAATCGCAGAAGCGTCGTCGGGGAAGAGGTCGAGCATCAACCAAACACTGCTGAGATCGGCAACTCGATAAAGCATCTGTCCCGTCTTGACGTAGTCGCCCTCGACGGCTGACTTTTCAATAACTGTTCCGCTTTGCGGCGACTTGATCCGAATGCGAGACATCGGCTTTCCGGACGCGCTCAATTGGTCGATCTGCTCCTGCGTCATGCCAAGTTCCGCTAAATTCTCGCGAGCCATCTTGTTAAGATCGTCACCAGTGACTTGAAAGCGTCCGACCTTGCCATCGTTGTTCATGCTCGAGATGAACTCGGCTTGTGCGGTGTAGAGCTGCGGGCTGTATAGCAACGCCAGGTCGTCAGCCTCACTGACCTTCACGCCAGCATAGTTTGCGTACATCTTCTCCAAACGACCGTCAACATAAGCACTTATGGTCGACAGCCTGCTTTCATCAAAGTCGATCGTTCCGATGGTCCGGATTGTTCGGTTCACTTCGCCCAGCTTGGAGATCGCCGTTTGTATGCCAACCAGTCGACGAGCAGAGGGCTCGATTGTGACCGAGATTCCATCGCCTCCGCCTCCGCCAACTGCTTCGACAAGTTCCATTGCGCAGACTGGGCAACGTCCCGGCTCTGTTGAAGGTGGTGTGCACATCATCGGGCAAATGTATCGTTTCGCCTCGTTAACCTCGGTATCGTTTGCAGCTTTGCCCGCGTTGCTAGAGAAACCATCGGCAGTAAGCCAGTTTGTCCGTTGTGCGACGCCAAGCAAGAAGAAAACCAACCCAGCGACAATGGCGACAGTTGCCGCTTGTACGCCGATGCGCATAAGCCACCGCGCCGCACCGTTATCCTCAGGGAGAGCGGGATGTTTGTCTGTCGACGCTCGCGAATGTTCGACCAATGGTTTTGATTGGCTACCGGCTTGGCGGTCCGCTTCGGCTTCATCTGGTCTTTTGGGTTCGTCCTGATTCATAGCAATTCTCGTATCGTTGTACGGGCGTTTTACCGGTTGCTTGTGTTCGCTTCCGCAGCCGATCACTAGTCGCGGAACCGGTCAGGGACGCCATCACCGGTGCTTGACCGCTGTTGCCGAGCATCGTGTGACGCAAAAATTTTCGTGGACGCGCACTTGGCAGCCCGTAGCCTCACCTAGATGCAACTGCCAACGGTTGACGAAGAGCTACGAGCGCGCAACGCTTCTATCGAGACGACGCTAGATGCGCCAGATACAGAGAAACCGCTGAGAGAAATGCGGTGATTGGTCGCCAATCGGAAGGCGTGAATCTTGTTGGTCGCAGCGGCTGGAACGTCCGGCGCCAGAGTTGAGGTGATCCAGATACGCGATCACGACCAATTCACGAACCTGAGGAGAAGGGGCACGACAAGGTGCAGGTGCTATCGGCTCCGCCCGAATGCCACACATACAAGATGACACGGCCGCAACGTGTTGAACGGAGTCTTCATCGCCAGTTTTCGACGGCTTCGGAGTAATACCAGACTGCTCGACCGGCAACGCATCGTGCTGCGGCTTGTCAGCTTTGGACGCACAACAACTGCTTGCTTCGGCGGGCTTGCTGCTGCAGCAACTACAGGTACCGCCGTCAGTTTCTACTTCACAGCATTTGCAGGCGTAACAAACCGTTCGCGCGTCGCAGCATTGATCCTGCACGCATGTCCCCTGCGCAGCAACCAACGCCAATGGCTGAATCACCATTGCAGCGATCAGACAAAGGCTGACGGCAGTGCGAATTAGGGGGGAGTTTCTCAATGTGACATTCCGAAGATGATACCCATGCTCGGTGTGCGAACTGTATCGGAGATTAGGCCGACAAGTTCAATAGGAATCAACCGGTTAGGCAAACTTTGCTGCCTCAATTATAGCTCATCAGGACCGGAACGCTATGGATTGGCAATCACGAACCCGCCGATCGGGGAGGGCGAAGCGAGTCCTGCTATCAACCATGCTCGCTGCGACGCTATCCGGGTGCGCGACCGTCCGTCCGGCGACCGAGAAGAAATCTCCGGCCCATTCATCACCTGAAGCGGCGGTCGTTTTGCAGGCCAGTAGTGATAAAGTGCCAGCAAAAGCGAGATCAACTTTCTTAAATCGGAGCACGAAGCCAACCGCAGCGGCGGCTCAACCAGTTCTGCCCATAGGCTTCGACGAAGGCATCGACGAAGGCATCGTCATTGCCTCGCCCGCAATTCTTGCTCAAGCGCCTAGCGTTGCAGCCAGTCAGGAAAACACAGCGGCTTTACCAACCGAGCAGTCGGTGATTGAGGCACAAGCTAGCGAAACAGTTCGCGCTGGCCAACCCGTTGACTACTTCGTCAGTACGGCTCTTGCTCGACATCCCAAGATTCTCGCCGCGCGACAGCGAGTTGCGGCGGCTAGCAACGTTATCCCACAAGTCAAAGCGTTGCCCGACCCGACATTCAACAACACATTCTGGCCACTGCAGGACAACGCGTTGCAAACAGCAGGCGGGCGCGTCGGGAATCAGATGTCTGTCAAACAAGTCGTGCCGTTTCCCGAAAAGCTCAAGGCTAAGGCAGTGATCGCGAGCCGCGAAGTGCAGATTGCTCGCACTGAGGTCGACGCGATTGAGCGCGAGATTGCAGAGTCCGTGAAGCTCGCCTACTATGAACTATGGTTTGCAACACGAGCGCTTGCAATCATCGAAGAAACGAAGGCGCTCGTCGCAGACCTTACCAATGTAGCTGAAGCACGCTACCGCAGCGGCGGTTCGCAACAGGATGTTCTTCGTGCGCAGCTAGAGAATGATCGACTTGACGATCAACTCGTCCGGCTCCATCGCCAGAAGCAACTTGCTCAAGCTGATCTGGCTGCTCTGTTGCAACAGCCTGTCACGCTACTGCCTGAAACTGATAACAATCTTGGCTTCAAAGATACGCCAACGCAAATCGATGCATTGATCGCCCGAGCAGAACAGTGCAATCCAAAGCTGCGTGGTCTTGCTTGGGAGATACAACGTGATCGCGGCAAGGAACGTTTGGCATGCTTGCAGCAATACCCCGACTTTAACGTTGGTTTGAACTGGGGAATCATCAGCGACGGTCAAAATGTCATTAGTCCCGTCGCCAATGGCAATGACAACCTCAGTTTCAGTTTTGGCACAACGCTTCCGATTTGGCGAGACAAAATCAACAGTGGTATTCGAGAAGCCGCCCATCGCCGCAGTAGCACAACCCGTCGCCTTGAAGCCGAACGCGACGAATTGTACGGCAAGATCCGTCGCCTGATTGTTCAAGCCGACGCCTTGGTTCAACAGCGCGATATATATGAAGGACGAATCATACCCCGCACCGAAGACACTCTCCAACTGTCGATCGCCGACTACCGAGGCAAACGCACCGACTTCTTTACGCTGATCGAGACCTACCGCGAACTCTTGATGTTCGAGACCCAACTAGCCCGTATCGACGCCACCCTCGCCAGCACACTCGCTCAACTAGATCGCGCCGTCGGCTGCAACTATTGAGCCGTCGCCCTGCCAGCAGCAACCGGTCTCTTTCGATTTGCCTTGGCCCAGATTGTCGACTTTGTTTGCGGTCCCATCTCTTGATCGTGCTTGCGCTCGGGAAAAAAGAAAGAAAAGGTGTCAAAGAAAGAAAAGGGGGCAGCTCTGCTACTGACAACTTTGTTTTCTCAGTAGAACAACTGTCCTCAGCTGTTTGTTTTTGGGTACGCTGCAGCGCTGTTCTCGTCACGGATCTTGCGACCAAGGTAGTCGGTTTTCTCGACTATCTAACGAAGCGGCGCAGTTTGTCCGGTGACGGATGGTCGGTCGCCCGGCTTGTACGCAAGAATTGCGCCTCACGATGCAACTGGAGTACAAGTGGCACAAAATGCGAGAGTTTGTACCGCGATCTGTGGACAACAACTCTCGCAAGCGGTTGGGGACAACCGCTCTACTAGGAGAAAGCAAAGGTGTCAGATCTGGTCAGGTTTCTTTTCTTGGCTTGGTCTTTGTGGGTCGGCCGCGGGGTCGCAGGGTAGATTCATCGTATGGGTGCCACC
>CAYPLE010000161.1:0-8513 GCA_964411445.1 uncultured Pirellulaceae bacterium
TTGTTCTGGACGCCACTGCGTTGAGCTTTTTCGTTGCCGCGAACGGTGAAGATATGCCCACCTGCAACCTGTCGACCTTGAACGTCGTTTAGTCGCAATTCGGCGCGATACTGACCGCCTTCCGCGATGACACCTTGAAATTGATAGCTGCCTTCACCATTGGTTGCTGCGTCACGCTTGAGAATGGATCGTTCGATGACTTTTGTCTTTCCATCGGCTCCCATTTCAAAACTCAATTTGAAAAGCTCGACAGTTCCGATAGCCGCAATAGGGGGGCCTGACAACTGCTTGGCATCAAAGCTAATTTCAATCTGTTCACCGGCACGGTAGTAGCCTTTGTCCGTCCAGGCGTAAATCTGAAATGGCTTTCGAGCCGCGATGACTTGCCCAGTTGCGGTCTGAGTCCGTCTGGCTGCGTCCGTTACACGTGCCGTGATCGTATATTGATGATCCGAGTCGCCAAAAAACGCCTTCGCTTCCGCCGAATCAAACTCGATCTCAGCTCTTCCGTTTTCGTCGAGTGTAATTGTTTGCTCCGAAAGCAATTCGACGGGGTTCGGTGGTGCAGGCCCTCGCGGCCCCGGTGCAGGCATGCAGCCGCGCCAATTTTCTACAGTTGGATGCCAGTCCCACCAGCCGCCTGTCCACCAGTATCCGTTTCCGTAGAACCAATCGTACGGCATCACGGGATAGTAGGTTTCCTGGTACGCTGCTCGTTCAACTCGCACGACGGCGGCTGCGCCAGCGACGGGGGCACCAAAGTAGTACTTGGCTTCTAAGGTTGCCTTAACCGTTTCGCCTAGAGCAATTGGTTTTTCCGGTGCTTCAATCAGCACTTCGAATTCTGGTTTGCGATATTCTTCTAGGCGAAACCTAAAATCGCTAGCCAGTCCAATGGTTCGCTGCCCGTTGCTAGCCGTGACCGCCAGGTAGTAGTATCCGAGCGTGGCTTCGCTATTCAACGGGAAATCGAATTCAGTTCCACCATCGGCATCCGTTTCTAGCTCAATTTTCTCAGACGCGCTTCCTTTGGGATCAATGACATGAACGGCAACGCTTGTGTTGGCGAATGCTTGAGGGCGCACGTCGCCATAGCCAGTTCTCGCCAGCCACAGTTTGACCTTTACGGTTTCGCCAGGTTTGTAAATTGGTCGATCCGAAACGGCGTAAGCTTTGTATTGTTCCAGTCGTTCTGTTGCTGCGTTGCGCCAGACTCTTTGTGCGCCGAGAATGGAGGTGCTGACTTTGCCATCGTCGGCCCTGCGGCGAGCGATTGTTAGCCAGTTCAATTCCGTATCCAGCTCGACGGTAATGCTGCCGTTGGTGTCTGTTCTGCGGGCGAAATTTGACGTGACATAGGCTCGTTGTTTTTGACGTTTTTGACCATAGCCAAAATATTCCACTGAGATCCCAGTGGCGGGAGCACCGGTTGCAAGATCACTTGCCAGCAGCACTTGCCCGTCTTCACCAGCAACTTGTACCAGCGCGGTATCTTCGACCCAGACGACGACTCGTGCCAGGCTGGACTCGCCAGCAGAAACATCAACCAAATAGGCTCCAGGCTCAAGTTGTGGACCGCTGATCTGATCGCGTCGGTCCCAATGATCGGCGCGCTGCTCGATGTCTTGCTCCCACGTGCTCTTCTTGTTGGTCAAGAAGTGTTTGACGGTCTGCTCTTGAAATAGTCTCGACGGATCGTTCGGCTGGATCCGCGATTGCACAATCTGCTCGAGTGCATCCTCTCGTTTCGAAGGTAGCTTCCCATTGCCGCGTTCAAGCAGTCGGTGGTACGCTTTCCAGGTCGAAATAAGCTTTTCAAGATCTATCTGAGTAGCCGAAAATTTGAGCGAGTCGGCGTTGCGGCTTACAACGCTCAATTGAATCGGCTCGCCAGCGAGCAACTTGGGGACAGCGTCAAACTTCAGCCGCGGATTGCGAATCGAATCCAATAGCGCCTGTCGAGTCTTGCGGCGATCGTCACCAAACAGAGCAATTTCGCGTTCGAGCCTCTGAGCGGCTTTTTCGTACTGGCGGCGATTCAGTAGCGCTTCGGTTAGCCGCACCATCGCACTCTTGCGAATTCCAGGTTCAGAGTCACGCTCGGCAATTTTTTGCCACAACGTTATGTGGCAGTAGTCATCGGGCAATTCGAATCGCTGAACTCCCGACGCCAGCTTCGCGATCGACTCATTGTCTGCCAGCGTATGAACTTGCATTCGCCCCTCAAGCTGCTCGGTGGAGTTCGTTTGTTGCAGCATCCATGAGTAGCTTCGGATGGTTGCGACCGAGTAAATCGTGGCTAGGTGGTTTGCCCATGTGTATTCGACTTGGTCCCGCAGGGAGTCGACAAGCGATGCTTGTGAAAGGCAATAACGAACGCGTTCACCGTCCGTGGCGGCTGCGGCCCAAGCTTCAGGGACTTCATGCAACAGCGGCCCATCGCCAGATGGATCTGCAGGCGGGTCATGCCCAGGGGCAGGATCGGCAGCGTCCACCTCGCGGTAATTAGGTGTGTCGAGCGATGTGAGTTCGGACAGCCGCCAAGCGTAACTGCCACTGCGTTGCGATAAGAGCGCCTTCGCCAAGCTCAAGTGAAGCGATGCCAACTTCACCGCCGATCCATCCTTCTCGCGTTGCAGCGAAGTGCTTGCGCCAGGCGGCAGTTCAGCTTTTCCGCTCAGCAACTCAATGGCGCGAAACCGAAGAGCGATGGCCTGACTTCGGTCTTGATCAGCTACATTAACTCGACTGCCAGCCCATCCACCGCGGCCGCCATACCCACGCGAGTAACCACGAACGAACTTCCCTCCGGCGACGGTTCCATAGTGGTACGCTTGCAAGTAGATGTCAGCGGCGACGTCCAAAACCTGTGGCTTCTGCCCATGCGTTTTTACACCACTCTTGAGCAACGCGTCGATGGAGGCCTGGTCGTTGAGGCGGCGCAAGCACAATTCCGCTTGCCGTAAAGACTTCGCCGCTGTGTCGCCATCCAAACCCGCATCGCCAAGGAGCTTCTTGTAGTCGCGAAGTGCGTCTTTCCAATTCTGTTTCGCGAACTTAGCGTCAGCAGACTCTATCGACACGGTCTCCTGCGACTGGAACAGGCTCGCTTGCCGAAGTTGCCCCCCTGCACACATCAGGATGCAGGCCAGCACAATAATTGGTGCGATCACTGAGATACGTCCAAGTCCTTGTCTTGGCAGATGGCAACTCGGGCGACCCGTCATCGGAGTGCATGTTGGTGTTCGAGTCGTGGGTGCTTGCTGTTCAGTCATGTGGTTGGCTCTAATTGAAAAGGCGCTCTCGCTCGAGCGCAGTATCCTGTTACGGCGGGGCTGGCGTCTTCACAGCTCGCGATCGTGGCTTCCAGCCGCCAAGATCCGCACTGGTGGCGCGCAAGCATGGCTGCTGGAAGCCACCACTACGCTAGATCAGCGGCACTGCAGGCGTCGCGTGAGAACAAAATACACTCACGCCAGCACAATAGGTCAGACGCGTGTTGGCAAATTCCGGTTCCCAAATTCTGGAAACACGCTTCGACGGCTACTCCAAACCTCGACAGCTATTCTAAACTTCGACGGCTACTCTAGACTTCGACGGCTATTCCATGCGGAAGTCGTCGTCCGTTTCGCGATCTCTCATGGCAGCGAGTCTTGCAAGCCAATTGATGACCTTGTGCAAGATGGCGACCAGCATTCCAAAACCAAGTGGTGCCGAGTAGACGGCCAGTGCAAAATAGAGTTGGTAACGCCGTGAGTAGTCGGCGGTGCTACTGACGGATCGTCCCAGCCAGTGATTGAGCTCAGAACTAAATTCTGGGATCTGTAATGCCAAGACGACCAAAGCGCAGATGCCGGCGGCCAGGAAAGTCACCAGCAGAATGAGCACAACGCTGAACGTCATGCGAACGGGCTCCACTTCCATAAACGGCGACGCAGGCGCCGTTCTGGCCGTCGCTGCGTTTGGTTTGCCGCGCCGCTGGCGGTTGACTTCGATTTTGTTCCTGGCCAATGAACTTGCTCGTCGAAGGGAGTCGTAAGAATCAGGACTTTCTCAGCGGTCAGCCTGCACAGCCACCGCCGTTGCCCATGATACGCGAAAACCGTCTCCTTCGTCAGCAATTCAGCTCAAACTCGCGCACTCGCGGGACGATTGGCGCCTTCATGAAATATGGCCCAAAGGTGTTCTGCGATCTGCCCTGCTAGCAAAGCTCTCACGATGTAGAGTCTGACCTTCAGCGACTGCTCTGAGTGTGGCTCAAAATGTCAAGTTGGTTAAACCAGGCTGTTTTTCATATCCCACTGGGGACCGGCTGGCCCAATATTGCAGCTTTTCCCGATTGCAGGCTCGAGCTCCGGACGATTCGAGACTCTGTCGGAACGGTGTAGGCTGCATCCCGCTGCTAGCCTTGAAAACCGACAATCACTCTGCGCTCAGCGTACAGACGCGATCGCTTCCGCGGCGACAACAACCGAACTCCATCGGTAAAATCGCGCAGAGCAAACGACTGCTGATTTAACCCGTGCGCCTCGCTTTGGCAGGCCGCCTGCGTAAAGGATGACGCTGATGAAACGTGTACTGTTAGGGATGACCTTCGCCTTCACCTTGGTCGCTAGCACTGGGTGCAATCTCCTCGAGCGCCGCAACTGCAATTCTTGCAACGGCAACCTCGGCTGCCGTCCTTGCAAAATGGGCTGGCAGCGAGGCGGAACCGACTACCAGCGGTTCCTGGGGCACAATGGCGGACCTGCTGGTGGGCAAGGCGCTGGTGGTGGACAAGTCGCTCAAGTCGCGTACCCGTACTATACCACTCGCGGTCCACGTGACTTCTTGATGGACAATCCGCCATCGATTGGCCAGTAGGCTAGCGACGCGGAAACGAACCCAAATGCTCCAGGCATGGATGCCGGAGCAACTTGATACACCTGACGAGCCGAGCATTGATTGCTCGGCTCGTTTGCGTTTTCTGCCAGTCGTCCTCTGCTGCCAACTGAGCGTCGTATCCTTGTTGGGCAATCGGTGCTCCGGCTGAAAATGCGGTGCATTTGCTGGGAATCGCGATTACAATTTCAGCCCGGGTACTCGCGACACTTGGAATTCCCATTCGCTCACTACGAACAGACCGCCCAAGAATTGAGAACGTAAGATCATCATGAGTAGCAAACAGAGCATTCGTCCTGTAAAGATCAAACGCAAATTTACTCGTTCCAGCCCCGGTAGCGTACTCTATCAGTGCGGCGAGACAATCGTGCTGTGCACCGCAAGCATTGAATCCAGCGTGCCACACTGGCTCGAGGGCAGCGGTAAAGGCTGGGTGACTGCCGAGTACAACATGTTGCCACATAGTACCAACCGACGTAAAAAACGCGATCGCGGTGGTAAAGTGGACGGGAGGACCACCGAGATCCAGCGTTTGATCGGGCGAAGCCTTCGAGCAATCATTGATTTGGAAAAACTTGGCGAGCGGATGGTCACGGTCGACTGCGATGTCCTGCAAGCGGATGGCGGAACCCGAACGGCCAGCATCACCGGTGGCTTCATCGCACTTGCCGATGCGCTCTACCCCGATTTTAAGAAAGTGCAGCCCGCAGAGCATCCATTGCGTGACAACGTTGCAGCGATTAGCGTTGGCATTGTAGACGGCAAGCCGACGCTGGATCTGGACTACGAAAAAGACTTCGCTGCTGCAGTAGACATGAACGTCGTCATGACCGGCAGCGGTCAGTTCATTGAAATCCAGGGTACCGGCGAAGAAGCCACGTTCGACGATGCCGAACTTGCGGCACTCATCAAACTCGCCAAGAGCGGCATCAAAGAGCTTACTTCACTCCAAAAGCAAGCCCTTGCAAAGCAATGGCCGCTCGCGTAGTTGTATTCTCTACAATCAGACGCTATCGCTGCCTTCTTCTAGCTCGCGATAGACTTCATCGCGACTGCGGAGTTGCATGAAGAGGGCTCGCTTTTGGTCGGGCAAGGAATAATCAAATCCCAAGTCCTGCAAGAACGACTCCGAGGAGCTGATAGCCATGACTTCCATCACGCCTCGATTCTTAGCCAGATCGACGCAGCTATTTACGAGCCGAGCTCCTATTCCATGCCGCCGGTGTTCTGCGTTGACAACCAAGTTTTGAATTTCAGCCAGTTTCTTCGAATACACTTCGATTGCACAGAAGCCAACAATATTGCCTTCGTGCAGCGCAACGAATCCAGTTGCCAGAAGCGCCAACATCTCCGCCCGCGTTCGCCGCAAGACCTTGCGCTGTTGTACGAGCGGCTGCACTAAATCCCAAATTGCTTCCAAATCATCATCGGATGCTGGGCGTATGGTGTAATCGTTCAGTTCACGAACCCTTGTGTCTCAAAGTGCATCTTTCCGTATTCCTACTTTTTCATCTGCCGCTTGCATGGTGCAGCTTGCCACTAGCCGAGCACAAAACGCTCGAGTATTTTTTGGAACACATCCGTGCCACGGTGGAGTTGGTCGAGCGAGATCCATTCGTCCGAGCGGTGAGCCTGCTCAATACTGCCCGGGCCGAAGACGATCAGGTTTTCCATTCCGCCAAGGCAGCAACCATCGGTGGCAAAGCACACGGCATGTGTGGTTGTCTGACCAACCGCTTCGTTGAATTTCTGTACGCAGGCTGAGTCGCTCGGTGTGAATACCGGCAGCAATGGGCGAAGTGGGCGAGCTGCTAAACCATGCTTCTCAGCTAGCTCAAGAATTTCGTCGACAATCTGCTTCCATTGGGTGTCAGGCATGGGCCGAAAAAAGACTTCGCAAACCGCTTCACCTACCGTAATGTTCGACATCGCAGGACTATTGTGAACCACAATGTTGATTGAAAGTGTCGGCGGGTCAAACAGTCGATTCTGATATTCCGGCTGTGACTCAGACCTCGCGACGATTTCGCGGAGGTCGCTCAGGAAGGGAATGAGTTTCCAGTTCGCATTGTCTCCATCGCTGGTGCTGCTGTGCGCGGCAACTCCCTGAGCGATAACATCGATATGGCACCCGCCTTTGTGAGCGTTGACCGTCGATAACTCAGTCGGTTCGCCGATGATTCCAAGCGCGCTGGCATCACGAGCTTCCGCAAACCAGGTCGAGTCGGAAGCAATCCGATCCGCGCCGACCATTCCGTTTTCTTCATCGCCGGTCATGAAGAAGTATATCGGCGCGACCTGCTCAGCGGCATCGATGCGAGAGATGGCTGCCAACATCGCAGCAATGGAGCCCTTCATGTCACAAGCCCCGCGACCCCACAAACGCTCCTCGTGGATCACAGCGTCAAACGGACCTCCTGCGGGTGCGTCCCAGCCTTCCACAGAGACCACGTCGGTGTGGCAAAAGTAAGCTACAGCTTGTCCATTTGTCCCCGCATCGTTCCCGCCACACGCGTCGCCGCTTGCCTTGGCTGCCCGCTTAGCCTCGAGCAGTTGTTTCACCGTGCCGTGAGCATCGGTGTAGTCCGAAACTAGAACTTCGAAGCCCAGCTCGCGAAGCAGCTTTGCAAGGACTTCGGTAACTTCGGCATTGGATCCATCGGTTACGCTCGGAACTTGGACGAGCCGAACGGTCGTCTCGATTGGATCGAGTTGCATTTCAGCTTGTTTCGTAGATCGTAAATTCACGGGAAATTCATTTCGCGGAATGATATCACCATCGAACTAGACACAGACATGTTCTACATCGTTCGACCGCTTGGCGTACAGGGGGTTGCGGTCCCCAAAGCCAGGACACCTACATCTGCACAGCCCTATCCCTGTCCGCCCTATCCCAGGTCAACCGCCAATGCGCTCGATCACGCGCTGGACAGTTCTAGTTTGCCAGGGACGGGATCCCGAACGCGCTCACGCGTGATTTGAAATGATGCATGGCCCAAAGTGGTTCGCGGGGGCTGCATTTCGTTTTGGGGCTCGCGGCTGAAGAACCAAACCAAGCAGGTTGGTAAGAGACAAAAACGTAGAGCCGCTGAGTACGCGGAGATCTTTGTCAGGAGTTTCCGTTGCGTTCTCGGCGTCTCAAAGCCCTCAGCGGCAAAGATCTGTAATGCGGCTCGAGTTTCATCCTGCGCTGCGAGTCTACATTTCAACCGAATCCCGCCTTCGGGGGATTCTTGATAGGAGCAAACGGTGGGGACAACCGTTCTACGTAGAATAGCTGCAAACGGTTGGGACAACCGTTCTACGAAGAGTAGGAGCAAACGGTTGGGACAACCGTTCTACGTAGAATTGCCGCAAACGGTTGAGACAACCGTTCTACGTAGAACAGCTGTCTCAGCTGTTTGCTTTGTCGCTATCTGAAGCTGAGCAAACGGTTGGGGACGACGCTGTCTAGCTGTTTTCCAGGCCCACTTGGTCTACAATTCCTGGGAAACCGCAAGCCTTAAACCACTAGCTCGCTATGCAATACGAGTTCCTTGATCGCACCGCGGAGATTGATATTCGCCGTAGGAACCTTCCGCACTGGTTCCAAGCCGGAGTGGCTACGTTCATTACATTTCGAACCGCTGACT
>CAYPLE010000162.1:0-8297 GCA_964411445.1 uncultured Pirellulaceae bacterium
AATCCGAAGCCAAGCGCATCGCCACTTGCCGTGACCTGGAAATTCGCCTCGCCGAACGCTTCCTGGCTAGCATTGCTTGCATCGCTGATCGAGAGTGTCGTTTGCAGGTCGTTGAGTGCAATCGTCACGTTCGCAGTGTTGGAGCTATTGCCTTCCCCGCTTTGATCATCCGCTTGGACCGTTAGGTTGAAGACTGGATTCGTTTCAAAGTCGACGGCTAGGCTGTTGTCGACCGAGATGGCCCCCGTATTAGTATCAATCTTGAAAGCGTTGCTCGTGTTGCCGGAAACAATTGTGTACTCCAAAGCGTCTGCATCTGCATCAATTGCCGAAACAGAGCCAACTAGCGAGTCGATGTCGCTGTTTTCATTCAGGTTAAGAGAATAGCCTGATTGATGGAATTGAGGTTGATCATTTACAGGGGTGACTGTGATCGAGACAGTCGCTGAAGCAACTTCGCCTTCGGTGTCTTCGATTTGGTAAACGAACGAATCAGTGCCATTGAAGTTTTCGTCTGGCGTATAGCTGAACGTGCCGTCGCCATGATTGGCCAACGTACCGTTCGTCGGACTGGTAAGGCCAGTCGTTGCTGTTGGGGCAATATTTCCGTCGGGATCAGTGTCTAGCCCGTTGCCATTATTGGCGAAGACATCAAAGAAGACGGTGCCATCTTCGCTTACGACGATCAAATCATCGTTTGCAACGGGAGGAGAGTTGAGGATAAGCTCGAATGCGCCAACGTCATTGCTCGAGCCGCTTGGTCGCGTCTGTCCGCGCTGATCGATTGTCGGTGAGTCTAAAGTCAGGGCCGCTGCGTCGAAAGCTGCACTCTCAACGTCGATAGCGTGCGTCTTCGTTGGTCCCCCATTAAACGCTAGGGTCGTTTGATACAGGCCAGGACTGTCTGTGGTAATGTTGGTACCTGTCTGGGCAACCGCTGTACCAGACAGTTCGCCACCACTGTTTCCCGCAACCAAACTGTTTTCGATCCGAAGCGTTCCGGAACCTAAGTTTCGGATACCTCCGCCGTCGGCAGCATGGTTGCCGGCGATCGTTGCGTGAATAAGTGCGGTGGTCCCCGTGCCTGAAGTCTGGTGGAAGATACCACCACCCTCTGTACCAGCCGTATTGCCACTTACCGTTGCGTTCGTTGCCACGAACTGACCATCGTTGACACCGACGACTGCGATGCCGCCCCCCTCATCCGCGAAATTGTTGCTAACCGTAGCCCCATGAATTCCAACGGATTGGGCTACGCCTAGATTTACCGAATAAATGCCCCCCCCGGCAGAGATAGTGTTGAAACCGTCGGAACCTTGTGTGCGGTCTGATCCAGCTGAGCGGCTCGTTCCAGACCGGCCAGTGTAACCAACAGGGTTTCCATTTCCACCCAATCCTCCGGCTCCGCCAGAAAGCGCAGGTGCCCCTAATCCACCGTCGCCACCAATTCCTACAATCGCGGTCAACGCCTGATTCGAATCGACCGTAGTGTCGTGAAGAGAAACTTCAGTTCCGACAACGTAGACACCTCCCCCCAACGCTCTACCTGCCCAACCGCCACTGCCGCCCAAACCACCGTTTCCGACGTAGCCAGCGTTTCCGCCATCTCCTCCGGATCCACCACGTTGACCATTGGTACTGGAACCTCCTCTTCCACCGCGACCGCCTGATCCGCCGTAGCCGCCGCTTCCGCCGTTACCACCCCATCCACCTAGGCCACCTTCAGATTTATTTGCTTCGATGCTCGAAGCATTAACAACCAGCGATCCGTCCGCGACATAGATGCCACCTCCCAGCGCTGTTCCACCGCCCCCACCGCTTCCGCCAGTCGATCCGCTCATGGCATCGCCTCCAGGGCCTCCGCGGCCGCCGGACGAACCGTAGCCCGAGCTCGCGGTAGTTGCATTTCCTCCCAACCCGCCAGCACCGCCGCTGGCTCCACCAGAGCCGTTTCCTCCACTCCCTCCCAGACCACCAAGTGATTCATTGAGGCTAAGCGTCGAATCTAAAACTCCTAGGTGGCTTCCCGCAACGTAGATGCCGCCACCGGCCGCGTTGCCACCAACACCTCCGTTCCCGCCGACTGAACCAAAGCCTGCATCTCCCCCGCTACCTCCGTACCCTCCATAAACGAAACTGGAACTCGACGATGCACTCGCTCCACGACCACCAGAGCCACCAAATCCGCCGCGAGTATTGGAACTACCGCTTCCACCTTGCCCGCCCTTCGCGACAGAACTGCTAATTGTCGTGCTGACTATTTCCGTCGGTGCATCTACCCAAATCGCTCCCCCATACGCATTTCCACCATAGGCTGAATAGCCGCGTACTCCAGACACCCCACCGTTTCCACCGTTTCCAGCACTGGCGGAGGAAGCCGAACCGTGAGCGCCACTACCGCCCGAACCACCTCGTCCGGATGAGCCTCCGCCGCCGGCACTACCACCCACTGCTTGCACGTTTTCCCATGTGCTGTCTTCGATGGATACTGGCATATTGCTAGAAACGTAGACACTCCCTCCAAACACGTCACCTGGTGTTCCCGCTGATCCGCCGTGACCACCACTACCGCCTCTGCCTCCATCGCGGGACTCACCTCCGTTGACACCAGTTCCACCATAACCTCCATCCCCGCCCGAACCACCATTGCCTCCATTGCCGGCTCTTGCGCTTCCTTCAAACGCCGAACGCGCGACATCTAGCTGACCACTGAGCATGACAATGTCACCACCCATCGCGTGGCCTCCATTTCCGCCGCGGCCTCCGCCGCCTCCGACGCCCGCTGCGGCAACGACGTCTCGAGTTCCAGAATGGCCCACACCGCCTCGCCCACCGTAGCCGCCGTGGCCGGCTAACGCTTGGTTCTTAAAAAAGCTATCTCGAACAACTACAGAGCCGCCAAGGGAGTAGATGCCGCCGCCCTGTGCATTGCCACCAGACATTCCATCCGTTCCAGCTTGAGCCGGCGACTCTGGGCTCGTACCCTGCTGGCCATTCATCCCCGCCGCACCTGAATCTCCGATGGCAAAATTGGCCTCAAGGCTTGAATGGAACAATTCGAGGTTGCCACCTGAATTAAAGATCCCTGCACCTTGCGAAGCATTTCCTTGCGTCAGAGACAAACCCGAGATAGAGACGCCTAGGCCGCCAAAGATATGGAATACGCGGTCCCATCCTCCTGCATTTATCAGCGTCGTGTCTCTGCCCGACCCTGTGATGATTAGGTCGTCGGTGATATCCAAATCCCCTGTGGCCGCAGAGTCTTCTCCCCTGCCAGCTATCGTCAAGGGATATGTCCCCGCTTGCAGGTGAACTTCGTCGAGACCTGGAGTTGCGTTTGCCTCCATAATCGCCGCGCGGAGAGTCGCGTTTCCGGCACCATCATCAACAATTCCGTCGCCCGGCACTGCATCCGGTGTGTCAAGAAAACTAGAAACTGCAAAGCTCGCCAGCACTCTTCGATCTTCGAGTAGCTCAGTGCGGAGTCGGCGGCGGCGAGCTTGGCGGGATTGGGTTTGGGGGTTGCTGCGGAGCTTGAGTTGACGGCGGAGATTTTGAAACATGCGAGGAGCCTGAGGAGTGGGGATTTAGCGGATCTAGGTGCCAGTGCACAGGAGCAATAACTCCCTCAATCTCCTGGATGCGCTCCCCCAAAGGTGTTGGACAGAAAATCCACAGAAAACTCACAAAACGCACAATCCCATCGCTTCGCTACTGCGTCGCTCAGCCACCAAGCCGTTTGTCGGCAATCGTCTTATGCGTTGGGCCGCGCAAATTGCGAGGCTGCGTAAACACCGGCGATAGATTTGGCTTCTAGCGCTGCCCGCATCATGGCGCTTGAAAGCTACCAAATGCAGTCCAAACAAGAATGGTGGTACGCTCACCGATCATTCATCACATTGAAGTAGCAGTGCGGGATCGACTAAGCTGGATTGCGCAATTCTGGTGCGAGTCGCGCGGACGTATGGTGTTCATCCGCATGACCTTCTGACTTAGCTCGTCGAATTGAAACGCTTGGGCCGTTGCAAGCATCGCCTCGCCACGTCGCCGAAATTGAAATTCGATTATCTCGGTGGTTCTCGAAACGGCTTGTCGGACTGGTAGAGATCAAGCCGCGATTGAAAATCGTCGCGTTGTTCTTCGGGTACGGCCGCAACTGCTTTCGTCTGCCATTTGACGGCAGTTTCGTATTGCCCAGCTTCAGCATAAGCTGCGGCAAGGGTGTCAAAGTAATCTGGATCTTGCCAGTTGGTGATTTCGCACGCGCGAGTTGCATATTCCACCGCTTTCTTGCCATCGCGAATTTTCGCATCGGCGTCCGTGGCTAGAATCCAAGCGGCACCATTGAGAGCCAGCACGAGATCGGGCTGCATCCGAATGGCTTGCTCGAAATCGCTCAGTGCCTTTTGAATATCACCTTCGGATGAAAGCTGATTGCCACGCCGAGCGTATGTCCTTGCGTCTTGAGGTTGCTGCAAATTGAGGCCTTTCAAATCGTGATAGAACCGCGAAACTCTGTTCCGCAGCGATGTGACCCAAGGCTCGTCGGTTCTGCCAGCTGTTAACTCTTTAACCAGCGAGACGATGCTATCGGCGACCTGCATCGCTTCCTCATGACTCTTGGCTCGGTTCACCAGATTTGCGTATCGCGCTCCACTCGTGCAAGCATTCGGCAAGAAAACCTGCGGCATTTGGCGAGCCCTTTGCTGCAGCCGAGTGTAACTGTCTTCGAGGAGATGTAGTTGCTCCTTCTTGAGATCCTCCTGCGAAAGCAAGCCGCGAAAGACAACCTCGATACCATCGTCGAAGTCAGGAAGATAAAAGTTCACCTTGCCCAGAATTTCAGCAGCACCTGACGCCGCGCCGATGTACTCGATGCTCTCGGGATAAACGTCATCAAAGTAGTTGAGCGTATGAAGTGCCTCCCGCGTTTCATGAGCTCCCTCAACAAACTTCCCTTGGCGAAGTAGCACCTCACCTAGGCGAGTTTGCATTTCGGAGTACTGCAAAAAGGCCATCGGCTGCATCATCGACACGGACACCTTTCCGAGAAAGTTGTCACGCATAAATTCATGAGGTCTTCCGTCGTACAGGAAGGTCCCCTTTGTTGTGGCCATCGCCTCGCGTAGATTGTTTTCAGCTTCGGCAAGGTTTCCTTGCTTCATTTGACTCGTTGCAACGTCCGCTCTGATCGACGCAAGTTGAATGGCCAGCGTTCGATCATCGTTGCGATTTGTCAACAAAATTTTTGCTGTATTCAAGAAGGCGGTGCCGACCTTTTCCGCTTCGACGTGTTCCTCCGCGACCTGATGCGCGCGGACCAACTGGCCGATTGCGTGAACCTTGGTCAGCAAGATTCGTTGTTTCTCATCGAGATCAGCGACTTCGATGGCCTCGAGATCATCCAAGATCCCTTTTGCAAGTCGGACTGCTTCTTCGCCCTGACTACGCATCATAGCGATGTGGACCCCTGGTTCCTTGGCCGCAACGCTATTGAGCGCGAAACTAACGTTAGCTGGCTCGATAGATCTGAGCTGACCATAGACTTGGTTGGCTTTATCGTAGTTCTCTAACGCGGGTTCGTATTTCCCAGTGCGGATTTGGAGCCCTCCCAGGGTAAGAAACGCTATCCCTAACTTTTCAGTCGCTTGCTGCGCGGCGCCTGCATCAACTTCTTGCTGCAGTAGCCTAATTGCGTCGGTGTATGCAACTTCGGCATCATTGAGTTTTCCAATTCGAGCAAAAGAATCGCCGCTATTCAGATAAGCATTTCCAGCCGTGAAGCGGTACTGCGGATCGTCGCCAAACTGAGAAGCAATGCGCTGAAATGTCTCGGCGGAGCCCTCTAAGAAACTGATCTGCGTATCGGTCAAATCACGATCGCTGGCGATCCACTTTGACGCGACCAGAGCGTTCATTTCATGGACCGCCTCAAGGGCCATTTGTAAGTTCTCGCGCGCGAATGTTAGATTCCCATTCGACTCTTGCAGTGCATTGTTTCGCTGATCAAGGGCATCGGATATCTCAATTCGCGCATCCCTTTCCTTCGCTGCAACAACGAACCCAGCCGTGGCGAGTGAAGCGAAAGCGGCCAACGTTGTTACGACGGTTGCGACGACTGCGGTGGGATGACGTCGCATCCATAGTCTGGCCCGTCGCAGCGGGGGCGTTCGCCGGGCCAGTACAGGTTCATGCTGAAGATAACGCTTGAGATCCGCCGCCATGGCACCTGCGGAATCATAACGGTCCTCCGGGTTCTTGCTGATTGCTTTCTGGACGATCGTTTCCAGATCGTACGGAACCGTTGAGTCAATTTTGGATGGTGACTTGGGATCTTCGAAAGCAATGCGTTTTAGCAGCGTGGCTCGATCGTCGGCTTCGAAGATTGGCTGTAGCGTTAATAGCTCGTACAACGTCGCGCCAAGAGAGTAAATATCCGTGCGGTGATCCACACTCACTCGTTTTGCGAGTGCCTGCTCAGGCGACATGTAGCGTAGTGTCCCGACCAAATCACCGGTCATTGTCATGCCAGCGTCGGCTTCGATCCGGGCCAGGCCGAAATCAGTTATCCAAGCATCACCGAGATCATCGAGCATGATATTAGCGGGTTTGACGTCGCGGTGAATGATGCCATGGCTGTGCGCAAAATCTAAAGCCTCGGCTGCCTGCTTCGCCAATCTTGCGATAGATTCGCAATAGACGCGTCCGCGTGTGGAGTGATCGCTGGCAAGGCTGGTTGATTGATCCGCAGCTTGATCGCGCACCGTCTCCGCTTTGGCAAGCGGAGCGCCCGGATCAGAGTCAGATGTCTTGCATACATCCAGCTCCAATAACTGCGAGCTGATCTGCGACAGCGGCGAATCAGTCTTGCCGTTGCCACGAAGTTCCGCCAACACCTCCGCCAGGTTCTTGCCGTCAATCAGCCGCATGGCGTAGTAGTAAACGCCGCGCTCATTGCCAACGCAATACACCGGAACGATGTTGGGATGCTCGAGCGTTGCTGCAGCCCGAGCTTCGTTTTGAAAACGAGCGACTTGTCGTTTGTCGAGCATGGCAGCATAGGGCAGGACCTTTAGCGCCACCTTACGTCCGACCGATAGCTGCTCCGCCTCGTAGACTACGCCCATCCCTCCCCGGCCAAGTTCGCGTTCAAGACGAAAGTCACCAAGGGTTGCCGATGGAGCAAGATGTCCAAACGAAGGACTTGCAAAACCGGGGGCTGCCGCAGCGTCAATGTCTCTGGCTGGCTGCATCAGCTCCAAGCCTTCGAGACAAGCCGACAACTCTTCGCGAATCAACGGATACTTTGCGAGCAGTGCTTGGCGATCAATCGACTTTCCAGCATCGATGGCAGCTTGACACTCTTGAAGTGCCTCCACCACCACATCCTCGCGACTTGAGCCCTGAAGCAGTTGATTCTTGACCGAGTTCTCTTCTGTCTTGGCAAATGGATCGGAATTCAAAGTCTGTCCTTTGCAATCTTCCGCAGAGCCTGGAGTCCGCGTGCCCATAGTTTCCAAGTACTGGCTTCGCTGCGCCCAAGTGCTTTGGCGACGTCTGGTATCGACATGCCTTGCAAGCCGCGCATGATGAGTACATCTTTCTGGTCGTCGCGAAGTTGCTCAATCGCCTCGGCCAGGATAACAACTCTCTCCCGTCCCATGGCTACATGGCTGGGTGACGAGTATTTGTCCGGCACGAATTTACCGAGGTCGATCGAGGATTGATCAATCTGCTGTTTGAGACTCTGCTCGAGCCGGATGTCGCGTTTGTCTGCAAGATATTTTCGTGCCATCCAAGCCCCCTTGTTGGCAAGAATCTGACGGAGCCAAGCTGCGAACTGCTTTTCATTTGCCCCGCGAAATTGCTCAAAGCCTTCGATGGCCTGCATACACGTCTCTTGGACCACATCGGACTCATCGAACTTCGATTTTAGCAGCGGCTTCACGTGCAAATGCGCAAGCAGGCGCAGATATTCTCGGTAGTACCCCAGCAGCTTTTCCCGAGCTGCGAAATCGCCCTTTCGAGAGGCTGCAATCAAGCCTGTAATGTCTAATTCAATTGCCATTTGATACAGGATGCGCTTCCAGCAAACTGTTGGACAGGTATTTGCTCGAAGTTACAAACTTTCTTCCCTGCCGCACGCCCCAGCCCCTGGTGTACGGACCGGAACAAATCCGAGAAATCTAACTCTAACTGGTCTACGACAAGAATGCGTCCTGGGGCCGCTTCCCGTCAGTCGGCATGCCTCTTCATCGGAGTGAACGGTCGGTAGACTCTTGCGAGTTAGCCGAAGG
>CAYPLE010000163.1:0-4578 GCA_964411445.1 uncultured Pirellulaceae bacterium
GATCGTCGCCCCTTCACTCCGCGCAGGCTACGGACTGCTTAAAACGCTCAACACAGCATCGCAAGCTGCCCGACTGATGTTTGCTGGGAAGTTGCAGAAGAATTCGAAACTCGCGCGCATTGCAGTACGCTTGTCGGCATCTGTTAGGCTAAGGAAGTGCGTGCGGTGCGGAAGACTAGGTCTAGGAAGACCTGTGGTCTGAGAATGCCCCGAGCGCATCGAGACAACTTTTTCCACAGAATTTCAGGCAACGACCATGCGGACCACACTTGTGCGAGCCACTGCCATTGGACTCGCGTTGATCTACAGCTCGCAAACATTGGTAAGTGAGGAAGTTCGCGGTACTCGCTTTGCCGTGGGGAACGCTGCGACTGGCGTCGGAGAGGGGCGTATTCTTGCTGTTGGAAAAATCAAATTGCCCGCAGATGGCAAGTGGGAGATAAAGCAGACTGCAGCCCCACACTCGGAGCTCTACCTAACGCCACAGGCAACATTGGCGGCGAAGCGAATCGGTCGACGAATGCTTGCAGCCGAAAAGGAAAAACAGACTGAGCAGGGGCAGTGGATTCTCAATTCGGTCTATTGGCAAGCGCGTAAGTTCGCGCGGCAGCATGAGGGCAGGGGACCGAGCAACATTGAGGACCTCAAGGAATTCAACGATTACCTAATCAACAACTGGGAACGCTCCCCGTACAGTGCTCGTCAAATTGCAGCCTACATGGATGGTGAACTGAAGGGCCCATTCCGGTTCCTCATCCCGAACGTCGAGTTCAAATTCGAACGTGACGATGAAGACAACGCGTCGGATTTCGAAGTCGACGAAGCCAAGCGAAACGTGCTCGCCATGGAATTGCGGCCATACGTCGATGATGGAAAGCACTGGGTGATCTACACCGACGGTCAGCGCGAGCGCGTTGAGCCCGATGAGCAACTACTGCGCAAGTACGATTTGAAGCTTCGTCCTGTTCTAACAAAGGACATGCTAGATGCGGAAAATGCAAACGCTATCGAACACCATGTTTGCTTGGTCACCGATGCGATTCCAGGTGAAACCATGGAGATCGTTTTCCACAATCCGATACTTCGCGAGGAGATCCGCGCGACTTGGGATTTCGATAACGCTGATCAAGTGTCTGAGGACGACGCTCGACTCGCCAAAGACCTAGCTGGCGGACGTCAGTACGCTTGGGAGCCCATGATCAAAACCGGAGGTGGCGTGATTCTGCAATCTTGGCTGGCGGCCAGGTCTCGGAACGCAGTTGGCCCTCAGAACAATACGAACCGCCGAACCACGACGGCATTCTCAGTTCTTGGCGGCCGGGCGGCGATTGAGGAAACCCTCCAAATGCAAGACTTGAATCCGGCCAGCGAAACGGGAGAAGCCAATGTGGCGATCGCTGACATCGCTGGCGTTGAGGTCAAGTCGCATCCCTTTGAAAAGATGTTGCGAGGCAATCCTGGCGGGCGATTGCAGCTAGCGAACTATGCGCCCCACGATCGGTTTTTCTTGTACGTAGGCCAGCCCAGTGCGATTGTTCCGCTCATGGATTCCGGAGCTGCTTTTGTAGCGGACGCTGGCGCAGTTGCCACGGGAAACCGCCTCGACTATCGCCTAGCGGGGCGCTATCTCAGCAGACTTGGGCTAGACGAAAATTTGGTCCGAACCCTACTCAAATCAGAAGTCATCGACGAGTTCGCCGCCACTGCGTCAGACCTATTATTGATTGACGGCACGGACATCACGGTAGTCGCACACGTAAACCAAGCTGGTCTATTCAGCACGCTTGTGGGCTTTTCAGGTGACAAAATCCAGACTCGCCCGACGCCAAGCGGGACTGCTTTCTGGGCGCTTCAGGACGATCTTCTAATCGCAAGCACAACGGAGTCCGAGCTCAAACGAACGCTAGAGCTGATTCAATCTGACGGAGACGGCTCGCTGGGTAAGAGCGCTGAATTTCGCTATATGCTGACGAAGCTTCCTGTCGAAAGGGACACTCAGTTTTACGCGTACTTTTCCGATCCCTTTATTCGGCGACTGGTTGGCCCGGAGGTCAAGCTCAAGCAACGCAGGCGTCTGATGGCGAAAGCCAGAATGGAACACTCCACTTCACTTGGATTGCTCGCGAAGCTTCAGGGCAAGAAGCAGCCGAGCATTCCTTTCCTGGCTGAATCGGGCATGGTTCCTGACTCCTGGGCGGAAGACTTGAGCATGGATGCCGACGGTCGTGTCGTGAGTCGGCGATGGGGAACGCTGCAACGCATGCGGAGCCTGCAGGAAGTCGATTTAACGCACGTTACCGAAAACGAACACCTTTCGTATAAGAACTACGTTGATAACTACTCCCGTTTCTGGAGGCAGTTTTTTGATCCTATCGCAATTCGCCTATCAAAACCGAAAGATGACAATTACCAGTTGACAACGTTCATCCTGCCGTTGATCGACAGCTCAATTTACGATGGGCTGCGAGAGTTCGTCGCGCATTCCGACGGAGGAAAATCGTTACAAGTCCCCGAGATTTCACCTCGGCCTGTCGTTAGCTTTTCTCTGAACCTGCGTGAGCAAGCATGGACATCCATTGCATCGGAGTTCTCTAGTTTTTTCTCTACGTACTCCGGTGTTAGTCCGGCCATACTTGATGACCTGGGCAACGGTGTACACGTTGCGATCCACGACGCGGATCCCGTGTTGGTCTTTGGAAGTGGCGATGTCCTGGGGGCGTTTGGCGGCAATATCACCGGTGGTACTGAGATGATGATGGTCCCCGTCATCATGTCGGTATTTACGAGACAATGCACCATTTTGGTGGAGACGCAAAATCCAGAACAAACTGCCCGCTACTTGAGACTATCGGCTTCCGGTGGCGGTGGCACGACGCGATCGCCTTGGTTCCGGTCAGCTTTTTATCAAGTTCAGGATCGGGATCAGTGGGCGTGGACGGTTGATTTGGCTGGCATGGCCAAGTTGCGGTTTGGAGTCGAAGTCAAAGGTGACTTCCTGGTCATTCGCAACATTCCTTGGAGCCAGGAAGAGCGGATTGAATCCGTCGAAAAGGCAACTTTGAATGGAGCCGAGTTGGTCGTTCACCCCGGTGCTTGTGATCTCCAATTGCCAAGCTTGTTTGCTGCAGCCGCTGATGCTGATCGTCAAAGCGTGCTGAGCTCGCTGACTCGCCTCTACCCAATCTTGCTGACTCACCCTGAACTAACGGTTCCAGAAGCCATTCAGAAACACGCGGATCTTTATGGATTTGCGCCGCGCATGCACCCGAATGACACTTGGCAATGGGACGGCCGGACGCTTCGCAGCAATGACTTCGGAGTCGCCAATCAGCCTAAGCAGCCAGCCTATGATGCCGACAAACCGTTTGGTCTGATGCAACGTATTGATTCGGCTCGACTCAACATGCAATTCGAAGATGACGGGCTAAGAAGCCAAGTTGAGTGGTCTGTACGCCCCAGGCGGCAGTAGTGCGGGCCGCTTGGGCCAATGACATTTGGACAGATGACATATCGAGTGTTCCACCCGAGTGCGAACGCGCACAAAAAACGACCTTAAAGCAAACTGCCTCAAGGTCGTTCGTGTGTTGGCAGCTCGCAGCCGCCCCGTTTTTAGTCCGCCTTACTCAAATGAGTAGTCGGCTAGGTGAGAATTCGTCTCAGCATATTTGGCAATCTCTGCCTTGTAGTCAACGCTTGGATCAGTCACCTTGAAAGTGCATTTCAGATTGGCTGGGTCAGCATTGATGTCTGTCAAACCCGCAATCTTGGACAAATCGCCTCGGACCGAGGCGGCACAGGAACCTCAGTGCATGTTCGGAACTTTGAGGCTCACAAATGTGGCTGCCGAGTCGGTATCGGTATTGTCGGGCGCGGAAGATGACGTGGGTGCGTTGCTCGCAGTCTCCGGAGCGGACTCGCCGCATCCGACAAAACTACTGCCCAGCAGGGCGGCTACGCCGAGCGTCGCAAGGCTCGTGCTTCGTTTCATAGGTTGTCTCCAAGTGTGAAAGAACGTTGACTACTGCAGTATTATTCGTCTTCCGGCCAGTGTTACAAGCACGATTCTGCTCCAATTCTTTCTCTCCGGGTGAAGAAGGCCTCAGTTTTGGCGCACGTTTGGGGCGCTGTTGTCCTGCTGGACGGAGAATGTGCAGCCCTTATATTGCACCTGCTCCGTTGAGCTGAACCGTTCGCGGAAGCTTAAAACGCGCCCCATTTGACTGATGAACATGACCAAAATCTTCCATAACCCGCGCTGTTCGAAATCGAGAGCGGCCGTCGCATTGCTTGAAAGCCGCGGTATTGACTTCGAGGTCGTCCGCTACCTGGAAAATCCCCCTTCGCCAGAGGAACTGTCTGACGTGGTAGACGCTCTCGGCGTCGCCCCCTTTGCGATCGTTCGCAAATCGGAAAAGCTCTTCAAAGAACTTGGGCTCGACAAGCAAGAACTTGATCGAGCAGAGTGGCTCAGTGTGTTATCGGAAAATCCGAAGTTAATTGAACGGCCCATCGTCATCCACGGTGCCAAGGCAGCGATCGGCAGACCAACAGAGAATATTGAAGCCATTCTGTAGCTCG
>CAYPLE010000163.1:4678-8264 GCA_964411445.1 uncultured Pirellulaceae bacterium
AGCGCTACTCAAGCTGGTACAAAGAGCGCCTTTCTACCCGAGTGCACCACTTGTTGAACAAGCATCTGCCTACCTTACGCGGCATTGGTACCGTTCTCGGCCTGCGAACTCTGTTTGCCGCCGCAACATTCTGCTTGATCGTCCCGGCAATCAACGGCCCATCCCTGAAGGCTCAGGAGCGTCTACTTGATCACTTCCCTGCGGCAGCCAGCTCAGGATGCATGGCTTGTCACAGAGAAATCGAGCCTATCCGTGAAGTCGGATCAGAGATGCTCAACCAAATTATGCAACGAGGCGCCGAACTGGGCGACCCAGCAGGATGCGTCGTTTGCCACAACGGTGATCCCAACGAGACACTGGACCGATCCATCGCTCACGGAGGCGATGACTTTTACCCAGACCCCGGCAGTCCGTGGATCAACGAAACGACCTGCGGGCAGTGTCACAAGGAACAGGTTGGGACGCAGTGGCAAAGTTTGATGATGACCGAAGCAGGGAAGATTCAAGGCACCTGCTGGTCTTTCGGTGCAATGACCAGCTATGAACATAAGTACGCCAATTACGCCGTCGAGAACCCCAAAGACCCAGCCGCTCGCCTGGGAACTGCTACTTACCGAAAATACATGGAGCGTCTCAAGGAACTTGAGCCGAACGTTTTCGTCGACTCGCATGAACCACTCCCTGAAGCAGTTGGGTTTGATGAACTGGACAAACTGGAAGAGTCGCCTGAATTGGCCGCTTTCACATACATTCGACAGGAATGCAACCGCTGCCATCACGCCGTCAAGGGCAGGTCGCGACGCGGTGACTTTCGCGGCATGGGATGCTCTAGCTGCCATGTTCCTTACAGCAATGAAGGCCTTTACGAAGGGCGCGACGCGGCCATCCCCAAGGACACTCCTTCGCATCCGCTAACGCATCAGATCCAAGGCACCCGTGACGCGGCGGTGACAATTCACGATGTCAGCTATCACGGCTTGCCCGCTGAAACTTGCACAACCTGCCATAATCGAGGCAAGCGGATCGGCGTTTCGTTCCAGGGGCTTATGGAGTCACCTTACGCATCACCTTACACCGAAAGTGGAGATGAACAGCCGGGACTGCACACCAAGCACTACGTCGCCATGGAACAGGACATTCACTACCAAAAGGGGATGAAGTGCCAGGATTGTCACACGTCCATCGATGTTCACGGCGATGGATTCCTAGCACCTACCAATCTTGCCGCGGTCCAAATTGAATGCTCCGATTGCCACGGCACACCGGATGCCTACCCGTGGGAGCTACCCATTGGTTTCATGGACGAGTTCGCAATGTCATCTGCAGAGGGTGCGCCGCGTGGCGTCGCAGAACAGCAACTGCCACACACTTGGGCTGGCATGAGCTACGACCGCCAAGACGGATTCCTGCTGACAGCTCGTGGCAACCCATATGAAAACGTTGTTCGTGATGGAAACGAAGTCATTGTGCATACGGCGGAGGGCAAAGACATCCGGCTGCAGCCACTCAAGAAGCTAGTCGACGAAAAGAAGGTCAGCCAACGCGGCCTGGTTTCGATGAAAAGCGTAGCAAAGCACCTGGATCGAATGGAATGTTACGCGTGCCACGCGAGCTGGACCCCTCAGTGCTACGGCTGCCATGTGAAGATCGACTATAGCCAAAAGGACCGCTGTCCTGAAGTGAACGAATCACGACAAGGCTTCGATTGGGTGGCTGCCGGACGCAAACACGCCGAACCAGAACACCAAGCGGAATCCGGCGAGTCGTCGTACGAACTGATGATCCCCGGAAAAGTCTCGGAACAACGCAGCTATTTACGCTGGGAAGAACCCATGATGGGAGTCAACGGAGAAGGGCGAGTTACACCGCTGGCTCCAGGATGCCAACCGTCCATCACCATCATTGGAGCGAATGGAAAACCGATCCTGACCAACCACATTTTCAAGACACCTGCCGGGCTAGAGAACAGTGAGACCGGCCAGTTGGCGATCGATATGAGCCCCGTCCAACCGCACACGATGACCAAAAATGCGCGTGCCTGTGAATCGTGCCATGCAAATGACAAGGCTCTGGGGCTTGGAATCGACGGCCCGCGGCCGTGGAACGAAACGCACTTCGTTGACTTAGAAACGACCGACGGCACAGTTCTGCCGAAACAAGCACAGCCGCAAATGAACGCCATCAAGAACTTGGACCACGACTGGTCTCAGATCGTTGACCGCGAAGGCAATCAGCTTGCAACCGTCGGACACCACTGGAAGCTGTCGCGCGCGTTCAACAAACAGGAAATTGACCACATCCAACGCGACGGCACGTGCGTCGCATGCCACCAGGAAATCCCGGAAAACTCGGTGGCGATCAATCTGCTGCACCACGTCGCCCAGTATACCGGGCAGTTGCCTGAAACAAGCGAGCAGCACTCCAGCCTAGTCCACAAGATCGTACTTTCGAGTGCTTGGCTCCAAGTCCTCAGCCCAGCACTCGCTTTGTGCATTGGCTTGGCCGCAGGTCGCTACTTTTGGATACGTCGACGAAATCGACGAGTCTAGCTGTGCATTTCGCGACAGCTAGTGCATCAAGAATTCTCAATTCTTAGAGTAGGGCCAAACAGAATTCACCCTCACGCGCAGCCTGCGCAACTACAGCTAGCTGACTATTTCCTGGGAAGGTGAAATGCCGGCAATCCCAATAGTCGATATATAAAGCGCTAGATATCCATAGCACTAGGATGCTTCAGAGTGATTCCAAAGTCATTCACTCAACCGTAACGTTCAACTCGCCTTCGATGACGATCTGTGCCTTGCCGGACAAGCGAACACGGTCGCCCGACAACTGACACTCGACGTATCCACCACGACGGGACGCTTGATATCCGCGCAACGAAGTTCGCCCGAGCTCGGCGGACCAGTACGGAGAAAGAGCACAATGAGCGGATCCAGTCACGGGATCTTCGTTGACGTCACACTGCGGTGCAAAGAAACGAGACACAAAATCGACGCCACTCGTTTCGCTCGCCGCCGTCACAATCACACCTCGTGCATCGAGCTGAGCAACTGCATTCATGTCTGGCGTAAGAGCTTTGACAAGGGACTCGTCATCTAGCACGACAAAGAAATCAAAGCGACTCTTCATTATATCGCGGCTGTCTTCAATGCGGAGAGCTTGAAGCACGGCGGACGCTTGGCTGGCAGCGATCTCCACCGGTGGCGTCGCCGGAAAGTCCATCTGGATGACGCCGCCCGACGCTGTACAGATGAGTTCGCCGCTGCGTGTTGCGAAACGGCAACCACTTTCGTCGACCATCCCCTGCGAGAGTAGCACTTTCATGGCGGCCAGCGTTGCGTGCCCGCACAGGTCCACTTCCACGTTCGGCGTAAACCACCGCAAATGCACTTGGCTGCGATTTATCGGCACAACGAAGGCCGTCTCGGCGCAGTTCATTTCCATGGCAACATCTTGCATCCAAGCGTCACTTGGATACTCATTCAGAATGCAAACACCGGCAGGGTTGCCTGTAAACGGACGTTCCGCGAACGAATCTACTTGCCAGATTTTCAAAGTCACCTCTCGTTCACAACCTTCATTG
>CAYPLE010000164.1:0-8223 GCA_964411445.1 uncultured Pirellulaceae bacterium
TTGGGAGGTGCTGGCTTGGGAGGTGCTGGCTTGGGAGGTGCTGGCTTGGGAGGTGTGAACGAGTTGGGCGAGGGCTTGGGCAAGGGCTGCGTCGGTGCCGAGTGTTTCGACAAGAACCCAGCGTCGATGGGGCGAGGCCTGCTGAAGCTGAGCAACGCGCTGACGCAGCTCGTCCATCAAGAGGCCTTCGAATAACAAATGTGGCTGAACGATCGCTATGGGATGTTCGGTGCGCTCGAGTGCTTCGAGCGCGGACGATACATCAGGCTCTTGTCCATGCAAAAAGCAAGTCTGCGCCCAGGCAACCGGCGTGAGGTTGCGTCTCAACTCAACAAAACGGCGCATCTGGACTGTTGCCTCCGCCGACTTGCTGCCGCGGCCGACAAACACCATCGCTGCTTGAGAGCAGAACGAACCGCCACAATGATTGGCTGAACACTCGCGAGCGTCGCAGGCGGGCGAAACCGTGCACTGGGTGCCGCCAGGCTTAGCATCCGCGACTTGGCAAACCGCTTGCCGAAACCGCAAAGCCGACAAACGCAGGATGGCTGGATCGCAGCCCAGAGATGGAGTCTGGTGAAGCACGCGAACGTCGAATTTCTCACAGGCCGCACCAACGGCCTGCGGAATGTCATCGATTGCATGACCAGCAGTGAAGAGAAGAAGCGGAACGACGATAAGCTGCCGAGCGCCCAAGCGGGCCAGTTGCTCGATTGCTTCTTCGATCGTCGGCTCGGCCAATTCGAGAAAGCAGTAGGCGCTGCGTCCGGGCGGCAACAACGGCTTGAGCTGCTCGAAAACGCGTCGCAACTGCTCGGCTCCTGCTGGTTTGCGGGTGCCGTGCCCTACGAGCAAATAGCCAATCGAATCGTCCGTCATACCTGCCCGCACTTCGCAAGAGAATCTTGAACACCGCGGTCACTATAGTAACGACAGCAAGTTTTAGGCGGAATGGAGGCACTTTGTAGCTGGGCGCGAACCGCACGCCTGGGCGGTATTGGAAAGAGTGTTGGGAGCCTGAGCAGATGGCGGATCGGGACCCTCCAGCGAAACGCGCTGGGTTGCCAAAATGCAATTTTCTCGAGAACCGACTTGGGCGGTTTGCCTGGGCAGAGGCCCTTGCTAAATGTCGAATTACGGGTAGACTGGAGCACACTGTTTAGCACTTAAGGTCCAGTATTGTGACGCGACCCAGTCATTGCAGGTGGTTTGGCAGCATTCACCTAATGTGACAGCATTCAATACGAAACACTTTTCGACCTTAAAACTCAAATGCTGCTGCCCCACCAACCACTCATGCCGACGCGTAAGGACAACGTTCGCTAAACAGCAACGCATTAACTACTCTTCGAATCCATGCCTGGCAAATTTCCCCGCTTGGCAGAAGTCGTCCCTACGCGTCGTCAACCTCCCTTCCCGATCACTCGCTCCACCTGCCCTTTCGAATTGCAAACCGTTTCTTTCTCGATCAAGCTGACGCATGGTAGTTGAAAAGAACGCGGACGAGCCATCTACTTCTGAAAACCAGTCAGCGGGCACTCGACGTGGCTTCTTGCGGGACACATCTCTTATCCTGGCCGGAGCCGTTCCCCAAGCGGCCGTTGCCGCTACTCCGAAGAGCAGTCGCATTGGACTCATCGGTGACGATCGAACTGCGTTTCGACAAGTTGAAGCTCTACTAAACGACTCCCCAGCGGCCAAGCTGGCTGCAATTGCGGCCCCCTACCCGGATCTACTGCAGCGCACCTTCCGAACCTTGAAAGGCATCTTGCCAGATCGAGTTTGTGTCGACCCAAAGCATCGATACCACGGCCGATCAGCATCATCCAGCCTGATTGCCAACGCGGATATTGACCATTTGGTGATTGGTGGCATCCCATCTTTCCGGTCGGCGCTCGCAGTGGACGCGTTGAGGCGAGGCATTCGCACGACGGTCATCACGCCATTGGCAACAGAGCTGCAGCAAGTCGTCGCATTACAAGAGGCTTTACCGGAGCACCGCGAACGCTTGCAGATTTCCGAGGGCCCTTCATCGCCAACTTTGCTGCAGAGACGCCTTGCCGCGATCGCTGATGGCGCGCTTGGAACCATTCGTGCAATAAGCGCCGACTGCTACGTGCCCGCTTCTCCGAAGTATCGAACGCAAAAGAAATGGTCCCAGCATGAAGCGGCAATTCGCAATTGGCAATCCCACGCCGAGTTAAGCGGCGGTAAGGACCTCCAAGCGATGTTGCCTGTCATTCATATCTTGCTGCGTATTTGCGAAAGCGATCCGCCTGCCAGCTTCGGGGATTTTTCCACACTCACGCAAACCAGCCAATCGCATTCAAGCCAAGCTAGAGTCCTCAGCGTTCGAGCGGAAGCGGATGAACAAACCGTTGCCTATCGAGTTGACTTGGGCGGCATCGATGACACTCGACTGACGCTACACTCCAATTCGATGTCGAGAAAACGCTCCTCAGTCACTGCGACTGGCACACTCGGCACGGCGGACCTGCTGCATCCGAATCGATGCCCGCTAGACGACTACACCATCACAAACTCCCGCGCGGGAATCATGTTGTGGCAGTCCCCATCTCTGTGGCTATCCGCTCATCACCTTGCCATCCAGCTCCGCGAACTGACGCCTGTCGCGAGGGAATCAGTGCGTTAGGTCACTCGAGTCGCAGATGCTGATCGCGTGTTAAACCCGATGAACCGATGACTCAAAGAGGCGCCGAAGCGCTCCCACCAAGTTCAAAGCGCTCTAGGGCGACTGGTCGATGACATTGGCAGCCGAATCGGACTGAAGTCCTTCAACTCTTGTAGCAGTGGATGCTGGGGGACCGCCGGCTAGATAGACGCCGATGATCACGGCAACGCATCCGAGAAGGCAATGAGCCACGAGAAGTCCTAGGGTTTCCAGGTGGCGGCCTTCAAAGTATGCCTTCACGAGATCGAGCGCGAAGCTGCTGAACGTAGTCAGTCCGCCAAGCAAGCCAACGCGAACGCCGATGGTCAGCCAATGGTTGTGCGTATCCAACTGCGTCGACCAACTGTAGACGTACCCGATTGCTAGGCAGCCGATCACATTGGCCAATAACGTTGCGGCGGGTGGCCAGGAGAAACCAGTCGAAACCGAAACGACCGAAATGCCATGTCGCATGCTGGCACCGAGTGCTCCGCCCAAGGCAATGACGAACCATTCACGCATACTTGCTTCCCCAACCAGAATCCGTCACGTTAAGCTCATCGCCGTAAGTGCTGAGCTAATCAAGAACGCCCCGATCATAGCGGGCGAACACAACCGACGAAACGGCATGGCAAACAAAGGTAAGGTGGGGTGCGGCCCGTGTTGCTTCCCTGCGTTACCTGGTTGAAGCCGTTGGGAAGGTCAAGGTAACCTGCGTGTGACTCTGCCCGTCGGACTCGAGTGTGAGTGACCCGCCAAGGTGCCGGATGCACTCCGCTGCCGTTGGGACGCCAAGCCCTCCACCTGGATATACGCTTCGAGAGTGGAGTCGCTCGAAATATTGGTAGCACTTGTGGAGATACTTTGCTTCGATGCCGATTCCGTTATCACGAAAACGCAAGTGGACGTCGTCCCCGACTTTTTCACAGGTTACTGCAACTTTGAGTGAACGTTCTGGGTGCCGAAATTTGAAACTGTTGTCGAGAACGCATTGGAAGCACGTATCGATCGCGCGATCGTCCGCTAGCAGAACCAACTCGGCGCAGTCAGCGGACAATTCGGCTTTGACGCCGTATGTCGCCTCTACCTTGGCCCAAGCTTTTTCAATCGCGGGTCGAACACGCACAGGCGAGATGCGTTTTTCATCTTGCGAGTGAGCCAGCCTTGAAAGCGATCGCAAGAGAACGCGCAGTTCGTCTGCAGAATTTTGAATCATCGCCAAATTCTCTTGAGCTTCGGCGGTGAGCTGAGTCGACTCTACCGACTCATTGAAAGCTTCAAGAAAGTAGCTGATGGCGTGAGAGGGAGACCGTGTTTCGTGAACGAGCCTGGGCAAGAAACGGCTGGCAAATTCTGGTCCCTGCGGCAAACTGTCGTCTTCCAAACTAGGGTGTGCGAAAACGCTGAAAGGTTGCTGTTCAGGATTGGAGGCGTTGGAACTCGAAGTCATGAGGCTTGACTCCTAACATTTGTGGGCTGGGCGTAATTTCTACATTCCGAGAGAGGCGCATAACTGCTACTCAAGGAGTAGAGCATTGCCCCCCGTTCAACGGAAGACAAGCATAAAGCAACCCGCAGAGAATGGCGGCAATCCGCCATTCTTGCGGGTTTTACTAAATATCGACTCTAGGACTTCGGTACTAGAGGCTATTCCTCACTAGGGGCATTTTCCTCTTCGCCACCGGTCGGTGGTGCGATGAGCGGCCCATCCGAACCCAAGCCTCCCTTGAGGTCTTGCGGCTGCTTGGCTTCTTGAATCTGCTGTTGACGAGCTTCCTCGCGTGCCGCAGCCTCTTCCTGCTCTTCAGCCCAGTCAACTCGTTTGCGGCTCAAGCCGATCTTGCGCTCATCGGAGTCAACACGCAGTACTTTGACTTCCAGTTCGTCGCCGACCTTGACGAGATCTTCGGGGTTCTCAACTTTGTCGTCGCTGAGTTCCGAGATGTGTAGCAGACCTTCCAAGCCGTCTTCGAGGCCGACGAATACACCGAAGTTGGTGATCTTCGTAACGTTCCCCTTAACGAGTTGCCCAGGCTGGTACTTCTCTGGGATCGTAGTCGCCCATGGATCGTCGTCGAGCTGTTTGAGGCCAAGTGCGATTCGGCGTCGATCTTGGTCGACCGAAAGAACGCGGCAATTAATCTCTTGGCCCTTCTCGACAACTTCGCTCGGGTGGCTGACCTTGCGAGTCCAGGACATATCCGAAACGTGAAGCAGCCCGTCAATCCCTTGCTCCAACTCGATGAATGCACCGTAGTTGGTCAGGTTGCGAACCTTACCCGTGACCGAGCTGCCCTCTGGGTACTTGTCGAGGACTTCGTCCCAAGGATTGGCAACGGTTTGCTTCATGCCGAGAGAGAGTTGCTGCTGACCAGCGTCAACGCCGAGCACCTTCACGTCAATTTCATCACCGGTTTGAACAAGTTCGTTCGGGTGATTGATTCGACGCGTCCAGGACATTTCACTAATGTGAACCAGACCTTCAATTCCAGGCTCAAGCTTTACGAAGGCACCGTAGCTCATCACGTTGACAACTTCGCCCTTGACGGTCGTGCCGACTGGGTACTTCTCTTCGATGTTGTCCCAAGGATTGTTTTCCTTCTGCTTCAGACCGAGGGCAATCTTTTGCTTCTCGCGGTCGATCTGCAGAACCTTGACTTCGATCTCTTGATCGATCGAAACCATTTCGCTTGGATGACCGATGCGTTCCCAGCTCATGTCAGTGATGTGCAGCAGTCCGTCGATGCCGCCCAAGTCAACGAACGCACCGAAGTCGGCGATATTCTTGACCACACCATTGCGAAGTTGTCCAACTTCCAACTCGCCGAGCAAGTGCTCGCGGTCTTCTTCACGCTGCTTCTCGATGAGCGAGCGTCGGGAGACGACGATGTTGCGACGCGTTTCATCGATCTTGAGGACTTCGCACTGAACAACGCGACCGATGTAGTCGGCGATATCGTTCGGACGGCGAATGTCAACTTGGCTAGCAGGCAGGAAGACGTTGACGCCAATGTCGACCAACAAACCGCCTTTGATTTTGCGAGTTACTGTACCGGTGACGACCTGGCCTTCGGAGACCTCGGCCATCATCTTTTCCCACTCAAGGATCTTCTCAGCCTTGCGTTTGCTGAGGGCGATCATCCCGTGGATATCGTTGGCCGGCCCAAGGGCATCTTCCATCTCTTCGATGAGAACCTTGACCGTTTGACCGGGAGCCGGTGGCTCTTCTGTTTCATCCCATTCGTCGCGCCCGATGGCTCCTTCACTCTTGAAGCCAACATCGATGACGACGTAATCGCCATTCACTTCTACGATTTTGCCGTCAACAATTTGATTGACGTCAAACTGCTGATCCATGCCCTCGAGACCTTCGAGGATCATGGTGTCAAACTCTTCGAATGGAAGCAGCTCTTCTACTTCCGACGCAATTGAGTCATCTTCAAGGGAACGAATGAGGTTACGATTGACCATGCTTGTCCTGAAAAACCTTCTCCAACCGTCGGTGCGCCAAACTTCGTAAACGTGCAAAGTCACGTTTGATGGACATGCAACACACACATCCAGGCGGGCTGTGAAGGACCTAAAAAAGAGAAATCTTCAAAGCGTGTCCCAGCGTCAACTAGCGACGCCAGCTACAAAACACACTTTCGCAGGCGCAAATCTAACAGCACAAGCGATTTACATCAACAGCAGCTTCGGAATCCGACAGCCTCTCAAATCCCCGATCGCGACTGTGGTTGCCGACGCAATCCGTTTCGCCTCAGCCACGTAAGTTCCACCACAATCGCGAGTTGCGTCGGCCGCCATACTGAATCTTTCTCGACGGCCGCGTTCAATACCCGCCCGCCACTTGCCCTGGCGGCCAGCAGACGCGATTTGGTACCCAATTTCACACAGGGCACTCCCCAAAGTGTGGATTTTCCAGTTCTGTGAAACGGATCACCGAAGCCCACGATAATTTTGTACGATAACGCCCTCATGCCAACTGGTTCTGCGGTGAACCAAGCGGCGGATGGTGCACCTTTCTTCCCTTGAAGCGGTTTCAAGGGACGTTGGTCCACGCTTATCTTTTTTGTGGTGAGGGAAACTCTAGGATGCAACTTGATGTACAACGTGCGGCAAGGAATGCCTCAACAGCCGGAACAAAGCTCTTCGCTATTTTAGCTGTGCTATCTATTTCAACATTTGCCTGCGGCGATGAAATTCGCTGGCATCGCTCCGCATCAGCGGCGGCAAAGGTGGCAGAACAAACTGGCAAGCCAATTCTGGTTTACGTTCGCAGCGCCACGTGCGTGTATTGTGACAAACTCAAGCAGGATGTGTGGAACAACGCCGCAGCGGCTCGACAGGTCACTCAAGATTTTGTGCCTCTCAAACTGACGCGAGAGGAGAATGCCGAAGCCATTAAGTCACTGGGCATTAAGGGCTACCCTGCCATGTTTGTCTTCACGCCAACGCGGAAGTACATTGGCCGGATCGATGGATACATTGGTCCCGAACAATTTGTCTCAGCGATGGCGGTTGCAAAGACAGCACAAAGCAAGACCGAATTGGTTCAGCGGCTTCGCTAAAGCGTCAGCGACTCCCCATTTCCGTTTGATCATTCGAGACTGAATTGCACGATGGCCTTGGAACGTGACTTCTGAGGCCATCGTTATTTAATACCGATTCTCACAGGCGCGCCGTTCGAAACAGCCCGCTGACAATGCGTTACAAGCGATCGATGCGTTACAAAATGGGCAAGTTCGTCGGATCCCAAGATGGTCGACTCGCAGGAATGAAGGTCGTGCTGAATGGTTTTCCCAACCAACGGCAAGGCGACTGATCGTGTGAATTTCCGTCCCGAATCTTCGCTCCAAACAGCGGTCGCGACATTCGAGACATCCCGCTAAAATACAAGCTGCGGTCCGATCGGATATGATTTGGCCCTCAAGCAGGCAAGCACCGCAAGTCATAGAAAAGTGACTTACGCTCACGGCTGAGTGGTGGAATTGGCAGACACACAGGACTTAAAATCCTGCGGGGTGAATAGCCCTGTGCGGGTTCGAACCCCGCCTCAGCTACTTTTCTTTTAGCGTTCAGGAACTGGACACCGTTGCTCATTCCTGCGCCTTCTCGACCTCGAACGCGTCGTTCGTTGGAGAGCCTGTGTACTCCCAACGTGACTCCTAAAACTCGTTGCTAGGTCGCGCAGCCAGTGGGCTGACACTCTAGAATTTGACATTGGTAACAAATCCACTTCGAAAAACGGCGATCGCTGGTGAGCTAGCGGTAAATTGAGACGCATCGGACTTGCCTGAGTTTACCTTGGAACCTGACGACATCGCCAGGCCGCAAGTCTCGTATCCGCTGCTTCTCACTGTTCAGCACGTTTGTCGGACCATCCAACCGCCAGAACATGAAGTGGGTGCGGTCACCCTCGTGTGGTTCGAGCTCCACCAGAAATGCTGATGCAGTCTCCAGTGTTACCAGCGGCGAGCAGTATCGATCCTTGGGTATCTCATCCATGATGCGGACGAGTATGTCAGGACGCGAGACAACTTCGGTCCCGC
>CAYPLE010000165.1:0-8160 GCA_964411445.1 uncultured Pirellulaceae bacterium
ACCTCTGCCTCCTCTAGTTCCGAGTCTTCGCTTGGTTCGGCAACCTCGGCGGGGAACAATCGCTCGTATTCCTTCAGATAGTGGTCTTCCCCGTAAACCAACTCGCCCCCTTGATAGCCCGCGATGGAGACCGCCCCAACAGCCACCAAAGAACCCAGCATCCATAGCATTCGCATGCCGGTGTCGCCCGTCCTACGCACGCTGCGTGCTGTCGGAATCAGGATCAACGCGACGACGGCTGCGGCGATGCCAAGCCATCGGTGCCGGTCAACTGCACTATTGCCTAAATCAAATGACATTGCCCCATAACCCTCGGACTGGGCATACGACCATCCCAAGATACTCGCAGCTACGGCCCCCAGTGCACCAATCCATAAACAGTGAAACGCGACAGGTTCAAAAGCTGTGCGATTAATGAAGGACAACATGACAAAACCGGCTGAAACCACCAGCAGAGCGATCGGGAAGTGAACACTCGCGGGGTGGAACAAACCACTGAACCGCCACCACTTGGCTGCATCCGACATGGATTCTGCCAGCGGAACCTCTTCCTCCTCGACCGCCTCACCGCCTTCAGCCTCTGGAACCTCGCCCCACTGAGCACCCTCTTCGATCCAAACTTTCAAAAGCGCAAGCTGTGCACCGGAGAGTTTTCCGACGTCACTATCTGGGGGTGGCATTCGCATGTCAGCATCGTCGGTGATAAGGTAATCCACCCATAAGGAACTCGACTCCAAGTCCCCGCCTTCGATGTAGTCCGCCATCGAATCTTGCAAGTCGACACGGAAGTCATTCTTCGCATCATCGGGCCCATGACAAACCAAGCACTTCTCGCTCAAAATCGGCCAAACATCGCGGCCAAAGTTGACCAATTCACCATCCAGTGGTCCAGGAGCATCGTCTTGGGCCATTGCCAGGTTGCCAGCAGACAGAGCAAACACAGTAGCGACCGTGGCGACGCAGTACTGTGCAATAGCCCAGGCGGATTGCGATCGGATTTTCAAGAGCATCTTGATATCCCAATGATTCAGAATTTTGGAGGGAGGGTTCGGAGGGCGCCGAGTCGGTTCGGCCAGCCTCCATTCTACGCCGCCCAGCGGCAAAAGTGGACAGCCGAGCCAGCAACTCAACATTCTGCCCTACAAGACTTTGGCCAGCAGCGAATTTCGCGGTGGTACTCGCCCAGGACCGTCACGGCGAGCCACCTTGTAGCTCGAGTCTTGGTTTTGCTACTTTCGGAGGTGCTGGGATTTCAGCTCCGTCGCTGGTCGTTTTGCTGTTTGCGGCCTTACTTGCTGATTCACTGTTTTTACCGCTCGAAGAAGCTTTGCCGGCGGGCACTTCAGCATCGGAGTTCGGATTGCTTGCGTTGTCCGCTTCTTTGACAGGTGCCTCAAGCACGATGACATCTTGAGCAATCTCGACAGGCGCGTGGATCTGCTCACCTGACAACTCGATGACTTCACCCGACAGCTCGATGACTTCACCCGGCAGCGGCCCGAATCCTGGCATTGGGTTTCCGATCGGGCCCTCATGGATTGGCCGTCCATGCTGATAAGTCGCCTCCGAGACAACTTCCTCGGACACAACTTCTTCCTGCAGCCCCTCTGGCGGCGAGTCGATCAGGATGGCCGACGTAGGCTGCAATTGACCAGCTCGCCGCTCAAACAATGCGCTCTTCTCAAGATCGCCGCACAACAACATCCACGCCGAGATGGCGGACAAGCTGTCTTTGTCGTCAAGCCGCGAGGACGCCTTGCGGGCAATCCATTCGGTCGAAGCCTGGACAGCGACTCCGTTTCCAACAAACTGGTCAAGCACACGGCGTGACTCCGAAGGCTTGTCCGTCAGCCCGATGGGCATCTCCATCAACTGAGAGAGAGCCACAACCATGGTTGCTTGAGGGAAGTCACGGCTTTGCACCTGAGCGATAAACCGCCGGGTGAACAACTCTGGCGAATCCCCAAACTGCAAGCACAATCGCGCATACGCCTTTGCCGCTTCTCGAGGCATCCTAGCAGTCATCATGGCGTCGGCTGCACGGAGACCGGCCTGAAACTGCTGCTCAGTTCGGGCAGCGTTCTTTGATGCAGAGTTCGCACCGTCGACTTCGACCGGCATCGCAGTGATGACTTCCTGAGCAGAGAAGGCACTACATTGCAACCAAATGAGGGCCGCCAGAAAGGCAAGTGCGTGAAAGACAAATCGACCAACCAACGACAGCCGGCTAGTAGGAAGAAGAATTGGATGTTTGGTGTAGTTCAGCATAGCTGCCCTCCAAGACTGTTTACGGCGCGAGCGACCCAATGGGCTTCGAACAAACCGGCGAGCATGCGACGCTCACCTAGCCAGAGCACTTGAAAAAATGGTCTCTCAAGTATTCGCTGCCGCAGCCGTCCAGCAAGCAGATTCACGAGAGATTGCTTGTGATACCCGGCAACGAAGCTCCCCGGCCCTGCCTGGAACACACGGTCCCCCGCAACCGCGAGGATCCAGCGATGCGGAAAGGCTTCAACAACTGGCGCGTTCGGCATTCAACCGCAACAGAAATCGACCGAACCAAGATTTCAGCTCAACTCGCTTGACCCACCTAGCCAACTAGTGTACTATCCACATACCACACACGACGGCCGTCACACGCGGAAGGTAAGGTGATGTTTTTCTCGATCGACCCAAACAACGGTGTCGCGATCTACGAGCAACTCGTTCGGCAAATCAAGTTTGCGATCGCGGACAAGACCATTCGCCCTGGACAGTTGCTACCTAGTGCACGGGCGCTCAGCCAGCAATTGGCAATCAATCCGAACACGATCAACCGAGCACTGCAACAACTGCAGGGCGAAGGCATCTTGGAGCTTCTCCGAGGTCGCGGGATGGCGGTCCGGGACGAGGCGACCAAACTCTGCATCGCAGCCCGCCAAGCGCTAATTACGGACCGTTTTTCGGCGGTCATCAGCGAAGCCCTGCACGCGGGGCTGTCGAGCAAGGACATTCGCACAATCGTCAACCAACGCTTGGGCGATTTAGATGGCCAAGTCGAAACGATTTCGTCGCAATCGGCTGACCACCCCGACGCGACCGATAGTTGAACTCACCCCACCACTCCTCTGCAAACGTCTCATTGAATCACGAGGAAAACCGCTCATGTCCGTCATTTCGATTCAAGGCCTTGAGGTAAAATTCCCGGGCTGCGACGCACTCAACGGTGTCGATCTAAACGTGCAGCCCGGACGAGTATTCGCGCTGCTGGGCGAAAACGGCGCCGGGAAAACGACCCTTATCCGAGTACTCACGGGATTCCAGTCTGCTGGCTCGGGCAAGTGCTCGGTCCTAGGCCTTGATCCAAGTAAAGACGCAATTGAAATCCGTCGGCGAGTTGGCTACGTGTCGGATGCGCCAGCACTGTACGACTGGATGCAGATCGACGAAATTGGCTGGTTCGCTGCATCGTTTTACGAGGGAGACTTCCTCGAACAATATCGAGCATCGTGCGACAAGTACGAACTGCCGGTGGGTCGAAAGATCAAGCATCTGAGCAAAGGTCAACGGGCCAAAGTTGCGCTGAGCCTCGCATTGGCGCACGATCCAGAGCTGCTCATCTTGGATGAGCCCACCAGCGGACTGGACCCATTGGTTCGTCGCGAGTTTTTGGAAAGCATGCTGGACCGCGTTGCCACCGGTCGAACCGTATTCCTCTCCAGCCACCAAATCTCAGAAGTCGAACGCGTTGCGGACGAAATCGCCATCCTGCATAAGGGCCAGTTTCAGTTGCAAGGCCAGTTGTCTGAGCTGCGAGAGTCGGTCAGCGAAGTGACCATTAGCCTGGACGACCCACTCGCTGCAATTCCGCAGCTTCCAGCGCCCGCTGTGGTCTTGCGCGAGGAATCTGAGGGCAGACAGCGACGCCTGACGGTCAGCTCCTTCGCGGACGAAATGCGTGAAGAGTTACTCGCTCGATCTTCGGTGCAAAACGTTGCCGTGCGAAGTGTTTCACTGGACGACCTGTTCGTCGCCTGCACTCGCCCCACGACACACAGCCCTTCGACACACAGCCCTTCATCGACAGCAGGAGCGCAACGGCCCGCGGCAGACCATTCAGGCAGTAGCGAAGCCGTCAATGTTGGCTAGCGGGCTGTTGCTTCAGAGGAAAACCAACACGTTGGCAAGGAATGGCTTGTCATTGAACATTGCTAAAACGAACTTACCGACGCAGCGGATTGCTCGACGAACGAAATCAAAAGGCCACTAGCACCCACGTGCCAACTTCAAGCCCAAAACAAACACTCAAACCGGTAATCTGAATATGTTTGCGAAAACCACTCAGAGACTGTGCTGGAAAGAACTAAAGCAAGTCCTGCCGCTCGCGGTCATGCTGGTCGTCATAGGCGTCTGCTTGCAGGCCTTCTTCCTTATTTCCAACGAAACGACGCAGAAGTATGCAACGCTCGGAATCATGATCGGTTTGCCTGGTCTGTTTGCGGTCGGTGCTGGCGCGCTCATGGTCGGGCAAGAGAAGGAACAGCGAACGCTCTACTGGCTAAGTACGCTGCCGCTGCCGTCGAGCAATATTTTTTGGACCAAGCTGCTAATCGCGTGTTGCATCCTACTGGCACTGTGGCCACTCTCGGTCGCAATTGCTGCGATATTCAGCATGCCACAGGGTGGCCTGGGGGCACTGATATCGTCCAGCATGACCAACGATGCATTGCCCCTAGCCACTTGGCCGCTGCACTCGCTGTTCGTTCTCCTATCCGGTTTCGCGCTCGCTTGGTATCTCCAAAACTCCCTCAAAGCACTCGTGCTGTTGCTTCCGATTGCGTTCCTGCCAACCCTCGTGGCGTCTCTGATCACGCAAACCATCCTTGAAAACACTGGCCGCTATTCAGTGACTACCGGGCCAAGTGTGCCCGCGCTGCTCGCCTGTCAAACTGTAGGCTGCATCATCGCATTGACCCTTTGCTACCGAAGCGCAATCGCAGCCCTTTCGCCAGCCCGCCCGGCGCGCATCAGCAAGACCGCCGACGAGCGTGATAAGACTCGCAAGGTCTTTGGTCCGCCTCATACCCCGTGGTCTGCCCTGCTCTGGCAAAACCTCACGCAATCCAAATGGCTCTTGCTTTTCGCACTCGCTATCACCATCGTGCCGCCCATCCTGCATGTTACCCACCTGGTAGGCGATGACTACTTCCCGGTAGCTGCCATTGCGGGCTTGCTCTCCATCTGGCTCATCGGCGTTGGCACTTTCCAAGGCGATCAACTCAACGGACGAGTGCGGTTCATGGCAGATCGCGGAATTGCACCTGGACAACTTTGGAGGTCGCGACTGCTGACACCAGCGACGGCGGCCGTAGCCTGTGTTGCAATCCTATTTGTGGGCTGGCTACTTGGGCTACGCGAACCTCTCGATCTCTTCACGACAATTACTGGGGCTATCATCGCCGTGGGCATGGCTGCTTGGGTCTACGTAGCTTCCCAATGGTCAAGCCAAATTTCGACTGGCCCAATCGTTGCCGCCGTCGTTGGTCTGGCGTGCAGCATCGGAGCCGTCGCTTACTTCATGGTTTGCATCGAAACCCTGGGGACTCCACTCTGGTTGGCCCTGGCCATCGCAGGACTGCCACTGCTCGCAACTCGCTTAGCCACCAGACGATGGATGGACTGTACTAGAGGACGCCCGTTTTGGTTTATCCACATTATGTCTGCGGCCCTGTTTGTACTTATCCCGGCCGTCCCAATGGTTGTCACCCTGGCAACGGCCCCCAAGCTCTCTCCCAATTTCATCGCCGCCATGCAAGAGCTCACCCCGCAATCTCGCATGCCTGAGCTGTCTCTCACTCTCGCCGCTCCGAGTACGCCAGAAGACCAGCTCGCTCCTGATACGCGGCTCACTTCGGAAAAAATTGCTGCATCCATCGCCCACCTGAACAGAGAACTTCGCCTGGAGGGGCGCAGCATTAGCTGTGAGTATCGAGTCGAGAGATTTATAGTAAATCAACTTGCCTTTCAGAGTGAGTTACAAGGAAGCGACGCGCCTGCCAGGGAGCCGAATTTCGCCGCAGTCGTCTCGCTCGCCACGCGGTTGGTCAACAAAATGCGGCGAACACCTGATTTGCAGACTCAAGACGCAGCCGATCGAATCGAGATTGCACTACTGAGAGAGCTTCTCAGTGAATCGGCCAATAAGCTCCCTGAGGAAGTCCGCGCAGCAGCAAAAAATCTCCTGTCTGACCGCAATGGACGACAATTGGCTCGCCAAAAAGCGATCGCTTCAGCTTGGCTTCAGACAACACAGTCAAACGAAATTGGCGGTTATTCAAAGGACTATGGCCGTGATATTCCAAATGCTCGAAGCCTACTACGCTACCGACAGGAAGCGGCCCATATGCTGGAACAATTATGGAAAATCTCCAAGGCGGGTGACCTAGACACAACGCGGGAGCGGCGCCTCATCGCGCAGTTCTGGGGGGCATCTGAGGCGTACTATGGTCTTGGCCCCGACGGCGAGGCGTTTCGGGCAGATGGAAGTCAACGGCACCTCCCCGGGACTTGGGTATACGCCCCTGGCAGCCAATGGCAAGCTGCCTGGGAACGCGTTGCAGAAACACTGTAGCAGTTACTGCTCCCGACGGCGTCAATTCGTTTTCCTGGTCAATCTTGATCGTGCGTTCTGGGATTAATAATCCAGAGGATTCAACCACATGTCCACTCGACCACTGCTAAAGCGCTACTCAACCTGGGCTATCTTGCCGGTTCTTATTTTCGTTATAGGCGTCGGATTCGTTGCAGTCCGTGAGTGGCGATACTCTGTGAGTAACGGCCAGCTCTTGCAGGAGATACGAGACTCAGGCGTAAAGCTCGACGCCGACAGTCGCCGAAATGCCTTCCTCGAAGCCACGCATCCCGAGGGGGCCGGCAAGTTACTGTTAGCGAGTTCACTAATCGAGGCGTTTGGGACCACCACTAGCGAGGTCCCTTTGGTTGGAGCACCAGAACTGGATCGAGACCTAACGCCTCTTGAGCAATGGCCCCAATACTCGGCGGTGCTTGATTTTATCGAACTGTCGACACCCGCCATGCAACAACTCCGCAAAGCACTCGACTGCCCCAAGCCCATTCGATTGCCGATGGCATTCGACGAGCCGCAACCCTTCGGTGCAGCCTACTATGCTCTACGCGATTTCGAAAATATCCTTCCGCTTCACTTAGAAATAGCCCTGCGAAGCGGCGATGCCGAGGCGGCGATAGAACTAGTTCGATTGTCATCGCAACTGCAAGCTGCCATTCCTAGAATTCTAACCTTGGATAGTCTTCGGTCTGTCCTACTTCAGAACACTCGAAACTTGATCAAACGCTGCTTGGCGGCAGACATTTGGACCGAAGAACAAGTTGCTGAACTATCAAACTTGGTGGGAGAGCCACTGGACGCTAGCTACTTTCAGCAATCGCAGTTAGAGATCATCGCCTCGCTTGTACATCAGGCCCGCGAAAACGGGACGATCCCCTATACATCGCGTCAACCTGTTTTGCTTAGGTGGCCCGCTCGACTTCCCAGCCTTCACAACGCGGCGCTGCGCAAGTCAATCGAATTGGCTCAGCGCGACGCGAGCGACTTAGTCAGCCTTTCCCGTCCGACTCCAGGTCTGTACAGACCGTCGCATGTTGATTCGGCAGGCGAAGTATTACACGGCACAATGCAGGAGTTTGATCCAGCCTACAATTTTGACTGGGCAACGCTGGCTTGGTCGGAGAATTCGCGACGCTTTACTACAGCAGCACTGGCGGTGAAGCAATACAAAATGGCCAACGACCGCTGGCCAAGCCAGCTTGCCGATGTTGCTACGCCGAGCGATGCTCCGGCAGAAACGGTGCATGGCCATACCTTTGGCTACTTTGCCGAAGATGACGTAGCCTACCTGTGGAGCTACAGCAGTTCTACGCAACTGCAAGCACCGATTCCAGCCCAGTTGCCAACGCACGCCAAATCTGAAAAACTTCCACGTGATGATTACGTCATCACGATACGTTGAGAACGCGTGTGTTTAGACGCGGGCGCGCGGACCGAAGCGTTGACGCTGTCGGCGCCCGAATCCTACCCCTCATCCCAGCCCTTCTCCCCGAAGCAGGCGTGCCGTTTTTAGGTGGTTTGGCCACCCGGACAAA
>CAYPLE010000166.1:0-7980 GCA_964411445.1 uncultured Pirellulaceae bacterium
GCCGCCGAGCTAGCTATTGGGTTTTGCGGGCCTGCTTGCCGAGACAGGAACGAAGCGTTCCTTGGCAGCCAAGATGTCCTTGATGCGAACTCCGAATTTATCGCCAATCTTGACGATGTCACCTTCGGCGATCGGTTGGTCTTCAACCTCGACTGTCATTGGGCTGCTGCACGGCTTCTCAAACTGGATAATCATCCCAGGCACGATGCTGGTCACCTGTTCGATGCTCATCTTCTTCCGAGCAAGCGAGACCACCAACGGGACTTTGATCCGCAGCGCGCTTTGGCAAAACGCTTTCGATCCACTTGCTGGGACGGATTCCGCCATCGAGCTGTTTGCCCTCGAAATCAAAGTAGAAGAAGCAAGGATCCCTTGATCACCCCACAAGAGGGGACGACTCCATTTCACACTAGGTAATCATCGTCTGCCGGACCCTGGTGACTTGATTTTCATTGTCGTTGCAGCACTTTCGGCTCGTTCCCGCCCGTGGTCGATGCCGCGGTGCCTGAGGGGCTAGTCTTCAAAGGCGACGAAGGCGACAATTATGACGTCAATCGAAAGTACCTGTTTCCTGAGGCCATTTCCTCGATGAGTATTGCACCGATCCTGCCTTCTTCCCCCGGCAAGCTGCCTCTGAGCGACTACAAACCGCTCAGCAACGAAGAACTATGTGAGCGGATCTCGGCTGGCCGCAAAAAACTAGGCGAAAAGCTGCTGATCCTCGGTCACCACTACCAACAAGACGAGGTGATTGAGCACGCGGATCTTCGCGGCGATAGCTATCAATTGAGCCAACTTGCCGCCGACAGTACTTCATGCCGGACGATCATTTTCTGCGGCGTGCACTTTATGGCTGAAACGGCCGACATCTTGGCGAACCGCCCCGAAAAAATGCAGGCCAGAGAGGGCCAACGCATCGACGTCATCCTTCCCGACATGGCGGCGGGCTGTAGCATGGCTGACATGGCGGCAATTCAACAGGTTGAAGACGCCTGGGAGCAACTTGGCGAAGTCATCAATACCGAAGAGTTGATTCCCGTCACGTATATCAACTCAGCGGCCAGTTTGAAGGCCTTCTGTGGTAAGCACGGCGGGATCGTCTGCACCAGCAGCAATGCCAAGGCGGTGATCGAATGGGCCTTTGAGCGTGGAAAGCGAGTCTTCTTTTTTCCCGACCAACACTTGGGCCGCAACACGGCTCTCAAAATGGGCATTACCAACGAACAGATGCCCGTTTGGGATCCATTCGAAGACGAGATGGGTGGCAGCAGTGAAGCCGCCATTGCGTCAAGCAAAGTCATTTTGTGGAAGGGGCACTGCAGCGTCCATCAGATGTTCCGCCCCGAGCATGTTCACCAGTTCCGCGAGAAGCATCCTGGCATCAAGATTCTCGTGCACCCAGAATGCCCACAAGAAGTCAATGATTTGGCGGACGTCTCCGGCTCGACCAGCAAGATTCTCAGCACCGTTGAAGAAGCGCCTGCTGGCACGAAGTGGGCGATCGGCACTGAGTTGCACCTGGTTAACCGGATCAAGAAGGAGCACCCCGAGCAGGAAATCCACTTTCTTTCGCCAGTCGTCTGCATGTGTGCCACCATGTATCGCATTGATCTCGCTCACCTAGCTTGGACGATTGAGAATTTGTTGGCAGGCGACATTGTCAATCAAATTCGCGTTGACGATGAGACTTCCGAATACTCATTGGTCGCCCTCAAACGAATGCTGGACGTCAAATAGCTTGCTGGGCTATTGCCCAGAGACTGAACACTCACAACTTTCGATCGAAATTTCATGGATCCGCCGACACAAACCGCGGACTCACATTCACATACTCCATTCACGAGCACACTTCGATGGCAACCACAGTCACCAATCAACAACCGGTTCTCTTGGGCGGAAAATGGGTCGAAGCGAATTCGCAGTCCACATTTCAGGCCTACGACCCGACTCAGTGTGAAACGCTTCCGAATCAATTCCCTGTTAGCTCTTGGGCGGATGTGGACAAAGCACTCGACGCCGCCTCAGAGGCTGCCGAAGACCTGAGAAATCGTCCAGCGTCAGAGATTGCCGCCTTCCTGAATGCATACGCGGATTTGATCGACGCGAACGCAGATTCCCTAGCCGCAACTGCGCACGCGGAAACGGGTTTGCCTGTCAAACCTCGACTCGCCGCCGTCGAAATCCCACGTACAAGCGGACAACTTCGACAAGCGGCCGAGGCAGCATTGACCGGGTCGTGGGCGCTGCCAACGATCGATACCAAGGCAAATATTCGCTCGGTTTACGAACCCATTGGGCCGGTTTGCGTTTTCGGCCCCAACAATTTTCCATTCGCATTCAACAGCGTATCCGGCGGCGATTTCGCTGCTGCCATCGCTGCCGGGAATCCGGTAATCGGCAAAGCCAACACGTCTCACCCCGCCACCTCTCAGGCGCTTGCTGGTCTAGCGTTGCAAGCGGCCGAAGCGACGGGCATTCACCCTGCCACGGTCCAGTTGATTTATCGTACCAGCCATGAAGACGGCGCAAAACTGGTTGCCGACCCACGTCTCGGAGCAATTGGTTACACCGGCAGCCGTGGAGCCGGGTTGGCCTTGAAGGCGGCCGCCGACGCCGTGGGCAAGCCAATTTACTTGGAACTCTCAAGTGTGAATCCAGTTGTCATTTTAGAAGGAGCTTTGGCGGAGCGCCAGGAGGCCATTTTGGATGACTTCATCACCAGCGTCTTAATGGGGACTGGACAATTTTGCACCAATCCTGGACTGGTTCTCATGGTCAAAAGCGATGCTGCCAACACGTTCGTCGACGGCGTTGAAGCTCGTTTCAAAGATGCCGCTCCAGGCGTACTGCTGAGCCAGTCGGTGAAGTCTTCGCTTACCAAGTCCGTAGAAACACTGACCGCATCGGGCGCTACACTGCGTTGCGGCGGACAACCCGTCGATGGCAAGACTTGCTTCGCAAACACGCTCCTGACCGCCACAGCGGCTCAGTTCATCGCCGATCCAGAGGCATTTCAAACGGAAGCATTCGGCAACGCAACCCTCGTAGTGTTGGCCGATGATGTTGCACAACTTGGCCAAGTCATCGAATCACTCGAAGGCAACTTGACTGGCTGCGTGTACTCGGACACCACCGGCAAAGACGATGCGGACTATCCAACTCTGGCTAAGAAGCTTGCTCGCAAAGTTGGGCGTTTGCTGAACGACAAGATGCCGACTGGCGTCGCAGTCAGCTCGGCGATGAACCACGGTGGTCCGTTTCCTGCGACCGGACACCCGGGCTTTACAGCCGTTGGCATTCCCGGCAGCTTGCTCCGATTCGGCAAGTTGACTTGTTACGACGCCATTCGAGCCGATCGCTTGCCTGCGACTTTGGCTGACAAGAACCCTACCGGCAAGACCTTCCGCCTCATCGACGGAGCCTGGACGACCGACGACATCGCCTAAGCCGCCTTTGAGGGAACGCGGCCCGAATCGCGAAAAAGCAGCTACTCAGTCAGATGTAGCGACTTGATTCGCTCAGCGGCATCGGTCAACTGTTGGACGATTTGCTCGCTGGAAAGTTGGCGGAAGGGGATGGCTGAATCTGGATTCCGACGCTGGTGTAGTCCGGCGTCGGTTTCAATGACTCGCTCAACTTCCTCATCAAGGCTGGCCAGCCATTGTGGGACATCCAGCCCAACGCCCGTTGGCTGCTCCATCATGAGTTTGCATTCGTCGATCAACAGCTCAAAGACGGGCGAATCTTCACCTTGTTCGCGAAACTGCCGTACGGCGGGCCCGACCAAGGCTCGCATCCGATCCACTGTCATCGGTCGCGTGAATCGTTCGTGCAGCCGATCGGCAACCGTCGGCAAACGCATAGCATACTTTGCCTGAAGCTTCTGCAAGTTGTCGATGTAGTTATCACTTTCGCGGCCAATGCGCTCCGCCAACGCTCTTCGCCATTGCATAGCAGCCTGATGACAACCGCCTCGCACGAGCACTTCGTGGGTCCAGTAAATAGGCTTCAGGTTCCATGAAACCCGATCGTATCGAACTCGAAGGCGTAGGAAGTCCAGCAACATGTACAGCATATCGCCGCGGTCTGATTGCGTGGTGGTGCTGTTGTAGTCGCGGTACTCGCTGTAGTGATCAATCACCGCCTCAAGCACAACACTAAGCATCTTTTCAGCGTCGCGTCGGTCCAATTCTCCGGAACCAAGCGCATCGAAGAGCGGCTCCAGGTCGGGTTCTACGCCCTCGTCGGACATTTGCTGGAACCAGTGCAAAACGCCTTGGTGCAGAATGGCCCGAACGTTGCCAAGCCGCAGGAAGGATTGCGTAAACAATGGTCTCCCGAACCTGCGAATGAACTCAACTAACTGCTTCCAACTTCGACTATTGTCTACGGATTCCAGAACACTCAAACGCAGCGTTCGAGAGTGGGCCAGCCAACTACCCAGCATGACTTCGGTGAGCTGTTCAAGGATGGCGATCAGTTCGTCGCTGCCCGGCTCATGGTCGCCTAGCGATTCACCATCGTGTTCGCCAAGGTCAATTGGGCATGATCGTTGGTCGTTGGCCGGTTCTGCCGCTTGGCTCTCTTCCCATTGCCAGTGGATTGCATTTTGGGCCACCGATCGAACCATCGACACGAAGCAAAGTTCGAAGAGGTCATCAAATTCCGTGACCGCACCAGGGCCGATTGGATTGTGGTGCTCCATGAATCGAGCTGTTTCAATCAGCTCGCAAGCTTGAAAAAAGAAGCCTTGACGGGGAAGCCAGGCAAGCAAGTGCGACATGATGCGACGTCGGAGTCGTACACTGTAAATCAGTCCCGGGTCACCTCCCCGGCTCAGTGGTATGTACAGCAGCTTTTTCGGGCGAAGTGCGACCAGGAGCTTGGGAAATAGCGATTCGACACGTTCATGTCCGCCGTAAATCAATTGCCCGACAAGCTCCAAGGCCATTCGGTCTTCATCGGGAAGTGACTCCAGATGCTCGGCAACGCCTGAGACTTCAGCACCGGTCACCGCCAAATTTGCCAGCAACATTCTTCGCGCGTCTGCCGTTTCTACAGCCGCTGAGATAATCTTTTCGAGCAAGCTCTCTTTGATAAGTCGCTGACGATCATAGCGCGACATGGCATCGTGATCGGCACTTGACTTTGGGATCTTAAAGTCAGCCACGGCGCCGAGCAACTCGAGGAGGCCACGCCGGTTCTCGGCCGCTTGATTGGCCCAGCCCAACATGGCTTCGATACGGGCAACTCGTTTCACCTCATCTTGTGAGGCATCGGAAGCGGGTTCTTCAGTTGTTATCGGGGACAAGCGCCGGTGCAAATGCTCGCTAAGCGCAGCGCCTTTCCACATTTGGGCAAGAGCCGTTAGAAAAGTCAGGTGCTGACTCAAGCGATTTGACTCGGCCAACAACTCGCTGGCTTCTGAGCCCGACTCTTCTTCTGGAATGAAGTCGTCGACTCCGTCATCGGTGGAATCGTTGTAAGTCACGCCATCGTAGGCCGCTTCGTACGTACCGTCCGAATCGTCGGCATCATCGAAGGAAAAATCATCTCCTTCGGCACTGGCGAGATCATTTCGACGCGATGAACCTGGCTTGCCAAGTTGGAACTTGGGGGGATGCCAGAAACCTTCAGCGTTTGCTTCGAGGTGGTCGAAGAACTTGTGGGTGATGCTCCAATCAACTGTTGGCAGGCTGGCTGTTTTTTCGCCAACAGCACCAGTTCCGTCCGACCGACCTTCGCTGTTGGGGGCTGCTTGCGTCTGCGAAAGATGCGACTGCAGTTTCTGCATCCATTGCCGAGCAAGATCCGAGAACGAATCCTCACCCTTCTGCAGCCCCACCCTTTCAGCTTGGCCAAGCCAGTGGACCAAGAGGGCCATCGAAGCAACAAAATCGCCTCGTGCAAGCAGCGACTCGACAACCAACGCATACGCTTTTGGTGAATCAAACAATTCCGCGTGTGGAGCCCAGAACCGCACGTTGCCAGTCGACTCTTCGCCTTCGTGCCACAACAACAACGCTTTGGCCACCAGTTCCGCTGACTGGTAGATCTCTTCCGCGTCGGTGGCTTGCAAATCTTGCACTTCGTGAGCTGCGAATTGCCGCCACCACTGCGTCGACTCTCGCATCAATTGCTGCATGCGAGCCGCCAAGACGGTTTCGCCTGAGGCTGCCGTTTCTCGCCAAATTCGCGACTGCAGCGAAAAACACTGTTCCATCAACTGGATCAAATCATCGACGCGATGATCGTGAATGGCACTATCGGGACCATCAAAGCGAGCGAAATTCCCGGCAAAACCAAGTACGTTCCACGGATCGACAATGGCTCCGCACCCGATCCCTCGGTGGACAAGATCCGAAACGGTTTGCACAAGCTCAACGGCTTGTTCATATTCTTGGCTGGCCAACAATTGATCCGCTTGAGTCATCAGGCAGTCAATGCGGGAGACAATTCTTGCCGACGGCACAGGGACGACGTCCGACTGTTCTTTGGATGCAGCGGCGTTGCCCATCCGCGCGAACAACCGAGCTAGCTGCACATGCTCAAGCTGACTGGCTCGGTTCTTTGCCAAATGCGTATTCAAGTGTTGTCGTGCGCCGCCGAATGGCTGGCGGCGAATTTCCTGTTCAGCCAACAAACGAGCGCGATGTTCGCCTTCGACTTGGTACATCAACTCGGTGTAAAACTGGTCGCGATAGGCAGCAATCGGCCCCAGTAGGCTAGGCAGTGAGACAGTCGAAGCAAAAGCGCCAGGGCCGAAGCCGCTGATCCCGGATGCCATGAGAATAGTGCCCGCCATTACCGCAGCCGCCTCAAAGAGCAGCTCCTCTTGGGAAATCCCTTCAGCTTCTTCCTTGAGTCGGGCGAGCAATGCGTCGAGAGTAACTTGGTGAATTACGAAGCGGCGGTAGTATCCTGAACCATCGATGCAGTGCGGATCCCATTGACCAAAATGATAATTGGGCCGTTGGTTAACGGGGTGATCAAAGTCGTACGCCCGAGGGTCGATGGCCAATTCAGACAGCTTGTTCAGGTCAAACTGAGCACTTCGCAGGATATCCGGATTGGTGTTCTGCAGGATGTCCATCGCAAGCTGCACAACTTCGTGATAGGGGCCCGTTGTCGGACCAACGCGTTCGGTCCAAACCGGAATCGGACGCAACCATTCGTTCGGGTAAGGTTCAAGCCGTCGTCCTTCCAAGACAGCGACGGGACGATAGCCAACATAGTCATTGATGTACCGCAGCGCTTGCTGCACGACGGCTGCTCGGTCCTCTAGATCAGGGCCTTGCAGCAGGACAGCTTCCATGACGCGGCCGAGAAAGAACCCATTGAAGATTGCCTCCGGTTCCTGGTGGAAGAGCAAGTCCTTGTGGAAATCAATATAGGCTGGCAAGAATTCGAGCCACACCAGTTCAAGCATCTGTTCCGCTTGACGCGAATCCGCAAAGGCGGCATTGTCGCTCGAGAGCCGCGCCAATTCGTCTTGAAGCCACTGTTGAATTTGCAGCCAAGCCGGCAGGCCTTCGAAGACGCCACCAGGCAGAGCTCTGCCGTAGATGCGATTCAGCGCAGCGATCACCTTGTGGTCCGCTTTTCCTGATGAAAAATTCAGGAACCCGAGGACTTGGGTCAAGTCCGCGGAAAGTTCATCATCCTGGCTGAGTCTGTTGGCATCCACGAGTTTGTTCTTCATCCATAATCGAGAGGCCGCTCGACGCGTCCGAGCCTGCAATGCAGCGAACGTCTTCGCGGTAGCCAGCCATTTGCGGACAGAGCGGGCGGGAACGAGCTCGTTCGGTTGCACGTTCGTTCGCTACCGGATCTGTCGAGCTGGTTTGTCTCGCTGCTGAAATCACACGGCATGAAATGAAATTTCAACGCGTTAATTTATGGTCGCGCATCGAAAGGGTCTAGGCGGTGGCCTGCAAGCAAAGGATGAGAGAATCGATTTTGATCCACTCTTTCCGCCCG
>CAYPLE010000167.1:0-7783 GCA_964411445.1 uncultured Pirellulaceae bacterium
GCGGGCAATTGTAAGAGTTAGAAACGCAGAGTCGCGGAGGGCGCAGAGTTTTCTGCGTGCTTCGCCTCTGCGTTCTCAGCGTCTCCGCGTTTCATGATCCTCATCGCTGGAGGCAGTCAAGACGAGACCTATCAGAACAGAGGCTTGCTGTTGAAGGTCCAAGCGGGCAATTGTAAGAGTTAGAAACGCAGAGGTCGCAGAGTTCTCTGGCTGCTTCTCCTCTGTGTGCTTAGAGTTTCCGCGATGCAAAGCTGCCAACGCCGAACCTGACTAGTAACAAAGGCGAGTCGCTTGGACAAATAGCATATTACACTTATGGAATCGCTGGCTCAAATAGGCGAAGAAACGATAGGCTTGAAACGCTCTAGGCACAAATGTCGGAGATGACGTTGCCAAACACGTCGGTGAGCCGGAAGTCGCGGCCGCCGGAACGGAAGGTCAGTCGTTCGTGGTCCAAACCAAGTTGGTGCAGGACGGTTGCCCAAAGATCGTAGATCGTGGCGGGATTTTCCACGGCGTGATAGCCAAGTTCGTCGGTCGCACCATAAGTTGTGCCACCTTTGATTCCTCCGCCAGCCAACCATAAGCTAAAGCCTGATGGGTTGTGGTCCCTGCCGTTGCTTCCCTGAGAAAAGGGCGTTCGACCGAATTCACCGGTGAAGATGATTAGAGTCTCGTCCAGCAGGCCGCGCCGATGTAAGTCTTTGATCAAAGCAGCGATGGGCTGGTCCACCTGTTCCGCCATTGCTCGGTGCCCTTTTTCCAATTCTCCGTGTTGATCCCACGGATTGGCCGCACCGCCAGCACCGATGCTCTGTGTCAGACAAGAGAGTTCGATGAAGCGGACGCCTTGCTCTACCAATTTTCTGGCCAACAATGCTTGACGCGCGTAGGCTGCCTTGGTCGGATTCGCTGAATTGATGCCATAGCTTTCCATGGTGGCTTCGGATTCACCGCTCAAATCGCATAGTTGCGGCACAGAGGACTGCATCTGAAACGCAGTTTCATAGTTCTTGATTGCCGCTTCGACGTGCTTTGACTGCGTTTGCCGTGCGAATTGTTCGTCGAGCTGTGCGACAAAGTCAAGTTGCCGACGTTGTTGGGCGCGCTGAAGAAGTGGTCGAATATTTTGAATCGCTTCATCCTTGTCAGCAGCCAGAATGGAAGCTTGGTGTTCGCCTGGTAGAAAACCGCTCGAGTACAGGCCGACGCCGCCATGCGGTGGAACGGCGGTTCCGCTTTGCAGGACAACGTAGCTAGGAAGATTTTCGTTTCCGCTGCCGAGGCCGTAGCTGACCCAAGCACCCGCGCTTGGATGCCCGAGAAATGGAAATCCAGAGTGCATCGCAAAGTTGCCCTGCGCGTGCTCATTCACGCTGGTCGTCATTGAGCGCACGACCGCTAAGTGGTCCGCACAACTGCCAATATTTGGAAAGATCTCGCTCACCGGAAGCCCGCTTTGTCCGCAAGAATTGAACTGAAACGGGCTGCCAAATACTTTTCCATTGTTGTTGAACTGCGTCCGCTGGACTTCGACCGGCATAGATTGGCCGTGCATGCGAGTCAGCGTCGGCTTGGGATCAAACGAGTCGATGTGTGAAACGCCGCCAGACATGTAGCACAGGATGACACTCTTTGCCCGGACTGGTAACCGTTTGGCGGGGTGGGGTTTGCTTTCTGGTGCACCCGAGGCGCTGGCGTCGTTGTGCAAGAGTGCCGCGAGTACCGCCAAGCCGAAGCCACTCGAGCTGTGCTTTAGGAATTGACGTCGTGATCCGAGGGCGGGCTGAACAGTGTGCCTAGCGGACATACAAGAATTCCTTCGTGTTGAGCAACGCGTGCGCTAGGTCAATCCAAGCTTGTTTTTCAGAATGCTGCGGCCAGCCCGCCTTCGAAAACTGCAAGGCTTCCTCGTTGAGCTCTTTCAGTTCGGCAGCAATTTGCCCATGTCGCTTTCGTTCCGCCTCGGAAAGCAGCCGGAGAAGCTCTTTGGTTTCAGGCGCGACTGTCAGCTTGGAAAGCGTAGCGATTTGGCCAGCATCCAAGGCTGAATCGTAAACGGCGGCCTTCCGAACACGGCCACGCAAGGCGCGATTGCCGGTGACCGATATGCCGTGTCTCAATCCCAAGAGCACTCGCCATTGTTTCCCCGCAAAGGCGTAGGCCTGCGTCTTATAGCTTTGTCCGTAGCGCGAGCCGTCTCGATAGAGCGTAATCACCGCCGAGGAATTTGGGGCCTTTGATTCGGGAGAAACAACCAACGCCAAGTGTATCCAGTTATCACGGCCCTCAGCCGACTCCGCTGTTGCGTTTGCAAAGGGCTGTGTGCGCGAGAAATGATTGCTACCCGCGATCCACTTACGGCTTTCCTGTTCTCCATAGACGATCGCATCGAAGGTCTGACCATCGGGCGTTTGCACTGAGATCACGCCACCACCGCGTTGATCTAGGCCGCTGAGTTGAACTTCGGCAATGAGCGTCTTGGCGTGCAGCGGGGTGGAAATAACCGGACTCTCCAACCACCCTTGGCCGTCCAGGAGGAGTCCGGATGCATCAATTCTTGCTGAGCCCTGCAAATGTCCATTTGGTGAAAGGGTTTGTATTTCAGCCGTCGAGTCGAACTCCCAGACCGCGGCAGGTAGCTCCGTGTGTGGCTTTTGAGGTGTTTCGTTTTGTTCGGTCTTCATCTGCCAGAATGCAAGTGCCTTCTGTCGCAGGCTTTCCAGCTCAGCACGCCGTTCATCAATCTGGTCATTGAGTTGTTCTTGCAGGTGAGCGGCTGAAGTGTACTGCTGCCCCTGCGCGGCAATGAATTTAGCGGCTGCCTTTAGTTCATGTTCTTGTGCAGCACGTCCCAAGATCATTCGCCAGAGGGTTTGTGCGCGTTGGTCCTGTACTGCAAAGCCATCCAGTTGGGCTGCAAGCCGCTTGGCGTGTTCGGCAACAAAGGGGGCGTTCATTAGAAATAGCGATTGAGCAGGAACGTTGGTTGCGTCGCGACGGCCCTTCGTCGAGAACGGAACGGGGGAATTGAATGTTGTCAAAAACGGGTCCATTGCGTTTCGCTGCGCACGAACGTAAATGCTGCGTCGCGGGGATTTGCCTGAGACGGGTTTGCCAAAAAGCCGAGGATCGAGCTGCCCTGAAACGACCAAGATCGAGTCGCGAATTGATTCTGCATCCAGGCGTCTTGGCAAGGTGTGCGACCAGAGTGAGTTGATTGGGTCGACCTCGGCAACGCGTTCCGGGTCCACAGGAGTTGATGCTTGCCGCCAGGTCGATGACATGACGATGCGTCGAATGAGTTGCTTGAGGTGCCATGTGTGTGAATGCTCGAATTCGGCGGCCAAGTAGTCGAGCATTTCGGGGTGTGTTGGCAATTCGCCTAGTCGTCCAAGGTTGTCCGGTGTGGCGACGATGCCACGTCCAAACAAATGGTGCCACAGACGATTGACGATGACCCGGGAAGTCAGTGGGTTGTCGCGCCGAAACATGTCATTTGCTAGTTGCAGTCTGCCACTCAGTTGCGTTTCATAGGGGCTGTCGTCTATAGCTTCGAGGAATCGTCTGGGCACCAAGGCCGAAGGTTCTTTGTGATTGCCTCGAACGAACAACGGATGATCGTTGCCGAGGTGTTCGGCCAACGTTGGAACTCGACTTGCTGATGGGATCTGTTCTTCGAGCTTTCGGTATTGATCGGCGGCATCAACGATAGCAAGCAGCTCATCAGAACGGTTTGGCAAAATGTTCTCCGCAACACATGCGTCCAGGAACAGGGCTTGGGCGTCGGTCAACGACTGAGCGCGCCAGGCGGTTAGTGACTCTTGCAGAGCAGTGTGGAACACCTGGGGCAGCGAGTCCGTATCGATGGCTGAGTGAGAGTCTAAGTGCGACAGCAGATAGTCACCCGCCTCTGGTTTCAAGTTCGGAGGTTTAGCACCAGACGGTACGATCAGTGCTTTTCGCAGGCCGAAGTGTGACCGCCCGCCTTCGGCGGCAAGCAACGGTCCATCGGCCGCGTGTGCGAGTTCGATGTGCGCTGAGTCCCCTTTCCAGTAGTCCAGATCAAAACGTTGCCAGTGCCAGTGGTTGTCTGCTGGTTGCGATAGTTTCTTAACGGGAAAAACGGTTCCGTCGCGAGGATAGTCCTGAACGGCAAATCGAACGCTTGCACCTCCACCGCCTCGAACAAGCAAGTGAAGTGAATCGCCAGGTCGAATGTTGAAATCGGGTGACGTCATTCGCGCTGGCAGTTTGCTGCTGCGCAAGTTTGAGTAGTAGCCGCTTGGATTGATGCTGCCGATCACAAAGGTGGGATTCTCAGATACCGAGAACGACCCCGCTCTCTCTCGGGCGGCGATGTAGACCGGCTTGGCGGCTTGTTGAATAGATGCAGCCATTGCGGCGCCGTAGCCGTACCAGTGCGAAAACTCTCGATTCGCGATAGAAGTCTCCGCCTGCGCGTCATTTGTTTCCGATTCCGGTGGGATCTGCTGTTGATTCGCAGCCCCTGATGCCGCCCGTTTGCCGAGTGCACGCCATTGCTTTGCGATTTCGCCAGCATTCTTCTGTCCCGCGGCCGCGCTGAGTCGGTTGGCGAGTTCTTCAGGCGAAATATTCTGCCAGGCAGTGATGATGTCTCGCTTGATTTCTTCTTTGAGAGTGGCGAGCCTCTCTGCGGATTTTAGGAGCACCTCTGGTAGTTCGATCGCGGATCGCCCAGGTCGCGCCGAGCCGACGATGCCAAACATGGCGTAATAGTCAGCTTGGCTGATCGCGTCGAATTTGTGGTTATGACAGCGAGCACAAGAGACGGTCATTCCGAGAAAGGCCTTGGAAAAGACGTTGATGGCGTCGTCGGTGAATCGCACTTTTTCATCCAGGGCGTCCGTTGGTGCAAATCCGTGAAATACGAACCGCCAATGAGCGGTTGCGATCAGCGATTCGTTGATTCCGAGTTCTGGGTTGACTCGATGTTCGGGCAGCAGGTCGCCGGCGATATGCTCACGGACCAGTTGATCGTAAGGGACATCTTGATTGAGTGATCGGATCAAATAATCGCGATAGTGATGGGCGCCAACGATCGGCGGATCTCCTTCGCTGCCGTGCGAATCGGCGTATCGAACCCAGTCCATCCAGTGCCGAGCCCAACGCTCTCCGAAGTGCTCAGAAGACAGCAGATCGTCAACGACGTGTTCGTAAGCAGCCTCGCGTTCATTTTCAACACTGCGGGTTTCAACACCGCGGGCTTCAATACCGTAGGCTTCGACAAAGTCTTGCACTTCGGCGGCGGTTGGAGGGAGGCCAGTAAGAGCATAGTGCAAGCGTTTGATGAGTAGTTCTGGTGAAGCTTCGGGGGCCGGCTGCAGGCCCGCGTCTTCGATACGGTAAAGCACGAATTGGTCAATTGCATCGCGTGGCCAGCCAAGCGACTGAACCGAGGGCGGCTCTACGTGCTTAATTGGCTGTAGGCTCCACCATTGCTTGCGTCGCTCCAGTTGTGCAGGCCAATCGGTGGATCGTCGAATTTCCGCTTCGCCCGGCGGCTCTGTTCTTGGATCAGGCAAACCACGCTGGACCCACTTTTCGAAATCTGAAATCTCTTGCTTGCCAAGCTTGGCGCCTCCCTCGGGCATTTCCAAACCAGGGATTTCGTGGCGAACTACGGCTAGGAGGAGGTTCTCGCCTTCGTATTTATCGCGCAGACTGCCATGGTTGCCGCCCTCTTGAACACCCCCGCGCCAGTCGATTGCCAAACCGCCTTCGGTTGAGTCAACTGAGTTGTGGCATTCGTAACAGTTCGCTACCAACACTGGACGAATGCGTTTTTCAAAGAACTCCCTGTCGGCATCTGAAAGGGCCGATTCTTTGAAGGGTTTCTCGGCGAGCAATTGGGTGTTTTGCCCCGACTGCGCAGGTAGCCTGGATTCGAAGCACCAAAGAACAACGCAGGTGGCAATTAGTGGAGCAACAAGCAGCCTGCTAGACGGGCGTTCGTTGAACGATATGTTTACCAATTGCATGATCATGTCGACTTCAGTATCCGGCGGGCAGTCAAAAAGGCGGAAGTGCAGTATAGCAACACTGAAGCTCCCGGGCTGAAAACGGGTGGAGGTAGCATGCCGGTTCTTTCGCAGCATCAACTCGCGTTCCATCCGTCTCCAATATGGCCAGAACTTCCATGATCAACGAAACGGAATCGGCGCTGAGCAAAAGGGGCGGAGACAGGTGTCATCGGAGGGGGGCTGGCACGATCCTGCTCACCTTCGGCGGGTTGCTGTCGTTTTTTGCATTCGGTTTTATCGACAACCTGAAGGGATCGCTGCTGCCCGAGGTTCTGAGTGCAGAGCGATTGAACTATGCCCAAGGAGCCGGGTTATTGCTGGCTGCCTATTTGGGCTTCATTCTGGCAACATTAGTGACGGGCTTCGCAGCGGATCGCATCGGCAATGCTCGGCTGTTGTGGATTGCGGCCGTAGCATTGATCGTGGGGCCGCTGGGCTTTGGCCTGCCGGGCGGATTGGTGTGGATTGCAAGCTTGATGTTTGTGATCGGGCTAGGGCTGGGCACTATTGAAGTTGCGGCAAACGGGCTGATGCTTGATTTGCATCCCAACGCACCTGGGCGATACCTCAACCTTCTCGCTACATGCCACGGCGTTGGCGCTCTTGCCGTGCCGCTGGTCGCAGCAAAGCTGGTGACAATGGGGTTTGCTTGGGAGGCAGTTTACATCGGAGTTGTCGTGCTGGCGCTACCTCTTTTGCTGCTGTTCAGCGGCAGTGTCTCAAGGCGCAGTGTCTCGAGTCGTGGCGTGTACCGCGAGAGGAACATCAGCGGTTCCGCAGATGGGAGTGCGAGTGATGCCTCAAGCCAATCAGTTGCGATCAGAACGCCGTGGAGGAGTACTTTACGAAGCTGTTTCACGCCGCTGATGTGTGGCTACTATTTCGCGATTGCCTGCTACGTCGCCGTTGAACTAGGGGTTGGCGCTTGGGCGATGGAGTATTCACAACGCGAGGAGGGGCTGACCGCCGTGCAAAGCTCCTACTTACTCTCGGGGTTCTTTGCAATGATCATGGCAGGCAGGTTCTTGGGAGCTTGGGTGGTCGATCGCCTGTCGTTCGTGACGATCGTCTGCGTCGCTCTCGCCTTGGGGGTAGCGTGTCTTACAGCAGCGTTGTTCGGATCATTTGGTGCGTATTGGCCATTTGAGGCCTACTGGCTATTGGCATTGTCCGGCCTGTTCTTTTCTGTGGTCTTCCCGACGATTACGGCGCACGTTGCAGCCATGCACGATCAAGCTCGAGGGGCCGTGATGGGGTTGCTATTTACGTTTGGAGGTATCGGTGGAGCGGTCGGTCCGGCTGTTGTTGGATACGTAGCACAATGGACAAACTTGCGCACCGGACTAGCCACGACGATTGTCTTCGGGCTTGCTTCATTGGTGACCATGCTGGTCATCTCAATGCTCTCCTCTGCGTTCTCAGCGTCTCCGCGTTTCAAGATCCTCATCGCTGAAGGCATTCAAGACGAGACCTAATCGTAACAGCGGTTCGCTGTTGAAGGTCCAAGCGGGCAATTGCAAGAGTTGGAAACGCAGAGTCGCAGAGGTCGCAGAGTTTTCTGGCTGCTTCTCCTCTGCGTTCTCAGCGTCTCCGCGTTTTAAAATTCGCATCGCTGAAGGTATTCAACACGAGACCTAATCGGATCAGCGGCTTGCGGTTGAAGGTCCCGGCGGGCAAGTTCAAGAGTTGGAAACGCAGAGTCGCAGAGGGCGCAGAGT
>CAYPLE010000168.1:0-7770 GCA_964411445.1 uncultured Pirellulaceae bacterium
TGATGTTTCATCCTTTGAAATTGACTCACGACGAAATGGTTTCGCGGCTTGATGCGGTACGCAATAAGGTGATTCCACACGGAGTTAGCCAGGCGTTCTTGTCTAGCCTGACGACTCGGCGGTTGGACCTTCGATCTGCTTTGGGGAGTGCAGGGTGCATGCTGCACTTTCCTATCCACAATCGCCCAGAGAAAGACTATCGAACAAAAACTCTCTCGAACGGTTTTGTGTTAACCCATGGATGCTCAGTCTGTCGCGGCTGGAAAGATGAACCCGATGACCTGCACGATCTGAATATTTTCAATTACGAACGGCATCGAACAGGGGGTAGTGGGTTTCACTTCAACACGGTCTATGCACTGTTCGATCTGGAACAAATTTCTGCGCTTAGATCAATCGAATCGACAGAGGAAGATGTGGCAATCCTTCGCCAAATTCTGAGTATCGCCGACAGTCTCCAAGCACATGAAACAGCCTCTTCACTAGAAACGGCGATTGTAAAAGAATTGAAATCCAATGAGGCTGAGCGACGCGCGCTGCTCGATATTCTTGGGCACGCTGGTATTTTGTCAGCAGCCAACATGCCGAGCTACTTTGATCGATGGATCGCGCCTGCGGAACAGCCGTATCACGAAGAGCGTAACAATTGGCAATTCCCCATTTCGTTCTGGCGCGGTTCCGATGGTGTCAACATGAAGGCGGTGAAGTTCTGGTTTCCAAGCCTGGTAGGTAAAGTCGAGCCCTCTCCAGGAAAGCAATGGTAGAATCCGAAATGACAAGTGATCACTCGAATGGTTCGACGAATCGGCAACGAAGCAAGATCTTATCCAAGCTGAAGCGTACCGGCTTGGGAGTCACCATGATCGATGACGAGAGGTGGCAGGTGTTTGCGGAGGGGAGCACTCTGATTGATTCAGATATCGGAGCTTCCCTTCATGATCTCGGTAACGTCCAATGGTTTACATCGTTCAACTCACTTCTGTTTTCTGACGAACAGATGCGTTGCTTGATTGATAACTGTCAAGACCTCCGGCAGGTGTGCATTGGCGACGCTAGCGAGCTAAGCAATCGCTCGATCGCAGCACTGGCCAGCCTACACGGCCTCGCGGTCCTCGAGCTTGGTCGACTACCGAAGCCCTCAGTCGTGTCCCTATGGAAACATTGCTGGCCGAAGGTCGTTGATCTAAATCTCACCTCAAGTGATTTTCACGATGATCATTGCTCATCGTTAGCCACAGCCTTCCCGGGCTTGAAACGGTTGATCCTACGCGATACTTCGGTAACTTGTAGCGGGCTGCAAGCGATCCAAGAGATGGAACAACTCGTTGCACTTGATTTGACTGGTTGCCAGATCGACGACGGGTGCTCGCATCTGCTAGCGAATATGCCATCTTTAAGATTGATCGTTCTCCGCAATACTGGCGTAACTGACGCGAATGCGAAAGCTCTAGGGATTCAAAAGCCCAACTGTTTGATTGTCGTGGGAGATGGCATTGATGACACGTTCATCAACGAAAGCCAATGGGACGAACATGCATGCGTCAGTCAATTCACATTAAGATGATGACTTGTCGTTGGCGTTGAAAAACCGAAATCGCGGAACGTGAACTGAATTATTGTGGAGAAGGACTGCATGCCTAAGAAACAGCCCGCTGAACCGATTGGCCATCCGCCGCTTTGGACAGAAACGATTCGCGATGAATTCGGAATGTGCTACTACGTCTTGTACATGCGTCTGCTCGACACTTTCAAGGATTGCCAGGAAGGTTGGTCAGACACCAAGCCATCACCATTCATCGCCAACATCCGAGCCCTGTGCTGCCTCCTACGCGCGCACCCACTCTACCCCCGCAACCTGCAGTTCGAAAAGTGGCAAGTGGAACAATGGTGCGAGTATGTCGAAACAAATATGTCGAAGTGCAAATTAAGCCTTCCCCCAAAGCGAGCCAAGGAGTTTAAGGAATGCGTGCAAGCTGACTTGAATTTCTTACGGGAATTCATGGATCGCAAACGTGATCGCAAGACGGATGTCACATGTTGATTAACGCACTTTGAGGGCAGAAGAATGCCGTCCATGCTCACCTACAGCGAACAAGGATTTTGGATCAGCAATAGTACCGAGGATCTGCTACTTGAAATCCTCTTGGCCATGACGCGCGACGACCACTCTGACATACACGAGCGGTTCGAAACCAATGAGGCACTGTTGGCTAGCCAAGGCATCAGCGGATCGGGTGAAGCTTGATGAAATTGCATGCATCTTTGGCAATGCGTCCCCTTTTTTGAGCAGATCGTTACGTCGAGGTGGCATGCCATTGATGCAGTCTGCCAGAATGAACGCTGCGTCGAGACCATGCAGAAGGTCTTGCGTTGGATAATCTGTTTGATGAATGGTGGCCGATGCAACTATGCGATCTTACCGTACAGCGCGTGGCGTACAAAGTGCCGGACCTTCGCCTATTGTCTTTCGCTAGGTTGGGTTGATCTAGCGCCGGATCGTAGCCCATACCCTTCCATCCATGAACTGGCTTCCGAGCCGTTGCAATCTACTTGTGAAACCACGGCGGTTCGGGACGTGAGCCGCGACGCGTGAGCGGCCGGTTATATTGCAGAAACCGAGGCCTTACGGCCAGCGGTTCACCTGACTGGTCAAATTTAAACTCCTGACAGAACACTATTATCAACGTTGCATCAGAGGGTTATGGCGTGAAGTATTTATCAAGTGTCGAAGGTCATCGTCTTGGGCTTGGCGTTTCGGAAAGAGGGGAAGCTTACCTAAACGACATTTTGGAAGCAGCCACGGAGCCGTCGAATAAATCGAAGGCGATACTCTATGCCGCTTGCCAGTTGGTCGGAATCGCTGCTGGAATCGAGTGCGAGGCGAAATACTGGTGCGGACCGGCCCATCGATGGCTCTTTGCAAGTGGCTACGAGCCCGATGCAGAAACGAGAAACCGAGCTGCCGAGTGTTTGATTGCCAATGCGACAGACGAAGAAGATCTTCACTTGGCTGAAAGGTTGAAAGCCGCAAAGAAGAGAGGACGAAAACTTCCCAAACCATCCATCTCGGTGGCAGCATTTCGAAAGAGTCTAAAAGCTCGCGGCGAAAGCGAAACACACAGCATTGGAACATATGGCGAGGGGGTCATGGTTGGCATGGGTGAAGCCAACAGTCTCGAAATGTTGATTGAAATCGGTTATTTCGAGTGCGAAGTTCACGTGACATTCGTGCTTGACTGGCTGCGGCGAGACAACAACTTTGTCGAATCATTGCAGTTGCTGTGTCTCGGATGCAACGAGCGATTGACAAGCATCAACATCGTGGTGCCAGCAATCGCCCCGGAGAAGACCTTTGACCGCGACAAGTCGCTAACGAAGTGTCTCGATGAGCTGTGTTCGCTTAAGAACTTGCAGCAGTTCAGTTCCAATCGCATGTTTGTCGACGACAGTGTTGTGCAGGCTCTTTGCGCTTCCAAAAAGCTAACTGGCCTCCGCGTCGAGCCCCCACTGGAAGTATCGATCACTGCCGAGTGTGTACCATTCTTTGCTGCCTGTCCAAATCTGGAATGCGTGATTATTGAATCCAATACATTTGGGGAAGCAGAGGCGAAGCAATTGCTGTCGACACTACCCGATCTTGAAATTGCGGCGGGCACATTCGTCCATGGGTTCGAGGAATAGGAATGCGAATCCCCAAATGGCAAATGGAAAGCGGCCTCATGCAGCTAGACATGTACCCGCTTCAAGAATCGTCGCTGAGCTCTAGTTCAACTGCTCGCGACTTTGCCTGGCGGAATTAGCCGACGCCCATGGGACCTGCGCTACAGTTGCAATAAAATCTCTTCTTGAAGACTTGGCTTCATCTGACGCAGAACGAGGTGGGGTGACCCGGGCAAATGCGATTTACTGGCGAACGGTGTCAATCAAGTCGTCGCGGAATGTGAGTAATTTGCGGATTCGGAAGGCCTCCGCGACTGTCGCACATTGCTTTGTTCTGTCCTCAGTTGATATCTGCCGGCAATTCAATCCTTTCCGAGCTGCAAATCTGCAATGGGAGTCAAAAAATGCCGCAGCCTGCGAGCTTCCAAACCCGTTTCGGATTCGATCAGCTCAACGGTCTCCAGCGTCAGTGTTCTGGTGCTGGAGGTCGCGGGGCGAATCGCAACAAGCTTCTTGCCAGTTACCTCAAGTTCAAACCAATCGCGTTTGTCGGCGAGAGATGATTTTACGACTCCTCTCAGTCGCCGAACCTCCTCTGACAACACGTCAGCTTCACTATTGGCCGTCTCTAGCTCTCTCTGCTGCAGCTGCAGTCGTTGGCCCGCACGTTCCAAACTTGACTGCACTTCTTGCAGCGTCTTCTTGTGATTAGCTGCCTCATTACGCCAAGCGAGGCCAAGACCAATTAGTGCGATCACCAATGCCAGGTCTCTGATGTGGAATTTCATGAAGCACTCCTGCGAAAAATCGCATCGTGATTCCAACTAGGTTGATTCATGGACGGTAAGAATGGAACAGACTAAAAGTTAAGATGGCGTTGACATCATGCTATTCGTGCCAGCCGCTATTGCTTTGACACTAAGGCTGGTTTTTTCCCATATGATTCGCATTGAGCTGCGTGGATTTCTGTCGCTCTTTTGCCTCCTTGAAAGACTTGCTCTGAATACTTGCAAACGTTGTTTCGCTATTGATGACGCTGCAGCAAGCAAGATCTGTCACAAATCCTTCTCACGGCACCACGCCCACCTCGATAGCGTTGATCCGACCGAGTGACGTGAATCGAATCAAGATGCAAATTTCTACAGAAATAGAATTATCCCATTGACCCAGCGCCAGCCGCCGCCTAAAATCTATAGCAATAGAAATTGGGAGCAACGAAATGCAATCAGCGAAATTTCCGACGGAATTGGAACTGCAGATCCTAAAGGTTCTTTGGGGCCGATCACCACTCACCGCGAGGCAGATTAAAGATGCACTCGCGGCTGCGGGACGAAAACTCGCCCACACGTCGGTGATTACCACGTTGCAAAAAATGGTTGAGAAGGGCCAACTGAAGCAGCTTCAGCCTAGCGAAGGCAAAGCCTATCGATTTGCGCCTACGATCAAGGAATCCAGCGTTTCGCGAGGGATGCTGGGGGATTTGATCGATCGCGTGTTTGATGGTTCTGCGGAAGCAGTGATGTTGAACCTGTTCGAGGTATCGGATTTGGATGCAGAAACGCTCAAGCGACTCCGTGCCGCGCTCAACCGAAAAATGCGGGAGAAGAACGATGATTGATGCAGTTCTTTACAGCGAGATATGCACGCGTTGGCTCGTTACTTGTCTACATCTATGCTGGCAGGCAGCGTTGGTCTGGCTGGTGGTTTGGTTCGCAGACCGATGGCTCAAATTTAGCTCGGCCGCGAGCAGGTATCAGCTTCATGCTGTCGCTTTGCTTTCGATCCCGGTCCTGGCAATTTCGACATTCGTCTTGATCGACCGCCCGCCTAAACCCGTACCCGCGAACTCCGCGAACGCGATTGACACGACCGAGCGTGGTTTCATTGTCTTTAGCGGTTCCACGACCGCGCCGACGTTCGATTCCGTTAACGTAACCGCGGAACATCGCGGCGCAAACTCGGCCACTGCAATCGCACGATCCGTTGAGCAAGAACCAACGTTTCGCTGGCGCGAGGAATACTCGATCTCGTTCGCGTGTGCGTACGCATTAGGCGTAGCACTCTACGTGTTGCGGCTTGGGAGAGCCGTCTGGTGTGTCCAGCAGCTTAAGCGAGAAAGTAGTCCGATCCGCGACCCAGAATTGTTGAGTGTTGTGAAACACCAAGCACACCTTCTCGGTATTCGATTCGCGCCGATGATTGCCTACTGTGATTCTATCGCGGCCCCAAGCGTGATAGGAATCGTCCGTCCAATGATCTGGATACCCGGCTCGCTGGCTACCGGGCTGACAACGGAAGATTTCCGCATGGTGATTAGCCATGAGTTAGCGCACGTAGCTCGTCACGATTTGCTAATGAACTGGGTGCAGCGATTGATCGAAGCGGTCTTCTTCTTTCATCCTGCTGTCTGGTATTTCAGCCGTCGCCTAAGCGAAGAGCGCGAGTCCTGCTGCGATGATCTTGTCGTCGGCGTGGGTCACGAACCTTTGGACTATGCCAGTACGCTATTGCGACTGGCCGAGAGTTGCACGATGAATCAATCAGCAAGCAAGCTTGCGTTGGCAGCCACCGGCGAGAGGAAAGGCCAGTTCCAAATCAGAGTCGAGCGACTGATGGATACAACAGACATTTCGCGCGTCGGGATGTCGCGTTTCTCTTTCGCGGCACTATTTGTCGTATTGATAACTGGGTGCTTTGCACCGCTCTATTGGTACAGCACAACGTTTGGCCAAGAATCCGAAGCGGTCGCAACAGACCCAGCAACATTCTCAAAACCACGGAACCCGTATGCGGGGTCTGGGTACGCGATCACGGGAACTGTCCGAGATCGGGCAACGAAAGAACCCATCGCTAACGCAGAAGTCCGAGTCCACGTGGCGGGCGAGACACCTCCGTTCGTCACAGCATTTTCCGACGACTCAGGCAAGTACCGCATTGAAGTTCCGATGGGCCCAGTGAGACTTTTGTTTCCGCGGCTTCGAGCAGGTTATTGGATTACCTCCGATGAAGCCATGCGATCGCTGACGACGTCACCGGAACAGCCAACACTGGTACATGACATTGAAGCAGAGCCAGGAATGACTTGGCCATTGAAGATCGAATTCGACAGGAAAAAGATACCTACCCTGCACGATTGGATGGTAAATGTCCAAGAGATTGAGGATGACGCGCAACGAAAAGCGTTGCTGGAAGGAAAGCGAATCTCCTTTCAAAAGCTTAACAACACGATGTTCTACAACGCTTCGCCAGACGGAGTCGACGCGCTCACTCAGGTCGGAAAAAGCGGTCGAATGGTCTACAGTCTCGTGGGCGCGAGTGGCACGAATCTATCAGGCGAGCTTCTTGTTGACCCCAAATTTGACAATCGACGGGTCACACAAATCAGTCGCGACGGCAGAAGGAGTACGCTCATCGACTCGGCCGGAAACAAAGCAGTAATCTCGAATGCGGATGTCGAACTCAGGGAGGGTGTGGCTCATATCACGTTAAAGCCAGAAGTTACACCTCCGACCACGAAGACGATCCGCTTCACCGGACATGTTGTGGACTCGGCGAACGGGCCAATACCGGATGCGAGGGTCGGCCTCATTCTAGGAGGAGAAGGCGGCAGTGCTGATACAGGTGCGTGGGCCCTGACCGACGTGGACGGTCAATTTGAGGTCATTCATTCGATTGTCTGGCGCAAAGACACGGTGTGGTCTGAAGTTCATGCCCAGATGATAGTGAACAAGAGTGGCTTTGCGGCCTACGAATCTGAAAAGCAGGATCTAGGGAGATCGCGGAAAACGATCAGGTTTGACGACCTAAAACTCGAGCCTGGCTTTTCGCTCCCAATCAGAGTCGTGAACGAATCAGGCAACCTCCTACCGGGAGCTACCGTTGAACCGCAAGGCAGCTACGCCTTGCGACGACAGGCGATTCGCATAGACGAGCAAGGACGCGGTGTACTCCGAAATCTTCCGAGCGGAGTTGTGTCCGTGACCGCGCATTACCATGAAGTTGGGGAATGGAAAAAACTCGTGGTTGGCGACTCTGACGAGAATTCCGAAGTGACGGTCACGCTGTCGAGTCCATCCGTACCGAATCCAATATTGCCTGAGCTACCCAGTC
>CAYPLE010000169.1:0-7681 GCA_964411445.1 uncultured Pirellulaceae bacterium
AAGGTCTATGAGAATGCTCTGACCCTTGAGCTTCGCAAAAGTGGCCTCGGTGTAAAGCAGCAAGCGCCAGTCAGCGTGCGCTACGACGGCACTGTTGTTGGCGAGTACTTCGCCGACCTTCTCGTCTTGGACACCGTGATCGTAGAACTCAAAGCGGTCAAGGGATTCAGCGATGCGCACGCTGCTCAGTGCCTTAACTACTTGAATGCAACTCGGCTGCCGATTTGCCTACTGCTCAACTTCGGCAAACCTCGAGTTGAAGTGAAGCGCTATCGACTTTAGATGAGCGGACTTGGCCACAGATGAACGCAGATAAACACAGATGAAGAAACGAAGGGCCATGTCGGCAAGCCAAGTGTGACGTTCGTTTTGATACGGTGTCATCCTTGAGTTTTTTGACATCGGATATCGTAGTGGAGTCTCAGTCCTTTGCCGCAAGAATCTGTGTGCATCTGTGTCTATCTGTGGCTAATCTACTTTTGCTCTGGGGACTTGGCCACAGATGAACGCAGATAAACACAGATGAAGAAACGAAGGGCCATGTCGGCAAGCCAAGTGTGACGTTCGTTTTGATACGGTGTCATCCTTGAGTTTTTTGACATCGGATATCGTAGTGGAGTCTCAGTCCTTTGCCGCAAGAATCTGTGTTCATCCGTGTCTATCTGTGGCTAATCTGCTTTGACTCCGGGGTCGTGTGATTGTTGCGTTTCGCCAAGGCCGATAGCTCATCCGTGGCCAATTCCATCTCAGACGTCAGCTCTGGTAAAATTGAATACAAGTTGGGCCCGGTGAGGGCAAGCAAAAGTATAAATCCAGGAATTCTCATGAAGACTTGTCACCTCATTGCTGTCGCGTTCGCTGCGTTCTGTATGGTTCCTTCACGGGTGCAAGGCGATGCACAACGGAAGGTTGACGTCGTCGTTTACGGGGCCACGCCTGGTGGCTTCTGCGCTGCGATCGCTGCCGCTCGTGAGGGAGCTTCAGTGATTCTTCTCGAACCAACGAATCACATTGGCGGATTGAGCACTGGGGGGCTGAGTCATTGTGACTCGAACCAAATGGTCCGCAGCACGCTGATGGGATTGTTCGACGAGTGGCACACGCGGGTTGTGAAGGATTACACTGACCGCGGTCTCAAGGCTCCTTACGATCCGGCGAACAAGAACACTGCAAAGTGGACGTTCGAGCCACATGTCGCGATGCGCGTGACAAAGCGGATGCTCGACGAGGCCGGGGTCACGGTGCTGACCGAACGCGATCTCAAGTCGGTCAAGAAAGAAGGCCCGCGAATCACGTCGCTGGTCACGAAGAACGGCACGTTTCAGGCTAGGGTGTTCATCGACGGTAGTTACGAAGGCGACCTGATGGCGGCTGTAGGCGTCGACTGGACGATCGGTCGCGAGGGGCGTGGCGAATACGGCGAGTCGCTGGCCGGGAAGCAATATCCGAAGGAGAAGATGAACATCAACGGCTTCGATGAGAACGGAAAGTTGTTGCCGTTGCTCACCACCGATGATGCGGGCGATGACAAGGCGGGCGACAGGAACATCATGACCTACAGTTTCCGTCTGTGCCTCACCACCAGCGCGAACAACCGCGTGCCCATGCCCAAACCAGACCACTACGACCCGGCCCGGTTTGAAATCATTCGCCGTTATTTGAAGAGTGGCGGTGGAAGTGTTGGTTATGACAGGTACGCGTTGCCGACCGGAAATCTGGGCAATAAGTTTGATGGCAACAACTCAATCGGGCGACAGTTTTCAATCGGCCTGGTCGGTGGCGCTAACCAATGGCACTCGGCCGACGAAGCAGAACGACGGAAGATTTGGGAGGCTCACAAGCAGTACACCTTGGAGTTCATCCACTTCTTGACCACCGACCCGGCAGTACCGGAAAAGGTGCGAAAGGAATACGCTGACCTTGGCCTTTGCAAAGACGAGTTCATCGAACACGATCACTTTCCGCCTGCGCTGTATGTTCGCGAGTCACGCCGTATGAAGGGCATGTATGTCATCAGCCAAAGCGATATCATCGACGAGCCGGAGAAAGAAGACCCAATCGCGATCTCATCGTTTCCGATTGACTCCCACGATGTCCAGCGGGTCGCACTGAAGGATGGCGGTGTGATCAATGAAGGCACGATCTTCCCCGTGCGAATGAAGGGCAAGCGTGTTGGATATCCGTATCACGTTCCCTACCGCGCGATTCTGCCGAAGCCCAGCCAATGCGACAACTTGCTAGTGCCTGTCGCGCTGTCATGCACTCACGTGGGCATCTGTTCGCTGCGGATCGAAGGCGCTTGGATGGTCATTGGCCAGGGAGCGGGCGTCGCAGCGGCATTGGCGGCAAAAGACGACGTGGCCGTTCAGGAACTCGGCTACGCAAAACTACGCGATCGATTGCTTGCTCAGGGGCAAGTGTTAGAACTACCGGACGCATCGGACGAGTCAGCTTCAGGCCACTCGATCGCCCGAAAATCACTGCCGGGCATCGTACTCGACGACACTCAGGCAAAGCTGACAGGCGAGTGGTCTCGATCGACAACTTTCAAACCGTACATCGGTAGCGGCTACATCTTCTGCGGAGGCAAGGATTCGACCGCAAGCAGCGCCGCCCCCGCCACTGCCACTTTTCGATTTAAGGCGCCGAAGTCCGGGCGATATCAGTTGCTGATGGCTTACTCTGCGCACGAAACCCGCGACAAAAACATCCCCTTGGTGATCGCGTCAGGAACGAAAAGCAAGACCATCTCGGTCGACCAAACTCTGCCGCTTCCAGAGGGACAGTTTTTTCGTCCGGTCGGAACCGTCGATCTCAGCGCAGATGTGGAAACGGTGATTCAAATCACCAACGCAGACACCTCGGGCTTCGTAATCATTGACGCTCTGCAATTACTGCATGCGGAACGGAAATGATGACGCGCAAATTGATCAACGAACCGATGGGATACCGAATCCTTCAATTCGTCGCAAGCGGCTTGATTTGCGCAGCATTTTCGGTGGGTGGCCTACGAGTGTTGTCGAGGCCGCCGACAAGCTTCGCAACCGTTCGCCGCTAGCGCGATCGGTTCAACACGTCACCATTTCTGAAAATCAGTTGGCCGTTAGCAGCCGGGAGTATTGGAGTGGGCGTTCTGTGGGAAGTCGAAAGTTAGGACGAGCGGTTCAGTTCCGGTGTTTTCGATTGTCACGCCGCCAGCGTTCAGTGCCGACTGGGTGATGAAGCCGATCTCGGGGTAGAGCTCGCCGAGCTTCATGCCATGGTGATATTGAACCGCTAGTTTGCCGACGCGACCGCTGCCACCGTTGGTATGGAACAATGCGGGGCTTTCAGGAGAGAAGTTTGTCTGGGCGCCGGGCTGCACCGTGAGGCGGAGGATGGAACACTTTTGGTCGCCCAGGAAATCACCGTAAACGATCCACTTCGCGTCCACTCCGTCGCCAGCAAATTCTGCTGCGGTGATCGCCGGACGTGAGTTCTTCAAGACAAAATTTGGATCTTGGTTGGCTTCGAAGTCAAACTTTTCAACCAGGTACTCCCAGTCCTCGTGCTTAGCCTTCGGGTAGTCTTCTTCTCGGCATGCGTAAAAAGCGTCCGCTGCGCCTATGCGTCCATCCAGCGTCAGGTCTTCGGCCAGGAAGTGCTCGTCCATCGTGACGTGCAGTTCGTGCGTGCAGAGGTCGGTCGGCGAGTGCAGAACGCCGTTGGGCATCACGAAGCCGTTATCAATGTGCATCATGGTGTGTGGTGACAAATGCCGAACGCCGTTATAGTCGCCTTGTCCCCAACGCTTCATGCAGTCCAGAAACTGATCTTTGGTGACGAACGGGTATAGTCCCATCGCTGTCGTGTGATAGTGCGACGGGCTAACGCCAGGATTATCGAACGAGTTGATGTCGTAGACTTCCCATTTTGACCAATGCAGGTGATGTGGAATCGGATTCAGATTGTCGAACTTCTTCGAAACAATCGGCCACGTCGGATCGCCGTAAAGCTCCTTCGAAAAGGCGGTGATCTTTTCGCCCATGACGGCTTCGGGATTGGCGGAGATCAAATCTTGCAGCGAGATCACTTGTCCGCTAGGCGTCAGCACGTGTGCTTCGCCTTCTCGAAACGGCGCTTTGTTGGTACGCGTATCGATGACGCCGGTCACGATCGGAACAGTGCAGCACATCCAGAGTTCATCCAGTCCGGTGCCGCCCATGTATTCCGGATAGTACGACTGCTCGTCGAGGCGAAGGCGTTTCCCCGGTGAACAAAATGTCCGGCCAGCGTAGCGGTGTATCAGTTGCAACACGCCGTCGTTCGCATTCAGGCAGTCGTCCAGAATCGACGCCGAACTTCCGCCGGATCCGTCGATCACATCTTGTTGAGGGTACTCGTGCAGTTTGTCCGCAAGAATTGACGTCGAAGCAGCCATAAGTGAATCGCTCTGGTGAGTCTGATGAAGAGTGTCGATTTGAAATAAACGTTTTCGGTCAGATGTTTGTCGCGAAGCAGTCGATTGGGGGACCGCAGGTATCCAAGTCGTCCCTAGGGCTCGCGGCTCCATACGCAAAGCAGTAGTGTAGAGAAAAGAGCAACGCAGGTCACGCCTCCTTGACCGAAAACGGCGACCAGAAATCCGAGCCCCGACGCAGCTTCGAGCGGTCAGTCTTGCGTCCGTGTCACTTTTCCGGCGGCTTGCTAAAATCTTGCCCCATCGGACAAGTCAACATATCCTTTCCCGCTAGAACGCCGAAGAGAATCAGCCGCATGAAACCTGAAGAACACCCATTTGGTTCCCTGGCTCCGCGCGACGCTCACAAGCGAGGGCTCCATCGTACGATGACACTTGGCGGGGAATATGCGACCCGAAATTATACGGTGAAACACCTACAGGATTTAAAAGGAAAAACGGTTCTGACCGAGACCATGCCGTTCACTACCCGTGAAGCAGCCGCAGCTGAAGAGGCGGGAATCGACACCCTGAAGGTCAAATTTGATCCGGGGAATCCGGCCGACGCGATCGCGATGCGAAAAGCGGCTCCGCACACGTTCATGACGTTTTGTATCGGTCTGACGAAAATCGCGACGAAAGACGAAGCTGTCCGAGCAGGCTACATTGCGATGGAAGCTGGTGCCGATGGAATCATGTGTCAATGGGGACCAGCCTTCATCCGAGCTTGTGCGGATGCGGGCATTCCTGTCCAAGCCCACGCCGGCCTCGTGCCGCGGTTGAGCACCTGGACGGGAGGCCTTAGGGCGGTCGGCAAGACGATTGAGGAAGCGACCTGGATCTTCGAGCAGATTAAGTCATTCGAAGAAGCGGGAGCTTGGGCGGTCGAAGTCGAAGTCGTGCCTGCTCAGTTGCTTGCAGAAATTTCGCGCCGCACCCGCCTGGTGACATCGTCGATCGGAGCTGGCAGTGGCGGTGACATTCAATTCATGTTCGCTGAGGATATTCTCGGAAACCATGCTCCGCCGTATCCCCGACACACCAAGCAGTACCGGAACCTCTACAAGATGGAGCAAGCCATTCAGGTTGAGCGGGTCGAGGGCTTCCGCGACTTCATCAACGACGTCAAGAGCGGTCAGTTCCCTGGCCCTAAGCACATCGTCAACGCCCCCGAAGGACTCATCGATCAATTTCTTGCCTCAGTTGATTCCACATCGAGTGAATGACCTTTAACATGCATTCGCATCGAGTAGCTTTTTCCCCAGCAACAACGCTGCTCCGGAAATCAGTGTTCATCCATGTCGAAGGGTCGCCAATCCGCGGATTGAATGAACCACAGATGCACTCAGCAAGGTGGCGAGCGATAGCCATCTCCGCTCCACGCTGCGGCACTTGTTGCGCACAACACGACTGACTTTCCGAAGCAACTGACTACTTCGACAAGGTCGCGGGGCGTTTCTTCAACGTCAGTTTGTCCCGATCGCCGAAAGACTCGATACTCATTTTGCCGTCAATCGACTCGACGCGGAGTACGTATGAATTTCCGACGACTTCTGCGGTTTCCTCGTCGATGACCAACGCCGTACCCTCATCGATGCCGAAGCCAATTAGCTCTGGGTGCTTGCGAATGGCTTCGAGAAGTCGCGGAATTCGATTCCGTTTCAAAAAGTGCTGATCGACGATGGCGCCGCCGAGTAGATCCAAGCCCTTTGAAATAGTCGGCTCGGTCCGTCCACTGGCAATCATCACCCGAGTCTGAATTGCTGCCCCTGCAGAGGTGCCACCAATCACGCCACCACGCTGGAGCAGTCGCTGTAGTTCGGCTTCAACGGGTGTGTCGAGATACGCATCGGCAATTCGTTGCTGCGAGCCACCGCCGAACCAAACTGCGGTCGCGGTCCTAAGAGGAGACGCGAACTCCTTGGTCGCCGTAACGGCTCGGTTGTTGCTGTGCAAAACCTGCACGTCCTCAAACCCCCGCGCGATCCACAACTCCCGCAGCTCTTGCAAGTTGGTTTCACGTTGTGAGGCTGTCGGAATGACGACCAACTTTGGCTTTGGACCGGCAAGCTCACGGAAACGCTTGAACACTACGTCCGGCAATCGCCCGCCGCCGCAGATCAGGAGCTTCCTTGGCTTCATGGTTCCTTGAGCCGTTGCGGTGGAACAGGTGCAAAGAATTGATAATAGCAAAATAATCATGAAACGCATCGACGTACCCGCTGCAAAATTGCCCTTCAAGAACCTAAGCTGCATTGTAGCGAGATCCCCACCCGCCCTTGTCACACACGTGACAAACGCGGGCATCATGTCAAATCTCGGCCAAGTCGTCCAACAGGAGTATCCAATTCCAGTTGTTGGAGAGTCTAGCCGCGAATGTACCGGCTATTGAGGTGTGTCGATTATTGGAAAGGCGAGTTTGTTCGTGGGAGATAGCTTCGCAATGACCTAAACGAGCTAAACCAACAGCCCACTGCATTAACACGCCCGTTCAAGAATTTGCCTCGCCGATTCAAATCCTGGCAGCTTTGCATATCGCAAGCCAAGCGCCGACGCGCTTCCATTCTCCACAAGAGCAACTTGTCGACGCGTCATGTTCGCATGGATGACCTTTTGCCTGGGCAAACAATCGATCTTGCCTGGGCAAACAATCGATCGGTAATTGGTACATACAGCGGCGATGTTCCGCAGCAATCCATCTAGTCGATCCGAATTGTCAACGTTAGAATCTGGCAAAATTCATCTAGCCCCAGCGTTTCATCCCCCAATTTGACGCCCTTGAGTGGCACACCTAATTATCGCATTCGCCCCAGTAGCTCAGTTGGATAGAGCACCGGATTTCTAATCCGTAGGTCGCAGGTTCGAATCCTGCCTGGGGTGCTGCTGAAAACCTCCGTTTTCCCTGAGAAAACAGCGTTTTCTGGCTTCTCGGTTGGTCACGCTTTAAGCTGTGCCGACCCCAGTGCACGACCCCAATAAGCCGGGTTAGGACACGGACGAAAACATCTCCACAAGGAGAATGTTTCAAATGTCCAAGTTTCCTCTCTACAAGCACGCAAATGGCCAATGGTGCAAAACTATCCGTGGAAAGAAGCACTACTTTGGCACTGACCGCGACTTAGCACTCAATCGTTTCCTGCAGGAGAAAGACCACCTGTTCGCTGGCCGACCTGTCCCAAAGGGCTTCGAAGGCGTCACGCTCGCAGAGCTGGCGAATGTGTTCCTGGATGACCGGCGAAAGAG
>CAYPLE010000170.1:0-7466 GCA_964411445.1 uncultured Pirellulaceae bacterium
GTATCGGCGATCGACTGCGGTTTGACGCGGGGGGAATCGATGTCTTCAATTCGCAGGTAGCACTTGCCGCCAGCCGAACGAGCGCTCAGCCATGCCAACAGGAATGAGCGCGCGTTGCCCAAGTGGAGGGCACCGGTCGGCGAAGGGGCCATGCGTCCTATAATTGGTGGATTCGCGTCCAACGCTGGAACTCTGTGGGGTAGTCGTCGCGTGGGCCAGCCGGAATCGGTTCGCTTTGGTCAAGCTGCCATTCATCGGCCGGAATCTCAGGAAAAAATGTGTCACCGTCGACTTCTGCTTGAACGCGAGTGATGAACATCTCGCTACACCTCGGCATAGCCAAAGCGTAAATCTGTGCACCGCCAACGACCATGACGCGACGTCCTGGCTCAACCAACGCGTCTACCTGGTCCAGGCCCGCCGCAACCTGCACCGGTGCATCACTCTGGTATCCGGAGCGAGACAGGACGATCGTTTGGCGGCCGGGAAGTGCTTTGCCGATAGAATCCATCGTCTTTCGGCCCATCAAGAGGCAGTGCCCCATGGTCAGTTCTTTGAACCGTCGCAAGTCGCTGGAGAGTCGCCACGGCAGGTCGCCATTACGTCCGATGACGCGGCTTTCGGCCATTGCGACGACAAGAGTCCAGTTTGAAGGCTGTTCCATGTGCGACCTCAGATGATCCGTGACGGCCGAATCTTGTGCTTCGGGGAAGTGGCGATGTAAAAACCGGTTGTACGGGATGTGTGTCTGAGTATCAACCAATTGCGATTGAGCTTAGACAGCCACGGGAGCTTTGATGTGAGGGTGCGGGTCGTAGTCGACCAACTCAAAATCCGAGTATTCGTAGTCGAGCACGCTGTGGCGGTCACCGGTGATCTGCACTGTTGGCAGTGTGCGAGGCTGCCGCTCTAGTTGCAGTCGTGCTTGGTCCAAGTGATTGTTATACAAGTGGACGTCGCCAAATGTGTGCACAAAATCGCCTGGCTCGAGCCCATTTGCCTTGGCCATCATCATCGTCAGAAGTGAGTACGACGCGATATTGAACGGCACGCCCAGAAACAGGTCGGCACTTCGTTGATACAGTTGGCACGAGAGTCGGCCATTGGCAACGTAAAATTGGAAAAGCAGATGGCAGGGTGGCAGCGCCATCTGGTCCACATCGGCAACATTCCAAGCGCTCACGATCATCCGGCGTGAATCGGGGGATGTTCGAATTTGATGCTCGACGTTCTTGATTTGATCAATGGTTTCACCGGAGTGTGTCAGCCAACTCCTCCACTGCTTCCCGTAGACGGGCCCAAGGTCACCATTCTCGTCGGCCCACTCGTCCCAAATCGTGACCTTATGGTCGTGCAAGAACTGAATGTTCGTGTCGCCTCGAAGGAACCACAACAACTCAACCAGGATGCTTCGTAGGTGAAGCTTCTTTGTCGTCAAGAGCGGAAATCCCTCTCGAAGGTTGAAACGCATCTGGTGTCCGAAAATGCTACGCGTGCCTGTACCGGTTCGGTCGCCTTTGACCGCACCTTCTTCGAGGACGAGCTTCATCAGATCGAGATACTGACGCATTCGGTGTGCTTCCTTACGGGGAGAATCTGACTAGGCAAGCGAACAATAGGGCAAGCGAAAGACAGAGTGCGTGAATGACTAGGCCGTTTCAGCGAGCTACCCAGTCTACCCGGCATCGCTTGCAGGAAAAGAAGAGGCAAACAAAACGGCTGAGGCGGATCCGCCTTGCGAAAGGCAAGCAGGCTTTGAGGCGGCCAAAATCGAGCTGATCCGAAGCGGAATCGGGCCGGCGGGCTGCTGGATCTCTAGGAGTTCAACCGGCCAGATGCCAGCACAAATGAAGGATTTTTTGCGGCCAGTGAAAGAAAATGCTGCTGGAAGTCGTCGTGCAGATTGCGCGTCGATGCGGCGAGCTGTCGGTCTAGCGGAGCGGCATCGGCACCACTTCGATGGTCGGCCAGGTAGCGGACCAGCAAGCTGCGAGTCGCACCGCGTCGATGCAACATGTAGTGTATCCAAGACCAGCTATCTTGATAGCGTGCATCGTTGAACTCCTCAAGCCGCTTGATGGTTTGTAGGTCGGATAGATTTGGAATCTCGCCGCGTTGGACTTGTCCGACGGTGGCGGAGAGCTTGTCGCCGCCCCGAAAGCGTTCCGCCTTGGGGACTTCAAAGTACTCGGCGAGTCCCTCGTCCAGCCACAGCGGCAACGGTCTGGCTCTGTCGTTCAGGAGGGCATGAACGACCTCATGCCGAAGATCAATGGACACTTCGTCGTGAAAGTAGCCGAAGAGCATTCCCGGCCCGCGATCTTGCATGTAGATTGCTCGGCGACTTGGGATTTGCGGAAAGTAGTTGGCCATGTAGCGGACAAATTCCGCTTCGGTGCCGAACAGAACAACATGCACCGGGGCCTTTGAAGGCTTCAGTTGAAGAACCGAAACAATATCCCGTCGTATTTGTCTCAACTCCCGCGTTAAATCGTGAGAGCTATCAAAACGGATGTCGCTGTGGACTCGGAAATTGTCGACGGAAAATTCACTCTGCCAGTGGGTTGGCTCCGCTGCGAAACATTGAATATGTCGAAACTGGCAAATCCCGAGAGCCAACGCGGCTGCAACGGTTCGCCGACTTGGCAGCTTGCAAGTATCATGCAAATGGGATCTTCTAAGCACGGTTGTTGCCCCCAACAATGGCAGTCCTCGAGCAGCTAAGGTTAGAAGCTGTCCGGGTAGACAACAATTTCGATTCGGCGATTTGCGCTGCGACCGTAGTCGGTTCGATTGTCAGCGACCGGATGATTGGGGCCGTGAGCGACAACGAATAGCTGCTGCGTAGGCAGGCGATTCCGCTGGACCAATTGATCCATCACCGTTTGCGCTTGTTCGCCAGCCAGTTTGTAAGGCGTTCCGAAGCCACCGTATACTTGCCCCGAATCTGTGTGACCTTCCACGGCAACGCGTTGCCTTGCGAAACGCTGGGTGATGACACTGGCGACTTCGTCCAATTGACGCGTGCCCTCGGCGGTCAGAACTGCGCTTCCTGGAGTGAAGATACGGTCGGCTGGCAAGCGAATTCGGATGACTTGCCCGTCGGGAACCACTTGAGCTCCGCTAATGACAATGCCACTAGCCGAAGACTGCAATGAATTGTTCGCCGTTAATCTCGCTCCGCCACGTGCCGACATGCTGGCTTGCATGCCCCGGGCTTGATCCGCATACTGCTGGCTGGTCGACGCCAGTTGTTTGTACTGATTGACCGAATCCTGCAACTGCTGCGCGAGCAGTTCTTTCTGTGACAAGAGCGCTTGATTCTGCTGCTGAAGCTGAGCAACTTGCGAGGTGAGCTGGCGATTATCCGCATCCAAATTTGCGACGCGCTGTTGCAGTTGTACTAGTTGAGGCGAAGTTTGCTGCCCCGCGAAGACGCTCTGCGGACCTGCAGGTTGTCCAGCGGCAGTCGCAACACCGGGAGCGGCTCCGGGCGGTCCTACGGGATAACCTGGCGGAGGGTAGCCAGTGTAGCTGCGTGAGCATCCGCCTGCACTGGAGCAAACCAGCGCAACCGCGAACAGCATCGCAGTCTGTTTGGGCGTAAAGCGTTTTCGCAGCATGGAAGCACAACTGCCTTGCAGCAAGATGATTCGTTCATCTGGCACACGATCGTTCGTCGCAGTAGATCCAGCGCCAGCGTTCGAGCGAAGAATAGCTAGAATCTTGACCGCGCAACAAGGGCAGTTGAAGAGTGATAGCAAATGGCGTCCCAAGAAGGCCGCTTGGCACACCTGCTTTCGCGAATACTCGCGGCCCCGAAAATGATGGTCCTGTGCTAGACCAAGTTTGCGTCGATGATTTCATCCTTGCCATAAACCGGTTCACCTCCTCGATCGAGGTAAATCTCATACCACTGGGCCAGCATGTGCATCGCGCCCCCCATAGCGACACCTGAGGCGACGAAAACGCCTACGAAACAACACAAGAAACCGAGGATCCCCAGGCCGATGCAAAAGATGTAGTAGATCAGTCCAGAAAAAGCGATCTCAGCCCACATCAGCTTGAAGAACCTCCAGCTCCACCCAAAATCGAATGAAGAGGCAAAGTCCTGTAGGATCATCGCGCGAATCAATACTGGGACGGTCGCTATCAGCACAGCAAATGACAGCAGAATGACCAGCGGTACTGAGCCAAACAGCCCAAGCGCCGCGCCTTCTTCTCCGAAAGCCGCTGCGCCAATCCCCAATCCACCGAACAGAATGAGAACCATTGGAATAGAGACGAAAATGGAGCCGACAAGTTGGATTACGAACTGCACGACGAAGGGCCAAATACCTTGCGAGATGTAGTCCCCCAACCGTTCTGAATCCACGTCGTGGCGAGGTGCCCCCGGCAAGCCAATTCGGTTCTTGATGAGCTCTGAGCCATAACCGAGCAGCGCAATCTGCCCGATAAAGAAGTTGGCCGTCAGAGAAGCGACCGTCAACCAGACCAGGTTGGAGACCCAATTGGGCGTATCGAAGACCCGCTTAATTGCCTCACCAGGTCGACTCTTCAGTCCTTGGGTTTCCGTCATTTTTGCTTTTCCTCTCGGGGTACTTTGTATTTCAAGTGGGCTATTACCAAGTGGATGAACGGAATGGGAATCCGTTTCACCACATGTCTGTCGTAGCACCCTGCCGTAAACTCGCATAATCAATGCCAGCACAGCGGTGGCGCAGGCCCCAATTGCGAATAGCTATTCGCTAATCGTAGCAATTTCTTGGCAAAACCTCTCCGGGCGACCTCATCTTAGCTTCTTAATTCCGCGATAAACCCTTGGAAGTGGTAGCTCCACCGCGACAACTGATCTTGAATGAAATTGCTGAATTGGCTAGCTACGAACTTGGAGAGGTTGCAAGCACGCGTGTTGCCCAAGCCCTTCCAACCGTTCGCAAGTGTCACGAATCAAGCCCAGATGTTGCTGTAGCAGGAAGCGTTCGATGCGGAGTCCGCAAGAAAATGTTATCCGTCCAATGCCCTGCGCGAGTGTACCGCTTATGCCATTGCTTCGTCGCCTTCGCCGAAAGTCCATCCACCGCGCCGATCACGGCGAGCACAGGCGTCTGACTGTCGCCCTCTTGTTTCGGCAACTGTGCTTGCTTGCAATCGTCGGGCTGCTGCAATTGGCGAGCCTTGCCGCTAGCTCTGCTGCTGAGACCGATTTGGAAGAAGTTTACGTTGCCCGCGAAGGAACACTGGTCTATAGCGGGCCATCGAAAGACTTTTACCCAACCAATCGACTTGCATCGGGGACGCGTCTAAAGGTTTATCATCAGACGAACAACGGATGGCTTGGCGTTCAGCCAACCTCGCGTGCATTCAGTTGGGTGCCTGCCAAGGATTGTTACCTACTGCCCGGTGGGAAGACCATTGAAATCACCAACGACCAAACAGTCTGTTGGATCGGAACTGCACTCGGCAGGGCCAAGCAATTTCGCTGGCAAGTCAAGCTGGATCGCGGTGAGAAGCTGAAGGTTCAGGGAGAACAAGTCGTCAAGAATTCGCAGGGTGAAGATGTATTGTGGTACAAGGTCTCGCCACCCAGTGGAGAATTCCGATGGATTCCTCGCGACCAAGTGGTGATTCAGTACGATCCGGAAATGCGAAATCTTCCAGTCAGCACTGCTTCAGCCACAGGCAATTCGCCAACTGTCGTCACCGCACAAGCAACTGAGTCTGTGCAGCCCCAAAGCGTGATGGAAGACGAAGTCTTCGGTGGAAGCGAGGAAACGCTGCCCGGCCCACAGGGATCCTCGGGCGGAACGATTGTCGGCCCCGAAGAGATTATTTACGAAGGCGAATACTATGATGGCATGAGTGTTGACGGCCAGATTATCGGCGGTGAAATCATCGATGGCACCGTCGTCGAAGGCGACGTTTTTTACGAAGACGGGACGCCTTACCCCAGCGATGCCTCCGTCCCGTTTCCAGTCCATGAAGATTTAGACCAGGGCCATTTTGCTGGCTGGCATGCAATGCACTTTGGCAACGACGGTCTTCGCCTTCCCTGGTTGGCCAAGTTGTTTGGTGCTCACGATCCGCCACGGTATGACCCGCTGTCTCACGACCCATTTAGCCTTGAGCCAATGCCTCAACGGAAAAATGGAGTGGTCGCGCCGCCGCGCGTTATCATCGAACAAGAGCACGACGAATTCGCCGTCCCAGGTGGCCTTGCCGAAGGCCCCTATCCACAAACCATCCGGCGTCCTCGCGCTTGGCGGGATCCCCGCACCCTGCGCTCGGGGCCCGTATCACCGCAACAACGCACCTTTGAGCCTCCTTTGCAGCCTCGCAGTGCCGCCGAACCAGTCGGCGCTCCGGCCATCCAGGGCGACGGTGGTGACGAAGCTTTCTACAATCGTGATCTAGAATTTGACATGCTGTCTCGCGGTGGCGCGAGTCGCAGAGTGCAAGAATTGCGAGCGGCCCTGCGCGATACCGTTGACCGAATTGGTTCTCGTACAAGCGAGACGTTTCGGGGCGATTCTTCAACTGGTGCCCCGCCTGCGGGCGACAGTTCGGAGATTAAATGGTATGGCGTACCGTCAGACAAACCCGGTGCAACGCGACGTGTAGCGGCAACTCCGACAAGTTACTCTGGTTCATACGGCAGCTCAGGGGCTGGTCCCTACGGCGGAAGTACCTATCGAAGCCCAGGAAGCGGTGCAGGCAGCACATCAGCAGCGTTAAACAATCTAACCATGCGGCTTAGCGAGATGGTTGCAGGTCCCGAAAATACTTGGAACCTTCGACCGCTGGCTGAAGAGGCGCAGAGTCTGATTGAAAAGGGCGGCGACGTCATGGAGCGTGGCCAAGCAAGATTGCTGCTGGAGAGAATCGAGGAATTCCAGCGATTCTCCCAGCCCGGCTTGATCGCCTCTCGAGGTGGTGTGTCGCGGGCGAGCTACCAATCCGCAATTCCAACCAGCTCGCTTGGCGGAGCTGGGAATGCAGTTTCCACAGCAGGCTATGTCACTCCGGCGGATCAATCAAGATACGATGCAACCGGCTGGCTCGTTTTGGTGCATGGGAGCGATCGGTCCAAGCCGCCGTATGCTCTGACTGACGACAGCGGCCGAATCATTGCGTATCTCAGCCCTTTGCCCGGGCTGAAATTCGAAACGTTGGTGAACAAGCCAGTTGGCGTCAATGGACTCCGCGGCTATTTGCCTCAACTGCAAGCGGCTCATATCCAAGCCGAACGCGTCCATCCGCTCAACGAAAACTAGTGCTTGCACCAATCATTTAGATCTGGGTTTGTCGATATCTCCCCCCGCGAGAAATGGTCTGCGAGGGTATCTTCCCCGTGCAATGCAGCTCTGTTGATACGCGTCTAGCCGGACTGGCGAAGCGGAGTGAGGTCGGCCCCTTTGGGGCGAAGGATTGGTCATTTTCCGCATCTCGGGGCTTCCGCCCCGAGC
>CAYPLE010000171.1:0-7459 GCA_964411445.1 uncultured Pirellulaceae bacterium
TGAGTTACCCTGCATCAAAGCCCCCCTTTGATCACGTAACGGAACCATCACTCAAGAAACCACCGAAAATGTTCACAAGAGATTTTCGAAGTCCGTGCGTCGTGTTCGCGTTCGCAGTACTGCTAGCTGAAGTCGGACGAGCGGCCGATGTCGAGCCAAATTTTTCCAACAAGCAAGTCAGAGCGCTACTAACAGAGAATTGCTTTGATTGCCACGGCGACGGCGCGAACGAAGGGGACTTTGCACTCGACAAGCTACTGACATTGCACGAGTCGGGAGAATCTACCGAGACCACACGGGCGAGCTGGTGGGCGGTGCTGAAGAATGTTCGTGCCGGGACAATGCCTCCTCCCGACAGCGGCTACTCAATTGCATCCGATTTGCCCGCGTTCAAGACTTGGCTGTTGCGTGATGCGCTGGCCGTCGATTTTGAAAATCCCGATCCTGGTGAGGTGGGAGTCCGCCGGCTCAATCGCAGAGAGTATGAAAATACGATCCGCTCAATCCTTGGCGTCGACTTCAGCGCAACGGTGGTCTTCCCGCCAGATGATACCGGTGCAGGCTTTGACACGGTCGGCGATGCATTGATGATCTCGCCAATGATGATGGAAAAGTACATCGCCACTGCAACTGATTTGGTTGACCAAGCGGTTCCGAAAGTTACGAAAATCCTTGCGACGGTTCACGAGTCTGACTCTCTCAAGACAACCGACGGCAAATCAGCTCGCTCGCTACCGATGAGTCGAGAAGCCACAGTGCGCGTTCAATTCGAGATCCCCGTCGAAAACAACTATCAGATCGAGACAACCTTGGTTGCTGACGGTACGTTTGCGTTTAGCCCTCAGCGTTGCGGCGTCCAACTGCTGCTAGATGGTGAGGCGATTCATGAGGGAGAGTATGCGTGGGCGGCTGATGCTGAAACGACAATTTCTCGCAAATTTAGACTGAGTGCTGGAGAACACACGCTTGAATATCAGTTGGTGCCGTTGCCGGTGCCGCCGGACGAGGCCAGCAGAGCAGAAGAGGACGCTCAGGCATTTCTGCGGATACCTTCCATTGCCGTCCGTGGACCACTCGACGAAAGTCTTTGGAAAAACCCGCCAGACTACGATCGTTTTTTTGATCGTGAATCCCCTCCCACGGATCCATCGGCTAGACGCCAATACGCGGCTCGCCTGCTCGAGCGTTTCCTGCTCAAAGCCTACCGTCGTCCACCGGAAAGCAAGCAGGTCGCGCGCGTTGTGGCCCTGGCCGAACAAGCATATTCGCAGCCGGGGGTGACGTTCGAAGCTGGCATTGCGACTGCCATGAAGGCAATTCTCGCATCTCCGCGATTCTTGATGAAGTTGGAATCGGCACACCCGCCCCAAGATGATTCCAGCTACGCTGATTTGGATGACTATGCCTTAGCAAGCCGGCTTTCCTATTTTCTTTGGGGCAGCATGCCGGACGACGAATTGTTTGCGATCGCCAGCAAGGGAGAGTTGCGTTCGCAGCTAACGAACCAAGTCACGCGAATGATCGACGATCCGCGCAGCAAGAATTTTCTCAACGCGTTCGTTGGACAATGGCTTCGCACGGATGATGTACAAAAAGTTGCACTGGACGTGCTAGCAACCTTTGATTTGCGCGAAGACTATGACAAGCTTCAGGAGGAGTATCAGCCCATTCGTCGGCTTGACGAGTCCGAGCGAACTGAGGCACAACAACGACGGTACACGGAGCTGAGGGCCCAATTTGCCAAGTTTCGTCCTTACCGAGACATGTTTGACGATGAGATGCGGAAATCGATGAAGCAGGAAACATTGCTTTTGGTCGAGCACGTGTTTCGAAACGACCGTCCGCTCGAAGAACTGCTCAATCCTGGATACGCATTCCTGAATGAACGACTCGCTGACCTTTACGAGATTGATGATGTGAAGGGCGACAACTTTCGATTCGTCAAGCTCGACGCCGACCACCCTCGTGGTGGCATTCTCACTCAAGGCACTTTGTTGACGGTGACTTCAAACCCAACTCGAACGTCGCCTGTAAAACGCGGTCTGTACGTTCTAGAGAACATACTCGGCACGCCCACGCCACCGGCGCCGCCGAACGTTCCGGAGCTGGAACAATCGAAGGACCTTTTTGACGGACGCGAGCCAACGCTCCGCGAGTTACTTGAGGCGCACCGCGAGTCGGCGCTGTGTTCCTCGTGCCATTCCCGAATGGATCCCCTTGGACTTGCGCTCGAGAACTTCAACGCACTGGGAAAGTACCGGACGACTGACGCGGGTGGTTCGATTGCTCCCGCTGGCCGCTTGATCACCGGCGAATCTTTCGAGAACATTGTGCAATTGCGTCGAGTGCTAGCGGAAGATCGGCGTGAAGATTTCTACCGCTGCTTGGTCGAAAAGCTATTCGTGTACGCGGTCGGACGCGATATACAGCACTTCGACGAGTACTCCATTGAGCAAATTGTTGCCGAGCTGTTGACTTCGGAGGCGACTTTTAAGTCTGCAATTCTGCAACTGGTTACCAAGCCCGCGTTCTCAAAAACGCGACGATGACGCAGCCCGCTAAAGCTCGCTACTTGTCGCCAAAACGATAGAGCGCTTCTTCTGAACGGATAAACAACTGCCCATTCACGGCAACAGGACTGGCCATTAGACGTGGTTCAAGTTCATTCTTGGCGAGCACTGTAAATTCGTCTGCGGCCGCGTCGATGATCGTCACAGATCCTTCGTGTGAGCAGAACACCAGCGCGTTGCCAATTTGCACAGGAGAGGCAGAGTAGTTTCCGCCGATGCGTTCGCGGTAAAGAATGCCACCGGTAGCGACGTCGAGTTTCGTGAGCACGCCCAGGTCAGAAACCATGAACAGGCTGTTGCCTACCGAAATCGGCGATGGCTTGGCAGGGGCACCGCGACTCTCGCGCCAAACGATGTGAGTCTCCGTCACGTCGCCTCGCCCAGTCGGCTTGACCGCAACCATCTCAGGCTTCATGTAGCCCGTTGAGAATATCACCATGCCGCCTGCGTAAACGGGCATTGGACTGACTGAAAAGCCCTTTCCATGGTCGGCACGCCACAGCTCTTCACCCGTGACAGGATCGTAGCTGCACAGCCACTGGGCGCCAGGAACAACAACTTGAGGCTTACCGCCAACTTCTATTCCAATCGGTGTGCTGTAGGCTTTTTGATATTCCGGTTCAGTGGTTCGCAATGCTGGCCGGTCGGTTCTCCAGACTTCGTCGCCAGTGTCTTTATCTAGAGCGGCAATGAATTGATCATCAATGCCGTCACATACCAGGATCACATGGTTGCCGTGAATAAACGGGGAGCTTCCCGGACCGACGCTGTGTTTCAGTTTCACAGCCCGATTCCAAACCGTGTCGCCGCTGACTTTATTCAGACACCAAGTTCCGTAGGCTCCAAAATGCATGTAGACGTGTTGCCCATCGATAATCGGAGACGGACTCGCGTAAGTGTTCAGCGGATGGATGGGATCGGGGCTGCCGACGGTCTCAAGCAGCAATTGGTGGATGGGTTCACCGGTTTCGTAGTCCAGGCAAATCGCCAACAACTGGACTTCGGCCGCCACCTCTTTCATTCCCGCCAGCTTATCACCGGCCAGACGCCGAGCCTGTTCTTCGGGACTTGCTTCTTTCGCGACGGCAGCGGTTAGCCAGATACGTCCGTCTTCAATAGCGGGCGTCGACCATCCCTTACCAGGAAGTGGCGTACGCCAGACGACGGATTCCGAGTCAGAGAACTTCAGAGGGATCGACTCAGACGCGGCGTGCCCCTGCCCGTCGGGTCCCCGCCATTGCTTCCACGAGTCGGCCGCGAAAGCAGGAGAAGCGCAAATTGCTGCACCAAACGCGAGATTGCGAATTTGAGAGAACTTCATTTGGCGTCACTATTCCTAATTTAGTATTCATTCTTTTCCGCTGGTGTCCAACGGAAGGCTAACGTCTTGACGGCGAGGTCGCTGCCTGAGTCAGATTCGTTATCGATCAGCTCTTTGTCTTTGCCAGGTAGTCGAACACTCCCGCCTTTGACAACGACGTCAATATTGCCAATGAGCTGTCCGCCAGCATTCCCGCCGGTAATCGTACTGTAATACGCCTTGGTGGCCCAGCTTGGCATCGATGACACATTATCTTTGAATGCGAAAGCGCTCGGTCCACCTACCGGTCCTGGTGGATCGTCTGAACCGCCGTAGACGACTCCCGCCGCGTCGATAAATTTTGCCTCGCCCTGGACATCCCCTTCGAGGAGTTCAATCCGCTCCACTTTACCTGGCTCGCGAATGATGCATGGCATAATCCGCCCCTCGATTGGCATGTTGATCGCGACGCGACCTTCGTTGGTAACGTGGCCGATCCTAGCAGACACGTCACTGACTTGCTCGCCAGGCCAGCCATCGCCCTTCTTGCGCCACAGCAAAATATGGTTGTCGTATCGCATCCCATCGGTCTTCTCGGTGCAACAGGCAGCAATCGCGGTTCCGTCATCCGAGATACGAATGCCACCAGTGACGATGTACGGGTTGTACAGGTATTTTGTTTCAAGCGCTATCGCAGTCCACCGGTCGTCATCGCCACGAGTCCAAACACAGGGACGAATCCTGGGAGGTTCAGCGCCAGTCGAGTAACCGACGATGGTGTTGCCATCCGAGCTGATGTCCATCGCGTGAGACGCAATGTCATCTTTGATCGGAGGCAAGGATTTAGTCGTCTTGGTTTTAGCTTCCCAAATGGCACCGATGAGTGAGCCGTTCGGATTGCCAGGGGGACGACTAGCGAAACCGACGACCGAACCTTCATCGCTGAGCGCAGACATCGTCACATTGCTAAAGCCTTCCAGCAATGGAATCTCTAAACATACTTTTTCATCGCAGTAGAAGTTCTTCAAGGACAAGACCATGCCATTGCCCGAAGCAATCTCATGCACTCCGAGAACGGCTCCGTGGCTATTGATATCAAGGGCTGAGCCATAAGTGTCGGAATTGTCGAAAACTTCCAGCGTTCCCTCAGGTCCTCGCCAAGCGATCTGGCGAACCTTGGAAGCAGGAGTACTCGCTTGCCGCTCTCCATCCTGAAACGGCGCAAACGCGCATACACGTTCCGCCGCCATTGGAAGTGCCGCAATCAGCAGCGCGAGAGGTGCGACGCAAGTTGATTTGAATTGAGAGCGAATGGCGTTCATTGGACTCACCTCGACCAGTAGAGAGCGGCACAAGAATCTTGCTCGCAGTTTACTCGAAAACCCTACTTGGCGAACTAGGCGGATCAATTGCCGAGCTATTTCTTTAACTCCGGCGTCGAGGATGAACGCGTTTGCCTGCTATCCGCGTTGGCGCTTTTGATTGATTTGCTCGGAGGTAGAAATGAGGAAACTGTGTTCCTCGTCGGTTAGCGACTCACGGCCCTCGCGATGCAGCTTTCTCAAAATCTCGTCAATGTCGAGCGATTTGAGCTGCTTGCTGTGTTCGCGCGAGGATTCTTCTTGATTGATGACTGGAAAACTCGCTTCGTCATGCCAGCTCGTTTCGCCATCGTCCTCTTCGACGGACCGCAATGCAGCTTCTTCAATGTCGGCTAGGTGCGAATCTGCGCTGCTAAGATCCAGGCTAGCGGTGGGTCTGCGGCGACGCTGTCTAGATCCAGGCCGTCCTGCGTGATTCAAGGGCGAATACTGCTGTTCAAGTTCATTCGCACGAGCAGCTTCCCAGTGCGCCGCGACAAACAGATACACCGCACAGCCAATCAAAGCATACCACGGCAGTTCGACAACTCTGAAAGCAGATAGCACGAGGAGAGTCACGCCGCTTCCAAAGGCAATCGCTGATAAATGCGAAACGACCTTGCTTACTTCTCGGAGCACAAACGGATTCACTGGTGCTATTTCGCCGCCGCGAATCATCCCGAACAGCAGCGCTCGCATGTCAAACGGCACAGTTGGTAGGAGATGCAATCCGCATAGGAAGGCATTGACCCAAAAGAGCTGTGTGGCCAGTGCATGATTGCTCCAGCCGCCTCGAAAATCTACTTGCCACAATGCGAGCGATTCTGCTTCCGCGGTTGCCCACTGTACCAGCCAACCAACGGCCAGTAGGGAAAGTCCGGCAATTTGCCCAGCGAGCGCATAAATCAGAAGCCGTCGGCGCTGTAGAAATTCGTAGTCAAGGGAAAGATTGCCAGTCGGCCCGACTAGCCAGATCGTCTCCCCGGCGTCTCGGTTCAGTGCAAACTGTTGTGCAGATAAACGGAAAAGCACACTCACGCACCAGAGCACAGGCAGCGAAATGGCTGCGGGGTAGAGTTCTCGGAAGCTCAAACTCGATGAAGCCAACAAACACATCGACACGGCAAGGGTGATTAGCCACGCGTAGGTCGAAGGGTGGAAACGCACCTGCCCGCACTCGGCCTTGCGGACCGTTGCTAGACGTTCGAAGAACCAGCGTACGTTATGTCGAATTCGCATTGGCGTAAATGAACGTGGGGGAAGCAACTGTCGTGGTGGGGCGAGCGGTGAGTCTGCACGGGTTACCCCGACTACATTATCACACGTTGCAACCGGCTAGTGGTGACAGGTATGCCCGGCGCGCTCTGTACGATCAAAACCCGATGATCCCATTGTACAGCGTTGTCGCAGCCAAGGCAGCAATTTGGTCGTCGAACATGAATCGGCAACGACAACTGGGTACCCGATTGCAGCAATTAGATCCTACGAGGGCGCGCTGCAAAAAGTTCCCAACGTGCCGTCGATGGCTCTGGTCGCTCGATTCTGGCGTTCAATCAACATCGGAGATGACGAATTTGATAAGATTTGATGCTTAGGAATGGCCATGGGTTTTCGCTAAAACCGCTACTTTCCTGCCCTCTTGAGCCGATTTTCTCGGATTCAGCCGGAATGCTAGCTTTTTGCGTGAGCCCGATTAGTTGCTCATCCCGATTTATCCGACTAGCATAACCTGGATAAATTCCTCACATCCCTTCTCCTGCCCGATCGAATCACACGGGGTCAATCCGCAATGTCGAAGCAATTTAAGTATTGGATACGGTGCAGCACCGTTGCGCTGCTATCAGTCATTCTCACCATCAATCCTCTGTGGGCAGGACGCGGACTCAGGGGTTGGTTGGCTAAGCGAGCGTGTCAGCCACAGTGCGAAGTCGCTGATCCTTGTGAACCAGTTTGCGGCGAAGCCGTGTGCTGCGAGCCAGTGGAAACGTGCTGCGAGCCGGTCATCATCGACTGCTGTCCAGATCCGTGTGCTGTCGCAAGCCCCTGTGACACCATGGTCGATTCAGCCCCTTCACAGGCTCCGGTGATTTCAGATGAGGCGGTTAGCGACGACGATGTTGCGTACCCCAGTGATGACTCTTCCGTGGTCGACGATCCAGAAGCCGCACCAGTGGAGCCAGAAGCCGCACCAGTGGAGCCAGAAGCCGACACTTCCGAGCCAGCGGTCG
>CAYPLE010000172.1:0-7436 GCA_964411445.1 uncultured Pirellulaceae bacterium
CATTGCGAGGCTCGCCAGCCCTGCCCTGCAACTTCTCCGATGCACACAAAAGCAACCCCAGCAAAGACTAAAAGGACACAGGGAAATCTCATTGCAATGTACGCAATTAAATGCACTCACCATGACATCTGATTTCTCAAGCGACGTCAGCGCGGCTACCCATTTTGGTTGCTAAGTCACACCACGCGTGCCACTATTCGTCACGATCTTTAACACTGTCACTATTTGCCGGAAATGCAAGCTGTAGCATCGCCTGCAAGCGATTGATTAAGTCTTCTGTCGCGGCGATCGCTATACTCTTCTGTTCAAGTTCAGATTGCAACTTTGCCAAACGCCGTTTCGCGTGCTCGCGTTCAGCCCTCTGCTCATCCAGCGTTCGCTTTGCCAACTCAACTTCCGCCCGCAAAGCATCAGCAATCACCGCTAGGTCACTTCTGTGCTCCGGTTCTGCACGCTGAAGTGCACTCGGCAGGCGCGTTCCGGGGGCCTCAATTGGCCGCTCAGTTTTGTTAGTCGTCGTAAGGGCATTTTGTGCCGGAGCGCGATTGATGGCAAACTGCTGCAGCTTGCGGGCCTTCAGTGCTTCTTCGAAGCTGACCCTCTTTTGCTCGAGCCGTGCCATTAGCTCGCTCCGTCCAACTTCGTGCACGGGAAGACTAAGGCTCTTGATTGGCTTCAAATCTGGTAACGAAAGACAATGAATGTTTCCCGATGCATCGGTCACAACACACCTCGCCCCGTCCACAATCAGTGCATGATCGACTTGTACCCCTGCGTCATAGGTCGCAATCGAAGAATCGGGGGTTTTCCAGATCTTTGCTAAGCCATCACGTCCACCAACTAGCGTTAGCGATGACGCGCGGTCGATCGAAAGGATGGCCCCAACGCCGCCGTCCCACTGAGCGGTCAATTCTCCGTGATGCATGTTCCACACTCGTACTTTCCCATCTTCACCGGCCGACAGAAGTGTCTCGCCGTCACCATCCCACACTAGCGAATGCACCGGACCTTCATGCCCATTGAGTTCATGAAAAAGCGCACCGGATGCGGCCTCCCAAACGAAGATGCCTCCAAACCGATCGCCACTTGCGAGCAAAAGGCCGTCCTTGCTAAACTTGGTGCACATGATCCAATCGGTGTGTTTGCGCATCGTATGCAAGACTTTGCCGTCAGCGACTCTGCAGACTTTCAAGAGCTTGGTTGGCCCGCCGAAAGCGAAAACTTGATCGTCAGGCGAGAGATCGAGAGCGATTATGGAATCGCTCTCATCTGCAATTTTGAAGAGTTTCTGTCCAGATTGGACATCAAATCCGTACACGCTTCCATTCAGTCCTGCTGAACCGCCGCCAACCAGCACCCGTTTACCATCGTTGGTGAAGGTGAGCTGCGTGATGTCAGGTTCAGGGAATGGTATCGCTTGGCTGAAACTATTCGACCTAAGATCCAGGAGGGCGATCTGACGATCACCGGGCACCGCAACAAACTTTCCAGCGGGATCCTTTGCTACCGTAGGCAGGGCGGATGGCTGCAAGAGCCTCTTGACGGGCTCTAAGATTACGGATCCCCCTGGCAGCGCGGACGCATTGTTGACCATCGGCTGGCTAGGGATTTCAGTTACTGGGGAATGGTAACCGGATTTCTTTACTAGCCCACCTTCGATCCACAGGCGGATCAATTCCAATTCGCGAGCTGGAATCTTGCGACTGTTGGGGGGCATGGTCGGTTCATCTAAGTGCGCCGCAGTCGTGTACAACAGGCTTTCACGAGGCCTGCCAGCGACGACAACTGGACCGGACGACGATCCGGCTTTCAAGGCCCCAAAGTCGGCAACGCTCAAGTCACCCCGAAGCTCTTCCGTGTTATGGCAATTTTGGCAACGCTTCCTCAAAATCGGCTGAATCTGATCAAAGCCAATTGTCGCTCGGGTTTCCGCTTTCGTACTTGTCGCATTCTGCCCGTGAACTGTTGGTACTTCCAAAACTGCTAGTGTCACCAGGGCGCTTAGGCATATTCTGCCGCAGCGAATCAGAACAATTGGGATGCACATGGATGCTTCTTCTTCGTGTGTTTGTTCATTTGGACGGATGCCATGAGGCGTGACGCTCAGTGTGGAAAGTCAAAATCCACTCCGTCGATTCGGCTGAATTCTGGAGCTGTTGACCAAGCTAATACTGCAGTTCAGCAGCACGAAATCACTAATGATTGAAGATGAATTCGTTGGAGTTGAGTAGTGCCCAGAACAAATCCTCGAGCTCTGACTTTGGATCTGAACTTTGAGAAAGCTGCTTACTGATTGAAACCATCTCGTCCGCCGTAGGCTCGCGGCTGAAACAGAGGCTGAAGAGCTTTGCCGCCGCTCTGACAGGCTCACCAGTCTGCGTCAACAACGAGGGTATTCTTCCGCCTTGCTTAATCTTGCCGCTTGTGTTTTCCCCGTTGAGAAGGTGGAGAGCTTGCGATAAAGTCGGAGCCGTACTCACTTCACACGAACAAGGTGTGTCGCGTTCAGACCTGCCAAATGTCTCAAGAAAGTAGTTGTTGGAGTCACCGTCCGGAATTTCGATTGCCCTACCTCCCAGTGGTAGGCCCTCAAAATCATCAGACGTTCCGGTAACTTGATTGATGCAGTCCAACAAGACCTCGGCCCGAAGCCGCCGAATGTTCGCATGGCTGAAGTTGCGTTCGTCCCAACGGTTCCAATCTGTCTTGCGAGTTGAGAGCTGGTAAGTCTTCGATTTGCAGATGTCACTTGCGAGTCGAGCTACGTCATAGTCGTATTCAACCAACTTCTTTCCAAGTGCATCAAGCAGTTCTGGGTTTGACGGCGGGTTGCTAACACGCACATCATCTATCGGGTTGACAATTCCGATTCCCATTAAGTGCGCCCAGAGCACGTTTGCAATGTTCCGAGCGAACGCATCATTGTTGTCAGCAAGCCACTCTGCAAGAGCCGCTCGATAGTCGCCCTGCAACTGCTTTGCGTCTGCAAATTCGCCTCCTAGGAATTTGGGCCTCACAACGCGGCCGGCAACAGGGTGCTCAAGCGATCCCTCGCCAAGATCGTAGACGGTCACCTCACGCGCGTCTTTGCCTTGCTTGTATCCGACTTGGCTGACGAAAGCAGCGAAGCCATAGTAGTCATCCATAGTCCATCGATCAAACGGATGATTGTGGCATTGTGCGCATTGGATTCGAGTTCCAAGGAACGCTTGAGCGATATTCTCTGCCAGCAACTGAGGCGTTGTTTCGGTTTGGTAGTAGCTCGTCGCTGGATTCTCGAAAGTACTACCGCTAGCGGGGATTAGCTGGCGAATCAACTCATTTACGCGCACTCCCTCATGCACCTGGTTCCGCAGCCAGGCGTCATACAGGCTCAAGCCTTTTCGACTAAGCCCGTTTGCCCTGCGAACCTGAAGGAGTTCTGCTAGCTGCATGATCCACAAGTTTAGAAAGTCTTTACTGCCCACCAGATTGTCAATCAATTCATTGCGTTTGGTTGGGCTTGGGTCTAGCAGGAAAGCTTCCCGCTGTTGAATTGTTGGTAGCAATCCAACGATATCCAAGTAGACACGCCGCAAGAACACTTCGTCTGACGCAAGATCTGATGGTAAAACCTGTAGATCTTTCCACCGCGCCGACGTCAGCTCATCGATGAAGTTGTTAGTAGAAAAACGCAAGCCAGGGTAGGCCTTACCGGATCGAACAACGACTTCGGTACCCGATGTGTACTGATCAAACCTGGCAAGTACAAATGCTGTTCCCGGCCCCATCATTATTGCTGATAAAAACCGCCTGCTCTGTAACGTCTCTTGTCGAGCCATCATCATAGCGGGCCATGACGATCATCTGCTGAATTTTGCCAGGCTGCGACAGCACGGCTCGTCGGGGAAAGACTTCGATTCCAACTGGCACGGGTGTAGCCGAAACATCTGCTTTTGCACCGTTGGCGAGCCATCGCACCAATTTGCTATAGTTTGGATCTCCTACCTCAATGGGATTCCCTCCAGTGTGCGGTACTTCGCCAATCGCTTTGTTGATAAGTAGGCAATGCTCGGGTGAAGACAAATTGATGCGGCGTCCACTTACCTCTCGGGTAATCCGAAAATAATCGCCCGCAGGATCAAAGCCATAAAGACTCAACCGAAATCCATCCTTTCCCGAGGCAGCACCATGGCACTTACCGGAATTGCAGCCGGTCTTGGTCAACACGGGCAGGATGTCGTTGCGAAACGAAAGCTTCCGGTGCAATCCATTGCCAAACAGTTGATAGGGGATTTCGAAAGCTTCATTCCGCCAAGTCCCTCTGAGTCGACCTGATTTTTCCATTGGTTCAGATGCGGGGCTGACGGAAGTTGCGTCCATCATAATGCCCTCAGCTTCCAGCCATGTTACCTCTCGGGTGACGTCTTGCGTGCTTCCATCTGAATTGACAATTTGCACACCGATGCGTTGTGCGTCATCGCCATAGACCAGTTCAATCTTTGGCGGAAACACCTTCAGACCCGTCGCCAAAGTCACTTCCCGCCGAGGCTGATGCTTCTTTGCTTCGTGGGGTTCGACGGCTGCGGCGAAGCCAACGCACCAGATGCTACCGGTGGTGATCGAACCAGAGACTAGTATTGCTGCGAGCACTTTGCTAACGTTTACGACTGACATTACGTTGTCCAGCATTTGAATTTTCATCTAGGGATTCATTGGTTTACGCTTAAACGCGAATCAACGCACTTCGTTCGCCTCGATGCACCGGTTCTTACCGAGCATTGGATGCCTTTCGCAAAACCTCCAAAGGCGAAAGCAATCTACCGTCGGGATCACGCATCAGCTTCTCAGGCTCTTGAACGATCAGCTTTGTCTGTTTTGCTACTACATAGCCGACGCGTTGCCCGTTCTCATTGCTCGTCAAGCGAACTTGCAGTTGATCGAAGTTCCCTACAGGCGCGTCTGCGGATAATTGAATGGCGAACTCGACCATCCGATCGTTACCCGATAACTCAACTGGTTCTGCTGTGATTTTCGCAGGCAAGCCTTCCAGAGACGCAGTGAAACTGCCCTTGAACGCTGCACTTGCTTCTAATCGACATCGTGCTCGAATCATTTTGCCCGGTGAACCCGCTAGCGTCTCGAACTGCCCATTGACTGGCGTTTCTGCAATTCGCAGCGGTGTTAATTCTGACGCGACTCGTCGCCCATCAAGGTCAGTGACGTCTCCTTCCGCAGAACGCAAATCGACTTCAGCCTCCGCGACCAAGTTCCATAATTGGCTGCGTGCCTGCGTACGTGCCTCAAGATTGAAGACACCTTCGGTCTTGCCCTTGGGCACGACAATACGCGATTCAGAGACAACCCAGGGTGGAAGAAATGGCAACGTCACTCGAATGGGTTCGTCGAATCCAGCAGATCTGTTTATCTGAACTTTCAATTGCATCGTACCACCCGCTGGCAACTCTGTCTCGAATGGGACGATTTCAATATCAAAGGGAACCGCAGGGGTTACAGCGACAGGAAACCGATCTACGGTAGTGCTACGAAAGAGCTGATCTGCCGTTGAATGGACTAGATCAATTGTTTGCTCGAAGTGACCGCTAACAACTGCATTGCCATGGGAACTCGTTGGATTGATCTGTGACAATTCGCCTCCGAGCCGCGCATCCGGTGACGCTTGGAGAATTGCTGGCACCCAGTATTGATCTTCAGGGATCACCGAAGGAGAAGCAAAGACTCCAGGGGGAAGATTCTGAAACTGCAACGTGACTTCGCCTTCGACGTATTCACGTTTGACGCCGACGCGTTTTACGATTCGATTTCCCTGTGGAATCGAAACAACTTGGTCGTCCTGACTTGCACGGTCGGGCCTAGGTAGGAACGCTGTAATTCGTGGCTCGCAGATGCTCACCTCTATGCGGTACACGCTATTGCGTGTTCCACCGCCCAATTTGTCGGAAACGGACACGAAGTATTCAGCATTCTCATTTGGCGTGAACTCGATTCTGCTATCGTGAGATCCCCAGTCGTCATTTACCGCAACCAAACATTCCTCCGCATCGTACAATTCCAGTAGTGTATCAACTGGGGAGCCGATGCGATCGGCGAAGACCTCTATTCGTACTCGACGCGAAGCAGCGGATTTCGGGTTGATTCGAAAGCGGAACCAATCTGTGTCGCCTGGAAACTCGATAATGCCATCCCAGGCAACTGGGCTGTTCACTGCGCTGCCGGCCTCGGCTGGGGAGTCATTCGGTTCAGACTCTTGAACTGATTCCAACTCACTCAAGCGAAACGGCAGCGGTGTTGGAATACGGTTTCCACCGGTAGAAGCCAGTTGTAGCCGAAACCCTTCGCTGGGCATCGTCTTCGGCAAGCGGACTTTGTGCGTTTGGAGCAGCCCATCTGTATCGATCATATTTAGCGCCAGCAACTGTCCAAATTGTCCGCCAGCGGGAAACACGACGCTAGGCCGCGGGAACTGCCCGATGTGTAGCGCATAGTGACTATCGGTGGTTCCGCTATAGTTCGTCTCGTTGACCTCCACCAAGTACTTTCCCGATTCTGTAGCCACGATGGAGGCAACTGGATCTTGCTGAAAAAGAGGATCATCATCGACTCGAGCTAGCAATTCGCCCCGCGGGTCGTAGACTTTCAAAACTGTATCGAGCAGCCCGCCCCCGAGCCGTACTGCTTCAACTTCGACAGAAAGCCGCTCACCTTTCTTAAGCTCGATTTCATATCGATCAATATCCCCTGACTCCAGAACGCCGCAGTAGGTGAGACCGTTGGTATTTGGCACCCTCGTTGTACCGGTCGATTCTGCCGCAACGACAGGAAAAGGCGTAACGCGAATCGTCCGCAAGTCGGAGAATCCAAACTTGGAAATTAGGCGAAACGGTTGGTTCTTGATCGGGCAGTCTTGATCTGTCTTAATCTTGGCGCTCATTTCGAAGTCTGAATCGACTTCGAACGCAGTGCAGCGAATTTTTGGAGAGTAGAAGACAAGTCCCTGACAGCCGTTAAAGCCCTCTCCGACAAGCCGTAGAGTTACCTCACCACCTTGCTTGCATACCGGCGCTGAAACCGATTCGATAACCGGCTCACTTGCCAGTAAAGCAGTCGTCAAAAAACTAGGGGCCATACTTAGGCAAAGCGGCAGCACCCACCTTGCCGAATAGGAGTGTATTTGGGTGTTCATTAGGCCACTCAGGGATTTGCTTTGTACATGAACCCGGGAACGAATTATCGACTAGGAGCCTATGCGAGTAGATCACGAACAACATTGCCATTCATGACGATGGCTTGTGGCCGCTCACCGGGCGACATCAAGTCTTTTCGAGCGTCAATCCCGAGGAGGTGGTAGAGCGTGGTCGCGTAATCCTCGACCCCGAGCGGGGTGTCCGCAGGCTCTGCAGCCAATGCGTCCGAACTTCCGTAAACGAACCCTCGTT
>CAYPLE010000173.1:0-7425 GCA_964411445.1 uncultured Pirellulaceae bacterium
CTCCAGCATTTCGGTGGCTGATTTCATTCCGTGTGCCATTCTGATCCGAAACCTCAGCATAAGTGGCTAAGCCGCTTGGCCAAGAGACCTCGCAGGATTCGTCAGCGAACTCGTAGCTGTCTTCAATAGTGCCTGAGTCTTGCCGGTCAAGCTGCAGTGGCATGGTCTCGGGTAGACCAGTTGTCGCCGAGAATTCGGGAGGCGAAATGAGCTCGGTGGCTGTGAATTGGTTGACGCCAACATTGGCCGCGGCGCGTGTGGCGACAGTCGCCGCTATTGGCCAATCAGTCTTTGAAGCAATCAAATGTAATGGCAGAATCGCAAGCCCAGCAATGCAACTCGTCGCCCACAAACGATGCTTTGCATTCGAGCGTCTGAATTTCAAGAGTTTGTCAAACGCCCATGTTGCCAGAAAAAGAAGCGTTAGCTGCATGGCAACGGAAATCGTCAGCCACTCGACCGGCCGGAAAGCGTAATCGGATACGAAACCTGAAACGTTGGCGTCCATCACTCCTGCTCCCTTGGCTCGTGTGAGTCAATTAATTCGCGCAGTCGCCTGAGTTCTTCGGTAGAGATTTCCGATTTTGAATCGGCCAGATGAGCCGCTAAGGCGTTTTCTACAGAACCAGCGAAGAAGGTATCCAGCACCTTTGTCAGGGCTCTTTTCGCGGCGTTGCTTCGGGGAACAACAGGCTCATAGATAAACACCTTGCCTTGGCGATAATGCTTGATAGCACCCTTGTTCTCGAGGATCCGCAATTGTGTGCGAATGGTCGCATTGGCCAGCGGTTTGGGCAGATACTCACCGACATCCTTGGCGGTCGCCTTGCCGAGGCGGTAAATGATGTCCATGATCTGCTGCTCGCGTCTAGAAAACTCGAACTGCACGTCAGCGTCCCTCTCAGATTTCCGCTAGAACAAAACCTCGAACTGTGCATAAATTAACACATTGGCAGGCTGCTGCAATACTAATGCGTTATTTTTTTAACACTTCTGGCATGCTGGCAGTATCTGTTGGGATTCCGGTGGACTGGAGTCGCAAAATCGATACGGTTGGCAAAATCGAGGTGCGGATTGGCTGTGGGCAAGGAAACCGAGCAGAGCAAGGCTGACTTGAGCGGACGGACCAATTTCAATAGAGGGTTCCAGGAGTCGCACGCATCAGCAGACGCCGGTGGCCTCCCTCTGCCTTCAACGCAATGGTAACGCTTGCTCATGCGGTCAATCTACCTAGACTACAGCACGACCACTCCCGTAGCAGCCAGCGTGCGCGACAAAATGCTGCCGTTCCTGTCGGAGTTTTACGGGCATCCGGCCAGTTGCCATTGGTACGGTCGCGCTGCACAAGAAGCCGTCGAGGATGCTCGCAGCAGTGTTGGCACCTTGCTAGGCTGCCACCCAACGGAAATCGCATTCACCAGTGGCGGTACAGAAAGCGTTAATCTTGGACTGCTCGGTGCGGCTCGCGCCATCCGCCGCGCTGAAGCGGAACCAAGACCGCACCTCATTACATCCACGCTCGACCATGCCGCTGTAACCTGTTGTGCAGACCAGTTGGAGAGAGAGGGTTGGAGTGTTAGCTTGGTTGGCTGCGATCGCAGCGGCGTCATCTCAATGGATGAATTCGAAGCAGCCCTACGCGATTCCACCCGCTTGGTCAGCATCATCCATGCTAGCCACCGAGTGGGAACGATTCAGCCGATCGAGCAGCTATCGGCAATATGCAATGAGCGTAACATCGTCTTGCATACCGATGCGGCCCAATCCGTTGGGAAAATTGCTTGTGACGTCGAAACGCTCGGCGTCGACTTACTCAGCTTCAGCGGTCACAAAATGTATGGACCGAAGGGCGTTGGGGGGCTATACGTTCGAACAGGAGTCGCCGTGGATCCAATCTTGTATGGAGAGAGCCACGAATCAGGCCTGCGAGCAGGAACTTGTAATGTTGCAGCCATCGCAGGGCTTGGCCAGGCCGCCAGATTAGCCGAACTTGGGCTGGCTAGTGCAATTGACCGTGTCAGTTCGATGCGGGATCGATTTTATCGGCAACTGGAAACGGCCATCGGCAAGCCAATTCGCGTTCTTGGGCAAGGAGCCAAGCGGGTGCCTGGAATCCTGAGCATCGAATTGCCGGGCGTGACTGCCGAAGCGATCCAACAGAAAACCCCCGAACTGTGCTTGGGGCCAGCCTATCGCAGTGGAGATGGGAAACCGGACACCGAAGAGCACCGCAAGGCTCCGCAACAATTCGGTCCAACGGAGCTGCAGTCTCCCGAGACGCTGCGCATCTCCTTCGGCTGGACGACGAGCGAAGATGAGCTTCAGCAGGCCGTCCATCTACTTGCCGCAGCCTACGAGAGCCTGACCGCTTAGAAATTGGCGACGGACTTAGCAGAGTGAGAGACTAGCAGAGCTCTGTCAGCTCGCAGCCTTGCTGGGACTCTGGGCGTACTCAGAAACCATCTTCATGGCTTCACGCATCGCGGTGCGGTCAATTTTGTGGACATCAACCGGACAGCCCACATCTTTGATGAGCGTGATCGTGAGCTGGCCACCTAGGTGCTGTCGAAATTCTTCCAGGCCGTCGAAAATCGCTTCGGCGTCCAGGCGACTGTCCCAGAGAGGAAGCCGCAGGTCATTCAACGTCGCAAGCGTCTGCTGAGCACTACGGTAACTTAACCCCTGTGTTAGATGGGAATAGGCAACGTCTACCGCAACACCAACCGCGACTGCTTCGCCGTGCCGAATGTCGAAATTCGCTAACGTCTCAAGCTTATGAGCACTCCAGTGACCGAAGTCCAATGGACGAGCTTCTCGCAATTCGAAGGGGTCGCCACCGCGAGTGATATGCCACAGGTGCAATAGGACGCTCTGCCGAATCGCTGCGGCCGACGCTTCCCACGAACGAGCAGCAATGGCGGCAGCGTTGCTGTGCAAGAACGAGAAAAAGGTAGGATCCTTCAGCAGAGCAACCTTGACCGCTTCGGAGAAACCGCAGCGAAAGTCTCGGTCGCTTAACCCCGAAAGCAGCCTGCGATCGTTGACAACCGCCCAAGGTGTCGCAAACGTGCCTTTCCAGTTCTTTTTGCCGAACCAGTTCACCGCATTCTTTACTCCCACGCCAGAATCGGCCTGAGCAAGGGTGGTAGTCGGAAAACGGACCAGACGAATGCCGCGATGAGCAATGGCTGCGGCATAACCAACCGCATCCAGCAAGGCTCCACCGCCGATGCACAACACATAACTCCGGCGATCAAGATCTGCAGCGTTGAACTCTTTCAAGAAGTTATCAACGTAATCGGAGTCATTCTTAATGGCTTCACCGCCGGGAACGACCATCACGTCAGAGACGAGTTCAATGCCCGTGGTTTCTGCGATCAGACGCTGGATCCGATGCCCCAATCCCGGATCGAATTCGATCAGTCCACTGTCCAGAAAGACCATCAGTCGTGCCGTGCTGCCAACGTGGGTTGCGAACAGCTCAGTCAGCTTCGAAAAGTCGTCGCCGAAGCAGTCTTCGGTGAACAAGAGCTGATGCACCTGCGGCACAGCGAACTCGATCCGGTACTTACCGTCGTCTGGCTGGCCAAAGGGGTCGTTCATGGGGACTTTTTCGGTGGGAAGTCGCTGGAGGGGAAACTCGCTCAACGGCGGCAGCTCGGGCGGGAAGTCGGACCACGTTCCTAGTTTAGCTACCAGCACACTGCCAGAAAAGCGTTTCCTGTCGCAGCTTCAGCACTTGTCCACCCAAACCCTGACACCCTAAGCAGGCTCGGTAAGATATTCGGGCTGAAACTCGTCCGCGATGAGTCAGGTAGGAACACCGGGAATGGAATATGGGTGCAATTCCTTCCCGGCCCAGGTCAGCGTTGAGGTTGTGAGACGAATCGTGGCAGGCGATCAGTACGGGGAACCACCATGGAAAATGCCATTGATGCTGACTACTTTTTCGACGTTGGCGTGATGTCGAGCGTCAGGACTTCATCACCGCGTTTGATCTTAATCTTTACGGTCTCGCCGACTTTCAAAGCGTCGATGGCATATGTGTAGTCGTAGATGTTGTCGATCTTCTTGCCTGCCAGCTCTAAGACAATATCGCCTCGCTGGATCCCAGCAGCTTCAGCCGCTTGGCCAGGACGAACGCCGCCCAGCAAGACGCCCGTTTCGATGTCCCCGGAATAATCGGGAACGGTGCCCAGCGAAGCCGTCAAACTCACTTGGATCTGCGGCTCGGCGGCCACTTCTTTGTAGTCTGGAATGACTGGCGAGGTGGCGACATCTCGTAAGATCAGCGCCATCAGCCGAGCGATGCGAGCAGTACCGTCAAAATTGATTAGCTCCGGTACATCTCGTGGAGTGTGGTATTCGGAGTGGTTGCCAGTGAAAGCAGACAAGATGGGGACGCCAGCGAGATAAAATGTACTCGCGTCCGTCGGCAAGTAGCAATCGTCCTGCAGGGTGAGCGGCAAGCCAACGACGGCATTGCGCCGCTCGATGGCTTGTTCCCAATAATCGGACGACCCAATGCCTTGAAGCACTAGGTTTTCTCGCAATCGCCCAACCATATCAAGATTGAAGGCTGCCACCAACTCAGGGTACAGGACCGTGTTCTCACCACTGCCGTCCTTCATGCCGCTGTGTGCAGCCAAGGCTGCGTGCGGATTCCCGTCAGCCGATGATTCGACCACTTTGCTCTCAGCAGCTTCATGTCCAGCAGCTTCATGACCAGCAGCTTCATGACCAGCAGCTTCATGTCCAGCAGCTTCATGTCCAGCAGCTTCATGTCCAGCAGCTTCATGTCCGGCAGCTTCATGTCCGGCAGCTTCATGTCCGGCAGCTTCATGGGCCCCGTGAGCCGAATGGTCTCCGTGCGGGGCCGCGTGCGATTGCATGATGGGGCCGTAAATTTCTTCGTAGTCTCCAACAAAGGCTTGTGAACCGCGGAGGCCGAGTTCTTCGCCGCTCCAGAAGGCAAACATAAGATCGCGCTTGAGCGCGACGTCACCACGCCTTGCCACTCCGGCGAAATACTGCGCAATTTCAAGAACGGCAGCCACGCCCGAAGCGTTATCGTCGGCTCCTCGGTGTGCTTGCCCTAGTTCGTCTTCAGCAGCCAGAGAACCTCCGCCTTCGCCATTTCCAAGGTGGTCGATGTGCGCCCCAATCAAGACGCGCTGCTCCGCCTCCTGGCCACTCTTGGCGGGCAGCACAGCAACGACGTTTCGACCGGTGCTGGTAACTTGTTCGATATCAATAAATGCTGAAAGCTTGATGCCTTCGAGCGGAATGCCCATTGCTGGTTCGCCGCTATCGAAACTCTTTTGAATCTCTTTCAGGTCCTTACCGGCAGCTTGCGTCCACTTGGATGCAACGGAATCATCGACGCTCAGCACCGCAATGCTACTTGCTCCCAGGCTGCCGTCCATTTGAAGTGGTACCAAGCGATTACGCAGTGGGCTCGTCGGTCCGCTCACGAAGATAATTCCCTTGGCTCCGTTGTCGCGAGCCACCATGGCTTTGAACCGTTCGCCGGAGTACCGCGACAAGTGTTGACGTCGTTCCGGCGAAATGTCTTGCGGCATCTGCCGGAAGACGAGCACCCACTTGCCTTGAACATCTAGATGCACGTAGCTGTCGTATTCCTCAAATTCACCTTCGGCCGGAGCGACGATGCCGTAGCCGGCACAGACGACTTCGGCAGCTTCGATTTCGCCTTCCTTCGAAAAGAAGACGGGCCGCCATCGCGTGCCAAGTTTGTATTGTTCGTCACCAAACTGAAGACGGTTGGTTTCGCCCAACGCAACGTCAGAAACGAACTCAAATTCGTGGAAATAGCTGCCGTTTTCTCCCCCTGGTTGAAGGCCCAGCGATTCCAAATAGGCCGCAACATAGGCCGTCGCAAGCTTTTCGCCACGTGTGCCCGTCAAGCGTCCGCCCAGTTCCGGGCGACACAAGTAGTCAATGTGACGTCCTACGTCGGCCGCAGAAAAGCCACCACTGGTTGCTGAGGCCGCATCGCGAGCTACTTTGATCGCGTCCATGTCCGACGCACCAGCGGAATCAATACCCAGAAGGCGACGCGCCAACGCATCGTCCCACTTCGCTTGAAAGAGCTGGCTCTCGTCGCCACCACCATTGCTTGTCCAAACCAGCGTTTCACCATCCGGCTTGAAGACTGGCAAACCATCAAAGCCATCACGGAACGTAACGCGAACCGGCTCGTGCTTTCCTTCTGCGTCGACGATATACAGTTCAAAATTGTCGAAGCCAAGTTTATTTGTTCCGAAAATCAGATAGTCGCCGCTGGGATGGAAGAATGGAGCCCAGCTCATCACACCCATTCGAGTGATCGGGCGTTGATTGCTGCCATCCAGGTTCATGAGCATGATCTCAGCCGTTTCGCCGCTGGAATCGAACCGGCGCCAGCAAATCTGCTTCCCATCGGGTGAGAAGAATGGCCCTCCGTCGTAGCCGATCGCATCGGTCAGTCGCTTCACATTGCTTCCGTCGGCATCCATGACGTAAATGTCCATGGCGGACGAAGGATTGATTTCAAAGAGCTTCTGCTCCTTGGCCGACAACTCCCCCGAATAAGCTCGACGGTTGGATGCGAAGCAGATCTTCGATCCATCCGGTGAGTAGGATCCTTCCGCATCGTAGCCCAGAGTATTTGTCAAACGCTGGTAATTTTTTGACTTTGCATCCCAAGCGACGATTTCATAGGTGGGGTCGTAGTCCCAAGAATAACGCCGCGTCTTCCCAGATGCTCGGAACTCCAGTTCTTCAGTCTGTTTCTTCACTGCCTCTGGATCGAATTGCGTTGAAGCGTACATGACTTTGTCGCCGGTCGGCGCAATCCAAGCACAGGTCGTCTTGCCGGTTCCCGGCGAAACTTGCTCCATGTCCCCTGTTTCCAAGTCCATCAAATAGATTTGGAAGAACGGATTGTTGCTGAGTCGTTCACTTTGAAAGACCATTTTGCGTCCGTCGGCAGAGAAATAGCCTTCCCCTGCGCGTCGCCCGGCGAACGTCAACTGCCGAGGCTGAGAAATGAGCTGCTTTGCGTCGACGTTCTCTTCAGCTTGACCAATCAGGCTGCCGCTGAAGATCGCCAAACCGGCAAACAGGAAACTGACACAACTGCGGAAGGTGTTCCGCCCACTGGGCAAGCTACGTGTGTCGATCATGAGCTGAAAATGTCCAAGATGTGGAAATGTAGGTGGGAATTGGTGGTTTCGGTCACTTCGTCGACCTCGCCGCGTACTTAATAGTAACGCGCTGGCGACAAGTCGAAACCACCCTATGGCCGCCGCTGCAAGCGGATTCTGCAAGCGGATCTAGATAGTCGCCAGGGTAGCTCAAAAGTTCAATTTACGGTGCCTTGGAGTAGTCGTTCTGTGGCCTTCCAAGGCCGTCGCCGAACGA
>CAYPLE010000174.1:0-1976 GCA_964411445.1 uncultured Pirellulaceae bacterium
CTATCGATGGCGATCCAGGTAAGCACGGCACTCTATCAACAGCCCGCTATTCGCCCGAAAGCTCGGGAAAAACCTCATCGTCCAAATTCTGCCTGCCAACGAGAGTCTTGGTTCTCGCTAAGAAATCGAACTTGAAATTGGCAACCTGCTGCTCGGTGATCCCCAATTCCTCAGCGGCCTCTTTATTCCCAAGACCAACCACGAACAGCAATTCGATGCACTTGAGCTTGCCCCAATCGCCTCGCTTCTGCCATTTCTCGATTTGATCCTTCAGAGCATCGATAATTGCGTTCTCTTCCAAGCTCTTCCGCTCGCCGCTGCGAACAATGCTACTGGCTCCCTTCACGCCGGCTGAAATAATCTGCCATGGCGATGAAGATGCATCGGATGCATTCTGGGTTAGCGATATCGCCGGTCGCCGACCTTCCCGACGAAGGTGATCGGTCAACTTGTATGCACAAATGGAAAACAGATAGCTTTCCAACGGGCGACGACGGTCATAGTTTGGCAGACTATTTAAGAAACCGACAAAAGTCTCCTGGACGATGTCTTCACTGGTGCTCCGATTTCGCATCCGGCTTTCAACGAACGCCAGCAAACGCCCTTCGTACTTAGCAATCAGCGTTTCCCAGGCAGAATCATCCCCCTGGCTGATTTGTTCAACCAGGATCTGGTCCGCGGCCGCAGAATCATTCATTAGAATTCGTACCGTTGAAAGGGCTCACTGCATCCGCCGCCGAGCCCCTGAGCTGCTGCATCTCCGCAGCGGCGAAGCACATTCGCCTCAGGGCCTAACGCGAACGGATGATCACAGGTTGATCGCCATTACCGCGAATGATCGTTGAAGTGCCCTCAATTGTGATGCCGCCGGAGCCGCTTTGCAACTGACGACTGGCACGAACCCCGTTTTCCTGGCTTCGTAACATCTCATTGCGGGCTTGCTCGAGTTCCTGCAAAGCACCGCCAACCTCAGCTTGGATATCTTGCCTGGATCGTTCCAAAGCCGCTTGAGCCTCCGCTGCGCCTTGGGCAGCCCGCATAACTTCCTGTTCTACAGCCGACTCCATCAGCATCACTTCCCTCTGCGTGGCTTGCCTAGCGGTAAACAACCCGACGAACAACAAAGCAGGGATACACAGCACCATGAATGTGACAACCAAGAATCCAATTGCGCCCGACGATTTTTTCGGTCCAACAGCGTCCGCGACCGTAACTTCTGGCTTTACCGAAGGCATACCATGCCAGCTCTTCAGCACAAGGTGCGTTAGCCCGACGAACCCCAACAGCCCGACCATGCCAATGACAACGATCGGTAGATTGCTAGCTTGCAGCTCCTCATGATTCCACTTGCGAAGCTGCTCACGCTGGCTCGGCGTGACGCTCAACTTAACCCACTTTTGATACATGGGTCCTTCGCTGGTTGCGATTTCGGCGATATAACCGTTTGGTTCGTCGATCAAGTTCTTCCGAATGTAATCTGAAGTGACATCCTCACTCAGGCCTTCGAAGTCCTCTGGACCAACAAGTTGTGCAACATACTTTGCAAGGGCAGTACGCATGGGAACGTCCAAGCCCTTGTCGACATTGACCTTTTGCGAAGTTGGAATTCCACCCACTGGAAAGTGATCCACGTCAGCAACTCGATGCACGTCTCCTAGAATCCATTCCGGTACGTCTCGGGGCAGCAACGGATCCCCACCGGGTTCAACCGACAAATTCCGCGCGTCACCACCAACGTTAGAAGTAGGCTCTGCGACCGAATCAGAAAGCCCACCTACCTCCGACGCAACTTGCTCGGCGTTGCTGTCGTCGAGTCCAACGTTTTCATCACCGAACGTGCTTACTTCGGCATCAAGCGGTGGACTGGCAGGAAGGTCACCACCGACCTCAGACGCTTCATCGATCAGTTCAGCCACGCCTGCGGCCTCTACGTCTGCGGACTGCCCAGACTCCGTTGGTGACTCCGTTGGTGACTC
>CAYPLE010000174.1:2076-4664 GCA_964411445.1 uncultured Pirellulaceae bacterium
CTTGTTCGGTTGCTACGTCCGATACAGGACTCTCGGCTTCTACGGCCGGTGCGACCGGTGGCACGACGGGCTCTGGCTGCGGTGGAATTGGCGGCAATGCTGCAGCAGCTTGAGTGACGCGAATCGTCGACGACTCGCCTGCACCCACGACCAACGGGAATGCCAGACTCAGGGCTACCAAAGTCGACACACCGAGCCGTCGAGCCCAAGGGCTTCGTTGCATAGGATTCGATTGTTGCTGGTTCACGGACATTGCTGTTCGCCTAAAACGTGATCTTGGAAAATCGGTCTGGAAACTCAGGCGGCTTTTCGGTCCGCGATGAGCCTTTCGGTCGGGTTGATCCAGGAGCTAGCCAACTGCACTGCGACGGAGGCCCCAACAGCGACCATAACAGCCCACTGCTGCGGGAACGCGATCAACAGATGCACTAGAGATGCCGCAATTGCAGCCCAAACAACCGTAAAAAAGCTAAATCGAGTGCGTCGCAACGGATCAGCCTGCTTCCACCAGCCCACCAACCCCATCAGGAGAGGAAAGTAAGCTAGGTAGGCCGGCAACAGAGGTGCACCATTTTCAAAAAATCCATCCCAACGTCGGCCCGCGATATCCAGCGTACGCCGATCTGCACCCGGGATTGCATCCCAGGAAACCATCAAGACGTCGGCAAGCAAGTAAGCGACCAAGCCGACCGCAAATCCTGCCGTCAATTGGATGAAACTTCGCACTGCCCAGTCTCCATCTGAACCTTGCCAGCGTTTCCCAAGTGCGATTGAAACCCAAGCAACCATCAATGCAACTGCACCAACCCAAACCATTCCGTTGACAACGCCTTGGCTTTGCAAGCCACTTCCGAAGAAGAAAATCGTCGCGAGCGTGCCCAGCACACCCAGCACCGCAGCGGCTCCCATCCAACTACCAGTTACATCGGCGGCAACTTGCCCGCGAGAAATATTTGCCAACTGCATCCGCTTGGCTACTTTCCACTGCCGCGCACTAATCGGTCCCTTTTTCGGTGCAGGTTTAGGAACGGGCTTTGGCTCGACTGGTCGAACGTGCACCGGCACTGGCTCTGGGTAGCCAGGATTCAACTGGGCACCGGCGTGGCCTGGCTGCTGCTGACGTCGAGCTGCATCGGCCGGCGACCGCCCGCGAGTATTCGATGTAAAGGCGACGGGTTGTGGAGGAGCAGGTTTACGCAGCAACCACCAGACTATGTAGTATGGCAAGTAGAACAGCAGCGCAACAAACACGATCGACGCAATGGTCGGTGCATTCAAGGCGGCGATCACAACTGCAACGGCCAAAACCAACGCTTTGAATCCACCGGTGATTGGCAATTCAGCCCACCAGCGATTCAAGCCCCCCCATCCGGATCGTAAATTGCGAAGGATCGGCTCGTCGTAGGCCGCACTCGCATAAACCGGATCGCGAGGCTTAGCAGCCCGAGCAGCTCGTGGCTTACTCGGTTCGGCATTGAATCCAGCCGGACTCTCCGCGGCGAACTGGGGCATCGGCTCGTGAATCGCAGGCGGCTCCCGCATCGCAGCAGGTTCTGCAGAAGGCGATTTCGGATCAGCGGATAACGCGGCCGGGGCTGTTCGCACCAGCATATAGTGTTCGTCGACATCCAACCCCAAAGGGCGCAACATATCACGCACATCGGAGAAGCGGTGCGATGGATTCTTCGCCAGAGCTTTTCCAACAACCTCACGAATAGGTGAAGCAACGCCCTGCAAATCAGGATCAGCCGTCAGGTGCTTCATAATGATCTCCTGACTACTTTCACCGTCGTAGGGAACCGTCCCTGTGACGAGTTCGAACAGCATGACGCCAAGAGCGTAAACGTCGATCTCCTTGCCGTACTCGCCCTTGCCAATCTCCGGTGCCATATAGTGAAATGTACCAACGCTCTCCGTTTGCCCACCGCGACGCGAGCAGGAAATGAACTTGGATAGCCCGTAGTCGCCAATCTTCACGATGCCTTCATCCTGAAAGATATTGGCTGGCTTTAGATCCCGGTGCACGATTCCGTGATCATGCAAGTACGCAACTCCCGCGACTATCTGACCAAACCATCGGTTCAATTCATTACGTTCAAGACCTTCAGGATTTTGCTCGAGCGTGTCTCGCAGGCTCATGCCCGAGACGTACTCCATTACAATCCATCCTTGATTGTCTGCGTCGAACTGGATGTCGTAGAGCGAGATTAGGTTGGGATGCTTCAGGTTCATGCACTGCCGAACACCGCGAACTTCTACATCTAAGTTGCGTTGTATCTGCTTTAGTGCGACTTCCTTGCCTGCATCGTTGGTCGCAAAGTAGACTTCACCAAACCCCCCGACGCCGACGCCGCGCTTGATCGTAAAGCCGCTGAGGGGTTTGTCGCCGTTACCGAATCGAAACTTCATTGCTGTTCCCCGTACTGCTCGCTCTTCCCGAGATCGATTCTCGGCACTTTGCGATTCAGATTCCCCATGTGCTTGATTCTCAGGCTTATCCGCATCGACCGGCAAGGCTGCCCCTGGCTGCTGGACTGATTTCGCTTTTTTCGGCAGCAACTTTAGCATCTTGGATTCTCACTTCTGCC
>CAYPLE010000174.1:4764-7275 GCA_964411445.1 uncultured Pirellulaceae bacterium
CTTCTGCCCAGTCGAAGCAACACGTGTGGATTTGGGCAAAAAACGTGCTGCACTGTCTATTCGCTCAGCGGCCCTTAATCTTGGCACCTTGGACACTTTAATTAGGCGCTCACCACCGCTGCACTGCCGCTGGGCTTCCGCCCCCCTGGCTGCACAAACTCGTCTATTCAACGCTGAACGAAAACGCTTCCCCCCGAACCCTTAGGCCAGAACTCAGTTCAATATGCCCCTGGACCTCGCGGCCGTCGACGTCGACGGGTTCCATCACACGAAACACCCACTGGTCAGCCTTCTTGAACAACAGGACTTCCGTATCCCATCCCGGACAGTGGATATGACTGCTCGGATTTGGACCAATAATGCATGAATCAGCCAGCAACAGGATTCCATCGACGGCGGGCTTGAACCGATTCAAGCTCTCCATTGTTAGCATTGCAGAGCTACTGAGCGGGCTCGGCTTTCGAAACAGCAGCCGAACGCGTTCTCCAAGCGTGATTCTGCTGCCATCGACCAATAGCTGTGAACGGTCGATGGCATGGTCATTCAACCTCATCGACTGCAATGGCTGCAGAACGTAGTCACCGTTAGCACGACGAATCGCACAAGCCTGCCGACTCAAATCACCGACAATGGCTATATCGACGCGGGCTGACGGAACCGCCTGGCCAACAACAACGTCATCAGCCTGAACCAGCAAGAACCCGCCGACTCCGTCGATCCACAATATCTTCGCGGTGTTCGCAACCGTCTCTTCAGAAAGCAAATCACGCTTCCGCGATTCCTTGCTCACGACCTGCGTGCTGCGTGTAAGTGCGTTTTGCTGATGCTTCATAAAAGCTCTCCAAGGGCCGCCGAAGAAATCACCCACTCCCGCACCCCGCCGCTGTTCTTCTTCGGGGGATACAGCGTCATTTTGACCGGCTAGGCCAAGGGCTCGATCCGAATGCAGTTCCATGGTCCGCCCCAATTGTAAACCAATTCACGCCAATACCTTAACTTCGCCCGCGACTTTGGTTTATTGGGATAGAAAGTGATCTACTAGAAAATAAGCGCCCAGAATCAGGCCAACCTGTGCCGCGAGACTTACCGCCAACACAGCGGGCGGGTTACCTGGAGCCTTGCTGAGAACAAACTTCGTAGAGACAAGCCAAGGCTTGGGAAGCAACAGCAGGTTAACAGAAAGGCTCTATCGAGCACGAAAAAGCACCGACGCCCTTTGTAAGCGCCGGTGCTTTCGTAAGTTGAATCACGCTTTTGAAGACTGCTTCGACCTCGGCTAGTCGAGCGGGACATTTATTTTGTCCCAACTACCTTGGCAAAGCGGGGCAGGGCGACCGCCCAAAGTCGACCCACCTCAGATGGGCCGTCTAAAGTTCGTTCGAGCTCAAAAGCGTTTCGACTTCTGCCTGGTCGTCACCGAAATACTGCGCGATTTCCTCTAACAGCTCAGGCGAAGTTTGCTGATCAAGCTTTATACTGCCTTCCAGCCCGCCAGCACTTGCAACCATCTGCTCCTTGACTTCGATACGAGTACCGATGTCATCGATCAAGGCACGAGTGTCGCTCAGCAGCGTGTCGTCGATAACGACTTGGCTACTTGCTTGAGCAACGTCTACCAGTGTAAGACGAGCTTGCAGATCTTCAACTTGCACCTCAAGCTGACTCTTAGCTGCCAGCAACTCATCGACATGCGCCTTGGCCGCTGCCAAGTTCTTCTCACGAGCACTTAGAATCTGAACCAGCTTGTTTGTCGTCGCTTGATGTGCTTTGTGCTGCTTGAAGCGTCGCTCCAAATCCTCTTGGACTTGGTCAGCCGAGTAGGTTTTGCGATTGTATACGAAGCGAATGCTACCGCTTTGCAGATCCGACGTGAGTGTCTTAATCTCATCCTGACTCTTGGCAAGCTGGTCCTGCTTAGCATCGATCTGCTCCGCCAGTTTCCGAACCTCAACGCCTTCCTTGATGACCTTCTGCATGTTTCTTTCGATTTCGGGCTCGAGCTCGCTGATCATTTGACGAGCGCGATTTAGTTCCCATTCGACTGGCACGCTATTGCGAACCGAATCGCTGGCGTGATGAACGCCAGTTTTTACGTAGCTCCAAGCCCCAGTGCCAGCAACGGTGACCGCTCCAGCAAGACCAAGGACTCCCATGGCAATGAATTTCTTGCACATACTTCTTCTCTCCAAACTCGTTGGGCTTTGCGGCTCGGCTCACTTCCAAAGAGCTCTACACGCGTGATTCACGTTCTTAGACTGCTTCCTGGCCCCGATAATTGAAGCCGTGCCACTTGGGCTCATGCTGTCCGTGAAGAGTTGTTCGTTGGTCACCTCATATATCTTGGCAATCGAGCCCATTTTTTTCCGCTCTAGCCCGCCAACCTGCAAAACCAACGATCGGTATCTACGTAAGTCCAACCCCACAATAGACTTACACGCCCCCTAAGCAGGCACAACTCTGTCCCGATCCAAGTTTCAATCTGGCCGCAAGGCCCAAATCCTGTCCTGTTCC
>CAYPLE010000175.1:0-7098 GCA_964411445.1 uncultured Pirellulaceae bacterium
CATCACGAGCATTCCCAGTGCAAAAAGCTCGCAAAGGCACTTCGTCTAGGCGAGGCGTTGGCGAGCATCCTGGCGAGTTGCGACCATGCTAGCTTGAACAGGTTTTGCAGTTGGCGCCAAAGTGACTTCATGATTCGGCGCTACAACTTCCGCCTACCCTCGGGGCGAGTGAAGATTGCGAAGCAGGCAATTGCAATCGCAGCGAAAAAACAGGAAGCGGCTTCAATTCCCAGCGACTTGATGTTCATGGCTGCTAGGCAAGCGATTCCGACGGCCATCAATGCCTCTCCGGCAATGACGCCTGACGAGAACAACACGCCGCGATGGAGAATGCTGTCGTGCTCCGATTCTGGTCGGCCTCGCGTCCAAATCCAAGACAGGACGCCGCCAATCAAAATGGGAGTTGCTAGGCCGAATGGCAAATACATGCCAACTGCGATCGGCATCAAATAAGCACGGAAGCGCGCTTTGCTCACTTTCAACCAAGTATCAATCCCCAGAATAACGAGCCCCACGATTGCACCGTAGCCAATCATGTTCCAGGGAAGAGCCTTACCGGTCTCGCTGAAGAATCCTTCGGCCAGCGACGCGAACAATCCAGCTTGCGGTGCGGGCAACAGCTTGCCTCCGATGCCACCTTCTGTATTGTTGTGCAGCAAGGTCAAAATTGGTGCCATCACAAAGGCTGCGACAGTGACACCCGCAATCTGCATCATCTGCTGACGAAACGGCGCGGCGCCGACGATCGCCCCCGTCTTCAGGTCATTGCAAACATCCCCGCTGGTACAAGCAACGCAGCAAACGATCGCTGCAATCCCCAATGTCGCGACCATGGCATCCATGCCGGTGAAATTGAATAGGTAGAGCAGCCCGCCAGCGACTAACACTGCTGTAATCGTCATTCCTGAGACTGGGCTGTTCGAATTGCCCACCAGCCCCACGATGTAGCTTGCCACCGCAGTGAAGAAGAAGCCCATCACTAGCATGATAACGGTCGACAAAGCCGCGACGCCCGCGTTCTGCGTAAAGCGATAATTCACAATCGCCAGCATCGACACACACGCCAACCCGATCAAGACAATTGCTACCGACGGAATGTCTCGCTCGCGATCGCTGGAATTCGCTTGCTTGGTGGTCAGGTTCTTTTTCAATTCCACGATGGCCGCGACCAGTCCATGCCGAACCGAGATCAACGAACTGAAACCACCAACAACCATCGCACCAACACCGACGTACCGAATCTGGCTGCTCCACAGGTCCCAGGCGCCTTCGAGAGCATCGGTCGAATCTGCTGCGCCGCCGAACAGTGGTATAGCGATCAACCACGACATCGCTCCGCCGATGAAAATCAAAGCGGCTACGTTCAGACGTACGATAAACCCGACGGCGACTAGCATCGGCGATAGGTCAGCGCCGAAGTAAAAAATGCGAGCGCCGTACACTTTTGCGAACTCAAGCGTTCCAAGAATGATTCCGAAGAGCTTCGTCGACAGAGCGAAGAACGCGCCGAGCACGCCGCCCATGACTAGGCTGATTCCTTCGCCTTTATTCCCGGACTCTGCTTCGGAGTCGCCGGCCTCCAGAACCGCCGCGCAGGCGATGCCTTCTGGATAGATCAAATCAGGATTGTTAACGACGAACACCTTTCGCATCGGAATCATGAACAGGATTCCGAGCAGACCACCGGTCAAGCCGATGATCGTGACAGACCAAAAGTCGAATGTATCCCAGAAACCGATCAAAATCATGGCTGGCATGGTGAAGATGATTCCTGCCGCCAGCGACTCGCCAGCCGATGCACAAGTCTGTACTTGGTTGGCTTCCAGGATTGATGATTTCTTGAACAGCAACCTGAAAAGCAGCATTGCCATAACGGCTGCTGGAATAGAGGCCGACACCGTCATTCCAGCCTTCAGCCCTACGTAGACATTCGCCGCCCCCATAACGACTGAAAGCACCAGGCCTAGCACGACAACTCGAACCGTCAATTCGAGTTTTCCTTTCGTCGATCCTTCCGCAACATCCACTTGGCTCATAACCAGCAACTCCCAGTAGCGAATCCGTACTCCAACCAATCGGCCCCAAGCTTATCCGTTTTCCCGAAACCGTTCTACTTGGCTAGCGTATTTCGCCTCTAAACTAGCGGTCGGCGAACAGACCGGGGACACAGCTAACAGTCGGCCGTGCCCCCCCGCAACCTGGGCTATGGCCCATCTGGTTAGTAGGCAGCACTCGCCGTTTCATGATTTGGCGTTTCATGATTTGGCAACCGCGATTTGCGTGACATATGCAGTTGGGGGTAGAAACGGTTTGCAGCAGTGTGAATGTATTGGCTCAGCGCTTTGTATTTCGCATTCCTTTTGGATAGAATCACTCGAAGTGCACATTCTTGTACTGCATAAGCCACTTTGTAGGCCCCCTCGCAGCTTGAGAGCTCCCTATGCTTCGATATTTTGAAATCGCATTTTGCATGTGCGTCCTGATAGGTTCTTTGTCAAAGGTCGCTTCGTCGCAAGAGTTGATTGCCGCGCCGGATGGATACGTCCGCTACAAACTGTCGAACCTGCGTGTGGAGCGGGGCATTTTGGGCGAGGTGGTGGCGATTGACTACAAACAGACGCAGAACGGAATTGGCAGTGGTAACGTGCAACTTGCCGCGCGAACCGATGACGGACGCCTAGGAATCATTGGTGTTTCGATGATCGATGAATCCGGGACGATTCGCTTGGAAAACCGATTCCCCGGCTTAGCCCAAATGCTCGGGGGCGGTGAGGCGGGAATGGAGCTTTACTTCATCGTCAATTTGCAAGGGGCTGCTGGGTTCTACAACCCGATCACCAGTCGATTGTTGGGTGGAAAAGAGTATTTGGTTTCGAACGTTCTGCGACGCGGTACGATGAATTCCAAGGTAGCCGCTCGTCAACTTACAAAGGAAGAAACGGCCGCAATCGAAAGTGATCGCAAGGCTCGCATGCCTCCTGAAGAAACGCCCAGCGGTTATGCGCGAGCCAGGGAAGACACGAAGTTGGTTGTTGGCGTACCAGTAAAGGTCGGACAAGGAGGCAATTGGGTAGACGCTGTGGTTGTCGACTTGCCATCACAAACGACCGCGAAAGTAAAGGTAGAAGGTTCTTCTTACTTGCGTACAGTCAATCGTAAAGACTGGATCGCGGTATCGAAAACTGTTTCGCGTCAAATTAGCACCAATCCAGAGGGGTTTTCAACAAACATTCGGTCGCTCCCAGGCGGGAACTTGGCGTTGGACGACGACTTGCGGCCAATTCCTGATTCGTCGTCGCTCGTGAAGGGCACACCTCTGCTGCGGGAACAGGGTTCGAGCTGGCAGGGCGTTTTCTTTCTGAGTGCCGACAATGTCAGTGCGAGAGTTTTGATAAATCAGTTCAACAAACTCAAGCTTGAAATCATCCCCAAAACCAAACTTGCCATCCGAACAGAGACGCTCGATGCGTTGAAGCAAAAGAAGGCCGCCGAAGAGCTATTTGCAATCAATGTGGCGGGCTACGAACAGAAAGTCGCGGGACTAGCTAAGTTCCCTGGCGGCACTCAGCCGTCGAGCGCGGCAGGCAGGCAGCCCACAGGGGCTTTCTCAGGTGGAGTTGTTGGTTCAAAGCCTGCTGACAGTATGGCTGGGCGCGAAGTAATCCAGCTCCGCACGTGGAGTGACAGTACAGGCCGGTTCAAAGTTGAGGCGGAGCTGGTCGACCGAGATGATCAGAATATTACGCTTCGTCGCCCTAGCGGCAAAATTGCAAAGGTTCCTCGGGCGAAGTTGAGCGAAGCAGATTTAGCGTACTTGAAGAAGCTTGACGAAGAAGCAGAGAACCCTTTCGCAGCGCTGGTCGAAAATGACTCGCTACCAATGTCATCTGGGACTTCCATGTCTGCGCCTGAGAGGCCGCCTTGGGATTACAAGACGCCTTTGAAGGTGGTCTCCAAAGTTACAGACCTGGGCGGGGGGCCAAAGTCGATGGCGATTTCGCCTGACAACAAGTACTTGGTCATCGGGCGGGCTGGGGCCGAAGTGTCGATGTGTGATCTCAAGTCGGGGCAGATTTTGATGAGTTCTGGACGCATGGACCATATGGGCGATGTTACAGCAGCACGATATACGCCCCACGGGAAATTCTTGGTCTTGGGAGGCTCGAAAGGCACTGTCGAAGTTTACAAAGTCCAACCGCGCGGCAAGTTGGATTTGCAGACACAATTTGCGGCCCACACGAAACAAGTCGCTTGCATCGCGTTCTCAAGCGACGGGAAGTTTGCACTTACGGGCGGTGAGGACAAAGAGGCCCGTTACTGGGATGTGGCTAGCGGTCGCCAAATTGCTGCGATAACGGGCTTTGAGGGCAACGTAAAAGCAACGTGCGTCCGTGCATTGGACAACGAACTGCTAGCGACAGACGGCAAAACCCTAATGGTGTTCGACTTGGCCACCCAAAAGGTAACGCGAACCATGGAAGTTGGCCGCTCACCTCACATTCAAGGGGTTGCTATTTCGCCAAACGGTTTGCTATTGGCGTTCAACGATGGATACAAAATCGTCCTTTGGAATCTAGAGGACTACCTTCAAATGCCTTCGATTGAAGGCACTGACATTCCATGGGTCATGGCTTTCGGTCCCGACAGCCGCCACATCTTCTCCGGGCACAATGGCATCATGAATGTATGGGACGCCAAAGAGCAATCACGCGTGATCTCCTGCCCTGTAGGAAGCTATTACAATGTACAGGCCTTGGGGGTTAGCCAAGATGGTTCGGTTGTTGCCTGTAGTTCTGCCTACGCTGAGGTCACCGTGTTGAAAGCGGCTCCCTCCAAGTAGCCATGTCGAATCAGCGCTCTTTAGGTGGAGCAGGATGTTTTGACAACTGGTATTGGCGGAAACCTCGAGCGAAGTCGAGGTGGGGATCATCAGGTCCACTTCTAAGCGAACGCGATGTCTGTTCGTGGTTCGTTTCGACGTTGGTGCACGCACTGGTGCTCAATTTCGAATTCGCCGCCGTACGGCACATTCGCGGTCACAGAAGTGTGGCAGTCACAGAAGTGTGGCAGTCACAGAAGTGTGGCAGTCATAGAAGTGTGGCAGTCATAGAAGGGTGGCAGTCATAGAAGGGTGATCCGGCAACCGCGGAATTGACGGCAGACGCGAAGGGAGTTTGTGTCTTTTGTAGATCCCTTGACGCGGTACGTTTGTACCGTTAGTATCGGTACATCTGTACTGCATTGTGAGGGGGCGGTTGTGGAGCGAAAGCAGTTGTCGAAAAGCGAGATGGAAGTGGCTCGCGTGTTGTGGGAGGCAGGTCCGTCGTCGGTGCGCGAGATTCATGAAATCATCGCGCAGCAGAGGAAAATCGATGTAACGACCGTTCAAACTTACCTGCGCAGGATCGAATCCAAAGGCTACGCAAAGTCAAAGCTAGTAGGGCGCGCCCGCATTTATGAACCGCGGACACGACCTAAGACTGTGATCCGCGCGGCAGTTGAGGACTTTGTCGATAGGCTATTCGGAGGCGACACGACTCCGCTCCTAAGGCACTTGGTGGAAGAAGCGGATGCAGACACAGATCGGCTCGCGGAGCTCCGCAGGCTGGTCGATCAGCTCGAACGGGATCGCAGACACGCGAACGACAAAGCCAAGGAGTAGCCATGAACCTCGAACGAATGGTTGAGCTCTTCGTCTTGCAAACCTGGCAAGTCGCGATTGTTGGAATCGCAGCGTTGGCCTTGTGCAAAGTGTTTGCGCAAAACCGCCCGCATCTTGCACATGCACTTTGGACTCTGGTCTTGGTCAAGTGTTTGATACCGCCAGTTGTCTCTAGCCCAATTGGTATCTTCGCAAAAGCAAATGTTCAGGCAACATCTGCATCCAACGAACTGCCAAATGACTTTTTGCACAGCAGACTGGGCAGCGGCCAACGGAGTTCCCTTGACTCCGGTGCTGCTCCTACGAAGCAGTCGATTTCCGAGAACCACGCCTCAGTAGGTCAGCCGACAAGATCATGGACGCAGCGTTTTGCTCAAAGTGGCTTCCATAAGTGGTGGGCGTTGCTTCTTTTCGCGTGGGCATGCGGCGCGGGAGTCGCGATGATTCGAATGACCCGTCGACTCATGCGTTTCTCTCGAGAAATTCGGCATCAGGCTATACCAACGCCTTGTTGGGTGCAAGAAATTATACAGCGTCAAAGTAATGCACTTGGCTTGAGACGCGTGCCTCAAATAACAGTGGTGCGCGGGGAATTAGGGCCATCAGTTTGTGGGTTCCTTCATCCGACGATTGTGATTCCCAAGTCATTGCTGTCCACGGCTTGCAAGCGTCCGGCCGAGCGTCGCCGAGAACTTGAACTACTCATCGCCCACGAGCTGGTTCACATCCGACGAGGCGATTTGTTGTTCTCTGTTGTGCAGGCCGTTGCGGTTTGCTGTTGGTGGTTTCACCCAGCGGTGCGCATTGCTAGTCGCGGCGTTTCACGTGAGGCGGAACGCAGTTGCGATGAGGAGACGGTCACCAGTTTGAAGTGTACAGGGCTTGAGTACGCAAGTGCCTTACTACACGCCATGCAACGACGGCACGATTTGTATGTACCTCAACCGTTGCCAGGGATTCGCCCTGTCGACATTACCGCTAGTAGAATGGAGAGAGTGATGAAGCTTACGACAGGAAGTCGCAAATGCACCCCTTGGTGGATTCCGGTGTTGTTGGTGTTCGGGGCCCTGGCTTTAATGCCAAACAGCGAAGCTAGTCTTGGACAAGAGAACATTCGCGGTGACAAGAATACCAAAGCTAGTGTTGCAAACGGCGGTGAGCAAGCCAATGAGAAAGTCACATCAGGCGGGAAAAGCCAATGGCGAAACATCGACATTCGTCAACTCGCAGTCGATCCTCTACCCGCCTATCGCGTGCACGCGGGCGATGTGCTCGGAATCACTGCGAAAGATATCTTCGGTGATCAGACGCATCTACCTATTTCGGTGCTCAACGACGGGACGATCTCCCTGCCGCTCCTCAAGCCGATTTCGGTCCAAGGGCTCACCGTGGCTGAGACGCGGGAACGGGTCCAGCAACGCTACTTCGAAAGTAAG
>CAYPLE010000176.1:0-7023 GCA_964411445.1 uncultured Pirellulaceae bacterium
GAACACAAAAGTCTGCTCTTGAATTCTTGTGTCTTCTTGTCCTCTTTGTGGCCAAGCTTGTTTCATTCGACGCTGCTTCAACCGCGCTATCACGGGGTCAAAGGGAAACTTGCAGATTTTGAAAACGGCCTGAGCTATCTCACGAAGTACCGTCCGCACATGAGCTACTTCAAAGGCGTGCAGCTGGGGAGCCTGTTGGCGGTGGCACCTCTTGAGCGGCTGCTCCACAATGTTGACCACGACTTACAGGGGGGGGGAAGAGCTCGATGGACTTGGGCATTGTGTTGTTTAATGGCAGTCTTGGTCGCTGCAGGTTGGCTAGGGGCGCGTTTGACGCATTTTGCGAAGTCTAGGGAAAGCGCGGGGTTGAAGCTGCTCTGTATAATCCCTGCATTCGATACAGTCACTGATGGCGGATTGATCGACGGCGCGTAGCGCTGAAATTTGAATCCCTGAGGAGGCTTGAATGCTCAGCGTTCGCAATTGTAATAGGCTTCTGGTAATCGCGTGTTCCAGCTTACCCCCGAAGCATTGGCCCGACTATGAACCGTTTTTCCATCGTCTGTTGCACTTGGGTGTTTGTGGCACTTCCCGCATTCGGGCAGTCCGAGGCGTCTTCCCAGCAGCAGGCTTATCGGGTAGTTGTTCCGACAAGTGCAACCGTTTCGGCTCCTGGTGCGGCAGAGTTGGTGCACGATGAATCCAACTCGAATCAGTCGTTTCAACCGCAAACGTGGACGGTGAAGGGGAATACTCCCGCTGGCGTTACGGTTTCGTTTGCGACTAGCGGCCCGTTCGTGAATGCTCAGCAGCCGACATTTCGACGCGATGTTGGGCTAAGTCTGAGGTTGCTCTCCACGGCTGGAGCGGCTTCTTGGCAAGTGACCCAACCGACGTCGCAATCAAGCTACGAAGCGGGGCAAGAGGTCGCGTCTGTCGCTGCGGTGTCTGGTGGAGTCGGGCGAGCGGATTTTGCTCTAACGGTTGACTTCATCACCGGTTCCTTCGGCACCTTCGCAACGGGCGAATACTCAACAACTGTCGTAGGAACCGTTGTGCCTCAGTAAAGCAATAGCCCAACGGGGCAAACCTGGTGGCTCTGGAGCACCAACCTCTTGAGAATTTGGCGACGAGGAAGAGTCGCTGTGTCTTGCTGCCTCCTCAACATGTTTTTCGCCGGTTAAACTGTTGGGATTCTTGCGACGGCCTGTGGTGCGATACTCGCGTGTCAGTTGCCGTGGTAGATCTGTGCAGACGCGGCCCAATCAGAATCTCTTCAATTGCGACGGTTTCCCATGAAAATCGAGCCGGAACACTATATCAATCGTGAAATGAGTTGGTTGGAGTTCAACCAGCGGGTGCTCGATTTGGCTCGTGATGAAGATGTCCCACTGCTCGAGCGGGTGAAGTTTGTGGCTATTTCTTCCAGCAATTTGGAAGAGTTCTTCATGGTTCGCGTCGGAGGACTGCAGCTCCAACAAAAGGCATCGAGTGATTCTCGTGATTTCGCAGGGCTGACACCCGCCGAACAGCTTGCGGAGATCTACGGGCGCACCACCCGCATGATCGAGTGCCAGTATGAGACGTTCCTCAATGCGCTCGAACCAGCCATGCAGGTACAGGGCATCGAACGTGTTCGGCTAGACGATGCGTCGGTTCGGCATGCCGATGCGGCTCGTCAGTTTTTTGATGAAGAGGTTTACCCGGTCCTGTCGCCCATGGCGATCGACCAAGAACGCTCCTTTCCACCGCTCGCCGGAAACGCGCTTTACGTTTGCGTGCAACTGGAGGGCCCTGCGGCAGAAGACGGGGCAACAGAATTCCGTTACGCGGTCATTCCACTTGGCAAAGCAACGCCTCGGATTATTGCCCTACCGACCGAGCATGGCCACAGTTTTATCTATCTAGAGGATGTCGTCTGCCATCATCTTCAGGACTTTTTTCCTGGAGAACGTATTGTTGCTCACGGCGTATTTCGCATTTCACGCAATGCGGACATCACCATTCAGGAGGATGCGGCGAGCGATCTGTTGCATGGGATGAAAGAGCTCTTGCAAATGCGTAAAACGGCCGCATGTGTTCGGCTTGAGATCGATCAAGAGTCGCCTGCTTCGATCATCGAGTTCCTGCAGGCCAGTCTTGAAGTAACAGAGCGGGAGACGAATCGCGTTCCCAGTCCCCTCGACTTGTCAGCGGTGATGCAGCTAAGCGGCCTTGAGGGCTTTGCTCATCTGAAGTTTGAACCATGGACGCCGCAGAAGAGTCCTGCCGTGGATCCTTCGCAGAGTATGTTTGCCAATATTGCGGAACAGAGCATTTTGTTATGCCATCCGTACGAGAGCTTTGAGCCGGTGGTGCGTTTGATCGAGGAGGCAGCGGACGATCCGGACGTGCTTGCGATTAAGCAAACGCTGTATCGAACGAGCCGCAATAGTCCCATCGTGGCGGCACTGCGAAGAGCGGCTGAGCGGGGGAAGTATGTTACCGCAATCGTTGAACTGAAAGCACGCTTCGATGAAGCGCAAAACATCGAGTGGGCTAAAGAGCTTGAGGAAGCGGGCGTTCAGGTCGTCTACGGTGTCAAAGGTCTCAAGACACACGCCAAGGTTTGCACCATTGTGCGCCGGGAACCACGGGGGATCGTTCGCTATATGCACTTTGGGACTGGGAATTACAACGACGCTACGGCCCGGTTCTACGGCGACATCAGTTATTTCACTTGCGACGACCAGTTGGGAGTTGATGCGAGCGCGTTCTTCAACGCGGTGACGGGATATAGTCAGCCGCAACAGTTCGATTCACTGGAGTCCGCTCCCATCGGTCTGCGAAAAAAGCTGCTGGGGTTGATTGATGCTGAAATAGAGCGGCGCCGCCAAGGCTTGCCGGCCGCCATCGCAGCCAAGATGAATTCACTGGTGGATCCACAGCTCATAGAAGCGCTTTATCGCGCATCGCAAGCAGGCGTGACGGTTAACTTGAATATTCGCGGAATTTGCTGCCTCCGTCCGGGCGTACCAGGCGTGAGTGAACGGATTACCGTGACCAGCGTGGTGGATCGAGTGCTCGAGCACGCAAGAATCGTTTACTTCAAACACGGCGGCGATGACTTGGTGTTCATTAGTAGTGCCGATTGGATGCCGCGAAATCTGGATCGACGGGTTGAATTGCTGGTGCCTGTTGATGATCCTTCGTGTCGCAAGAAGCTCGTGCAAATCTTGTATACTCACATGAAAGACAATACGAATGCGTGGCTGCTGAGCGAGGATGGTACATACACTCGGCAGAAGCCGCCGAAGAAGAAGCTCCGATTCCGCTCTCAAGAAGAACTTCACCGTAAAGCGCTTGAAGCAACTGCTGAGGCCGATTTCAAGCGAAACACAATGTTCGAGCCGCATCAGCCCGGTGGCAAGAATTCAAGTTAGTGCTTCGGACGGACAATTCGCAGCCGCGGTACGGGTAGTTTCCAATTGGCCACAGTCTGAAGGAAGTTCACCGATGCAGAAAGCTGTCGCGTTTGTTTTGATTGCCACCGCTGGCTTCTTGGGATGCTTGACGGCAAAAGCGGCGCTTGCGCAAGAGATCGGGCAGCCAAAGTTGCGCGACTACAATTCGCACAGCCCCTTTCGTGCACCAGAGAATCGACAGCAGTGGCTTGGGCGGTCCGCTGCGGTGAAATTGCAGGTGGCAGTCAGCACGGGATTGCATCCGAAGTTTGAGTTGCCTGACGTTGATCCGCAGATTTATGGGGCCGTGTCGCGTGACGGCTATTCCATCCAGCGGATCGTATTTGATAGCCTGCCAGGTTTCAAAGTCACCGGCAGTTTGTTCCTGCCCGACCCCATGCCCTCGGAGCGGATTCCGGCGGTCCTTTGCCCGCACGGACACTGGGAAGAAGCTCGCTTTCGCATCGCACCGGAAGCCGAGGTAAAGCGAGAATTGGCTAGTGGCGCCGAGCGGTTTGAGAACGCAGCGCGTCACCATATCCAAGCTCGTTGTGTGCAATTGGCGCGGATGGGCTGCGCAGTTTTGCACTGGGATATGATTGGTTACTGCGATAGCGACCAGATTTCTCTCGATCGATCGCACCGATTTGCGTCGCAAGCCCGCGAAGATGAAGTCACCGGCGATGGTTGGTTGCTGTATAGCCCTGAAGCCGAGTTGCGGATGCAGTCCGTCATGGCGTTGCAGTCGCTAGCAACGCTCCGGGCAGTGGACGCCGTGTTGACGTTGGCGTTTGTGGATCCGAATCGTATTGCAATCACCGGTGCAAGTGGTGGCGGAACTCAGTCATTTATCGGTGCAGCATTGGACAGCCGCATAGCGGTTGCATTTCCTGCCGTGATGGTCAGCACCGGAATGCAAGGCGGATGTACTTGTGAGAATGCGTCCTTGCTACGCTTGGGGACGAGCAACGCTGAGATTGCTGCTCTCATTGCTCCCCGCCCACTTGGGATGACAGCCGCCAATGACTGGACGCGCGACATGCAGCAAGATGGCTTTCCGCAAATACAGACAGTCTATTCGGTGCTTGGTGAATCGAAGAAGGTGGCGCTGTTTCCAGCAGTTCATTTTGGCCACAATTTCAATCACGTCAGCCGTGTGAATATGTACAATTGGATGAGCAAGTGGTTGCACTTGGGGTTGTCTGAGCCAGTGCTGGAGCGGGATTTTGAACCCGCACTGGCTGATGAATTGACGGTCTGGGATAGCGAGCACCCAAAGCCTAGTGGTGGAGTGGATTTCGAACGGCAACTGCTACTTTCCTGGGACAAGCTTGTGCAGCAGACGTTCGATGCAGCGGACCAGCAGCAACGACTGGCCTGGCAGCGAGAGGGGTGGAGTGTGATGTTGGGAGCCACCATCCCAGACGACAAGAGCTCGATTGCAATGTCCGGTCAATCATCGCTTTCGATTCGCGACGATTTTTTGGGCGAGTGGAAATTGAATGCTGTGCAAGACACTCCAGAGGGGCAGGGAGGTACGAAAGTCGTCGTGCGAGCCTCTTCATCAGAAGAGGCGTTTCTGTTCCCTGGTTTACCCGAACAGCCGCAGCCGCTGGTCGACAATCCTCGCTTAGCTCCGGCCTACACTTACGCCTACAACTTGCCGCAGTTTTCGCTCCAGGCGCGTCGGTTGGCTGCCACGCTCAGTCGAAGTGGAGTGCTCCAGTCGCCAGGGACTAGCGTGGAATTATCCGCGAGAGGCGTGGATGCCGCCGTAGCGTTGGCGGCTGTGTTGCACTTGCAATTGCGAGGACAGGATGTTTCCAAGATAGGATTGAACTTGGACCTGGCTGAATTTGATTTCGCGGATGTGGACTCGATTCGCGATTCCACATTTTTGCCTGGAGCAATCAAGTACGGCGGAGTTGCTGCTCTGAAGGCACTTGTTGGCAACTAGCGCGTTGCAGTTGAAGTATCGGCCTGGGTGGTCCTTGCGCTACTTCTTTTCAGTTCGATGCTTCACCCAGCTAGCTGCGCCAACCGTGCCGGCATCGTCACCCAGGGAAGCAATTTTGACTTTGAATTCATCTCGATAGCACTCAAAGACGTTCTTCTTTGCGACCGAGGTGATTTCCTTTTCAAAGAGCTCGGGCATGGCTTCGACGAGTCCGCCACCCAGAACGATGACGTCGGGGCAGATCAGCAGGACCATGTTGGCAACTGCATATCCGATCATCTCGCAGGCATCCTCGAGTACTCGGCGCACTTCTTTGTCGCCCGCTTCAACAGATTCGCTGATAGCTTTGCTGCGTATCTCACGGATGTCGGTGCCGACTTCTTTCAGTAAGTGCGGTGCTTCGCCACGATAAGCCAATTTGGCTAGCTCGGCGGCGACGCTCAAGCGACTGGCTTCGGTTTCAAGCGTTCCCAGCATTCCCGTTCCGCCGCGTCGAGGCGAACCGTTCATTTTGGTATGGCCGACTTCCATGCAGGTCAGAATCTTGCCGCGTAGAATTTCGCCGTCGTAGACGCACCCACCGCCAATACCCGTGCCCGGGAAAATGCCCACGACGCTGCGAGCGCCCTTGGCTGCTCCAGCTCGAAACTCACCGTAAACGCCCGCGTCGACATCGTTGAGCACTTCAACGGGGCATTTGAATTCTTTGCGGAGGAATTCCGCAACGCCGACATTTCGCCAGCCAAGATTCACCGCGACGCGCACGACGCCGGTTTCCCATTCAACCGGTCCGGGGCAGCCAATTCCGATTCCTTTGAGAGACTCCGCAGGAATGCCTTCATCGTCAAGCAGTTTTTCGATGGTTCCGGCGATTCTTTCCAGGAGTCCCTTTTCGCCCAGTTCGGATTTCGTTCGTCGCCTGCGAAACGCAACTTGGTTGAGCGAGTCGTCGAAAAGGGTGCACTGCATCTTGGTGCCGCCCAGATCGAATCCGATCCAGAACTTCTTGCCATCTTTGTCGGATGTCTCTGGCGATGCTTGGATGTTTTCGGCTGGTGTGTTGCCAGCCTTCAAATCGGATGCGGCCAAGGGGACTGCTTTCAAAATTGAACAGGATCGGGGAAGTTCTACGGTCGGAGGTCAATCGGGAAGATTGGGGCAAGGCGGCCGCCTAGCCGACCAAAATGGCTCGATAACATTGTGATCGTTCAAAAATCTCCTGCAATGTAGCTGGATGCGGCCTGGCGGAAGAACTTTTTTGTCAAAATTCAGCGATGGCGGTGAATAATTCCACTTTGACCGGCCATACACCGCTAGACACCGCCAAAGGCCATTATCTGTGACCGAGGAATCATCAAGCCAAAACCCAACGGATGGGGATCAGCCTGATGAGCCATGCGCAGGGCCGAATTTGGCGTGGTTTGCACCATTGGTCGACGAAATGATGCCTGTGATGACGCGAGCTGCCTGGGCGATAACGCGTGATTGGCAGCGAGCCGATGATGCTGCCCAGGAGGCATTTTGGCTATTTGCTCAGCGTCATGCTGGAATCGAACCTGCCGATCGACGCGGTTGGTTGGTTCAAACAGTCGTTTTTAAGGCAAAGGAGCTGCGACGCGCCGA
>CAYPLE010000177.1:0-6734 GCA_964411445.1 uncultured Pirellulaceae bacterium
ACGGCCTTGGAAGGCCATCGTACAATATCGTACTTTGAATAAATGAGTGGCCCTGAGCAGGAAGATAAGTCGCTTGATTTCCGCGACTGGGCGAAGCATGATTCGCGCGGGAATCGGCGGCATTTTGATAAGTTGGAACCCCGATGAGGGTTTATCAAACAACTCAAACCAAACGCGGCGCGGTACTGCGGAGGGCCAAAACAGTACTGTGGATGGCAGTACTGTGGAGGAACGAAAAAGCCCTCTGGTCGAAACCAGAGGGCTCAGCCTAACTTCCATCGCTTTCGAAAAGACGGGGCAGCATCTATCCAAAGCAAGTGGAATGTCTTGTCCGGCGGCCCAGAAACGTGCAGATCGGGGCAGCAATCTGCGGGGCAGTTGTTCCGAAACGTCGAACACGTAAATATGCATTGCCGTTGACGTGAAGCAAGTTGCAAATTGAGCAATCAACGCACTTAAACCAATTCAATCTCCGCATTTCGCATCGCACCCAACCGGTCAAGCGGCTGCTGAACCACCCCTCCGGGGGCCTACAGGCTTCCGTTTGAGAGATTGAGAAAATCGCCGCATCACCTTAGATCACACCGCGGCAGCGGAAGCCGCAGCAGCGAAAGCACTTAGGGGAGAGGAATGTCGGTCAGTACAAACGGCGCGGTGACTTCGGTGAACGTCCCCGGCAGCGTGAACACCAGTTCGTAGTCTTTTGGGTCGCCGTTGATTTGGAAGAGGTACGAGAAGTTAGCGCTGTTGCCGACGCCCTGAAAATACCGCTTTCCGACATTCATGATTTTCGTGTCTTTGGCATCAACCAAGAACGCCTCGTTGGAGAGCAGCCAATTGCGATTCTGAGCGCTGGCCCCCAAGTTGACGCTTAGCCGAGCCTCGTAGACGGCGCCGTTTCTTCCGAAGCTAGCTAGGGTGACGGATACATTTCCAAACTTCTCGCTTTGCCGAACGCCATTGGCAAAATCCTTGAATCTATAGTCGTGATCTTCGCCAGGAACAGAGAAAACCACTTGTCCAGACACGCTCTTGAGTTGCGACTCACTGCGATCTGGCCGAGCCAGTTGAAGGTTGAAAATCGTCGTCGCCCCTCCACTATTTGTTGCCAGGGCGGGACTCGCGCCTGGATTGACGCTCCGCAGCATTGCGCCAGACTCGGTCTCCGCCGTAACCGTTTGCATCGGAATCGTCACCGATACAGGTTTCAAGCGTGGCTCCCAAGAAACGTAACATGTCAATTCAAGCAACCCACGCGTACTGTTGAATGAAGCTTGGGACTGCGCGGTGACACAATCGAAACGAAACGCTCCTGAATTGCTGGGGGCGAGCGTGTAAGCCATTCCGTCGGGTGCGGTGGCTAGTACCAGCTCCCCTTCGGTTGAACTGTAGGCTTGAAGCTGCAGGCTGGCCTGCGAAGCCACTTGTCCAACGGCCACCCAAAAGTCCGCGTCCTTCAAATCCAAGTCAACTTCTTCGGTCCCCCCTTCACCCTCCAGGACGATTGGATTGCCCGTCTGTTCTTCAATTTCGCCAAGAGCCTTGGTGACCGACATGGTTCCGGACAACGTCACTTTCGACGCTTCGATGGTCGAGGACTCCGGCACATCACCGATCGCGGCGCGGATTCTCTCGAGCCGGATTTTCATTTCGCCAGAAGTGTTCTCAGAGACTTCTGGCAAGAACTTTCCAATGTCGCCCCCCAACTCCACAAGGGCCTTTTCTGATGCATCGCGTTGCTCGAGCGACCCGCGTTCCATTTCGTCCAACAATTTGACCACTTTGGCTTTCAAGCCCTCTGTACCGTCTGCCATATCGTCTGCCATACCGCCTGCCGATTGAGATTCAGCGGCCGCACGATCTTGTGCAGGCAATTTTGTAGATGTGGCCACAATGCAAACCAACGCAAACATCATCAACGTTGGTAGCGAATTCGCGTGGCAAGCTGCGGGTACACGAGAGGCGGTCTTCCAAACCCAGTGATTCATTTTGTGTTTCTTCCAGCGGAGTGCGGCAACAAACTCTCGAACGTCAAGTGTATTTTGCCACGATCGGAACAGATCATACAACCGGACCAGTCATCGCAACTTTCATCCTACCAGACTCGAACAACCATCGGGGGACTGAACTAGATTTCACTACAAATCCATCGCCGCAATCAATCCATCGCTCAATCCGAACCTTCGAAGTGCTAACAGAGTTCGGGATTTCGAAAAGTGTATTTTTATGCCGAAAGCCAGATCCTCACGGCAAGTCGCCGCGTGTTGCCGCGTTCGCTTCATTGTTTACACAACGCGCTTCCAAGGGTGGATTGCTGTGCTCCTGGCGATCCTACCTCTCCCATCGCTGGCTCAAACGGCCGGGGTCTCGCAATCGCCTGCTTCAAAGTCGGCCAAGGACGCCGCAGAGGCTCGCAATCAGCCGCCGCCTGCACTTCTAGTACGGACCACTCGCGGCGTCACAGCCGGGCTTCCGATCCACTGGGATGCTGAGTCGGCGATTGTGCTGCGTTCCAGTGGCGAGATGCATTTCCTGAGCCAGGCTGAGATTGAGGATCATGCCATTCTGAAGACTCCATTCCGTCCTGACTCGATCGCAATCGCCCGGCAACAACTGCTAAAGGAACTGGGGCCTGATTTCGAAGCCGTCGTCAGTGGGCCTTACATTGTTGCGGCCCCACGAGGCACCTCGGACCGCTGGAGGCGCCGGTTCGATTTGTTGTACAGTGGGTTTGTCCGCTATTTTTCGCTTCGCGGGTGGAAAGTCCGCGAGCCTGATTTCCCACTTCGCGTTATCGTCTTCAGAACGCAAGATGAATTCGCTGCCTTCGCCCGAACTCAACAAGCAGCGTTGCCCGAGGGGACCGTTGGCGCCTATTTTGCTCGATCCAACATCTGCACGCTTTACGAACTGCCAGCAACCAGTCAGGAAACGGCAACTCGCAACGCAGTGGACTGGTCAGAAACAGAAGCGACCGTGGTTCACGAAGCCGTCCATCAATTGGCCTACAACACTGGCTTGCACCAAAGACTATTCACACATCCACTGTGGTTCATCGAAGGGCTGGCAACCATGTTCGAAGCTCGCGAGGTCTACGATATCAACGTTGGTGCAACCGCAAGTTCGACCGAGACCGAGCGGCTGCATCAGCGACAAATGCACACGCTGAGCGAGGTTTTCAAGAGCGACCGCGAGACGGCAAATCTGCTGGGTAATCTCATTGCATCCGACGGGCTATTTAAGCAAGACCCACAACTCGCCTACGCAGGAGCCTGGGCCTTGACCAAGTTTTTGTCTGAGCGCATGCCGACACAGTACCGAAAACTGGCCGAGCTTCAACAGCGTCACGGGTTTGGCAACTATAGCGTCAAGCAGCGGATCGCAGACTTCCATCAATCAATCGGGCTCACGCCAGCCCTGCTCGCCAAGCAACTGCGTCACTTCTACGAGCAGTACTAAGCAGCAACTTTGACGTACGCGAAACGTGGCAGACCCGCGAGCCGGACGGTTTCGCGAGGGATTGTTGCTGGACCTGCGCCGGTACGCTCTCAATTCAGCATCGCCAGTCTAGCACGGGTGGCTAGGCTGCTGAACGAGCATGGCCGGAAACGAAGTACTCAGTGATCGCGGCGACGACCGTTCGTTGTTCGTCCAAGCTCAACTCGGGGTAGATCGGCAAGTGGAGAATCTCTTTCGAGGCCCTTTCCGATTCTGGCAAGCTACCTTCGGCATAGCCGCAGTAGGCAAAACACTCTTGCTGATGCAATGGTATCGGATAGTAAATCTCCGACCCGATGCCTCGCTGAGCAAGATATGCCCGCAGATCGTCCCGCTTCCCATCGCTTACGCGAAGGCTGTACTGGTTCCAAACGTGATTCGCTGCGGGATCGACCATTGGCAGCGATAGTACCTCTGAATCAACCTTCGATTCAGCAAACAACTTGGTGTAGTTGTCGGCGTTGGCCTGCCGAGCGGCCGTGTACGACTCCAGGTGCTTCATCTTGATCGCAAGTGCAGCCGCTTGAATTGTGTCCAGCCGACTGTTAATGCCGATGGTGCTGTGATAGTAGCGTGGACGCATGCCGTGAGACGAACACAAGCGCAGTCTGTCCGCAAATCCATCGGAATTGGTTGTCAGCATCCCAGCGTCACCAATTCCACCGAGATTCTTTGTGGGATAGAAGCTAATGCATCCGCATTGTCCCCAGCTTCCAACTGGGCGACCGTGATAGGCAGCCCCAAGTGCTTGGGCGGCGTCTTCAATCACAGGAATATCGTGCTGGGCTGCAATGCCACATATTTTGTCCAGCGCCGCGGCTTGGCCGAACAAATGAACTGGAATGATCGCCGCCGTTTTCGACGTGATATTTTGTTCAAGAGACTTCGGACACATATTGTAGGTGTCGGCGTCGATGTCCGCGAAAACAATTTTCGCGCCAAGTCGAGCCACGCAACTGGCGGTCGCAAAAAACGTGAACGAAGGAACTATCACTTCGTCTCCCGGCCCAATGTCATTTGCCATCAGTGCTAGAAGGAGTGCATCGCTGCCAGAGGCGCATCCGACGGCATGCTTGGTATTTGAGACCTCAGCGACTTGCTGCTCAAGCTTTCCAACTGCGGGACCGTAAAGAAAACGGCCACTATCGTAGACTTCGGCGATCGCTTCGAGAATTTCGTCTCGCAGTAGCTCATTGCCTCGCGAAACATCCAAAAGAGCAACAGGCGTCTTTTCAGTTGTTGACATGGAAGGGGTCATCCTTGACCTAGGTTTCTGAGCTGCGCGGAAATTCTGTGTGCGCAGAATCGCGACCGCAAACCTCTGCTGGGCAGTCGATTCAGGTCGATTGTTTGACCGGCAAGAACTCCAATCTTGCTGATCAAGTCCATCCGTGGACAGCTCATGGTTTGGTTTTAAGCCCGCGTATGGGCCTTGCAAATCGAGGTCCCACGACCTACTTGCTGATTCGAGCAAGCTACTTCCAGTCTTCAACTGGAGTCAATATCAGCTATCAACAAAAACCGCCGCTTGCCCGTCTTTGGCGATCAACCACAGCCGGACGAGCCCGCAGGGTTGCTAGCATCTACTCCTGGCCAATTGCGTACAAGGCTTCGTACGTGCGAATGAACAGCTTTCCATCTGAAACTGCGATTGACGCTGTGATATCTTCGCCACCCATCGCATTCTCGGATACGATTTCAAAGTCCTGTCCAGCTTTGACGACCGTACACACGCCGTCTTTGCCACAGTAATAGACATGGCCATCAGCATATACGGGACTGCTCCGATACTGCACATTGTGTGTTCGCTCGTAGTACACGTCTTCGCCCGTCTCGCGTTCAACGCATCGTAATTTACCATCCTTGTCCAGCAGGTAAACCAAATCTCCGGCGATCAGCGGAATGGAAACATCTGGCGTTCGGTCCAGGGTCCACATGATCGACTCGGAGTCTTCGCCGATCAATCCGGAAAGGTTTTCATCAACGCGGAGTGCTACCGCAGGGCCCCGTTTGCAAGAAGGAATTACGATCATTCCGTCCCCGACGGCGGGCGAGGCAACAAAGCGAAAAAACAAGTCGAACTTGCCGCGATTGATTTTGTTCGGACCGTTCAAACTTGCGAATCGCCAAAGTTCCTTGCCAGTTTCTAGGTCGTGGCCTGTTGTACAGTCTGCACCGTGAGCCACAAGGAATTTGAGTTTTCCATCGTTATACATGAATGGCGATGCATACGAGTGCTTGTTTTCGTGCTGGGCGTCTGTGGTTCGTTCGACATTCCAAATCGTTTCCCCAGTCAACTTATTCAATCGCACAACTCGCCCCGTACGAGCATCGCTGTCTTGCCGCATCTCGCCATGGATCAATTGCAGATAGAGCGAGTCACCGTCGAGCACTGGCGTCGATGTCAGGCCGAATTGAATATCAATCGGCTCGAATCGTTGTGCGATGTCAAACTTCCAAATCTCGTTACCGTCAAAATCAAAACAGGCAAGGATCGCGCTACGGAACTTCTCGCCGCGTGAAAACATCACCCAAACATGCTCGCCGTCCGTGCTGGGCGACGCTGACGCCGAGTTGCCTTCGCTGGCTCGAGCCTTCTCGTTCCCATCGGTGACTTTGCGAACCCAATTCTTGTTCCCAGTGGATTTGTTGATGGAGATCAGCACCAGATCGTCCCCGTCATTGGAGGTGACGAATACTGTGTTATCCCAAATCACAGGAGTCGCGCCACCTTGCCCGGGCAAGGGTGAACGCCAAAGGACGTTGTCTTCCGCGGACCACTTCTTCGGAAGTCCGTGTTCGTCAGAGAGCCCGCGGCCACTTTCGCCTCGCCATTGAGGCCAGTCTTCCGCCAACACCCATGGTCCAGTCATCGTTGCCGTCAGCAAGGCGATGCTAACGAGCAGTCCGCGTTGCAGAATTCTGTCTGACAAATTTCGGCGACAAACGATCATCAAGTTAGTCATTCAAAACGCTCCAGTATTCTCTCCAGCGGCAATACTCGCCAAATCCAGGCAAGCCGCAAATCGACCTAGAAGTCTATCAGTTTAGCCACAGTCTGTCATTCATTCTCAGAAACACGCCAAGGCAGGGCTATGTTTCGAGTTACCAACCTTTGTTTTCTCTCAGTAAAGCGGTTGTCCCAACCGCTTGCTCCCAGTAGAGCGGTTGTCCCAACCGCTTGCTCCCGTAGAGCGGTTGTCCCCAACCGCTTGCTCCCGTAGAGCGGTTGTCCC
>CAYPLE010000178.1:0-6366 GCA_964411445.1 uncultured Pirellulaceae bacterium
AGGCGGTCGTTCGCGTCGAATACGTAACGGGTCGTCTTGTGCTGTCCGCCTTCATTTTCGACGTCGGCGTGGTCTTGCTGGATCCGGTTGCCAGCATGGTCGTAGACCCAACTTAGGTCGTAGTCATCGAAGTCACCACCATCTCGACGAAGTTGTTGTACTGATAGCTATCAATGCCTTCATCATTGGTAGTGCTGGCGATCAAGCTGCGAAAGCTGGGAGCGAGGCCGCAATAAGACGAACTTGTGTGTCGTTGGTCGAGAGACGCGTCGGCACGATCATTCCAGCGGTGCGTTGGAAGCCTTGCATTTCTTCGGACTGAATCAGTGTTATGTCACTAGCGACTTGTTCGCCTTCGCGACCACTCGCCCTGGGCCATCAATGAAGCTCAGAAGAAATGGACCAAGCCCGTCCAGCACTGGTACGGAGCCTTGCAACAGTTCGCCATCAAGTTCGACGGAGAGGAAGCAAGGTTGGATCCTCCAGGCAAAACCGGGGGGGCTCGAGCGCGAGGCAGTGCGGGAATTGGTAACGCAACCCTGCGACTGGGCGAAGGCTTACGAAAAATCCAGCTTCGATGCGGCGAAAATTGTGGCTTCGTAATTTTGGAAAATATTGCAAAAATCCACGAAACTAGATCGGCCGCTCGGGATTAGATTCTCACGACTTTGCGGTCGGCGATTTTCAAAGCCCAATTCTGGTGCCCCGCCCACGCAAAGAGGTTGCTTTCTTGGTAAGGGCAAAGTGATGAATCGAAGTCAGAAGAAGGGTTTTACTCTGGTGGAATTGTTGGTGGTTATTGCCATCATCGGAATCTTGGTTGGCCTGCTCCTGCCCGCTGTTCAAGCGGCTCGTGAAGCGGCTCGCCGCATGCAGTGCTCCAACAGCCTCAAGCAGCTTGGGCTCGCGCTGCATAACTATGGTTCGGCTTACAATCGTTTTCCAGCCGGTAAAGGCGGGACCAACTGGGACGGCTCTAACAACGCCAGCGGCAACCGCCTGCGTCTCAGCGGCTTTATCGCCCTGATGCCGTTCGCAGAACAAACCAACATGTACAACAACATCCAAGCTGGCAATGCTGCGGCAGCGCCTGGTGGTCCAGCCGCTTGGTTGTCCTGGGATCTGTGGAACGAAGCCCCATCGTTCTTGCGTTGTGCATCCGACAGTGGCGCCCGGCCTCAAACGCGTGAAATCAGCTACGCCATGAGCCGCGGAGACCTGATCCACAACAACCTGAACGAAACCACAAACGTTCGTGGCATGTTCCACAGTCAAGTCTATCGCCGCTTTGCGGACGTCTCAGATGGACTTAGCAATACAATTGCTTACAGCGAAATCCTGTGCTCCTTCCCACTCCCCAACGGTGGTCAGAACGGTGTTGCAGCGACAGAAAACTCGATGCCTGTAAACCGCGGAATTGCCCGCCAAGTTGGCGACATCAGCCTAACCCCACAGCTTTGCTACACAGTCACTCAAGGTCAGTTCTTCGCACCTGGCACAATCGTCCACGCCCGACGTGGACTCAACTGGACCGACGGACAAATCCACTACACCGGATTCAATACCGTTATCGGCCCCAACGGCCCGGGATGTTCAGAACGTGGCAACTGGGGTGACCAAAACGACGTTATTGCTCCTCCGTCGAGCAATCACACAGGCGGTGTAAACGTGGCGATGGGAGATGGATCGGTTCAGTTTATGTCCAACAACGTCGACACCGGAAACTTGGGAATTGGTTGGTCAGCAAGTGCCCCTGTAGGCCCTAGCCCTTACGGCGTGTGGGGAGCGCTTGGAACAACCAGCGGTGGAGAAACCGTCAGCATTGACCAATAACATGGAAAAATAAGCTGGCAGTCAACCAAGTGCGAATCGCACGGAAGTTTAGCGTGTTCCGCTCACTGGATCGTTAAATCAGAACGGCGTAGGAACGCTACACCCGGGTTTGAAGCACTCAAAGGCGTAACGCGGGCACTGGCTTGCGTTACGCCGATGCCGTCCTTTTGTGAAAACCAACATTAGAAGAAATTAGAACACAACCATGAAAATCCCTGCTCTCAGGTTTCAGCTTCTTGCAATCGTCGCGGTAGTGCTTGCTACTACGGCTGGCTGCGGCCAGCAGGACGCGAACCCTGCGACGACCGTTGTTTCGGGTGTCGTTAAGTTCAAAGGAAAGCCGCTCGCCAACGCAACCATCGTTCTTTCACCAGTCGATTCGACGTTGAAAACGGCTGCTGGAAAGAGCGACGCAAACGGTGAGTTTACTCTGACGACCTTTACAGTCGGTGACGGCGCGATGCCTGGCAAATACCGCATCGCCGTCTCGGCGACCAAGGAAGACAATTCGCTGACTCAAGTCAGCAGCCAATCGGCTTCCAACGAACTTGCTGACGAAGAGGCGAGCTACACAGGCGAAGCAGCCTCCAAGCCGCCAGTTAGCTTGATTCCCAAGAAGTACCAAAATGCACTCCAATCTGGGCTGACGTGTGAGATTACATCAGAGGCAACTCCGCTTGCCATCGATTTGAAGTAACCAAGGATCTGAAGTAACCAACCACAACGATCAGTCACCTGAACCGTGGTGGAGTCCAATGGATTCTGCCACGGTTTCTTCGTGTTCGGGCAGAAGATCGACACCTTCGAAAGTCCTTCTGTGCCAATCCGTATCGATCGTCAACACTTGAAAATTACAAAACCTTCATACTCATGCTTTTGCGGCGACCGTGTCGAAACTCTCGCGGGGCCATAAGGTTCAACACTCGTTGGCATCGATTTTTATTCTGGTGAGTCCCCTTTTTTGGTCCGGTTCTCGTTGGACGGTGTAGGAGAAGGAATTGCGTCGAAATCATCGAATGGCGGCCAGTGCCCTTGAAACGCTTTGCTTGCTAGCCGGCCTGTGCTTCCTCTTTCTACTCATTCGTTTCGACGCGTTCTCGAGAGCCGCGATGGATCGGAGCAACTCTTCTGGGCCTAGCGAGCTGGACCGGCGCTTCATCGATAGCAACCAGAACATTGGTAGGCCGCGCACTTTCGACGATCGATTCTTGCCATTCCCGAAGCAATCGGAGCTGGATGAAAATTCTGCAGGCCAAACCAAATTCGGTACGGTGATTGGGCCAAACGGTCCCGAGATTCTTTACCGCGGCGAATGGGGTGACCAACCGCAGGGGAATCTTCCGGCGTCGTCATTCCCGGCGTCAACCGCCCGTGACTTGTCACCAAGGCAGGGGCAGCCTGTTGAGCTTGTAGATCCATACGCAAGCTGGGAAAGTCTGCTTCCGGATCATGATTGACTGCTCCCTAGCGATCGATCGTGAAGGCTGCATTACTACTGCTTCCGCGTAGTTCATCGGCATACATGCATGTTACTGAGGCTGGCGGCGCGGTGAACTGCCCAGGTGTTTCGGTTCGGAGTTGATACCGCAGCGAGTAATTCCCTTGCGGCAACCTCTGGCAGAACATTGCGACATGATCGCTCCGCAGCTCTTTGTAAATCAGAAGCCCACTTCCGTACTCGTAGCCACTGGTGGTATCAGTTGCTTCCAGGCCCGCTGGTTTATCATCACGAAGCATGACGTATTCATAGTCATTTTTGCTTTGTACGAGCAGCTCAACTTCAATCAGAGTTCCGCTTGGGAGCTTTTCTCCGTCGGTAAGTGCAACGCGTCTAACTTGGCGACGGTCGACGGCCTTAGCTAGCCCCTCACTGCTGGGTAAATCCACGGCAAGCACGCGAGGCATTAGTTTGTAATACTTGCGTTCGACCTTGAGCTCCAACCCAGAGGCTTCGATCTTTTCTTCCTGGGTGAAGTTGGTCAAATAGACGCTGTAGTACAGGTTGCCGCCTCCGGTTCTTTTGAAAGTGACATCATGCGTGCCGCTTGGAACCGCTTCTGCGTTGAAAGTGAGTGTGTTCGTTGTGGTAAACAAGTTGTTGCGGGTGAATTGGAATTCCCCCAATCGCTTGTCGCCCAGGAGCACCGTTACTTGCGTCGGTTCAGAGCCCTCGCCAGTTGCAGCAATGAAGTCCGCCATTGCCTCAACGACCAGAGCCGTATCGCGAGTGTTATGCCAATATGTTGCGTGACGTCGATTGTTGAGTAAATACTTGACGACACGACTTGCTTTGGCGCTCTTGGGAGCCGTTTTTGCAAGTAGTTTCAAGTACATTGCATTGGCTTCGATTTCACTACCGTACCAATACCACGCAGGAGCTCCGCTCTTCAAGAACGCGGTTTCGTTCTCGGCGTCTTGCACCAGAAACTGTTCGATGTTCTGACGAAGTACCGACAACTGATCTTTCGCATCTGTTTCTGAGGCGACCAAAGCCAGTAGGACTTTTCCATACAGGCTTAGATTCGCCCGCTGCTCAAATGCCAGCTTTTGTAAATCTGGATTGCGCCGTCCCCCAACGGTCAGCGTGTAGATTGCCAATACGTCAGCGTTGTTGATCGAGGCCTTGATTTCAACGTCGGTGAATTGTTGCAAGCGGTTCCGGCAATGGTTTTCCATCCAGGCGAGGCCGCGATTTATCGTGTCTGGGACGACCGCAACGCCATTTTGCTGAGCGACCAATAGTCCTCGAACCGCCGTTGCGGTGGTATGCACGCTGCTTTGCTCCTGGCCTCCAGAGAACCATCCCCAGCCACCGTCTGATAGCTGCATATTGGTCAACTTGCGAAGCCCCGCGTCAACCACTTTCTCCATTTCTTTGGCATCGAAGATCGGGTTTCGGTTTGCAGTGTAATTGGGCGGCACGTCCGAGCTGATTTGCTGCGTATTCAAATTGCTGCGGTGCTTCTGGATGCTCTCCAAATCTACATTCAACTTGCGCAACGTTTGCTGGGTTAGCACAGCAGGCAAGAAACGATTGAGCGTCTGCTCGGTGCAACCGTAAGGGTATTCGATTAAATATGGCAGCGAGTCGACCATCGCCATCGCCAGTGTTGGACTGACCTTCACAACCAACCGGCTGTGTTCGATCTTTCGGTTTTCGGGAACATTGATTCGCACTTTGCCTTCCGTTTGAGCCGGGCGAATCGTGCCCACATAAGCGTCGGTCTTGAGAGCGCCGTAGACGTTGATTGGTAGTTTGGACAGTGTTGCATCACTGCCAAGATTCCCGATGGCTCTGACGGTAAGGGCTATCTCGCCAGCCGCTAGTGCTTCGACTTCCCACTGCACCCGTGCTTCTCCATGTGCTGGGACGACGATGGTCTTCTCGAGTTCGTCGATTCTTCGCAGTTGCGTTTCACCGTCGACTTGTAAGCTAACAGAAACCTGCTGCTGTGTGTCAAAGTCGTTTCGAACGACGGCAGCAATGGTGGCTCGGTCGTTCTCAATCAAGAAGCGAGGTGCGGCAAGCCTTACGAGCAGCGGCTTGCGCGTCGTTGCCGTTGTTTCTCCGCTGCCGACCCGGACTTGTCGGTCCATCGTCCATGATTTGACGCGCCAGCTTGTCAAATTTTCCGGCATCTTAAACGAGTGCTTGGCTGTGCCATTTTCGTCCAGTTCCAATCGCGTCACCCAAACGGCCGCATCGGCAAAGTTCTTCCGCACCGCGACGGACTCTTGGGCTGGTGCAACGGAACTGCTGCTGCGAGCAGTCTTGGCAAAACTTGGGCCTCCCATGCCCGCCGAAGCCGCGAAGGCAGATTCCGCGCCGGCGTCGGCTGCCATTGGAGCTGCTCCGAACGCCATGTTCATGATGTCGCCTCCCCCGCGCGACACATCATCGGCGGTTGACCAACCGAAAACGCCCAGCGAGCTCCACGGAGCAATTCCGCGAATCGCAGTTGGGTAGAAGGTCTGCGATCGCGAGTCGACCAACAGGGAAAAGTGTCGCCGGAGCATTTTCCAGAATGCGACCTTCATGTCGGCGGGCAAGCTGTCTGCGGCCAGGGCTTCCAATGATCGATCGTAGACGGCCAAGACGCATGTTCCTGTAGCCGGCTGTCCCGATTCGTCAGTCACTCGAATTGTTGCCGTCGCGTCCTCGCCCGGCTGATACTCTTCTTTGTCTAGTGAAACGACCGACGTAAGCAACTGCTGCGAAGGTGGTACGAATATTTGTTGAGTCACTTTGTGGACGTCACCACCATGAACCGAAATGGCTTCAACGAAGAAGTTGGGCATGTCACCGCGATCGATCTTGATTGGAACGATCACAGATTTCCCGTCCAGTTGGATCCACTGGACCTTCGGATAAGCACCCATTGCTGGGCGAATAAACAGTCCTACCCGTGCGTTTGGATAGTCCGACGCAACCAGCAGATTTACGGTCTCACCAGGCGCATACTCTTTTCGGTCCGGGGTGAGCTCAAGCCCGCTGTATTTAAAGTCCCCGTCTATCAAGCCCTTGTTCTGGAC
>CAYPLE010000179.1:0-3935 GCA_964411445.1 uncultured Pirellulaceae bacterium
GCACATTCCACTAACGGCCCACCAGCCAGCGTCTGTGAATAAATAGGGTTGCGAGCCGTCTGCAGCGCCGAATCAACGTCGGTGCTATTCACGTCGCTCGCTGCCGCATCAAAGCCATACTGGTCCGCGAAGCCGAGCGGCTCGAGGCAAGCGAATCCGATATCACAACTAGCTCCAATCGCAGGTCGAGCGGCCGGGCTGTGGATTCCGACGACTTCGTGTCAACGCACGCGGAAGCTGCAGTTGGTGGGGTTCCCCCAACTTGTTGGATAGGGCAACCCATTAGCAGCTTGAAGCTGGTGGGCTCCCGCCACCACAGCTCCGCAAAACCAATCTTCCTGCCGAGCTTTGTCGCTTCTCGAACTGGGCGTTCGCACCGAACCGCTACCTTCTGAGCAATTTCGTCGAATTCGTTTCCTTGCCCGCGCAAGGTAAAGACGTATAAGTGGTGAAGGATGTTGAGTCGCAGATGTAGTACCTAGAACTCTCGGGAGGTCTAGCGAACTGTAGACAATTTGACTTCGGCAAACATACGCTCGCGGAGATCTCTCTATGCCCGGCTCGCGAAATTCGAAACTTCTGACGCTTGAAACGCTCGACGCCCGAATTGTCCTAGACAATGGGTTTCAATCTGTCTTTGAAAGCGATTTCGAAAATGTCCCTGCCGAACAATTCAACTACCGCAATAGCAATGGCTGGAATCCCGAAGGAGCAGGCGGGTTCGTCAATATTGCGAGGGACGACAACATTCGCTTGGCAAATATGCCGGGCGGAGGGACCAACGCTGGCATCGAGATCACCTACGAGAAGGACGAAGACGAAGGCTTGGCTTACGTTCAGTTGGGTGATACCGCTGACCCGATGGCCGGGATTGACCATATCAAAACGTCACAGCAAATGTACTTTGCAGAGGACTTTGATTTTGCGTTTGGCAAAAAAATCCATCGTCTGAATGCCATCAACGGTGATGCCATCGACTTCGATGTCATCCTGACTATCTTTGGCAAAGCGAATCCAGGCTATGCCGAACGCGATATGACCGGAATCAACGGCAGTTGGCTAGTCACCTTCTCGACGAATCACTCCGCGGAAAATGGCCGCGATGAATGGAGCGATGGAAGTGAGTTTGCTTTCGATTACAACCGCTGGTACTTGATCGAAACAGAATTGAAGCTGAACACACCAGGTCAATCAGATGGCTACGCGCGAGCTTGGATCGATGGCCAACTGATCGCCGAGAGCAACAACGTCAGTATCCGCGGCAATTCGACTCGTGGTGTAAACAACGTTGGCTTCGGCGGTTGGTATTCCAACTCTGCCGCTGGTGAGAATCCACAAATCGATCCTGCGGTACCCAGCACTCTGTACATCGACAATGTGACGATCTTTGAAAAGGCTGACGACGACGAAAACCAACGACCAGACTTACAACCGATCACAAACCAAACAGCAACGGTTGGCCAGACGCTTTCGTTCCAAGCAACTGCAACGGACGACGGACCGGCGAGCAGCCTGAGCTATTCGCTAAGCGGTGAGTACCCAACTGGCGCGTCGATCGACAGTACTACGGGGCAGTTTGCTTGGACACCAGAATTGCTTAATCAAGGACTGCGTTATCGATTCCAAGTCGTTGTTCAAGACGAGGGTACACCTCAGCGTCGCGATTCTGAAATTGTTGTGATCGATGTTACGCCGGAAGCGACAGCCACGCTAATTGGCGAAGATGGAAAACTAGTTTTACACGTTATTGGGACAGATCGCGATGAGTCGATTGAGATTCAACGTCAATCGAACGGTGCTTTTCATGTTCATCTTCCCACGGGCACGCAGGTGTTCGATGGAACCAGCGATTTGTGGGTGGATCTGAGTGACGGCAGCGACCGGCTAGTGATTAGTGGCGACGAAGCAATTGACTTCGCTTCGCTATACAACACAGAGCACCTGATAGTCACAGATGGCGGAAATTTACCGACGGTTCCGATTGGTCCCGACTACGTTCGCCGACACAACGGAGCATCGCAGAGGCTTAGACTCGACAGCGATCGGCCAATTGGCATTCAGGGCGGTGATTCAGGATGGCAATATGTCCGCGCTGACGTAAGTTCTAGCGAAAAATCGGCGCACATTCTACAAGCCGACGAAGCGATCATGGAAGTGGTGAGTGAGACGCTACAGAATCCAATCGATCCTCTGGATGTGAATCACGACGGAACCGTCTCACCACTTGACGCCTTGGTCGTTGTGAATGATATCAACGGAAATCGCTCGCGACGGCTTACAATACGGCACGCCTCCCAAGTCGCCGGCTTGCTCGATACGTCTGGCGACTCGTTTGTTTCGCCGATCGACGTCTTGCACATTGTGAACTATCTAAACGGAGGCAAACGTCCGACAGGGGAAGCCGAACCGGTAGAGTACACCAGCTTCAACGGCGAGCGATATTCCTTGTTCGCATACGAAGGCCGAAATGTTCGAGTGCTAGCTGACCAGCCCAACCTCGACATAGACGGTCTGATTCACTGGATCGATCTGGGCTACGATGCGTACTTCGCGGCTACGGGACAACATCCAGGTGACACCGCTCAGTCGCAAGGAAAAACGACGATCGCTCGAGCAACTACATGCGGTGCAGGCTGTGGCTACTTGGGCGTGCGCGGCGTTGAGATCGCCCCTGACTTCTTTGACGAGGCTGTGGCCGAGTTCGCCCGCAGCGGTAAACCCGACCACATCTTCTTCTACGAATTCGGACGCAATTTTTGGTTCTACGGAGATAAATTGGAATTCAATCACGCCCGCGCGGACCAATCATCGCGCGGCAGCGGTGACTTCTTCACAAATGGATTCCCGATTTTTATGGAGCGAGCGATCAGCGAATTCTTGGAAATCGAATATAGCGGCGCAGGTGCCGGAGCCGACGGATTCGAAGCCTCAAACGCACGATGGCTAACAGGCTACCTCAACGATACAAGCCGCGACTACTATTCGGATTTTGCCGACTTTGAATCTTCTGTGTATACGGACCCGATCACCAACATTCGCCTGGGCACGATGGATTTCTTTGCGGAAGTCATGATGGATGTAGCTCGCAACTTTGGCGGAATGGATTTCGTCAACCGGCTGTGGAAAGAAGTCGCACAGCGTCGCGATTGGCAAAATGAAGTCTCAGCCCTTGGCAACTTGATTGCGTCGGCCAGCATGGCCGCTGGCGAAGATCTCACCTCACGCTTCCGAGAGACATACAAGTGGCCCATTGGTGAAGAGGCCAATTTGTACGCGGCCGCCCAAGCTGCAGGTTTCGGTGATTTCGCTGGGGGAGGCTTGAACGCGTACTACTACCGATCGTACGATCACACGCAAAATGATTTCGATTTTCACTTTGCGCAAAAGACGGAACGTATTGATCCGCAAGTTGACTTTGATTGGTCGTCCGGCAGCCCGCTCGCAAGCTATCCAAGCGACGATTTTCTCGTGTACTGGGAAGGCCAGATTTTCATTCCAGCGCCAGGCACTTACGAATTTAGCCTATTCGCCGACGACGGCGTTATCCTTCGGATTGGTGGCCAAGAGGTCATCTCCGCGTGGAATCCCCAGCGGGCTACCGTGACAGGGGCCGTTACCTTCGGGCCCGATGACGTTGGCCCGCAAAGTATTCTGCTCGACTACTTTGAAGACGGCGGTGCGGCTACTGTCCAGCTCAGTTGGGAAAACACCTTCTTCAGTGGGATTATTGCTAAGGAGTATCTAACACCAGATTTCATCATAGGTAGTTAGTCCAGCTCGATAATCGCTGCTTTCCCAGCAGCAGGCCGCAAGCCGGTCGAAGCCCTCCGGTGATATGCTTGAAATTCTGATGTGCCGCGACGCGCGTTGGACCGCACGACTCGCGCCGTTACCCTACCGACCGCTTTAGTCCCGTTGTCGAACCCCGTTGGGGT
>CAYPLE010000179.1:4035-6108 GCA_964411445.1 uncultured Pirellulaceae bacterium
TCCCGTTGTCGAACCCCGTTGGGGTGGCAAAGCGCATATACTATCACTGGCGATTTCGATCCCTCCCATTGGACGCAGCTTTCGCAAATGCGACTTCGCGTTCTCCGACGGCCTAGGTGGAATGCTGGATCGCTACGCCTGATCGTGTTCACTGGCAATTCCACTGAAAATCTTCGTATCCAACAGACTGCCATGATCGTATCCTGCTGTTTCCGTTCAATTTGTCTCCTTCTGCTTGGTTCAACGGTGGCCAGCGCAGCGGACTTCGATGTCGCTACTTTGCAACAGAGAATTTACTCGACGATCGAATCGGTCAAACCGGCTGTGGTTGCGATCGGACAACGCGGCGCTTCGTTCAGCGGTGTGATTGTCAGTAAAGAAGGACACATACTTTCCGCTGGTCATACGATTCGGCCCGGAAATCGCTACCAAGTCTTCCTGCCCGATGGTAGGCAATTCCAAGCGCGCGGCAAGGGCACCAATCCGCTGGCTGATTGCGCACTGCTGCAGATCACGTCCCAGGTAGATGATTTGCCGTACGTTCAGATGGGCGATTCGGGATCGCTGGTGCGCAATCAACCGTGCCTGAGTATCAGTTTTCCAGGAGGCCAGAAGGCGCGAGGTGTTCCGGTGGTTCGTTTCGGTCGTCTCGTAAATACGGGGCGGGGCAGGGGGATGTTGCAATCGACGGCTCTGATGGAACCCGGTGATTCAGGTGGACCGCTTTTCGATTTGCAGGGTCGGGTGATCGGCATCCATTCCAGAATCGGTCAAAGCATGACTCGCAACTTTGAAGTGCCCATCGACACCTTCAAACGATACTGGAACGAACTCAACCAAGAAGAGTCCTTCACCCGTTCGGGGCCATCGGTCCCGAGGCTGGGTTTCCGTGGCGAGGATCGGCGTGACGGGACTGGAATCGATGTTATCGACACGGTTGACGACAGCCTTGCACGATTGCACGGAATTGCACCGGATGACATCATTCACTCTGTTTACGGCAGGGAGACCGTTACGATCAGAGAACTTCGAGACGCTCTGATTGCCGCTCGGGATGAAGACGCGCAAGAAATCGTTGTTATCGTTCGCCGCGAAGGGGAGGACGTCGAGCTGAAAATTCCGTTCGATGTTGACAGAAAATCTGCCCCTCCTGTTACGTTGCCTGTCTACGAGCAACGAGAGTTTTCCCAGCCGCAGAGAATCGACGAGTTGGCCAATTTTCCGAAGCAGTTTTCAGATCTAGAATCCGAATTGGACGATGCTTGCGTCGAAATCTCCAGCAAGCTTTCCGACGGCGAAGAACTTGAGATCGTCGGAACCCTAATCAGAGCAACTCCCTTCATCGTCAGCAAGAGTTCCATGGTCGGAGAAAGCCCGACGGCTAGCCTTGACGGCTCAGTTGTGACGCTGGACGTCGTGGTGCGCGATACCGAAAATGACCTCGTCCTACTCAAATGTCCAACCGAAAACGCCGCTGGCATCGACATCAGCACTCCGGCTGGAGAAATTCCCAACATAGGCAGCTTCCTGATCACCCCCGATGCAAGCGGCCCTGGCCTAGTTAGCGTCGTAAGCACAAATGCGTTCACCTCCCGCAAACAACAGAGCCGTGGCTTCTTGGGCGTCATGCCCGCCGACTACGGCAGCAACGGCGGAGCCATCCTGAGGGAAGTGACCAAGGGCGGCGCGGCTGACCGCGCGGGGCTGAGCGTTGGGGATGTCATCACTCAACTGAACGAAAAAGCCATCTCGACCCATATGGAAATGCGACGCTTTCTAGGAACACTGGATCCGAACACGACAGTTGTAGCGAGAATCGCCCGGGGTGAGGAAGAGCTAGAAAAGACAATCCGGCTCGGAGCATACCCGTCATCGTCGGGCCACGCCGCCGACCAAATGGATAAGAGCGGCCGTCGGGACGGATTCAGTAAAGTCATCCCTCACGACGCCGACCTGCAACCGGGCGACTGCGGCGGCCCATTGTTCGACTTGAGCGGCAACTTCGTTGGTCTCAACATTGCCCGCAACAGCCGCGTCCGCAGCTACGCCATCCCCCGCGCCATCATTCAACAG
>CAYPLE010000180.1:0-6084 GCA_964411445.1 uncultured Pirellulaceae bacterium
TTACGGTAGATTTCGGAGAAGCCACGGCCGAGGGCGGCCATGCTACTTTGTGTGGGCACGGTCGGGGCGGCGATGCTACTTTGTGAGGGGGCGGCGATGCTACTTGGTTAGTGGGAGAAGCGGACGAGGGCGCCGGTGGCGACTTGGACGTCGGTTAAGGCGGAGTTGAGGTCGGTGAGGGCTTGAAGTAGTGCTTGCTCCTCCTGGAACAGTCGGTCTTGCGTGCCAAGCAACTCGTCAAGCTGGAATTGTCCGACGCGAGGGTCCCCTTGTAACTTGTCCCAACGCTGCCGTTGATAAACGAGTTCCTCACTGACGGCAGCCAACGCGCGGCGACGAATGAGAACCTCACTGCGGGCGGCTTCAAGATTGCGAATCGCATTCTCCACTTCGGCGCGAATGTTCGCTCGCTGCTCAGCAATCAAATTCTCGATCCGCCGCATCTCGTAAACCTGCAGTCGCAATTGAGCTTGGGCTGCACGATTGCGATAAGGGACTTCGAACTCCAGTCCGCCAGCGTATCCAGGACGGCCTCTAGAAAATTGATCGGTCCAAGCACCCGGGACATCACTGCGGCCTTGCAAGCCCGCGACGTAGCCTTCGACAATCAAATTCAGCTCAGGCTTCGTTTGATTCTGTGCAAGTTGATGTTGTACTTTGGCGGCAGCAAGTTGATTGTACAAACGCGACAGCTCAGGCCGACGATGCAGCGCGGCAGCTACCTCGTGCGGAACGTTGAAGGTGGGAACTTCGAAGTGAGCCATCTGCACAGGAATGATTTCAAAGCCACTTTGATCGCTAATGCCAGGCGTGTTGATCAATGTCCGAAGCAAATTTTCGGTGTTGCCGATGGAAGCGGAGATCCGCAAAATCGCAGCCTCGCGACTGGCCACGGCGGCTTGGGCACGCAAAATCTGGTTGCGGCTCGAATCCAGTGGTTCGCGAGCGGACAACGTGCTGGCAACATGTTGTGCTCGACGCAGGTGCTCACGGCGTTGCAGCAGAGAAGCACGCAAAAAGTACAGCCGCCAATACGCCTCGCCGACTCGCCCAAGTTGATCCACCATGGTCGCCAAGTACTCGGCGCGGGCGGCGTCGGTTTCAAGCCGAGTTGTCAGAATCAAGCTGCGATTGCCATCAGTGCGTGCGTTTCGCAAAAGCGGTTGGCTGACGGCAGCACCAAGGCGAGCGGAGCCTTGGTCGTTCGGTGAGATGAATTGTGAGTTGCTGTTCAGGTGGCCCAGTTGCTGGCCGACGGAATACGTTGCACCGGTGCGCGTTAGGCCGCGCACGCCCGCGTCCATGCCCCAGCGGTTTTCGAAAAGGCGATTGGGGCCACCGGTCGTCAAAACATCACCAACTGGATCACTCGTGTCATCGTAACGCGTTTGCATAAAGATGGTCGGATCCAGCGTTGCTTGAGCGGCCAAGTACTCTTGGCCTCGGATCCAAGGCGTTTGTGCGACAGCCATCACGCGACTTGAGTTCTGCGCGGCTGCTTGCATCAACCCCGCCAAGTCGACTTGCACGGTTCCCTGCGACGACATCAATCGAGCTGCAGCGGCTCGGTTCCACCACGGCTCGGCTTCGCTAGCCATTTGAGGTGCGACCTGGACAACGGGCGGAGGCGCTGGTGCTAGCAAGACTTGCCCGCGAGAAGCCGCGTTGGGCAAAGGACCATTGCTCGCTGCGTCGCCCGTTTTTGGATGGCTCGCTGGACTGCTACTTGGTTGCGGTTGATCCAATTCCAAGACGGAAGGAGCGGTAGCATCGTCGTCGGCAACCGGGCGAGTCGAGCTGGCTTGGTGGTACCAACTGGGCACAGTCGGCAAGCCTTCCAGCGGCAAAGCACTTCGCAGCACCGGACCGGGCCGCTTAGCAGAGCCGTCAGTGAGATTCACTTCGCCTTCGGCTGGCGCATTGCTGCTGAAGGGCGAAGCGTATCGTGCGACTGCGCTGGATTCCTGTCCGCGAGCGAGGGGCAATACGCTCAGAGAAAGGAGGCAAGTCGCGATAAATTGTGTGTCATTCCTGGGGCGGCGAAATGGTCGCAATGCCATTGCCATCAATTCAGGTTTCCCCTCTATGGGTGAGTGTTGGTTTCAGGGGGATCGGCACGCCCCGTCCAGCGGCCTTGAGATTCCTCCTACCAGACGCAAGGATCGCGCAACCCGCAAAGTCGGCGAAATCGCACCAGTTTCAGGCTGCAAAATCCCTATTCTGCACTCTGCAGGGTGTTAATCTGCCCCCCCCTGGCGATCGTATTGAGCAGCTCTTGCCCAAACGCACCCCATACTTCTGCGGTGGCAGTGCGCTCCTTTCATTCTGGGGGGGCTCACACAACGGGCAGTTTCGTTAGGGGTAACGAAAAATCATGGGGCAGAATCAAAATCGATGGCAAGCTTGGCTGCGCGGAAGTTCAACCAAATCACCTCGTCCGGTCGAGGCGGCGAGTTCGCTGATCGACGCGACAGAGCTCGAGACCCGGATACTTTACAGTGCCGTACCGTTCCTCGACGCGCCCGACTCCGGTGACTTTCAACAGCCTAGTGGGGAAGAGCTCACGGGGCTGATCGAGACGTTCGGCCCGGCTGCTGCTGATGAAGCGGCAGTACAGTCAGGGCAATCAGAAGGAGAACAGAGCACTGCGGCGGTGCTGAGCGACGAATCCGTGGCTGGTTCTGTCTTCGGTGATTCTGGCAGTCAGCAAATCAGCATCGCTTTTGTGGACTCGTCCGTTGAAGACGCACAAGAGCTCATCGACGACTTGTTGGCAAATCATCCTGAGCAGGACACTCTGCAAATCATCTTCCTGGATGGCGAGCGCGATGGCATCGAGCAGATTACCGAAGTGCTGCTAGGGGCCGACGACGTCAGCTCGATTCACTTGTTTGCCCACGGTAGCGAAGGCGCTCTGCAGCTTGGCAATTCGTCGCTGAGCAGCAACAGTCTCAGCGGCTACGCTGGCGAGTTGTCCTCCTGGGCACATTCGCTGACCGACGAAGCGGACATTCTGATTTACGGTTGCGAGCTCGGCAGCGGCGACGGACAACTACTCGTTGAATCGCTCGCTGAGCTGACGGGCGCGGACGTGGCCGCCAGCGATGACTTGACAGGGGCAGCCGAACTGGGCGGCGACTGGGAATTGGAAGTTCACGCCGGTACGGTGGAAACAGGTGTTCTGGTCTCTCAGCAGTTTCAAACCGACTGGAACCACGTCTTAGCGACTTACACGGTAACAAATACCAACGACTCTGGGGCTGGATCGCTACGCCAAGCAATCCTGGACGCCAACTCGAATGTGGGCCTCGACACCATCAACTTTGACATCTCCGCTCCCCTGGTCGACGGTGCTCACACCATCGAGTACTTGACGGAAATGCCCGACATCACCGATCAAGTCATCATTGATGGAACGACCGATAGCGACTTTGCTGGAACTCCCGTCATCCAGATTGATGGTAGCAACGTTGGCACCTACAACCACGCGTTCTATCTCGACTTCGGCAGTTCCAGTGGCAGTACAATCCGCGGATTGTCCATCGTCAATGTCTACGGAACGGGTATTGCCACAGCGAGCACATCCGGCGGTCACACGATCGTTGGCAACTACATTGGTGTCGATGTCGACGGAACAACGGCCATGGGCAACCGTGAAGGCGTCGTTATCCAAGGCGCCAACACGACGCTCGGCGGCACGACACTCGCCGATTGCAATGTGATCGCTGGCAACACTCTTAGTCAAGTCGATTTAGCGCTCAGCGCAAATGGTGTTCACGTTCTTGGAAACTATATCGGTGTCGATGCAACCGGCAACTCGACCCTTGGCGGCACCAACGGGATTGATATCTACTCCGGCGCGACCAACTCGATCATCGAGAACAACGTGATTGCGGTCGGTAGTGGCACCGATATCGAGATTGATAGCAGCAGCACCAATGGGATCATCATTCGCAGCAATATCATTGGTGGCAACGCCGACGGAACCGTAGCCTTGTCATCAGGCGTAGGAATTGACATCTACGGTGGCACCGACAATAACGTGATCGGCGGCACCGGTGCAGCCGATGGCAATACTATACTTGGGCACAGCACCGGTATTCGGATCCGCGGCAACAACACAGACGGCCACGCGATCCTTGGCAATAGCATTCAATCGACGGGACTAGGCATAGATCTGGGAAACAATGGAGTTACCGCCAACGACACCGGTGACGTCGACATTGGGCCAAACGACAATCAGAATTTCCCTGTCGTCACCTCAGCGGTCACCTTCGATGGCAACACCACGCTCGCCGGAACACTCAACTCGGAAGCAAATACAACTTATCGCATCGAATTCTTTAGTAGCCCCTCAGCGCCCGGGTCGGGTTATGGCGTTGGGCAAAACTATCTAGGTTATACAACCGTCACAACTGACGCTTCGGGCAATGCCAGCTACGCAGCGACGCTTACCGGAACGTCGATCCCCGATGGACATTTTGTCTCAGCAACGGCAACCGTCGATCTAGGCGGCGGCACTCTGCGTAGCACGTCCGAGTTGTCTGCTGCCGTTCGCGCCGTGCGAAACGTCATTACGGTCAACACGACCAGCGACGTCAGTGACGGTGACACGTCCTCGATCTTCGCGCTCTACAACGACATGGGTAGCGACGGCGTGATTTCGTTGCGTGAAGCCATCGCTGCAGCGAACAACTCTGCTAACCTGGGAGGAACTCCGGACGTCATCGAATTCGACATCTCGGGCCTCAGCCACACCATCGACGTCCTTAGCTCGCTCCCCACCCTCACCGACTCGGTCATCATCGACGGTACCACCGAACCTGACTACGATTCCGCCCCCATCATCCAGCTCAACGGAGCCAACGCAGGCGCCTCGACCGACGGGCTCACGCTGGGAGCAGGCAGCGGCGGGTCCACCATTCGTGGATTGGTGATCAATCGATTCGACGGCAACGGCATCGAAATCTTGGTCGGTTCAGGCGGCAATACTATCGCAGGCAACTACCTTGGAATTGGCATCGATGGAAGCACGGATCTGGGCAACGGGAACGCTGGACTCTATGTCTACTCGTCCGGGAACACCATTGGAGGAACATCGGCCGCCGACCGCAACGTGATCTCCGGAAACACCGAAGGCATCCGGCTGCAGGGGAGTGGCGCGTCCAACAATGTTCTAATAGGAAACTACATCGGCACGAATGCTGCTGGAACCGCAAGCGTTGGGAACTCCGCCCAAGGTGTGCTGCTCAATGAGGGCGCGTCAAACAACACAATCGGTGGATCGACGCCTTCGCACCGCAACGTTATATCCGGAAATAACTACGGACTGCAACTGACCGGCGCAGGTACCGACAACAATCAAATTGTCGGTAATTACATCGGCGCTGACAAAGACGGGAACTCGACGCTAGGAAACACCAGCCTGGGCATTCTTGTGTTCAACGGCTCGCAAGACAACATCATCGGTGGGACACAAGCTGGCGAAGGCAACTTGATAACTGCCAACCAATACGGCGTTCGAATTGCGGACGGGGCCGGAAGCACCGTAGGCAACGCGGTGCTAGGGAACTCGATTTACGCAAACAGCGTAATGGGCATCGACATCGCGAACAATGGATTGACATCTAACGACACAGACGACTTGGACACCGGTGCAAACAACAGCCAAAACTTCCCAGTGATAACCGCTGCCTCGGTGGGAGCAACAGATACAAGCATCACTGCAACCCTCGACTCGGCTCCGTCAACAACCTACCGAATTGAGTACTTTAGCAGCGCGACGCCGCATTCTAACGGGCATGGTGAAGCAGAATCGTTCCTGGGCTTCGCCTCAGTTACAACCGACGCAAACGGAGATGCAACCTGGACCACAGTGCTCTCCGGTGTCACCGTCCCCGATGGGCACATCATCACAGCAACGGCCACCGTGGACCTCGGCGGTGGAAATTATGGCGACACGTCAGAGTTTTCCTCAAATGTCCTCCTCAACACATCCCCAACCGGAACGCCAACCATCACCGGAACGCCGACCGAGAATCAAACGCTAACTGCAGTCACAACCGGCATCGCAGACGCTGACGG
>CAYPLE010000181.1:0-5859 GCA_964411445.1 uncultured Pirellulaceae bacterium
CGTAGGTCGAATCTGAAACAGCCCGCGGCTGGTATTCAATCGGGTCGCATTCTGGATCGTCGTACTGAATTCGTGCGGCGGCCTGCACGAAGTAAGCGTCCTTCGCCTGCTGTCTGACGGTTTCCTGCTTTCGCCACGGTGGCGATGAACAACCACTGGCACTCAAAACGAGAACTGTGACGAGAACGACTCCGGTGTGGAGTGATGGAAATGACATAACTGACATCCTTGTCGTTTGTCGTGAAAAAAGGGCAGGGACGGCGTGATGCTTCGTCACACTCAAAGCGTGAGTCCACAGGACACCGCCCCCGCGAATCGTTCGACGGATAACCCGTCGTGTCTCGTTACCGGATCACCGGCACGTTGACTCCTTGCTGAGCGAGAGCCGTGAGATACTTCTGCGGTTCGGCAGCGATCTTCTTGGCACAACCGGGGCAACAGATGTAGATCGCCTTACCGGCCGCGTTGACTTTGTAAGGTCCGCCCATTGCATCAAGCGGCTCGTCCATGACGGGACACTTCTTTTGAGCGGCCACAAACTGAGCATCGGCTGCTGTGACTTTGAAAACACCCGGTCGAACCTGATCGCTTCCGGCTGGAACGACTGCCGCTGTTTTCTGCGTTTGCAAAGCAGGTGGATTCACGCCCTGTCGAGCCAGCACGTCGAGATACCTTTGTGGCTCGGCAGCGATCTTCTTCGCACAACCGGGGCAGCAAATGTAGATCGCCTTCCCGTTGGCGTTCACACGATAAGGTCCGCCCATCGCGTTGAGCGGCTCGTCCATCACGGGACATTTTTTTTGAGCGGCGATGAACGGAGCATCGGCGGCGGTAACTTTGAAGACACCGGGGCGGGCTTGTTCGCCGGATGCCACTATCGCACTACTTCGAGGTTGGTTGCCGTGAACCATCGCCAAGTACTTCGCTGGTTCGGCTTGAACCTTCTTTATGCAGCCCTTGCAGCAAAGATAGATGGGCTTATCTCCAACCATGACTTTGATTGGTGTTCCCATGCCGCCAAGAGGTTCGTCCATGACCGGGCAGACTCTTTGAGCCGCGATCGCGGCGGCATCGGCTGCGGTCGATGTTGTAACCGTAATCTCAGGCCGTCCCGCTGCATACTTCGCAGGGTTTGACTTGATGGTATTCACACAACCTCCGCAGTAGGCGTAGACGGTCTGTCCGTTGATATCTACAGCGACCGGCTGTCCCATGCTGCCAAGTGGCTTGCCACTGACGGGACAAATCTTTTGACGAGCAATTGCCGCAGACGCAAGCTGTTGTTCGCTGGCCGGGACAGTAGCGACTTCCGAAAGCTCCAGTGGACGACTGCCTGTTCCGGGCAGACCGACAAGCTGCATTTCGACTTCAATCTGTCGTCCCGCGATTTGCGACAGGTTAACGGGAGCCGTCAATGCTCCCTTTCCGTTGGGCAACAAGTCATAGCGATAACGCTTGGCATTGCCTTCGATACGTAATGAGGCCGCACCGCGACCTCGCTCAACGGAAATCGGCTGACCGCTGCGGTCAAAGACGAACATTTTGATTCCGCCTTGCGAAACAACGGTCTCAAACTGAAGTCCATCGGACTGTCTGATCGTGCCGCCGTTTGGTCCACGTTGCGGAGCCGACTGTTGATTCGGCCCTCTGCTATCTGGCATCGCGTGCTGGTGACCGTGGGCTTCGTGCTGCGATTGAGCGTTGACAATGACAGGGGCAGCAGCAACCAGCATCCATGCCAGTGCAAGCTGTTTGATCGAGTGAATTTTCATCCTTGCTCTCCTGGTAAAGATTGGGGTGTATGTGTTCCAAGGGCCTCTGAGACACTTGGATGCTTGAAGAAACGATTCCTTCACGAACAGTTCAGTTTTTTTAAGCTGCATTCATGAGTTCCTCCTCCTGCGTTGCAGGCGTCTCTTCGGTGCCTTCCCACAACGGATCGCTAAATCCGAAACGCATCTTCGTTTCCAAGTAAGCGGAATAGAGCGTGGGGACGATGAACGACGTAAATGGTTCCGCCAGCATTCCACCAAAGACCGGAATAGCCATCGCGCGAGCGACATCGGCTCCGCGTCCAGTGGCAATCAACACGGGAACGAGTGCGGCCAGAGTCGTGACCGTGGTCATCACGCACGGTCGAATCCGTTTGAGTCCGGCGTCGTAAACCGTGTTACGAATGTCCTCTACGTTGCTGACTTTGCGTCGCTTTAGCGATTGGTGGATGTAGGTTGCCATGACAACGCCATCATCCACGGCCAATCCAAACAATGCGATGAATCCGACCCAGACGGCGGTATTTAGTTCGACTTCCATCCACGCGACTAACACCATTCCTCCGGCGAAAGCCACAGGAATGCCGCTAAAGACTGCCATCGAGATCGGCAGGTTGCGAAACTCGAAGTAAATCAGCAGCAGGTTGATCAGAATGACGACCGGGATAATCCACATCAGCCTCGTGTTGGCTTCGATTTGATTTCGGAAACTACCGACGGCTTCCAAGGAGTAACCTGCGGGCAAAGCCAGTCGCTCGGGATCGGACGGCGGTAATAGTTGTGCTTCGCGAAGCTGTTTTTCAATCGCCGTGACAGACTCCAAATCGCCCTTGGCCCCATTAGTCATGAACGACACATGAGCCACCAAGCGACCATTCTCGCTATTAATTGCTCCCGGCCCCCAAGTGGTGTCTAACTTGGCAAGCTCTTCAAGCGGCACGACAGCTCCACTGTGAGTCACCACAGGCAATCGGCTGAGCTGGTCAATGCGTTCTCGCAAGTCTCGGTTGTACCGCAGTCGTACCGGATAGCGTTCCCGACCTTCGACCGTCTTGATAAGGTTCATACCGCCAAGTGCCGTTTCAATCACTTGATTGACCATTGAAGCACTCATGCCGTAACGTGATGCGGCTTCGCGATTGACCGTGAATTCGATGTATGGCTTGCCCAATACGATATCGGGATTGACGGTCCCGGAATTGACCAACGGCGAAGTCTTTAGCGTCGCTGCGACATCCATTGCGGCATCGGCCAGCGTGTCCAGCTTGTCGCCGTAAACGCGAATGGCCATCGGAGCCTTGATGCCCGATTGCAGCATCACGACTCGCCCTTCAATCGGTTGCAAGGCACTCGCTGGTGTTACACCCGGAAGCGTGGCGACTTTGTTGATCTCGTCCCAAACATCGCGGGCAGTCACTCCTTCACGCCACTCACTCTCTGGCTTGAGCATGATGTAGGTTTCGACCATCGCAGCCGGTGCCGGATCAAGAGCCGATTCAACTCGTCCGATTTTTCCGAGCACATCTTTGACTTCTGGAATCTGGCCTATTAGCACATCCTGTGTCTGCAAGACCTGCATTGCCTGTGAAAAGCTGGCAGCGGGATACAGCGTTGGCATGTAGAACCAACTGCCTTCATCTAGTGCAATCCAGTCATCGCTTTGAAGTCCAGTAAAAACGTGCTTGGCATCGACGTAGCCCGGAAACTGGTTGAGATCAGCCCCGAAGACGTTGGCGACTTTCTCCACCGGTCGCAGTACCGTCGGCATTCCAATCCATGCTCCCAAACCGATGACCAAAAGCATCGCTGGAAACGAAAGTGCAAAGATTTTGTGATTGAGTGCCTGTCGAAGCCGAGCGGCGTACAGCCAGCGAACGAAACGGCTGCTTGGAATTTCTTCGATGGGGCGAATGCGTTCCCGCAACAGTTGCCATGCAAAAACGAACCCAACCAGTGTGGCACCGACCATGACGACCCATGCGTCGATCCCAAAATGTTCGGCAAGCCGTGCGCCCCACATGAAGTGAGCGGCTGCTCCGAGCAATCCGGCAAACCCGATACCCGCCACCAGTGCGGTTCGCTTCCGATACTTTGCACTTCGAAGCATCAACCGTGACATCGCGGGAACGATTGTTACAGCAGTAATCATCGCGGCCGCGATTGCGACTGTCTTGGTGTAGGCTAGCGGCGAGAAGAGCCGATAGTCACGCCCCGTGAGAAAAAAGACAGGCAAAAAGCTGACGATGGTCGTTGCGACTGCCGTGACCACCGCCGGTGCAACTTCGATCGTAGCTTCGTAGACGACCTCAACCCGGCTCTTACGATTCTCAACATTCAATGCGTCCGCGTCAGCCTGCTTCGTCTCCCACTCGGCCAAGTGCTGATAGATATTCTCGGAAACGATGATTCCCATATCGACCATTGTGCCGATGGCGATAGCAATTCCCGCCAGCGACATAATATTCGATTCAACACCGACAAAGTGCATGGCGATGAACGACATCAGCACGGCAGCAGGCAAACAAATCGCGACAATGAAGCTGCTGCGAATGTGGAGTAGGAACAGCAGGATAATGACGGCGGTAATGAGAATCTCATCGCGCAATGCGTGCGTTAGCGTGGCCATCGTTTCATTGATCAATCCCGTCCGGTCATAGACTCCATGAATGGTGACTCCCTTGAGTGCCGGTTCGATTTGGGTGATCTTTTCCTTGACGCGATCAATGACCACGCGAGGATTCTCGCCGTAGCGCATCACTACGACACCGCCCACCGCTTCTGCTCCGTTGTAATCGAGTGCTCCTCGGCGAAAGTCCGGTCCAAGCTGTACATTGGCAACGTCCTGCACGCGAACGGGGACTCCATCGCGCTGAGTAATCACCGTCTCCTCAATGTCGCTGATGGCTTTTCGCTGATCACCGTCGGTTCCAAGAAACCCCTTGCCGCGAACGATGTACTCCATGCCAGTCGTTTCGACGGTTTTGGCTCCAACATCTAAATTGGAGCCTTTGATGGCTTTCGCCAACGCATCGAGTGGCACTTCATGAAAACGCAACTTGTCGGGATCGACTTCGATCTGATACTGGCGAACGTATCCGCCGATGGAAGCGACTTCGCTGACTCCTTCAACCGCTTGTAGTTCGTACTTGATGACGAAGTCCTGCATACTTCGCAGGTCCGCCAAACCCATGCCGTCTTTGGGTGGCTTCAAGGTGTAATAGTAGATTTGTCCCAATCCGGTGGCATCTGGTCCTAGTTGCGGAACAACTCCATCGGGCAACTGAGACGCAGCTGTGCCAAGCTGTTCCGAAACGCGGCTTCGTGCCCAATAGAAGTCGATTTCATCTTTGAACGTCACCTGCACAAAGCTGTAGCCGAACATGCTCTTGCCACGAACCGATTCGGCCCCGGGCACGGCCAGCAGCGAAACGCTGAGTGGATAGGTGACTTGGTCTTCGATGTCCTTTGGTGATCGACCGGGCCACGGTGTCAGCACAATGACTTGGTTCTCACCGACGTTGGGAATCGCATCGATCGGAACGGACCGATATGCAAACCAGCCACCAACACTCATGCCGACCGCAAGCAGGAGGACAAGCCAAGGCTCTTTCACACAGAATCGAATGATGATGTTTAGCATCTTGCTTCTCCTAGTTCGGCATGCGAGCAATGGAAGGAGCCGAATCAAGCTCAGCGATTGCCATGTCGCCAACGACTTCACCGCATGTCAGCATTTCGTCGCCCCAGTACGGATTGGCAAGTTCTCCGCCCGGCTGCATCCAGTCGCCACCGCCACCGGGCACCATCGGGCAGTAGTAGTGCGTCAGTGCTTTCGCAGTTTTGGGGCCTCGCGCGTGGGTGGCTGCCCGAAGCATTCCATGACTGACCGCCCGGTAGGCTTCGCGGGCAGTTTCCAGCGAGCCATCCATTCGCATTGCGGCTCGACGTGATTTTGCGAGATACTTCTGGGCGTCGTCGGGTACGTTGGCAGACATTTCCAGACGGGCCAGTGAGTCCAACAGCGTGTTGAGCGCAACGGGCGGCGGTGTCATATCCGCTGCCATTGCACATTGAATCTCAAAGTACG
>CAYPLE010000182.1:0-5769 GCA_964411445.1 uncultured Pirellulaceae bacterium
AGGAAACAAAGGTGTCAGGAGTCTTTGTTAGCCCCAACGACGGACTTGCGTCTGTGGCTACAACATGTCGTGCCTCCGGCACTAAAGAGTGTAGCCGCAATTGCACTATGTGCTTACGTTACTCGCGGTCGGCATCCTGGGCCTTGGTGGCTTCTGCCGTTTTCAATGGGGCTTTTTCAGATGCGGTACTCGGCGGAGGGTCGAGCAGTTTTTCGTAGCTTGCGAGTGAAAAATCACTAAGCTTGGCGGTCGCAGCTTCAGATTTCTCTGATGATGCGGCGTCTGCGGTTTCATCCTTCTCTTTGGCAGGTTCAGCGCTGTCGATCACTTCGAGCACTAATCGAACAGGTGTACCGGAGGGTGGGATATTCTCGGTGAAAGTACCGTACTCGAGCAGTGAATTCGCTTTCAAGCTGCGAATGGGAATGTCGAGTGTGGCCGTTGAAAAATTGGCGACGCAGATCAAATCACCTTGTTCTGCTTCGTAGGTTTCTTTACCCGACTCAGGGTCCTTGTACATGATGCTGCCGGCGAACACCCAGTTGACGTCTAACGCCTTTCCGTCGCGACGCGATTCTCGAACCCACTTGCGAGCATCCATTGCGTGCTTCTTGCCGTCTTCGTCCTTCCAGAGTGCGATGACGCGTATCTCGCTACCGGTTGGCGGCTGATATTCGGGCCGCCACTGGACGGGCTTCCCTTTCTCGGCACCAATGGCCAATAGTCCGGCGTGAATCAAGAACGCCTTGCTGTAGACAGCCACAACAGATTCATGCTCCTTGGTACCCACGATGCAGGCCAACATCTCCAGCGGCCCTTCTCGCAACGCGATTACGCCGTCGACAATCACACGCTTCTTTTTCTTATCAGCCCAAATGCGATTGTCCGGATCCAAACGCACCGCGCCCTTTGGTTCGCCAAAAGTCTCCTTGATCTTCTTCAGCGTTCGCTGGTTCTGCGCGCCTTCCCATTGGGCCAAGCTGCAGATTGGTCCACCGACTACGCAAGCAACAAAGGCGACGCAAAAGGGAGCAAGTCGTTTCAACATTATGGACAGGTCGTTTCTAATAAATTTCAGGCATCGGTCCGACAAGCACGGCCAGCGGCTCGACGGGTTTTATCCGCAACCAGGCTTTTTTAAGTCGGAAAGACTCGGAATTTCGCATTTGCTTGATTACCATCAGCGACGGCAGCTCAAGGAGCCCAGCAGTATAGCTAAATTAGACGTGCATTTGGACCGTTTTTTTGGACTGCTTGGGAAGAACTCGTCGGCTGCCCAGCAACGGCTTGAGTAGTAACCACAGGATTGATTCCGATCCGCGGTTGCACTCGCAACGCCGGCGATTCGGTCGGCTTAGGGCGGCTCCAACAGCCGCTTTAAACCCGGAAGCTCTGCTGCTCATTTGACGACAGATCTGCTCATGAATTAGGACGACGCGAGGTTTTGGCGGGCAGGCTGAAAACCGAGAGCGTTGGGAGACGGAGGGGTAAGGATGGATTGGATTGACCCGAAACATCAGACTGGAGAGTTTGACGCTCCAGAGCCAGCGGCGCCGACTGGGGCAGCTCCGAAGCGTCGGCCGCGGCGAAAATCGTTGGCTAGCCAGTTGCAAGCCGCCTTGGCACAGCCGACTCGAGTTTGGGGGGAAGCGTTCGATCAATCGCTTGCTCAACTCAAGTGGAAACGTGGCCTCTCGCTCGAGAGTACTTTCCTGTTTTCAGCCGTTTCGTGTGAGCAAGCCGAAGTGCTTGTGCGTGCCGGCGTCAGTGCCAAGAAGTTATCGTCGATTGTCAGCAAGGCGGACATCGATCAGGCGATGACGCAGAGCATGCAAATCTCTCAAGTTGTCGGACTGATGGACCGACCGCTTGAGGCAATTGCAACTCAGTGGCTTGACGACAGCGAGGCCTATGCATCTGCGGCCCTTGGGGTTGCCGCTTTGGCGTGGCATTTGCCATTTCATGCTGAGCGACCGGGCAATGACTGGCTCACACAGTGGTTACAGAATCTGACCGATCGCATCCACGGCTACAAACCGGACCTAGAAGAAGCCGTGCTGTGTCACTTGATCGCGCAATGCGAAATGCCTCTGCTTCTGAGCGTCGCCACAAGTGCTTCGCGGCGGGTTGCCATTCCTGAAGCGACGCGGGCCATGGATCATCTGGCTGAGTACCTAGAACGTGGGATGGACGAACCAGGCCCTTGGCTAGTTCATGGTGCAAGCTACTTGCGGGCCGCTTTGGCAAGTGTAGTACGTTGCCGCGTCTTGGCAAATTCGCTTGGCCTGCGAAAGTGGTACCCTCCCCAGGCACGTGCATTGGTGTACCTTTTGAAGCACGCTGCACGCTGGTCCCGCCCGTCGGGAACGCAGATGCTGGCGGCAAAGAAGCTGAGCCCCAAATACAAAGCAGTCTGGAATGCGCTGCGGGATCAGTCGGGGCGTCCCAAGGAATTGATGCTGGCCTGCGGTTATGCGGGAATCGGCGAGACAAGTCGCAAGGAATTGTTAAGCGTGGCGAAGAAGAGTCCAAAGAAGAAAAAGCCTAAGAAGTTGCCAGCGTTGACCCATTACGACGCCGATGCTTCCACTGCCGTGATGCGATGTGATTGGAAACACAAGGGTGGCCAGGTCGCGATCGATTTTTCCGAGCAGGCGCCCAAGCTCGAAGCACTTGGCCCAAAGGGCAAGGCGGTCATCGACGGCAACTGGTCGATAAGCGTACTACGTGACGGACAAGCACAGATTCAACTGGATGATTGGCAAGAAGTCTGCTGGTTCAGCGACGAAGACGCCGACTATCTAGAATTGGAGGCCAAGTTCGGTCCCAAAGCAAAAGTTCAGCGACAAGTTCTCCTGCTGCGTGAACAACGGGTCTTGCTGCTATCGGACTCACTGTTGTGTCAAACTAACGACCAATGGCAGATCTCTTCGCGAATCCCGCTTGGCGAAGGCACCAAGGTTTCTAGCCCCAAAAAGACAACGGAAGTCTTGCTGGGATCCGGCAACTCAAAATGCTTGGTCCTTCCACTTTATTTGCCGGAATGGAAACGGCAACTAATGGACTCAGCCTCGCTGACGGCAAGTGACTCGGAACTTATTGCGACTTCTTCAACGCTTGGAAGCAGTCGGTTGTATATGCCCATCGCAATCAGTCTTTGCCCATCGCACGCGACCGACCAGTTTACGTGGCGACGATTGACTGTTGGCGAGGACCTGCGTCTAGTTGGCGCCGACGAAGCGGTGGCATTTCGTTTGCAGTACGGCCAAGAGCAATTGCTACTTTACCGAACGCTTGCCGCCTCCCGCCGCCGAACAGCCTTGGGCATGCACACGATGGCCGACTTCTACGCGGGCACTTTCGATGCTGAGACCGGCGAACCATCGACGTTGCTTGAGGTTGAGCCGCCGGATGCGTAGAGGCTACCATGAGACCTTCGCTGACTCAGCGGGTTACTACGCAATAGCTAAGACATCAAGCTGCTAAAGTGTTGAGTGGCGGCTCATGACCGTGCTGGAAACGTTGACCAGCCTTGGCTGCGGTGTTTCTCTGGAGGTCAGCAAGTTCTTTACTGGTCTCGGCGAGCTAAGCGAATCGGGCTAGACTATGCTTCTTCCGCCACCGTGTCACAGAGGTTTTGCTGCCGCTGAGTCGTGGTTCCTTGTTCTCGCGTGACCGAAGCATCCTATGTTGGACGAAGTCGAAAAGGCTCTCGAATCCGCCAACGCGGCCCAATTGCAATGGGCCGATGCCCTCGTGCGGCAGCGGCTTAAAACCGTTGGCAAAGTTGCGAGGTTGATTGCCGCCCAGCATGAAGTGTTGGTCGAAGCGATCCCGCGGCCTCACGCTTCCACGGCTGAAAAGCTGGCCTCGGAAATCCTGCCACTTGCTGATGCTTGTCGTTTCACTGCAAAAATCGGTCGCCAAGTCCTCGCACCACGGCGTGCTTCATTTTGGAATGGAGCGTGGTGGATGGGGCGGATCGGAGTTCAGCGACATGCTGACCCGTGGGGCATCGTGCTCATCCTTGCGCCAGGAAATTATCCGCTGCTGCTGCCTGCGGTGCAGGCTGTACAAGCCATTGCTGCAGGAAATGCAGTACTGATCAAGCCCGCCCCTGGTTCTTCTGCGTGCATGCAAGCGTTCTTGCAACTCCTGCACGAGGCTGGAGTTCCACAAGGAGTCGTTCAGATTCTGCCCGAGGCGATTGACTATGCCGAAGAGGTAATGCGGCAAGGGGTCGACAAAGTCGTATTGACCGGGTCGGTGCATACGGGCCGCGCTGTCCTTCGCCAACTGGCCGAGACGCTGACGCCTGCCACTATGGAGCTCAGCGGATGCGATGCCGTCCTGGTGTTACCCCAAGCGAAACTTGATGATGTTGCAGCCAGCATTGCCTACGCGTTGACATTGAACGGTGGAGCGACATGCATTGCTCCAAGACGCATTTTCGTCCCCAAGACGCTCGCCAAGGAACTTGAGGCGAAGCTTGTGGATCTCCTGACCAGTCGCGACCGCAAGACGATCCTTAACACGAACAATGCACTTCGTCTTCGAAGAGCCGTAGACGCGGCGTTGGACGCCGGTGCTGAACAACTGTGCGGAAAACTGCCCAACGGCAAGGCTGACACCTCTGTTCAGCCGATCGTTTTGAGCAACGTGACCGCCGACATGGAAGTCGCTCGCAGCGACATCTTCGCTCCGGTGGTTTCCATCATCCGAGTAGAGGACATGAGCGAAGCGATCGATGCAGATCGACTCTGCCCCTACAGCCTCGGCATTTCCATTTTTGGTCCGCGCAGCTTCGCCGAGCATTGGGCTGAGAAAGTTGAAGCGGGGTGCGTGGTGATCAACGATGTGATCGTGCCAACCGCTGATCCGCGTGTGAGCTTTGGCGGCCGTGACCAAAGTGGCTGGGGCGTGACGCGAGGGCGAGGCGGACTTGAGGAAATGACTCGCCCCAAGACAGTTTGCACTCGTCTTGGGAATTGGAAGCCGCATTTGGATCCAGTCAACGGAAACAACGCTGAACTACTTGCACTGCTGCTGCAAGTATTCCATGCTGATGGGCTAAGCTCGCGATTCAAGGCGATGAAAAAGATGATGTCCATCGTTCGCAAGAAACCAGACAAACCGGGAGCCTAGTTGAGAGCTCAAGTACACGTCTTCGACGCATCGCGCTGATTGATCGATCGTTGATGAACGACAACCCCCTTGGGAAAGGCGGTCCCATGTCCGATGCTGCACTGGCGACTTTGGCTTTACTGCCCATTGCATCCGTTGGCTTACTCTTGGTCGGCCTGCGCGTTCCAGCCAGCCGAGCGATGCCAGTCTGTTATCTAGTCTGCGGCCTATTAGCGATTCTTGTGTGGGAAATCCCTGGCTTGACCGTTGCGGCAGCCAGCCTAAAGGGGTTGATCATCGCAATCGAGCTGCTGTACATCGTCTTTGGTGCGATTCTATTGCTCAACACACTTCGCGAGAGTGGCGCACTGAATCGAATCCGCTACGGCTTTAATCAAGTGTCACCGGACCCGCGTGTTCAGGTCATCATCGTTGCGTGGCTATTTGGCTCCTTCATTGAGGGGAGCGCAGGGTTTGGTACGCCGGCAGCGGTGGCGGTTCCGCTGCTAGTCGGGCTCGGATTCCCACCGCTGGCCGCAGTGATTTCCGGGATGATTATTCAGAGTACGCCCGTTTCTTTTGGAGCCGTCGGGACACCGATTTTGGTAGGTGTAAAGAACGGCCTGAACGGAAGCCCACAAGTAG
>CAYPLE010000183.1:0-5656 GCA_964411445.1 uncultured Pirellulaceae bacterium
GACTTGCTTTGATTTCTGCGAGCCAAAGCTGTGCAAATCTGCATAACCGACATAGAATGCACGCTCGGCTGATGACTATCGAACTTGCCCGAAGGGAATCTGGAAGTTTGGGCAGGCTGCGTTCATTGTAGAAAGCATGCCGTTCGGACAGTTTTCGAGTTGACCCCTGAGCTTTGCATCATGTTTGACGACAACGTTATCGCCCATGCGCTCATCGTGATCTGCAGTTTTCTAGCTGCGGTGTGCCTAACCCCATTAGTGAGGCTGTCTGCGATTCGCTTTGGAATTGTGGACTGTCCGGATGGTCGACGGAAATTGCACGGCAGAATTGTCGCTAGAGCAGGCGGGACGGCTGTTCTGTTTTCGGTCCTACTGGTTTGCGGACTCGCGATCTTCCAATTGGACGTAGTCTCGCTGAGCGTCGATCATTATCTGCCGTATGTCGCCCTGCTAACAGCAATGGTTGGGATTTGGTTGCTTGGCCTTGCCGATGATATCTGGACTCTTCGTGGCCGCCAAAAGCTTCTTGGCCAGGTCTTCTTCGCTGGCCTCTTGGCAGTCTCCGGCTTTCGCATTGGACAATTGCAACTATTCGGCATCGACTTTGAACTCGGTCTGCTCTCGATCCCGGTTAGCATCATTTGGCTATTGGCGACGACGAATGCATTGAACCTGATCGATGGCGCAGATGGTCTCTGTTCCACACTTGGGGCGATTATTTGTGGCTCACTGGGGGTTCTTGCGTCGGTCAACGGTCACTTTGCTGAGGCGGCGATTGCGTTCGCTTTCGCGGGGGCTTTGGTCGGGTTCCTGGTCTACAACTTTCCTCCAGCCTCGATTTTCCTGGGTGACTCAGGCAGCCTGCTGATCGGAATGGTCACGGGTGCTTTGGCGATTCGCTGCTCTCTCAAGGGACCAGCCAGCGTCGCTTTCCTTGCGCCCCTCGCAATTTTAGCCCTGCCGCTGCTTGATTCCGCAATGGCGATCGTTCGGCGAAAGCTCACCGGTCGATCGATTTACACTACCGACCGGGCCCACCTACACCACACGCTTCGCAACAAGGGCCTCGGTGACAAGGGGCTTCTACTCGCGGTAACAATTCTATCGTTAATCACTGCGGCAGGAGCTCTGCTTGGGCAGGCACTTGGGCGAGATTGGATTGCCCCCATCTGTGTTGCAGTGGTCTTTGCCATGCTGGTCGTCACCAAGGCATTCGGCTACGCGGAAGTCGCTCTGCTGGCTCGCCGCGGAACCCATTTTGCGCGCAGTTTCCTCCAGCCCGTTCGAAAGTTCCCAACAGATAAAGCACACGTAAAAGCAGTCCGATTACAGGGTTCTCGACAATGGGAAACCGTATGGCAAACGCTTGTGGAATTCGCCGAGACAGAGTCCCTTTCCAAGTTACACATGGATCTGAATGTCCCTTGGCTTGAGGAAGGCTTTCACGGGACTTGGTATCGCGGAAAAATGCCTGACAAGCTGGAACGCTGGGCGACATCTTTACCAATTTACGCAGACGGACGACTTGCAGGTCACTTGGATGTGGTTGGACCAACTAAAGACGCAGGTTGCCTGGGCGGAATCGGAAAACTGGTTGAACTGTGCGAAGACCTGATTCCGCAGATTGAAACGATCATGTCGTTGCCAGCGAACCTTGAAAGCCTTCCTTCGGTTGATCGCGAGGAAGTCGAAAGTGTCGAGATGGCTGCACACTAAGCCATTCAGACTTTCCGGTTATCGCTGTTACGTGTCTGGCTGCACACATTCTTTACGACTCTCTGTCGCTTTCACCAAACGTTTCGGGCAGCAACTGACGCTAATCAGTTAATGTTGCTCACACATTCGTTTTGATTAGGGGCGCCGTAAGATGCCAATCCTTGCCGCTGAACCAACTCTCTTTCCAGAAAACCTGCTTAGCAGTGGAGATGGCCTGACATGGTGGGCACTCTACACGCTTTCGAAGCAGGAAAAGAAGCTTTGCCGAACTCTGTTGGCTGCCCAAGTGCCATTCTATTGCCCTACGGTCGAAAAACGGTATCGATCGCCTAACGGTCGCCTGCGAACAACCCACATTCCGCTATTTTCGAATTACGTCTTCTTAGCGGGCGACGAACAGTCTCGGTACGTCGCTCTGGATAGCGGATGTGTAAGCCGATGCATCCCCGTGGAGTCGCCCAAGGAGCTGACCGAGGACCTTGCCTTGATCAATGGCTTGGTGCAAACTGGAGCTCCGCTGACTCCGGAGGCCCGAATTGAGCCGGGCGACAAAGTTCGCGTCAAGACCGGCAGCTTTGCTGGTTATGAGGGCACAGTCATGCGGCGCGACAACGAACTTCGCTTGGTGGTGAATGTTCGGTTTATGGAACAAGGCGTCTCCGTAGCGCTCGATGATTGTCAGATTGAAGTCATCTAAGTACGTGCGCGAACGCTTGTTAAGTTCTCAAAGTAAGTAGCCCAAAGAAAGAGTTTATGAAGATCTGCTGCATCGGAGCGGGCTACGTCGGCGGACCGACGATGGCAATGATCGCCAAGCAGTGTCCTGGCCTCCAGGTTCACGTCGTCGACATCAGTACCGAGCGCATTGCTGCGTGGAATTCGGATGAACTTCCCATCTACGAGCCTGGCTTGGCGGAGATCGTGGCGGAGGCTCGGGGCCGCAATCTTACGTTTTCGACCCATGTCGAAGATGCCATCCGCGCAGCGGACATGATTTTCATCTCGGTCAATACGCCCACCAAGACATACGGTGTTGGACGAGGCCGAGCGGCTAATTTAGAGTTCGTCGAAAAATGCGCTCGGCAAATCGCAACGGTCTCCACCGGCCACAAAATCGTTGTTGAAAAATCAACCTTGCCGGTGCGTACGGCCGAAGCCGTCAAACGCATTCTGAGCAGCGTGAGTACCGATGCAACGTTTGATGTCCTGAGCAACCCTGAATTCCTTGCCGAAGGAACGGCAATCGAAGATCTTCTCAATCCCGACCGAGTACTTATCGGCGGAGAATCGCAGGATGCCATTGATACCCTCTCACGGGTTTATGAAAACTGGGTGCCCAAGCAGCGGATCCTGACCACCAATCTCTGGAGCAGTGAACTTTCGAAACTGACCGCGAATGCCTTTCTTGCACAAAGGGTTTCGTCAATTAATGCCATCAGCGCGCTCTGCGAAGCCACGGGTGCTGACGTTGATGAAGTCGCCCGAGCCATCGGGACCGATTCGCGGATTGGGCCAAAATTTCTCAAGTCGTCGATTGGCTTCGGTGGCAGTTGTTTTCAGAAAGACATTTTGAATCTCGTCTACCTGTGCGAGTACTTTGGCTTGAGCGAAGTTGCCCAGTACTGGGAACAAGTTGTCACGATGAACGACTACCAAAAACGTCGTTTTGCAGCCAACATTGTCCGAACGATGTTCAACACCGTTTCAGACAAACGCATTGCAATCTGGGGATGGGCGTTTAAAAAAGATACCAACGATACGCGCGAGTCAGCCGCGATCTATGTCGCCAGAGACCTCCTGCGAGAGCGTGCCAAGTTGGTTGTTTACGATCCACAGGTCGGCGAGTCTCAGATGAGGGCCGATTTGGAACGTGCGATGGCAGCCCCATCTGGAGAAGTCTCGAAGGAAGATTCCGCGTTACTGGCCGCCAATTTCTCCGCTGCTCCCACTGCCTATGAAGCAGCCAGTGAGGCGCATGCCATTGCGGTCCTGACAGAGTGGGACGAATTCCGCTGCTTGGATTTCCAGCGTGTGTACGCCGACATGCACCAGCCGGCCTTTATTTTCGACGGCCGAAACGTCCTGGATCCCAAACATCTCCGCAGCCTCGGCTTCGAAACCACATCGATCGGAAAAAGCTCGTAGTGCGGCAATTGGCGAGCAACGAAGCTACTCGTTCTTCGCTTCGATGCAGATGAGTTCGCGGCTGGTGCGTTGGTAGAGGCGGCCGTGGGCGGCGGTGAAGGGGCTGAGCGTCCAGGTCTTGCCAGGCACGCCAAGGTCGTTGACGGCGACTAACGAGTCTTGGTCAAAGGAATCGCGAGTGGCGTCGATCACGTAGACAGTGCCTAAAACGGTCGAAAAGTAGACGTGGTTGTTGATCACAATCGGCGTTGCTGCAGAAATATGGCCAAAGCCGTGGCTAAGCCGTCGCTTGTCGCCTTCGACCTGAAAGCCCGAGCCGGTTTGATCGCCGGACGTGAAATCTTGCCAGGAAAATTTTCGCTCGCCACCATCGAACGTCACTTGCACCGGAACCTGTAGATAGCACACTTCCCCCGTCGTGATGTCGATGCGGCCCAAAATCCCAGGCTGGTCCCCCATGAAGAAATGGTAGTTGCCGACGCCGATATTGGATCGGTGGGTTAACAAGCGGCGAGGCTTCATGGTCGATGCTGACGTAGCGGGTTGGTACTCACCGGTCGATTCATCAAAGGCAATCAAACTGCCTGTGCCACGAACTCGAATTTGTTTTACGGTCTCGCCTGTCTTCAAGTCGAGCACGATGAGGTCGCTTCGGTCGAAACAGTAAGCATGATTTTCGTCGACGAAGTGAGTGCCTTCAAAGGGCAGGCCCTCTCGCTCCCAAAGAAGCTCGACCTCGGGGCCAAGTCGCGAAAGGCTGATACCGTATGGCTTTTCAGGCGGGCTGTGCGAGCCTCCTCTGGCGTGCAATAACACATTCCTGCCACCGAGTTTGCCGATCGCGCCCTTGCTGTGCACACTGATACCGCCGTCTAGGATTCCCGCTGGTTCGCCCGTCAGAGCATGAAAACGGCGAACAAACATCCATGGCCAGCCGGATTTGCTGTTCTTGTCATAATCGGTCGCAGTTTGTGGCCTGCGCCTCGGATCGTCGGCGTCGCGAAGCATCACGTAGTAAAGCAGTCCATTGTGGACAAACGGCTGGAACTGTTTCGCCGAGTGTTTGGTGCGGACTTCAAATTCCTTGGCCCACACTCGCTGGCCGTCGATCGTATGACAAGCCATGAAGCCGCCAGCGCTTACGAACCAAACGTGCTGGCCGTCGGTAACTGGGGTGGGCGTCGTTGAGTCGGTGAAAGTGCCGTTGACTTGGTTCGGTCGCTTTCCCGGTAGATCGCAGCTCCACAGTTGTTTACCTGTGTCGGCGTCAAAGCAATACCCACGCGTCTCCGAGACCCAGGTGCCTTTCGGGCCGATATCAGCAGCAGTGAGCTTTCGAAAGCAAGTCAAGAAAAGTCGGTTTCCCCAGATCGCAACACCGCTGTGCCCCGTTTCCGGCAATGGTACTCGCCATCGAATATTCTGATCAGCACCAACACTCCACTGCGTCGGGTAATCGAACTCCGCAGTCAGGTGGTAGTTACCCTGCGGCCCACGCGTCTCCGGCCAGGCATCCTGAGCACTCGATGTCGGTGCGACGATTGCGACGAACAGGAGGCTGCATATAAACAGGCGAAGCAGCATAGGAGGCATCCAAATTGGTGCTAAATTCTTGATCATCGTTGGATTCCTCGGGAATACTCACCAGCGTTGCGAGCAGGTCGATCTCGTTGAGAACAATTGCAGCCGCGTCATCGGACGAGCATAGTTTTTTGGCGAACTTGCGACAAGTTTCTCGGAGTAAAGTTCGAGGAAATCACCTGCTGCCTGCTGAGAACGCTGAGGAAATGCGCTG
>CAYPLE010000184.1:0-5442 GCA_964411445.1 uncultured Pirellulaceae bacterium
CCAATTCCGCCACATCCGCTGGTAGACCTGGAATTGTCAATTCTCAAGCCCGAATGTCAAGTCCGCTACAAGCGGCTTCGGCTCAAGAGGGCAATATATCGAATAAACCAGATGATAAAAAATGGCTGGCGTGCACAGGATCGAGAAGGAACGGTTCGAGAATTGTCGTTATCGGTTCGACATCGCGGCGGCAAGGGCGAAGGCGAGAAGCATGCCGATCCAGACCGCGTCAAGAAAATGCCAATACATAGCACAGAACTTGACCGGAAAATGCCGCTCGTGGTCATACGCCTTGCGAGACAAACCGAACATCAAAAAAGTAAGCCCGGCAACGCCGCCCACCACATGCAAAGCATGCACGATGACAAGGAAAAAACTGAAACCGTAAAGGCTGCGCATCGTCGTAGATGGTTGGAGCATTCGACCAATCATCGAAACTAGCCCAAATGACTGAACGACAAAGAAAACCAACGACAGCACGAACGCCAGCACGATATACCGTGCCAAATCCACCAACCTCTGTTGCCTCGCCGCTTGCGTTGCGAGATGCAGCAGGACACTGACGGCGATCATGTTAATCGTCGTCAAAATGAAACTTTGCGGTAACACAAACGGCTCGACCGTGTTGTCCGGGCCAATCCGCAGGACGACGTACACGGCGAACAGCAGCATGCAACTGAAGAAAAAGACAGCCAATGAGCACAAGAATATCCAGGCGCCTTGTTCACTTCGCCGATCTTCGGCCAAACGGGGTCCAGAGGCGGAATAGCGACTAAAGGCGGCTGGTAATTTCAAGGCCATGGAAACACAGTTTGGGAAAGTAAGTCGCGGAGTTTGCGATCTGGGCAGTAGCGATTAGAAGACACCACTACAACTGGGCTACAAGCCACCACTACAACTGGGCTGCAAACCAACACTAGGCTTGCGGACTATCTAATTGTAGAGCGACTTCAATTCTCCCAAGGACTCCTCCCACAAGTCGGCGACGGCGGCGAAGTCGACATCCATCCAGCGAATAGCCGCGTCACCTTGCGCCCGGGATTTCTGCTCGTGCCCAGGTCGAATCGGGAACTGTCCACTGGGGCCCATCGCCAGCCGGCCTTCGGTATCCTCGGAGATCAAATGATTTGCCAGGCGAGCTGCGGCTACAGGATGCGGGGAATTCTTGATGACGGCGACCGTGTTGGGAATCCGCAATGTTCCAAGCTGTGCGGGCTGTTGATCTGGAAAGACCATCTCAACTGGCAACCCAGAGTCGATTTCGATCAATGAGTCATCTGTGTCGGTCAGACCGAATACAAACTGCCCAGATGAAACCCCCTGTGCGACTTGCTTATTCCCGGCAACGGTGACAGCATTCTCGCTAACGTTTTTGAAAAATTCCGTCGCTTTCGCCTTGCCGAGTTTTTCACGCAGAACGGTAAAGTGGGTGGCAGTCGTTCCGTAAACTGGGTTTGCAATGCAGCACTTCCCCTTCCATTTTGGGTCGGCCAAATCCATCACGCTGGCCGGCCACTGCTCGCGGTCAGGAAGCAATTTGGTGTTGATTAACAACACCCGGGCTCGGGCGGCGAAGCCAACCCAATTCCTGCCCTTCATCGCAGCTGGCCAATCCCGTGGAATGTCCCAGGAGACGGATGCAAGCAATCCAGCTTTGTCGAGCCGCAGGGTGTGCATGATTTCATTGTTCCAGAATACGTCGCATCGTGGGCGGCTCGCCTCGCTTTCGATGCGAGTTACAAGTCCAAGAGTCTTGGTCGATTCAACGTCATATTGGGCTGCAATCTCAAGCCCTTCTTCACGCCGTCCAAAAGCAGCAACAAGAGGAGCGGCATACTCGCGATCCGCCGCAGAATATAGAACCACAGCGTCCTCGCGTTTTCCGGTGCAGCCAACGGACAAAATGCTTATTGCGACAAGCACCGCCCAGGAGAAGCCTGGCTTCGAGCTAGAGGATTGATGCATTGGTTGGATCCGGTTGCAACTAAAGTGGCGTGAAAGGGCAGCTTGCCGGCGAAGTGCTTTACGCGTGAACTAAACGGTCGCGCTATTTTGCTACTTGAAGTGGAAGTTCGGAGCGTTTTACGAGCTGGACGTGGCGTGCAGAGAAATCGCCCCGACTCAACTCTAATTTTGAGCGGCGTTCTCCGCGTCTGCTCCCGCAACTGCATCGGGGCGAAGGCGAGTTGCAATGTTGGGTTCGTAAGCATGATCACGCTTGCGAATGACTGAAATGGAACGGATCTCGTCGGGCATTGCGGCCGGTTCGCCTTCCTTCTTTTCCTTGCTGGCGTTCACCCTTTCAAAGCTTGCGACTACATGCATCCCCTTGGTGACTCGTCCGAAGACCGTAAAAATCCCGTCTTGATCGTATGTTGGAAGGAAAGGGATGAAGAACTGTGAGCTGGCAGTTTGGGGATCATCCCCGGCAATGGCCATGGCGACACTACCGCGAAAGAACTTTCTGGCATTGGGTTTGCTCGCTTCACTGTAGATGGTGTAACCAGCATTGCCTTTTCCGTCTCGATCCGGACAGCCTCCCTGTGCGGCCAAGTGTTCGATGACCGTATGGAAGTCCAAGCCGTCGTAGAAGCCGCGTTCGACCAAGTGGATGAAGTTTCCAACCGTTTCAGGTGCCTGGTTTTCGAACAATTCAATTTCGACGAAGCCCTTTGATGTTGCGATTCGAACGAGCGGCAGCGGTTCTCCGGCAGCATCCGACTCCCGCATCTTCAACTCAGTCGCCCAGCGTTGCTTCAGCATCGGCAGATCTTTCCTGAGCGATTGGAAGAACCGGTTTTCTGGCGCCTTTTCGATAACACGATCAATAAACTGTTCTACGACTTCATATTGATTTGCTGACACGGCGAGTTGAACAATCCAAATCTCGAGCTTCTCATGCTGGACACCCGCTTCGTGGAGCGCGAGAGCAATGGGCAAGAGCCCTTCATGGCGATCCATCTCGATTTCGCGATCCAGGAGCCGAATAAACATGCCAGCGATTTTTTCGCGGTTCTTTCCACCGGCCTTGAATTCGATGAGGGCTTGAGCCATCATTGTTTGATGCAATTGGTAGCTTTCCTCAACCATGTCCAGGAAGGCGTTTCTGTGCTTGAATGCCTCATCTGACATCGCAACATGAAACCGAACGAAGAGCGCTCGCATCTCCTTCAGATGCTCTCGCAGGGCTTCGGTCGCTTGCTTGAACCCTTCCGATTCCGGAACAATTGCTTGTTCCTCGCGGATTTGCATCAACTCTTCCTGCGTCAGTTCTTCGCTACCATGATTGTGCCCGGCATGCGGGTCGGTTGCCTGAGCTGAGGCTGCAGGGGGCACGAAAGCCAAGCCAAACACGGCGAGCGCGGCAATAAGGATTGGTCGAAGTAGTTGAGGGCTCATCAAAATGGAATCCGATACTAGCTCCGTGCCCCGCTAAGCGGTCTTGCTGAAAAACGCGAATCGCGAGCACACTTAATAAATGAATCGAATGAGTATTGTAGTTGGGACATGCATTGCGTCGTACCGCCCTCGGCCGATAATCAGCCGCCTGAAGCGATGCTTCGACCGCAATACAGTTAGTGGCCTACGCTTTTGGACGACGCCAGCTTCGCGGCAGGAATGCAGGTTGCGGAGTGCTATTGTCCGACGATCCGGCTGGTGACGGGCCGCTAATATTTACATGCTCGCATGCTGGAATGTTTTACGTTTTGTGGTCGAATGCAGTTCGTCGGCTGCTTTTCGCCTGCCATTGGCTCGTTCGCAGCCGTAGATCAGGGTTCGATGAGGTCGCCGACGGGCGTATTCTTTCACGGTTTTGCTGATTTCCCTTTCTTCGATCTCCCCAGGAATCCTATGAGCAAACGGTATCGTTCGGAAGAGATGAGAAAGACAAAGCGAGCCGCGCGAGTGGCTGCTACGAAATTGCGAATCGTGTCTGGACATTTTCGCGGCACGAAGGTCGATTACAGCGGTGATCCGACAACTCGGCCGATGAAGGAGAAGACGCGAGAGAGCGTCTTCAGTCTCTTGGGAGGCAAGTTCGAAGGAGAGCTCGTTCTCGACCTGTTTGGCGGCACCGGCATCCTTGCTTTCGAAGCGGTCAGTCGTGGTGCTGGAGGAGCCGTCATTTTGGAGTTGGCCCGCTCGGCCATGTCGGACATTTTGCAGAACACCAAACGGCTTGGGCTAGACGATTGTATTTCGATTCACAATGTCGACACCCTTCGCTGGCTGAAGTCAATTGAGGATCATCGAACCGCTTGGCCGGATGTCCCATGGATCGTTTTTTGTTGCCCCCCTTACCGATTGTGGCACGCAGAGCCAGAGCGGATGAACCAGCACTTGGTCCAACTGTTTGAATTGGCTCCAGAGGGATCGCAGATGATCGCTGAAGTCGACACCGCCTTTGACTTGAACGAACACATTCCATCGATTGAATGGGACATTCGCAAGTATCCTCCAGCATTCATTGGCGTCGCTCGGAAATAGTGGCGTCGTGCGTGATGGACCTATCGGCACCTTGCCCAACCAACCGTGCCGCACAAAATCCGCTGATTTTAGAAGCGGATTCAAGCAGATAGTCGGCGACAAGTCCTAATTGCATCGGATTGATCAACGACGGTGGTTTCGCGACGAACGTTAGCCCAGTCGAATGATGCAATTAGGCTTGCAGCAGCAATCGGCTCAGGCGCATCGATCAGACCAGCAGAGTGGGCGAGGAATCCAACCACCGCTTCTGCCGTGCAGCCGCTTCGTCGAAAGTAGTCAACTCGGGTGTCGCCGTGGCGTTTCGCAAGCCGTCTGCCATCGCTGCCGATCATTAGCGGGACATGGCAGTAGCTTGGACGCCTCCATCCAAGGTGATCGAGCATGGCCACTTGCCGAAATGTGCTTGCAACCAGATCATCGCCCCGAACGACTTCGGTAACGCCCATTTCGTAGTCGTCAACAATCACGGCTAATTGATATGCGGGCGTGCCGTCCTTCTTGGCAACCACAAAATCGCCCAGCACGCTCCTTGGTGCAATAGATTGCTTTCCCAGTAGCCGGTCTACAAAGGAGTGCGTTTCATCGCTGAACTTCCATCGCCATGCATGGGACAAGCCATTTGGTGTCGAGCGTTTGAGCCGACATGTTTCGGGGTAAACGGGCGAATCCAAAGCGAACGTCACATCAGCGAGCAGTGACTCGTGTGGGGCGCTTGCAGCGGATTGCACCTGACTGCGCGTGCAGTCACAGGCATACACCGCATTTCGCTGGATGAACAACGCGATCGTCTGCTGGTACTTCTTCAGATGCTGCGATTGAATCGGAATTCCGTGCAAAGATGGATCCTGAGCGGAAACCTTGCTTTCCAACGTTTTGAACTGATGCGAGGCTTCGAAGGGATCCCAGTCGAGCCCCAGCCACTCTAGATCCTCCAGCATCCGCGCTTCGAGCTCC
>CAYPLE010000185.1:0-5431 GCA_964411445.1 uncultured Pirellulaceae bacterium
AGAAGGGAGCCAGGATGTTTTGAAGGATTCCAGCATTCGTGTTTTTCAGCAGTTTGAAGAGCAGTATGTGAATCATGGAACGGGGAGGCGGAGCCTCCAAGACAGTGCGTTGCGAGGCGGAGCCCCGCAACGAGGTGGAAGACGCGGAGCGAGAGCGATGGAGCGGGTGATGAAAATGGGGGAGGCAGAGCCTCCAAGACGGTGCGTTGCAAGGCAGAGCCCCGCAACGAAGTGGAAGACGTGAAACGGAGGGCCTGGGTGTTGCGGGCTCTAGGAGGCGGCCGCAGAAGGGAATTTGAGAATCGCTGAATCTCCATCCACCTTCATGCGAAGCTTGGTGGCTCGGCAGGCGTTGCTCTCGGTAGCGCCAAGCGCTGAGCGCATGGCAACCATCTCTTCACGCGTCATCTCTATTTCGCTTTGCGAAAACCAGCCAACATCGCGGCTGTAGCTTTGCCGTCGCAGTAAGAAACTGCCCACACCAGCCTTCGACTTGAGTACAAAGACAAGCCGGCTATTTACGTCGTCGCCTGCAATAGACGCCAACTCAAATTCGACCGCATCTTCCGTGATTTCTGCGTTTTGACGTGACACAGGAATTTGCCCCTGGATTGATGTCTTAATTACGACATCTTGATGATATCCAGTCTCAACAAGGGGCTCAAGTGATTGGAGTCGCAAAATAGCAATCTTTCCCCAAACGGATCAACTATCGCATCGCGAGAAGCGTTAAAACATGCCGCCTCCCATACCCATCCCCATACCACCGCCCATGCCTCCCATACCGCCTCCCATACCGCCTCCCATACCACCGCCCATGCCTCCCATACCGCCGCCCATACCGTACATTGGCGTGGATGATGCCGGACTCTGGCGAGCGTTCTCTGGGTTCATCCGCATGAATTTTGCGAGGAACTGCTCGATCTCGCACTGCGTTGTATAGGGAGCCGAGACGACCATCATCGAGCCGACCAATGTGATGCAGCTTTCGCCGCCGGCGGCGAGCCAATTGTCCGCATCGATGGACTGCTGAATCGCGTTGAGCATGGCGTCTGAGTTTGATGAGTTTGGCAAGATGTAGGAAAGATCGTAAAGGCGTAAGTCCGGTTCAGCGTTCAGTGCATCAATGGAAGTTACCTCGATGACTTCGCCAACTCGATAACTTAAGTCGAGCGGCTTCAGTATAAGATCCAAAGCGGTCTGCGCGGTGAGTTCGCGTCCGATTGAAAGTCTGATGGGAACGTCAGAATCGATTCCGAGTGCATCCAATTCCTGTTCGTGAATCCAAATCGGTGCGTCGATGGAATCTCCAATCGTCATGAGTGCAGTAGCAAGGGATACTCCTGTGAAATCTGCCTGAATGGTTGTGCTCAGGCGTTCGCGATTTGAGGTGATGGCTTTGGCGCGAGGATCTCGAGCAGTCAACCAAGTAGGCAACTCCGAATCATCGGGACGCTGCCATGCTACGTCTCGCGCTTCACTTCGACCTGCACCGGCTGCTCCCACTGCGGCAGGGCTGTTGGGTGCAATTGCTTGAGCTTGGTTTTGCGCGGTCGGTACATTTTGCCCGGGCGCTGGAATGTTAGGTGGTGGTGTTTGTGCGTTAGGAGCGGCACCGATGTTTCCAGGTGCTGCATTGCCAAATTGTGCCAAAGTTGTTTCAGCCGCGTCTGGCCTGGGCATTTTTGCGTAGGCAGTGGTGGAATCGGTCTGGCCGTCGAGCACTGCAGTTTGGCCGCCAGAATTTGAGCCTGCGGTTTGCTGCGCGACCCCGATCTGGGACATAGTAAACATGGTTACGCCAGCGGCCAGTGTGACGAGTGAAGCGAGGGCAAGTTTCCCTGTTGCAGAGGTCAGCATGGAAAGTTCCTTTGAGACGAGTGATGAGACGGTTGGATTGGCAATTTGGGGGCCGACTTGCGTTGCGGCGTCAGAGGCCAAGCTACTTGAGGTACTGATGATGGCATCGACCGAGTATTCTGCACCCCATCCACTTTCCCCGGCCGCGACTGTTTTCTGCAGATACCCACACGCGGCGAGTACGATCGACATACTGACACCGCGGCGAGCAAGGCGTTGACGCAGAGCCCGCCGACCTCTTCTTAACCGTCCTTCAACGGCAGAAGTGGAGAGGTCCAGGCGATCAGCTATCGCGGGCGCGGAATGCCCAAGAAAGTAGTGCTCAATAAGAACACACCGCAACGTGCCTGGCATGCGCTGCAACTCGTTGGAAAGCGTATCCAGTTCAATCTTCCTTGCCAGTTCATAGACGGGCGTTTCATTCTGCCCCCTCGATTCAACTTGCTCGTCCAAATCCAGGGCAAGTTGCTGTTGTGACTTGCGCACTTGTTTTCGCACCCTCACTGCGGTTCGATATGCAACGCCGTAAAGCCATGAACCGAGGCTATCGCGACGCTGAATTTTGTTCGCTGACTTGATCAATACCAAGAAGGTCGCCTGAAACGCATCCTCGGCGGCCTGCTGGTCCGCAACGGTCGTCTGGCATACCGTAGCAACCAAAGGCCCGTAACGTTCAATTATCTGTGTTAGTGCAGCGCGGCTGCCCGTCGAGACGTACAGTTCAAGCAACTCCTGGTCTGGAGCTTCGGCAATCGAAGCACTCAGTCTGGTTGAGTCTGTCGTGTTCGACGTTGTGTTATTCACATCGGTCGTCATAGGAAATTCGACAGTAACGAAAAGGGATGCTGTTTGTCTAAGCCGGCATCGGAGGAGTTCGTCGCAAACGGCTACAAAGCAAGTCGATGCGACTACCTTACCATAATGCCGCAAGCTTCTCCAAACACATTGGGCGAAAACACATCGGGCGAAAACACAGCCCATCGGCCCCAAAAGACGCTTGCCAACGTGGCGGAGCTGACTGCCTTGCCTGCAATAGTGCGGTCACCTTGCCGATCCGGGCGCGAAAAATTCAAACTTTCACGCTTTTTTGCGCAAGCTGGATTGGACTGCTCGAGCGAGCGATCTGGATGAGTTGCGATAAACCAAGCTTGCTCAGAGCGCATCAACAGTCGAGGCAGCATTCTTCACAGCGGCGATTGACGCTCTTCGAATCGGATCTGGGCAACGGACAGAACGGCGTTTATGCTGTCACTCTAATAAAGATGCTCGGCGAGTGCCTTGATTGTCGTTTCAATTAGATCGTTTAAACCAGAGTTAGCCGTTGCCACACGTTTTCTCCACCAGCGACATTTCGGGCAAGTTCATCTTGTTGGGCACTGGCACTAGTGTTGGCGTTCCGGCAATTGGCTGCGCGTGCCCGGTGTGCACGAGCCCAAACCCTAAGAACAATCGAACGCGATGTTCGGCCATTGTAGGCTTACCGGCTGGCAACTTGCTGATCGACACGCCACCAGACCTGAGAGTCCAACTGTTGCGTGAGAAAATAGGTATTGTTCACGCAGTGGCTTTTACCCACGAGCACGCCGACCATATCTTTGGACTGGATGATCTTCGCCTATTCCCTTTCCGGCTCGACGGCCCAGTACCGCTGCTTTGCGAACCGGCCGTGGAGCAGCGGATACGCACGAGCTTTGATTACGCTTTTCGTGACGGGCCGCAGACACACGTTGGCGCGACACCTTCGCTAAGCCCGAAGACGATTGGCCTTGATCCATTCGAAGTGCTAGGTACAACCGTTCGACCGCTTCGACTCAAACACGGGCCTAACTACGAGGTGCTGGGATTTCGCATCGGAAACATTGCCTACTGCACGGATACGAACTCCATCCCTGAGGAAAGTTTCAAGGTCTTGGAAGGCGTCGAGATTTTGATCCTAGATGCGCTTCGCAACGAGGAGCATGTCACGCACTTCAATATCGCACAGGCTCTCGAGGTTGTTCAGCGTGTCCAGCCCAAGCAAACCTACTTTACGCATGTTTGCCATGACCTAGAACATGAAGAAACGAGTGCTTCATTGCCTGATGGCGTCGATCTTGCTTACGACGGTCTTCGTCTCGACCTTCGGCTCGAAGTTTAGATCAGCGGCTTGCGGCATGTGCCTTGCATCGCAACGGCACACGCGTCCGTCTTTTGCGTACCCTCGAAATGGAAGTCTTCGTTGCGTAATCCTATTCCTGAATTGAGCGCCGACAAAGCCAGCGTCCTGCGAATTCCTGATCAATTGGACGTTCCCGTTACGTCACGGGTGCTACGGCTGATCGATTCTCCAGCCATGCAACGACTTCGCAATGTGACTCAACTGGGCTTGGTTGCCAAGGTTTATCCAGGTGCAACGCACAGTCGTTTTGAGCATTCGATTGGGGTTTATGCGCTGGCAGTGCGCGTCCTGAGGCAATTGTGCCAAGTTGAAAAGGCCTTCTTTGGAGAGCTTGACGAGACAACAGCCGAAGCATTCCTGGTCGCAGCACTGCTGCACGATGTTGCTCATTGGCCGTATTGTCATCCGATCGAAGACATGCAGCTTGATTGGGTGCCCGAGCACGAGGTGCTTGCCCGACAGCTCATTTGTGATTCCGAGCTAACGTCTATCATCCAGCAAGATTGGGCGACTTCCCCGGAGTCGATTGCAGAGTTCCTTGCGCCAACGGCTGCGGCTGAGAATCCGGCAGCCCGGGTACTGCAAAACGTCCTCAGTGGGCCGGTTGATATCGACAAAATGGACTACTTGGCTCGCGATAGTCTTCACGCAGGTGTTCCCTACGGTCGCAATTTTGACCTCTCGCGATTGATCAACTCGCTGTGTGTGGACCGAGACGCTATGCGATTGGGAATTACACCCAAGGGGAAGACCGCGGCCGAGATGCTGGTCTTTTCTCGGTACGTAATGTTTAGCGAAGTCTACTGGCACCATGCTGTACGTAGTGGAACAGCGATGCTGCAGCGTTGTGTGTTTGCGAACGCATCCAGGTTGAAAGAGCTGTCCGTCGATGGAAGCCGATGGGCAGAGCAGGTTGAGGGCTCGTTCAACCAACAACTCAGGGACGTTTCCTCGGGCACCGATGCCGCCGCCCTGTGCGAGGCGCTGCTGGGACCGTCACGGATGTTGTACAAGCGGGTTGCGGAATTCAATTTCGGGGAAGCCCCTGAAGTGCACGCTGCTCTGCGTCCACTGCCCTACTCTCGGCTGGTTCAGGTCGCGGAACAGCTAGCAAGTCGGTTGGGCGATGAGTATGCAACGCATTTGAAACCAACCGAGGTCTTGATTGACGCACCGCCGGTGCAATTAGAAGTCCAGTTTCGCTTGAACGTTGTCCAGCATGGAATTGCGCGGTCACTTGGGGAGCTCTCGCCGGTTGTCAGCGCGTTGGCAACGGAGCAGTTCGACGCGTTTGTGAAAAAAGTCCGGGTTTTCGTTTCTCCTCTCCGAACCGAGATACCTCGCAATCAGCCCGAACGTTTGCGTCAGATGCTACTCGACGCCATTGGTGACTGCGGGACTTGAGCTCACAAA
>CAYPLE010000186.1:0-4032 GCA_964411445.1 uncultured Pirellulaceae bacterium
CGGCACTAAAAGAGTGCAGCTTCAAAACGGTCGCGGTGGGTTGCTTCTGTTCGTCACAGCTCGCGAATCCCATCACGCGGGTTGGGCGATGGCGGATGGAATTGGGTAGAACACTAATCTGCACTGATTGACCCTAATACAGAGTGAGGTAAGCAACACATCAAATATCGGCTGAGTTCGCCACATCCCTGCCGGTACAACTGATCCTCCCGGCCGCGGAATGAATGGCTCCGGGCGTCTCGTCGCCAGAAGACTACCTCTGCGGCTCTATGCAAACGCTGGTGGATGCGTGAAAGTTAATCGTCTCTATCGACCGCTTCTTCGGTTTGATAACTCGCAGCGGCTTCGCCGGAGATTCGCCCGACCATCCGCCCTGCGACTTGCATCATGGGGGCAGTGTAGAACGGTGCACCGGCGGCCAGTGGCGAAACGGACAACACTTCCGAAACAGTGGCTCGGCCAATTTGCGAGTACGCTTCCGGATAGAGCTCGCGCTGTAGTTGTGATTGTTCGGTCACTTCGGCATACGAAAGGACGTCGTTGGTCGTGCTAACATGGTGAGCAATCGGAAGGACCGGGACGTTTTGGAGTATCGCATAGGTGCCGGTAAGCCGTTGCTTGCGATACTGCTTGGCCTCGGCTGCGGAGTAAATCGAACGGGCTGGCCGATCTGAGTTCAAGCTGAGCGTGTTGGCATAAGGATCATAATGATCCGATCGAAGCACTCGACGTGGAAGCAGCGTGTATCGAAGGAGACTGAGCGTTCCGCCGGTTGCCTTCCAAAAAGGTGCAACGTTTTCGTTTTGCCAGATCCTCGCCCATTGCGTTGAAGGGCTGTACGATCGCACATCGATACTGACGTCCTCTAGACCGTTTGCCAGCAAATATTCTTGGCTAAGCTCAATCGCCTCGGTCCGCTCTGCAGCTAGAGTCTCTTGGGTTGGTTCCGGCTTTCCGGCAAGGCGTCGGATCGCGATCCTTGGCGACTGGACGATGGATTCGATCTTATCCAGTGTCGGGTGTTCCCCTCCAAACGTGACCGGATTGGCAGGCTGCGATGTTGGCACGCGACCGCGGTCCGAGCCGATGCCGAAGGTATAACGATCGCTGGCGCAACCTGTGAAAAAGCTACTGAAACCCCATGCAAGCAGGCAAATGAGAGTGACGGTAGCGTTTCTTCCTGGCCGAAGCGTTAACATAGCTAGCAAGCAGGCGATCTAATGAAGTGTTGTTGGACGGATTCGGCACTCGGTTTGTATCGTCCACCGCGTCGGGCCAATTGAGTCGATTGCGGTTGGATGGAGATCAGGCCAGAGGAAGTTCCCCAGCTAAACTCAGTTCAGCAGTGTACGCGCTGAACAAGATACATTGCTAGCACTGGTCGGGCATCGATCAAAGCATTGCGTCAGAAAGCAGCCTTCGAGGGCAGCGTTTCGCTTTACGGCGTCAAGGATAATTCACGGTTCCCTACTTGGAATAAGCAGCCGATGCGTGCGAGCGAATTTGTGATCGACGATCCAGAACTCTGTTATCTGGATGGCAACAGCTTGGGCCGATTGCCGAAGAAAACGGTCGCTCGGATCCAGCAACTTGTGCTCGACGCCTGGGGCAAGCAATTGATCGGCGGATGGAACGCAGACTGGATTGACCTTCCGCAGCGCGTCGCCGCCAAGATTGCTCCAGTGGTTGGCTGCGGGGCGGATGAGATCATTCTCGCCGACTCGACGAGTGTGAACCTGTTTAAACTCGCCACCGCTGCCCTGGGCATCCAGCAGGGGCGCAAACACATCGTGACTGATGCTACCAATTTTCCCTCGGACCTGTATGTCTTGGAATCAGCCATCTTGGCATCAGGCGGCGGGCACGAATTGATCGTTGTTGGCTCGCCCGACCAAGTCGAAGTCCATAGCGAAAGCATCATTGACCAGATTGATGCTTCAACCGCATTGGTGTCGCTGTCACATGTAACATTCAAGAGTGGGCAATTGCACGATTTGCATACGATCACTCAGGCAGCACATCGAGTGGGGGCAGTTGTGCTTTGGGATTTAAGCCACTCCGCGGGGGCCGTCCCAATTGAGCTTTCCGAAGCGGGCGTCGATTTTGCAGTGGGTTGCACCTACAAATACCTCTGCGGTGGCCCTGGTGCTCCTGCGTTTCTCTACTGCCGCCGAGATTTGCAACCCTTGGTTGAGAATCCAATTGCGGGTTGGTTTTCACACAGCAGGCCTTTTGATTTCGAATCAGACTATGCGCCAAGCTCAGGCATGGATCGATTCTTAACTGGAACTCCCCCCATCCTCAGCCTGGCGGCGGTTGAAGCCGGAGTGGATCTCGTCGCCGAAGTAGGAATCGGTGCAATTCGCAGGCGGTCGATCGAACTGAGCGAACTTTTGGTGTCGCAGTTTGACGAGAAGCTTGTGCCCCTGGGATTTGAACTACGCAGCCCTCGGGCGCCTGAGCGACGAGGCTCGCATGTTTCGCTGGGGCACGCGGAAGCCAGGCGAATCACCCAGAACCTCATTCAGAGGCATCGCGTTGTTCCGGATTTTCGGACGCCAGATAACCTGCGATTGGGCATTGCACCGCTCTACAATAGCGAGGCTGACATTCTCAAGTGCATCGATGCGCTCGTTTGCACGGTCGAGGGCCGCGAGTTTGAGGCGGTCGAATTGCCGTCAGCCAAGGTGACTTAGCAAGCGAATAACGCCTTAAAAGAGCAATAGTGAATCAGAAAAGCGAATCGTGATCCGCCGATGGACTGCTGGGAATTCTGGCAGTTCAAATCGTTGGAATCTAGGGGGCAGCAAAGCGGTGTTTGCTTAGGAATTCTAGGGTGAGTTCTTGGACTTTAGGGTCATCCATCAGGAATGAGTGCATTCGCGGGACCTCCGCAAAACCGCTGGCCCCGTCAAGTTTCGCTTCGTCCACGCTAACGACAAAGTCGCCTTGGCCATCGACCAACGGATTGGGAATCGAGTAGTCGGAGAGTTTGCCGGCGACGATTGCAAACGGGAAAGGAGGAATGGCTAGCCGCTTCTCAAGCTCATCCCATTCTGGTCCTAGTTCCATGCCGCCTTTGCCCGTGATGACGCCGAACAATCCAGTCTTTGCTAGCTGCCGGGCAATCGAAGCCCCCTGATTGGGAGGGCCCAGCATGACCATTGAGTCGATGCGTGAGAGTGTTGCGGTGTCGCCCGCACGCTGCCAGTCACCGACTGCATGCCGAACGACAATATTGCCCATGCTGTGCCCAACGAAGCTGATTTGTTTGTTATCGGGAATACCCGCAATGACTTCTCGTAGTGCAGCAGCATGCTCTGCAATCGAAGCTCGAGTGCTGGCGTATTCGAAAACGCCCGATGCGTATTCTGAGTTCTCGCGCAGCGCGGATGCAATGCCGTTCATCGATCCGCTAGAGCGTCCAAGGCCGTGCAGCAGGATGACGATTCGCTTTTGTTCAAACTGGATTCCCGGGTGCAGTTTTTCCAGTGCCTCTTCGCAGGCGATTCGATTTCCCCAGGCATGTCGCATGTTGTCTGGATCGAGCAACCGATAGTGTCCGGTGACGGCATTTTGTTGAATGCGCCATCCGCACCGCCAGTGTCGATCGGTCCAAAACTGGACTCCGCCAAGGGTCGGCATTTTGAAATTTGGAAGACTCACTGGTGCAGCCTTGGGTCTAGGATTGATTGGCTGGTTTTGATTGAATGGCTGGGGTTGTGCGGCGTGCTGTGGTGGCGGCGGGGCATTTACCGCGGGAGTTTCGGGCTTCGCGATCGGCACCCACTGTCCAATCGCCTCTCGCAGCTTGCTAGCCGTCGACTGAGGTGGGGACGAAGACCGCTCGGTGGCTTCAGTCGAATTCGTTTGTGAGGTCTCTTGTGCTCGTTTGGAATGTGCTCGGTTAGATTGTGCGGGACTGGACTGAGCAAGACTGCGGCTGGCGATGGAGGACAGAATGAGCAACAGGACTGTCAGTTGAATCGAACGCCCCAATCGCCAATGTCTTTTCAGAGTTCGAGCAGTTTT
>CAYPLE010000186.1:4132-5404 GCA_964411445.1 uncultured Pirellulaceae bacterium
TTTTCAGAGTTCGAGCAGTTTTTAAGTTCGCAGATTTGAAGTTCATTGGATTTTGCAATTCGACGTGTTGCGGGCGTTTGCGTCGGCAGTTTGCTTCAGCTCAGCCAGCATGAACCGAGGCTTCGGGTTGACCACTTTTACAGACGTCTTTGAGGGCGTTGTTTGACGCGTTTTGTGGGAAAAATCAAATTCTCAACAGAAATTCAGGCTTAGCTTACCCAAAAACGGCTGCTCGCCGCCAAGCCAATCTGCTCGCTGGTGTGTTGGACGACCAGCGAGCAGGTTTATGGCTTTGTCGCTCAGGTGCTGGGGCCTGGTTAGTCAAGCTGGACCTTCGGCCGGCCAGCCAATTCGTTGGAATTTGGGGCTGTTAGGGCGTTCCGAATGGAGGGATCGCAACGGTTAGCTTCCTGGCGAAAAGCAGCCAAGCGGCCGCGTCTTGCTCGACTCGAGTTCGGCCGCGACTATACTGAAACCCTCGTCTCGGCCCTTTCATCACGATTCTTGGAGTAGTACCCGTGGGGAATGATCCTTCGCAATTCTCGCCGATCTTCAGCATTGATGTTTCGGCTGAGCAAGGTGGCGTCCAGCGCGCCGCTGATACCTCCGGGGCCGAGGCCACCGTTGCTTTGCTGCATCAGATCGCCGTTGGCCAGCAGAAGCAAAATCAGTTGCTTGAGCAGTTGGTGCAATCCAATTTGAATGCCCAAAAACAACGTGCTGCTGAGCTGAAGCAGTGGAAAGATGCCAATCCTCGCCTAGCTGGCTCGTGTCGCCGTGCTGCCGAGAAACTGTCCGCGATTCAGGCGGATTTCTTGGAAAAACTGACTGAGGAAATCGACGACCACGAGGAAAACATGTTCGACGGCGAATACGTGCTCAACGAATTCCTTGATCGTTTCGGCCCTCGTTTGGCGCATCTAAACGGCGTCCTGCAGGTTCTCGCCCAGCTCGGTAGCGGCCAGCAGGCCCCTGAAGAATAGTCGCAGGTCGGACTAGATTAAGGGGGGGAATCTCCGCTCTGAGATGCCAGAATTGCCATAAGCATTGCGCAAGAGGTACATGTGTACGCAAATACGGTTCCCTATTGACCAAAACATAGGGAGCGACTCTAATTTTGCATTCATTCAAGCTGGCGGGGATATAGTCTGAGGACGAGGCTTGCGAGCCCTTCATGGACAATTTCTCTGCGGGCGTGCCAGCGTAGCTTCAATCGGCAGAGCACCGCATTCGTAATGCGGGGGTTGCGGGTTCGATTCCCGCCGCTGGCTC
>CAYPLE010000187.1:0-5202 GCA_964411445.1 uncultured Pirellulaceae bacterium
ACACGGCCCGCCTGATAACCAGTTGGCTGGTAGGAACCGGCTTGGTGAGCACAGTATTCCTGTGGCTGTTGAAGCGGCGTGGTTTGTTGTGGGCTACCTGCGGAGGGATGTTGATAGCCAACAGCCCCCACGTCATCACGCATTCGGCACTTGCAACTACGGACGGATTGACCTCGCTCTGCTGGCTCGTTTGCTTGGCAGTATATGGGTTCGCTTGCTCACAATCGCCCAGCCGCCAGCCCATTTCGCTAGAGCGCGTTGCCCTTGCGGGCGGCGCATGTGGCGTCGCGATTTCTGCAAAATACTCATCCGTGATATTGGTGATTGTTTGGCTACTTTTGATGATTCTGCGTTTCATTGAGTTTCGTTCGATGACGGCATCAGACGAATTCTCAGGATCCCGAGCTCGGCGGATCGGCTCTGGTACAACGCGATTCATTCTATTTTGTGCTGCTGCTTTCTTAGTAACTTGGTTGATGCACGGTGGTGAGTTTGCCAAGATTTCGACGGCGTTCGGCGTGAGCCGTCCCGTTGCGTGGCTGGCAGATGTGATCCTACCGACTCCAATCGCAGCGGTGCTTGCACAGCACAGCCACAACGAGCGTGGTCACACAGCAATGCTGTTTGGTGAAGTTCGCTTACACGGATGGTGGTACTATTTCCCGGCTATCATCTACTTGAAAAGTACTCCCGCAGAGCTGTTGCTGTGGTGTATTGCCATGCTGCTAGCCGCGTTTCGGCTGCTGAGACGCATCTCGTCCAATTCGCCCAACACGCCGCTGCCGATTGATTTCACACTGACAATCTGGGTAATCACCGCGCTCGCCGCAACGTGCTTTCTGATGACTATCCGTGTTCAGATTGGGTATCGCTACGCGTTTCCACTACTTCCGATCGTAGTCTTGCTGTGCGTTGATTGGCTTGCAAAAACGGCAGGTTCGACACGAACAATGCGGTACAACGTCGCGTTATCCTCAGTGCTGCTGGTGGTTCAATGCCACCAAGCCTTTTACAGTGGCCCGAACTACCTTGCCTACGCTACACCGTTTATCGGTGGAGCACAAAATGCGCATCAGTACATGGCGGATTCCAATGTCGATTGGGGGCAAGACCTACCGAAACTGAAAACCACGCTCGACTCGCTTGAGGCACCGCTGCATCGCGTCGCCTTATCCTATTTTGGCTCGGCAAAGCCCACCGCTTACGGCATTGACGCGCGGCTACTTGGACGTCTGCAGGAGTTTGACGCCACAGCGTTTGACTACTTGGCCATTTCGACAAACCATCTCTACGGCATCTCGGCGACCGGCACTCCGGTCGACACGAAGTTTGGGCGTCTGCGTGAGGTTGTCCCGATCGCCAGGGCAGGAGCCTCCATCATGGTGTACTCTGCTGCGCAGGTACAGGAGGTGATCGATGCAACCCCAATCGACTGAGGAGCCACGAACGGGAAACGTGTTCACGCGCTCAATCGTATGTATTGGGTGGGTCATCGCATCCAGTTGCCTTGTCTATTCAGCGATCTTCCAAGCTCCGGTGAATGATGAATTCGGGCATTTCTATGCTGGCCTGCGGTACTGGCAATACGGTGACACGAACATTTTTAAGGTCAATTCGCCGCTCATACGAGGCATCGCAACCTTGCCTGCATACGGGGCTGGCATGCGAGATCATTGCGAGGAAGACGACTCTGGCATGGGAGCCGCAGACCGCGTGGAGTTCCCGCGAGGCAGAGATCTGTTTATTGGCAATCCTCAGCGGTTCCAGTTCTGGTTGACGGTTGGGCGCATGGGAATTGCCCTGACAACACTCTTTGGTGGCTGGCTATTGTTCAGGTGGGCAACTGAGCTAGGCGGGCATGGCGCGGGAATCTTGGCCGCCGGATTGTGGTTTGCACAACCTCAAATCCTCTCGCATGGAGTCTTGATTACTGGAGATGTGGTTTGCGGCGTTAGCATGCTGTGTTCACTGCGCGTACTCGTGTGGGCGGTGGACAATTTAAACTGGCAACGCGCGACGGCATTGGGCGCAATGCTGGGACTTTCGGTGCTGGTCAAGTTTACCGCTCTGGTACTGCTCCCAGTTGCCCTGCTTTTGATGGCTTGGCAAGCGGATCGCTATGAGCTGCGCCGTTTGCTAGGCCTAAGCTTCGTAATATTGGCTGTGATGATCATCGTCTTGGGTTTGCCCTATAGTTATGCAGGATTTGGCAAGAGTTTGCCGGAGTACCCGTTCCTCAGCGGTAGCTTTCATGAACTACAGGCGACCGCCGCTTCTTTCGCTGATCGTGTTGGGCTCGGGAAAAACTGGATTGTTGTTCCGTTGCCAGAACACTTGGTGTTGGGTTTGGATAGGCAGCAACTCGACTTCGAATTGGGCTTGCCGTCTTACGCCGCTGGCCTACGAAGCTCGCATGGCTGGTGGTGGTTTTACTTGTATAGCATGTTTGTTAAATTGCCCACCGGAACGCTCTTCTCGCTTGGAACTGCCGTAGCCGTCCTAATGGTTGCACCTATTCAGGAAATCTGGTCATCAGGTCGACGCCTTGCCAGCCTGTCAACTCGCAAGAAAGATGGCCTATTGAGTGGGCTTGGCCCAGCTATGGGCCTGTTGCTTGCGGTGCTATTCGCAACGTCGATGCAAGACGGTTTCGCACAGCAGCATCGGTATGTCCTGCCCGCCTATCCACCGATGTTCCTGATCGCTTCGGTTACGATTGCACGCTCGTCGGCATGCGTTCAGTATCTAGGAATGTTGGGATTTGCAACATCGCTGCTTGGGTGCGTAGTGTCCGGTCCGCACTGGCTGGGCGCCTTCAATATTTTTGCAGGGGGAAACACAACCGGTTATCGCTGTCTGTTTAACGACGCATCGGATTGGGGGCAAGATTCGTATCGTGTTCGCGACTGGTGCGAAGATCATGCTAGCACAAAGATTTACATCCACTCGACCTTCAGCGGGCACAGGGAATTACAGTCTGTCGGTGCGGGTTTTGAAGCTCTGCCGATCGATTTCACGCAGCTTGAACTCCCATGTTGGCTCGTTGTCAGCAAGAGCGACCTCGCGATGAATAGCTGGCTCAGCCGTGCACTGGAGGACTATTCACCCGTCGACTACGTTGGCAGCTCTCACATTGTTTACAGGCTGCCGAGACAGATGGGTCCAACTCCACATTCCGCCGAAGTTGGTTTTGCAGTAGTTGCGGAATCAATGCAAGATGCGTGTTCGGAATAACCAAAGCTATTTGCATCTCGCGGTAAGAATCGCCCGGGTCGGGGCAGGGTAGCCTTCGATGGTTTTTGTATGATCGTTGGGATCCAGAAAATCAGCTAACGATTCAAAGGTCATCCAGGATGTCCGCCGTTGCTCTTTGATGTTTGTCCGAGAAACGTCGATTACTTTGATGTCGCGAAAACCACTACGGCGCAGCCAGATGCAAAGCAACTCTACGGACGGTAAAAACCAAACGTTCCGCATTTTTGCGTAACGCGACTCAGGGGTCAGAACATTGTTTCCTCCAGCGTCCAGGACTATGGTCTCAAGGACAAGTTGGCCGTCGCGGCCGAGCGTCGAACGCATACGCTGCAAGTGATCAATGGGGCTTGGTCGGTGGTAGAGTACTCCCATCGAAAAGGCGAGATCGAAAGCCCGTAGACCAGCAGGCAAGTCTGTGTCACCAGCAGGTATGACGAAGTGAGCCTCGGGCTGCGAGGCGTACCGCCGGAACACTTCAAACTGCATCGAATACAACGTGAAGGGCTCGCAGCCCAGCACAAATTTGGCTCCTTCGTCGAGCATCCGCCAGCCGTAGTAGCCATTGCCACATCCAACATCCAAGACAGACTTACCGCCGAAATCGATGGCTTCAGAAAGCCGATCCCACTTGAGGTCAGAACGCCACTCGGTATCAATTTCGACTCCGAATGCAGCAAACGGCCCTTTACGCCACGGGTGAAACGCCATTAAGGTTTCACGCAAATTAGACGCGTCAATTTGTTCCTCAGTGGTGAATACTACATGGCCGTCGCGAACTGAGAACCGTGCCGTGACATCGGGCATTTTATTGAAGGCTGCCAACCACTTGGGCAACGTTCCATGCTGATCCGGCGCATACCACTGCTGCTCATGCTCTTTCAGTTGGTCAGCCCAAGCCTCCAACTTCATGCTTGAAAGTTGAGCCCAGAGATCGTTTCGTGTCGTCGGGGTTCGGCTTGGCAAGGCAGGAACTTATTTAACAGCGAGAAAGGAAGCAAAATTGAAGCACTGGAACCAAGGCACGACGGTGGAGAATCCCACATCACTGAGCCGCTGGAAATGGGCTGGTAGTGTTTCAGGCACCAGCCGGTTTTCAATGGCAATTCTCTTCTGAGCTATCTCCAAATCGGAATAGCCGTTGCTTCGTTTAAAATCATGATGCAACTCCGTCAGCAACTCTTGCTCGACAGGATCCTCGAAGCGGATCTTCTCAGCAATTAACAATGCTCCCCCTTCCATCATTCCATCGTAAATTTGCTGCAGCAGCACCCGCCGGTCATCGATTGAGATGAACTGAAGTGTCAAATTCAGAACAACAAAGGAAGCCTGTCTCACTGAGGTATCACGGATGTCCTCATTTCGCGATTCCACCTGCACGTGCGCGTTGATTGCCTGAGCCGAAAATTCTCTGCCGAAGCGCTTCATCATGGCGTCTGAATTGTCGACGGCAACGATTCGGCAAGGCACCGAGACGCGTTGAAGGATGATTCTTGTCGCGGCTCCCAGCGAGCAGCCCAGATCGTAGATGTTGGAATTCGGAGTCGTGTAACGGGCGGCCAGTTCACCAATCATTGCCAAGATCGAGGCATATCCCGGTACACTTCTCGCAATCATGTCGGGGAACACTTCGGCGACAGACTCGTCAAAAGCGAAATCCCCCACGAGACTGGATTTCACTTTGTAGATATCGTCTCGCTTCAATTCAGCTTCCTCAGAATGGTACGTGGACAGGATCGGTGAAAGGTTACAAAAGGGGATCATGAACCACCGCGCCAGCCCTGGGTGATTCTAACCATCGGTTGCTAAGGCTCTTCTTCGGCGCCCACGGTTGTGACACTTGCGTTCTAGGTCTGATCACCTCGATTCATATTCTGACTAGACGTTGCTTTCTGGACAGGGTAACTCAAAAGTTCAATTTGCGGTGCCTTGGAGAAGTCGTACGATGGC
>CAYPLE010000188.1:0-5164 GCA_964411445.1 uncultured Pirellulaceae bacterium
CCTCGCCCCCGAGGCCGCCTTGAGCTGCTCCTCAAGGTCTAGCATGTTGTTGTTCTTGTAGCGGAACCGCGATGCCTTACAAAGTCGCACGCCGTCAATGATGCTGGCGTGATTCAATTCGTCGGAGATGATCGCGTCCTCCGCCGTTAGCAGAGTTTCGAAAAGACCGCCGTTTGCATCAAAGCAGGAGGTGTAAAGGATGGTGTCTTCCGCGCCAACGAATTTGCTGATTTTCGATTCGAGTTCTTTGTGAATCGCCTGCGTGCCACAGATGAATCGAACGCTGGCTAGTCCATATCCCCACTGCTGAAGCGCCTTGGATGCAGCCTCTTGAATTGCGGGGTGCTGTGCCAATCCCAAGTAGTTGTTGGCGCACATGTTGAGCACCGAGTGCTGGCCAACGTCGATCCGCGAATTCTGCGGCGAATCGATAATCCGTTCCGCTTTACTAAGTCCTGCGGCTGTGATTTCGTCAAGCTGCGATTGAAGGTGTTCTTGGAATGCGCCGTACATGATTGCTGGTTCCAGGTCTGGGGGGCAGTTTTAGAGTTCGAATCGACTTGAGATTGTCTGCGCACAGCAGCGATTCTGGCCGCGCTGCAATGCGTCACGCAGTTCGGGGTTTTCTACTTCGCCAACGATTGCTTGTCTTGGCTGTCTTGCCAGTACAGGATGCATTTGCCGGTTTCTCCGCCGGCCATTTCTTCAAAGGCCCGTTGAAAGTCATCTGCACGGCGGCGGTGCGTAATCACGGGCGAAAGGTCCAATCCGCCTTGTAACATAACCGTCATTTTGTACCACGATTCATACATTTCACGTCCGTAGATTCCCTTGATTGTTAGCATGTTGAAAACGACATCGTTCCAGTCGATGGCGATTGGCTCGCTGGGAATGCCCAGCATGGCAATCTTGCCACCATGAGCCATGTTGTTGATCATGCTGCGAAATGCAGATGGATTGCCGGACATTTCGAGCCCTACATCAAAGCCCTCTGTCATGCCCAGGTGCTTTTGGGTGTCTTCGATAGATTCCGAGCGAACGTCGACGGTGCAAGTTGCTCCCATTCGCTTTGCTAATTCCAATCGCCACGGATTGACATCGGTTACGACGACGAATCTTGCACCAGCATGTTGGGCGATGGCTGCGGCCATGCAGCCAATGGGGCCTGCGCCAGTAATGAGGACGTCTTCACCTAGCACAGGGAACGACAAGGCTGTGTGTACGGCGTTCCCGTAAGGATCAAAGATCGATGCAGTGTCTAGGTCGATGTCCGGGCTGTGATGCCAACAGTTGGTCATCGGCAGCGAAATGAATTCTGCGAACGCGCCTGGCCGATTGACACCAATACCGCTGGTGTCGGCGCACAAATGCCGCCGGCCCGCCATGCAGTTGCGGCAGCGTCCACAAACAACGTGACCTTCACCGCTGACGATATCGCCCACTTCGAAGCCTTTGACGTTGGAACCGACGTCAACAATGCGGCCGACAAATTCATGTCCGACGGTCATCGGAATAGGAATTGTGGCTTGGGCCCACGAGTCCCATTTGTAGATGTGCATGTCGGTGCCACAGATTCCGGTCCTGTCTATCTCGATCAGGCAGTCATTGATTCCCATTTCCGGCATGGGAACATCTTCCATCCACAGACCCGGTTCTGCTTTCGATTTGACTAGAGCCTTCATGGTGCGTTCCGAATCTGGTGGGAGGTGGTGGGTTGCCATCAGGACTTTCACTCTGAGGGCATTCGGATTTTATTCCAAAGCTGGCGTCTGTCATCGGCACCCACCCAATTCGCGGGCGAATGTCACGGGAACGAGATTGAAACAATTTGCGGGATAAGGGGACGCGTCTGCTACTGTGCAGCGGGTAGGATGTGTAGCCAGTGGATTTTTTGCGATTGGGGCTGGTTCAGGAAAGAGGTTGAAACTTTGCGACTCGATCGAGCAACCGTTAGCCAAGGGGTAACGCAACTATCGGCGGAGGATCCGATTTTGGCAGCCGTCATCGCGCGAAGCGATCCGTTTCGAGCGACCGCAAAAGCGGCTGGTTATACCGTGCTCGTGCGGAGCATTTTGTCTCAGCAAATTTCGACGGCCGCGGCCAAGACGATCTGCGGGCGACTTGAAGACGAGCTGGGGACAAAGAAATTTCAAGCCGCAGCGATCGCTGAACTCGATGCCGACAGGCTCCAAGCGCTTGGCATATCGCGTCAAAAGCGAACCTACTTGGTGGATCTCACGGAACGCGTTTTGGATGGCAGGCTGAATTTTCGACGACTTAGCCGGGCGGACGACGAGACCGCAATAAGTGAGCTCGTCGCAGTGAAAGGCATCGGGCGTTGGACTGCTCAGATGTTCCTCATGTTCTCTCTCAAGCGGCCGGATATCTTCGCGCCGGATGATCTCGGGCTGCAGAAGGCCGTGACTTCCTTGTACGGTTTTTCTGAACGAATTCAGGCTTCGGAGCTCTCCGATTTCGCACTTCGCTGGAAACCATACCGTACAATTGCGGCTTGGTATTTGTGGCGATCACTCGAATTGGAGCAATAAGGCGATGCAACAATCAATCGGCTCTCGGATCAAACGTCGGAGTTTTGTAGCGGGTTCGGCAGCAGGTGTTTGTGCACTCGTGGCAAGGCCTGCGGTGGCGAGAACTTCCGAAACCATCATCGGAGAAGGCGAACATACGTATCGAGTCCACCACCATTGGCCCCAATTGCCGAGCAAGTACACATGGCAGACGACGCATAATGTTGCAGTCGATAGCCAACGCAATCTGTATGTGATTCACGAGGGCCTTGAAAAGCAGAAAGATCACCCGTCCATTTTCGTCTTCGATGAGGACGGTAAATTTGTTCGGGCCTTTGGCAGTCAGTTCCAAGGCGGCGGGCATGGATTGGAAGTCCGCCAAGAGGGCGGCGAGGAATTCTTGTACGTCACCGCCTATCAGCAGGTAAAAAGCTTTGCAAAGATGAGCCTGAGAGGTGAAATTGTTTGGCAAAACTACGCCCCGATGGAAAGTGGTGTGTACGCCGAAGGGGAGGCCACGAACCCCAAGCGGATTTGGGGGCAAAATCGATTCATGCCCACCAATTTTGCTTTCACTGACGATGGTGGCTTCTTCTTGGCCGACGGCTACGGCTCGTTCAAGATCCATCGCTACGACGCCGACGGGAATTGGCTGCGCTGTTTTGGCGGCCCTGGTGCTGGTGAGGGGACTTTTAAGACTCCGCACGGGTTGTGGATTGACCGCCGCGGCGAAGAGCCGGTTATGATTGTGACTGATCGAGCGCACAATACACTGCAGCGATTTGACCTGGACGGGAAATACCTTGGCACGCAGACTGGATTCGGGCTGCCCGCCAATATCGACATTCAAGGCGACTTGGTGCTCGTGCCAGAGTTGGTAGCGCGTCTGACGGTCCTTGGCAAGGACAATCAAGTTGTTGCTCAATTGGGCGAAGACGTGGGGCGGATCTCGGCCGACAAGTCGAAGGCGATTCGGCAGGATGAATCCAAATGGCTGGACGGTAAGTTCGTTCACCCGCACGACGCGTGTTTCGCCGCTGATGGGAGCATTTTCGTCGCTGAATGGGTTGGCACTGGTAGAGTGACCAAGCTGGAGAAGGTCTAAGGGGGTGATGCGGCCCGAGCGGTGATTCAAATTGACCACCATTTGGGGCTAGACAGCAGCGGCGGTTTAGATTCGCCTTCCGCGTACCGCTATGGGGGCTATAATCACGGCGAATCCGCGATTAGAACGCCGGAAACGTGGAAAAAGGGCTCGAATTGAGCTTTGCAGTCGACTCAACGTGTCCTGCAAGGCAGAAAAGCCCCGATCGAAGTTTTCGGGAGCCATGCTGCGAAGCGTGCCTTACCGCGGAACATGCCAAATTGGCGCTCGGTGTGAGAACAAATGGGTCGTGAACGTTTGCAGAAACAGCAAACGCGGCTTGTGAAAGTATTGACGCCAAAGAAACCAGGCAGATCAGAGACGAGAGTGACGTTAGGGCAATGGCTCAGGCAAGATAACTAGAAGACAACGCAATGACCTCGACACGCCCGGTTGAAAACGGGCCACCAAGGCAACACGCGAGAGATTTTGCTGGTCAGAGAATGAGTCGCAGATCGCGAACACTGAAACGAAAAATGGGCGAGCTGCCACGATAGGCGGGCCGCCGACGCAACCGAACAAAACACGAGAGATAGCCACGAATGGCAGATCATTGGAAATCCCTGCAAAGCATGCTTGGCGCACCAGGCATCGAGGACGAAGCCGAAACACAAATCCCAGAGGAAGCAGCGCAGCCCGAAGCGACTTCAGAACCAGCCGCTGAGCCCGAATTGAGTGCTCCGGTGGAAGAAGAGGAAGCTGCTGCGGTCGATGAAGTGCTCGAGGCGAGCGAGGACACTTCGGGTGACGACACTTCGCGAGATGGTTTCGCAGATCTGCTTGCCAGTGACGATGAACCACCCGTCGGATTCTTGGATGACGATTCGGAAGCGGACACTCAGCCACAGGCCGAAGCAGCTCCCGTTGCACCAAAAGCGGAACGGCGAACGCCTCGGTCCAAGCAAGCTCCTGCCAAGCCTGCAAAGAAAAAACGCTCATCTTGGGAGCAGTTGGCAAGCATCTTTGGTCGTGGCGGCTCGGATACCCAGGAAAACGATGACGAAGCGGCTGAGGTTGCTGCGGAAGACGACGGCGACCCCATTTCAAAGGTGCTCGGGGCTGGCGATGACGATGCCGGAAATCCAGTGCTCGATGAAATGTTTGCCGAAGCGGAGCGGGATGCCCCCACCGGCTACAAAGCGAAGCCACGCGTCATCGAAGACGTTGAGTGGGATATGGACGATCACGGATTGTCCTTCAAGAAGTCTGATGAGCCCGAGCCAGCATCCTCCAAGTCCTCGCGGGACTTGGAAGACTTGACCGCCTCGGTGGCTGAGCCTGACAGTGTCGTTGAAGCGGGTTCCGAAGACGAAGAAGATGACGAGTCGCGAAGCGGGCGACGAGGCGGACGCCGCCGCAGGCGACGACGACGCGGCAGTGATGACGTGCGGTCTGGCGAAGAATCGCGAGGCGGTGACGACGGGCGACGGAGTGAAGAAGATCGCGGCAGCGAAGAGCGAAGCGAAGTTGATGAGCGTCCAAGGCGACGTCC
>CAYPLE010000189.1:0-5147 GCA_964411445.1 uncultured Pirellulaceae bacterium
CGTAGATGCACTGCAACTTGCCATCGGACCGCTTCCAGCGAAACAACACCGCATCTTTGTCAGCAGGGCTAACGGTCTTGCCAAAGTACTCTGCCTCGGAGGACTCACGCATTAGGACCGTCATGTGAGCAAAACCTGTGTTGCTCTCGTTGAGTTGCTGAAAAAGGTCGCTCGTCAACACTTCCTTGCTATACGGTGGCCCCTCAATCCCCGCTATCTTGCGAAGATGAGCCGCAATAATGTCGCCGTAAATCACTCTTACCGGTGGGAATTCTCCGCCGCTGTGTCTTGCGTAGATTCTTAGCGATGCAATGATGTGCTCGGCGATCTCTTCAGCAGGTTGAGGGGCCGCCTTGGGACTTTGTGCGAATTCAGCCGGAGCCGCGGTGTCAAAGATGTTTTCATCAAACGGTTTGTTCCATTCGAAGTCGGACGTCGTCATGCGAACGCCTGGGAAAATATTCATGTTGATTTCAATCGGCAAGTCCGTTTGCTTGGCAACCCAAACGTCCATGGTGCCTCCTAGAATGTTTTCGTCAACTTCTTGCATCGGCAGCGTGAAGCCATAGCAGACTACGCCGTCGATGGTCTTGGCACCTAGGTCCTTGGCCGCATCACCACGGTACTTGGCAAGTTGCTCCATCGCCATAAGCGGCGATCTTGCTCCAGCGGCGGCCGGAAGGATTCGAAAGGTCTTGTTCGGGAAATTTAATTCAATGCCAGGCTTGTCCGTGAACCGAATACTGGTCGTCTTCGTCTCGGATTTGCTGCCCGGCATCTTCGCGGTATTGTCCATCCGTTGTGCACCGGTGGATTTCCAGTAGACGGTTCCTATTTGTTGAATCGCAGGCTTGCCCGTCTCCAACTTAGTTTCGATTCTGATCTTCGCTTGATAGCTAGTCGCTTCGCGGACATTCGCAATAACGTCAGCCAGCGTAGCGGTCGCCAAAATTGAATTGCTGACAAGCAAGGCCCCGAGCACCAGTAGCGAAGCGGCCATGGATCCAAGTGAAAATTTTTGGAACATGCTTAATCCTCCCAGAGTTGAACGTACAGATACAGTCGGAGGATGGGCTGGTCTAGACACCGCAGGGGCCTTGGGTATTTGAACAACGCACTGGTCGTCAGACGGGCTCTTCAACTGCTTGAGCACACCCTGTTTTACCGAACCGCGAGCTCGTAGCTGGCTGCCGAATTTCTGAAGTTCCGCGTCCAAGTGCGAATTCGGTTCGATCGGTTGTTGATCAGAATTGCTCATGATTGAGGCTCCCTAATCAGTTGTTGAAGACGCTGTATAGCTCGCGAAAGTTGCTTGGTTACCGTGCCGACAGGGCGACTCAGCGATTTGCTGATCTCGGCCATGCTAAGGTCGGCGAAATACCGCAGATTGACGACTTCCAGTTCATGTTCCGGTAGCTCGCTCAAGTACGGTAGGATCTCAAGTAGAGCTTCCGTCCAGCCTGTTTCCCCCGCTGCGTCAACGCCGCCCTGGTAAGCCGTACTCAAATCCGCTGTCTCCATGACACGTTCCAGCCCCAACGCCAGCTTGACCGGTGTTTTTCCCGACGCGAACCGCAAAGAACGCCTACGGACACTGGTCAGAAGCCAAGGCCCGAATGCCTTCGAGCTGCGGAGTGATTCAAGTGACTTGTAGGCCGACACAAAGCATTCTTGTGCAATGTCTTGTGCATGATGGAAATCACCCACGATTGGCAGCGCCACTGCGATGGCAGCATGCTCATAACGTTCGACCAATTCGCCGAACGCCTCTAAATTGCCCGCTTGAGCGAGCTGCACAAGTCTTTCCGTCGATTCCATCAAGTCATCCCAAAACACTCCCTGCTACCAATTCCATCTCTCCGTAGTTATAGAGACGCGCCGCGTTCCGTTTGCGACATGGCCACCGAAATTTTGCCGGTCTAATAGGATTCCAAGACGTCGATGGTTTCAGATGCCCTCACGGCTCAAAAGCCGCCCACGCGATGTATTGCGTCAGCTCTCGCCGCCAACGGCACTCCCGGAGAGGGGGGAGAGGGGGGAGTTGGATTTCTAGATACTTAGCTACTTGCGGGCTGCCTAGCGATCGAATTCGCGAAGGGAGATTTGGCCTTTGGCGCATTCGATGCGAAGAGGAATGCCGCCGGCGTTGATGGTGCCTACGCTGTATTCGGTTTGGGAGAGTTTGCGAATCCATGGCAGACTTAAAGTGGCTTTTGATGGAGCACCGATATCAAATGTGGAAGAGTATGTGCCGCGACCAGCGGAAATCGCTGCGGTGAGACTTGCGTCTTTCGGGAAGCTCAAGTTGATGGAGCCGTTGTAGCTTTCAAAGTCGAGCTGAGCATCGTCGCTTAACTTACGAAAGCTGACATCGATGGCACCGTTTCGACTGTACGCTTGCGCTGAACCATTGATCCGATGAAGGGAAATGTCACAGTGCTCACTGCGGGCGCGGACGGTACCGGTAATGCCCGTGGCCGTCAAATAGCCGTCCAGGTAGGTGTCGAGGTCTAAGTCTGTCTTCTTGGGGACTTTGATTCGCAGGTTCAGCGGGTAGTTCTGGTTGTAAGTGTCAAGCTTAATTGAATTGTCTGCCTCCTTTGTATCCAGGTCGAACTGAGGCGAGAACTGCTTCGAAAGTGTCTTGGTCGTTGATTCTTCGCCCCACTTGGGCGGATAGAGTACTTCGATGACAACCTGCGGTTTGTCGTGCGCTGAAACTTCAACGAATCCTCGGTTGATGTCGACAATCAATTTGCCCGGATGCTTCGGGTCGGGGAAGTCTAGGTTGATCGTCTTGTAAATTCGCTGCGTTTCGCCCGTCGCTGTGGCAATTTTCGTTGGCATCACGTCGGGTGTCTTCTCCGTCTGTTTGTCATCGCTTAAGAACATTAGCGCGAAGAGAGAAAGTGTGGCGATCATTGTGAGGACTCCAGCAAGGAAAAAACGGATTCGAGATGGTTGAGGCGTTGTGGCAAGGTATTTTTCGGGCAGTTCAGCTTGATCCGGGGCGTAAACATGGGCCAAGCAGGCGTCGAGCGTCGCTTCAGTTTCAGCGGACGTTGGGCGGTCACGGGGGGACTTCTGCTGCAGGTCTTCCACGATGCGGCACATCCAAATTGGGATGTCCGGGTTCAGCTCGCGAATCGGACGCGGCGAGTCGTCGGTAATTCTGCGCAGGACGCCAAATGCAGTTTCGGCACGAAAGGGAGGTCGTCCGGTGCACAGCATGTACAGCAGACTACCCAGGCTGAACATGTCGCTTTGCGAATCCATTGCATCGCCCCTCGCTTGCTCGGGCGACATGAATTCTGGCGTTCCAGAGATAACACCGGTGCGCGTCATCGTGGCATCATCAACGATTCGGGCCAAACCAAAGTCGGTAATGACCGCCGTGTCCGTACCTTCGTCCAACATGATGTTCGATGGTTTAATGTCGCGATGAATGACACCTTTCTTGTGGGCTGCGCTGAGGCCAGAAGCGATTTGACTGCCGATTCGCAGAACTTCTGGCAATGACAATGGGCCTTGCGCATCGACCCGCTTTTGCAATGAGATGCCCTTGAGGTAAGGCATGACTAGATAGGGGAGCCGCGCAGTCGTTTGGACACCATGGATTGCGATGACGCTGGCGTGGTGAACAGCCGCAGCCGCTTTGGCCTCCCGTTCGAATCGCGATCGGGCAGTGCCGCTTTCCGCCAGACTGGGCGACATGACTTTGAGGGCCACGATGCGGTCAAGCGAAGCGTCCCGCGCTTTCAAGACGACGCCCATGGCTCCTGAGCCGACGACGCCTAAGATCTCGAAGTTGTCGATTCGGCCCATCGATGTTGGATGATCAGTCGGTTTGAGCGACTCGAGAACTTGCTGAACTGCCAATGGCAGCTCGGCGGTATCGTCAATGCTGCGGGCTTGATGAAGTCCAATTCCAGTCGTCCCGCCAAGCAACTCCGAGAAATCTGACAACTGGCAATCTTTAGTGGCCGTGGCCTCCAGGTGTTCACGGCAACTGCCACAAATATCAAGATGCTTCAAGAATGCTTCTTCCTGCACCGGTGTCAAGCTTCTTTGCAGGTAGGCGTCGGCATTGCTTAGGTTGCATACGAATGACTTCATTTGAACTGCTCCTCCAGGCTGGCGACAACTTCGCTGAGTCGCTTGATGATCCGGCTGCGAGCGGCATAGACGGTTCCGATGGACTTGCCCAACTCCGCAGCAGCAGACTCGCTGGACAGCCCTTCGATTGCTGTCAGCTCAAACGCTTTCCAAGTGTCCGGCGCGACGTCGACGCGAACGATTTCGGCCGCTCGGATAAACAACTCTCGGCGGTATTCCAACTCGATCAGCGACTCGCTTTGACGATTCTGTTCTTCAACTTCCTCTAGCAACTCCGCCGCTCCGCCTTGGTCGGCCGGGCGTCGAGTGAGCGCGTTGATCGTGGCGTTCTTGGCAACCCTGAGGAGCCAGTGACGGAATTTGACGCTTGAGTCATTCGCTGTCCACCGGTCGATCGATCCTGCAATTGCGATGAACACCGTCTGAACCAGGTCGCTTGCATCGGCAGCTTGAAGTCCTCGAGACCGAGCCACTCGATATACGACTGGTTGATACAGTTGGACAAATTCATCCCAAGCCTGCTGGTCATTCGGATCGCGAATCTTAAGAACCAGACTCGCTCGCGTTTCAGGGATGTCTTGCATAGTAGGAATTCAGGAAACGCATTGCAAAAAAGGAAAACGGTCCTCTACGAGTCTAAACACACAGCAAGTTGATATCTGACACCAAAATTTGAGGCACAGCCGTTTCTTGTCCCAGAAAGGTCGCTCGTCTCACCGTCGCGTCGCGCGAGCCGAACCGAGGGCTCAAAGCGGCTCAAAGCACATGGCTGGAGCCAAGGTGGCAGAGTTTGCACTGCGCGACATTGTCGACTGCAAAACGCTCTAATTTGCGTGAAAGTGATTCAAGGCAGGTGAAGCCGTTTGAATGCGTTGTTGTGCACCTGAGTTCGCGCAGCCTGCCTCTGTTTGATTTCAAGCCAGAGGCGGGCTCATTTCAAATTAGAAGGCTCTAGGCAGTTTCAAATTGGGAGGCTTTCCTGCTTCGGCCACCTTTAGATTGGGGAGTATGAAGATTTCACTCCCCCGCGC
>CAYPLE010000190.1:0-2303 GCA_964411445.1 uncultured Pirellulaceae bacterium
TCTGTAAGGTGGCCCCTCGAACCGTGAGCAAATGGTTCGACTCCGGCCGACTCAAGGGATATCGAATTCCTGGTTCCCAGGACCGTCGAATCCCGCGTGAGTACCTCATCAAGTTCCTCAAAGAGCATGGTATGCCTTTGGGTGACTTGGAAGATGAGGCAATGGCCAAGGTGTTGATCGTTGCTCAGGACCAAGTACTGATCGAAAATCTTAAGCGGGAACTTCCGCCTGAGAAAGCGTTCAAAGTTGGCACTGCGGCAAGCGGTTTTGAGGCGGGCATCCAAGCCGAGAGCTTCCACCCAGATTGTATGATCGTTGACTTCTCCATCGGGAAGGTCGAAGCTCTGCAAATCTGCCAGAATCTACGCAAGAACAATGATTTCACCGAAATCGTTCTCATCGCGTTGCTTCCGGATGACGGTCAAACGTTCAGTTTCGACCGATCGGCTATCAACGAAACGTTCAAAAAGCCATTTGACGCACGTCTATTGGCAGAGCGACTTCGAACACTTGTCGGCGGACGGAAAGAGTTGGTTTAGAGCCTTCGGGTTCAGCTTGCACGCAAAACGCGTCCCGCGATCAACTTCTATCCCCTGAATTGCGAACAAAGCCCGCTTGCTGTTTACAGCAAGGCGGGCATTGTCGCGTTTATGGGCTGAGCTTTTCGTACCGTTCGAATTGCATCGCCCTGCCCTGTCGCCCATCAAGTCTCAAATGCTGCTCTTTCGCGACTAACGACGCCACCTTAGTTGCTCGGCAGTCCCAGCCGATTCCAAGCAATTCTCGGCTGGAACGGCCCAAGCTACTTTTTTCTAGCGTGGAAAACTGACTTGCCCTGGCTACGTCACTGTGTTGTTTGCGGTGTCGCTGAGAGGCGGGTAAAATCTGCACCGCTGGCTCGTAGAGTTGGCGGCGAAGTGCTGAACCGTGCCCAATGCAAAGCGATGAACTTATGAACGCACCTGTTACGATTGAACGTCTTGTCGATCTCGTTGATCCGAGCGCGAACATCCTGCTGAATATGACTGCTGAGGAAGCCGTTGAGCGGGTCAGGAGTGGTGATGCGGAACGAGTGGGGCAGATCGATGGGCAGTTCGCGATCGTTGCCAAGCAGGGCAAGAGCGTCTTCCTGGCTCGCTCGATTGGGCGTCCAATGCGCTACTTCCTGGCAAAGAAGGCTGCGGGGCCGTGCCTAATTGTAGCCGAACGAATCGACCAACTTCGCGATGCTCTCGAGGCGGAGGGGCTGGGAGATCAGTTTCATCCCTCCTACACAAGAATGGTACCCGCCCACCATGTGATGCGATTGGAATTGGTCGGCTGTCCTGATCCGAACCCTCAGCTTGATCGCTTCTTCGATCCACAGCCCAAGCAGTTGCCGCCAGACATCGATGCTATTGGAAAAGCGTATATCGGTGCCTTGGCTCAGGAAATGAACTTGTGGTTGGACAGAGTTGACGAACGAGAACCGCTGGGTGTGCTGTTTTCCGGTGGTATTGATAGCGGAAGTGTTCTACTCACCCTCTACCACTTGCTACTCAAACGCGGGCAGAACCCAGCCCGTTTGAAAGCCTTTACTCTCACAGTCGATGGTGCTCAGGCCGATGCGACCCAAGCCGAAGAGTTTTTAAGGGCGTTGAACCTTGAGATGCTCCTGGAGGTGATTGATGTGCCCGCTCATGCAATTGACTGGAAGAAGGCCATCGGCGTCGTAGAGGATTACAAGCCTCTAGACATCCAGGCCGCCGCAGTTGGCTTGGCGTTGTGCGAAGCAATCCGCGAGCGTTACAGCGATTGGATTTGGCTAATCGACGGAGACGGTGGCGATGAAAATCTGAAGGACTACCCGATCGAGGATAACCCCGAACTGACCATCCGTAGCGTCTTGAACAACCAAATGCTCTATCAGGAAGGCTGGGGCGTTTCGGCGATTAAGCATTCGCTGGTTTACAGCGGTGGGCAGAGTCGCGGGCACGTACGAACATTTGCTCCTGCCAGCACGTTGGGGTTCCGAGGATTTAGTCCTTTTGCCCTGCCTCGCGTAATTGAAGTTGCTGAGGGAATTCCATTCATCGAGCTTACGGATTGGTCGCATGAAAAGCTCTATGAATTGAAGGGCCAAATCGTGCGCTCGGGTGTGAAGCAACTGTGTGGACTGGACATGCCTGTTTACGAAAAACGGCGTTTTCAAATGGGTGCAACCGGCAGTAAGAATTACCAACGGCTCTTTCCAGCCGACGAGTCGAGTTACCGAGCCGAGTTCTTACGGCAATTTGTCAATCAAAGCACCGGTGCGTAGGTGT
>CAYPLE010000190.1:2403-4958 GCA_964411445.1 uncultured Pirellulaceae bacterium
GTGCCGAGGGGTGGATCTCCGAGCTTTCTCAACCGACGGACTTCAGCGACCAATTCATCCTCCTGGCCTCTGCCAAACACTCGAACTTCATGGAACGAACGCTCCGGGTACCGCCGACGTTCGGCCAAGCTTTGGATTCCGGGGCGGCCATGGATCGTTACCAAGCGTTCTGCAAAGCAAGTGGTGTTGCTCAGGCCATCGGTCACATCTGCAGTTCTGCGTCCTTGATACCAGATCATTCCATCCGGCTTGGCAATCGTCGAGCCGCGATTCAGAAAGTACGAAAACCGTGTCTGCCCATAGACTTGGGGGAGCATGAAATCAGAAGGACATCCGTAGATTGCCGGAGGCGGTTGCGTAATATCCTGTTGTGATGCTTGTTGAGCGAGAGGCGGATCGATGAGGGATAACAAATCACGAAGTGGTCGATCTGAGTTTGGAAACTTCTTGTGGCTTGATTCGAATTGAAGAGCACCGAGCATGATCTGTTTCAGATGATTCTGACAGCTCATGCGTCGCGCGGATTCTCGCGCGTGCTGAATCGCAGGCAGCGTGATGGCAATCAAAATGCTGATCACGGCGATAACCGTCAGCATTTCAGTAACACTCACGCCCCTGCGGAGTCGAAGGTTTCTCGGTTTCGAACAAATCATTGTAGCGCTACCTGCCAGTTCGGTATGGCTCACTGACACCCGACCGCGAATAGATTTCAACTGCTATGAAGCCGAAGTGCACAGAAGGGGGAAACACCGACAACCCTGCATTTAAAGGCGATACAAGCACTAGATTGGCTGCCTGCGTTCGAAACTGTCGCCTGCAACACTTGCAATATGATCGCATATTTGAGGCAGTTCTGCATCGCTAAGATTCAGAGGTGGCAGGAGGACGACGCGATCGCGTCGTTTGCCTGCTAGATGGGTGATCAAGCCTTGGTCGAAGCATCGCTGAGCGAAATGGTGCGCCTGTGTTGAAGCCGCCTTGGGGGCACCTACGAATTGCAGAACGCAGCTCGCGCCAATCCCGCTTACCGACGGCGAGCCGAATCCGTCGCATTGGCGTGATGTGGCTTCTGCAATGCCCAGTGCACTCTCGCAGCAGGCGCGAAGGCGTTTGCCTATTTCGGTTGCACGAGAAAACACGGCCGCGTCGGTCAAATGATCAAGCGTCGCGAGTGCCGCCGCGCATGCGACCGGGTTCGCGGCGAAGGTCTCGGTTAAACTGCCTGGCGCAGCGGAGTTCATGATCTCCTCACGACCAATGGTTGCCGAAATGGCTGCAACGCCAGCGGCAAGGCTCTTACCGATGACGAGTATGTCTGGTTGGACCGGAATCTGTTCAAATCGCGTCCAGGCACCACACCTGCCAAGGGCCGTTTGAACTTCGTCTGCAATCAACAGTATGCCCTTCTCGGCGGTCTTCTTTCGCAATTGCTTGAGGAAGTTGTCTGGCGGCACGATCCAGCCAGCGACACCAAGAATGGGTTCGACCAAGATCGAAGAGATCGTGTGCCCGAGTTCGTCAATATAGTCGAATAGCTGCGTTGTGCAGGCCAGGTCGCATGTCGGGAAAGTCTTGTTGAGCGGGCAACGATTGCAGTTGGGATAGTAGGCCGCGTCGAGTTGGTTAACGAAGCCGATTTTTTCACAGGAAAGTGCTAATGTTCTGCCATGAAATGCAGATTCCAGTCGAAGCGTCTTGCCAGGTCGATATTGCAGCGCGCATTGAATGGCAACTTCTACTGCCCTTGCGCCGCTGGTTGAAAAGGCGACCCTCGCTTCTTGTGAGCCAGTCGCCGCAAGGCGAGGCTCGAAAATGTCCTTGAGCTTTTGGGCAAGCCTCTGCTGCGGCTGGTGTGTTTGGCCTGTCACATGATCAAGCCGCTTCATTTGTTCGGTTGCGGCGCGAATCACTGGTGCGAAGCAGTGTCCTAGATTGGTCACCGAGTAGCCGCTTGTCAGGTCGATGTAAGCATTGCCAGCATCATCCCAAAGCCACATGCCACTAGCGCGTGAAATGGTGATGCGAGAGATTGGATCGTAAGAGCGAGTGTTGCCGATCGCAATTCGTTCCACCGTCATCTACTGCTTTGCCGCCATTTGGGAGCGAAGCGGCCCAATCACACTCCTGGGAACAAACTTGCTCAGCATTTCGTCATGGCACGTCATCGCACGCTCATCTTCGCCATCAACCTTCCGGTCGTAAGAAATGTTGACCACGCAGTCTACCGTCCGCTCGGTCAACAGAGTGATGGAGACAGCCGGCTCAAAACCGTGAGCAAGCATGGTGTCTCGAACGATATGCCAGATCGCCGTAGCATGCTCGCCGCTTGTAGGAGCAATGGGTGCGACCCAGAGTACACCACAGTCGTCCTGCTCCGGGCTGAGATCGCGTCGCGCTTCTGGCAGTTCGTGCTTTCGCCAGTAGTTTGAAGGCAACATGCTGTCGCTGGGTATACCACGCGTCATGCCAAAAACTGGCTCCAGCACCTTCAGCATTTCGGACAAGTTCAACCCTGTCACCCATTGATAAGGCTTCGCGACCTTTTTTGCCAACCA
>CAYPLE010000191.1:0-4894 GCA_964411445.1 uncultured Pirellulaceae bacterium
GTACAATATCGTACTTTGAATAAATGAGTGGCCCGGGAGGGGCCGACGTAACTGGACTTGCGCGACAGCTCGACTAGGCATGACCGCTCTGGACTCAAAGGCGACGACACCAGCAACGATAAGATCACATTAGACGTCAAATTCGAACATTGGGCTTTGCTCGGCAATTGGGCTTTATTCGGACTTAACGGAAAGAGGCCGCGCAAGTGCGAGCTTGCGCGGCCTCTTGGAAACTATCCGTAGTTCTTCGAACCTAGAGAACTTCCTGCTCTCCACTGGGTACACGGAAACGCTCTGGCCAATCCTTGCTTACCGCGCGACGGATCGCTGCGGGGTAATCCGTCGCAGGCAGGCAAGAAGGGCTTAGGCGGCGCGAACGAGCATGTCGTCGCCCGTCGCTTCACCGCTGAGTTGTGGTTTGGAGAGGGCCTCCAGGAACTCTTCGAAAATGCGGATGTCCAATGCACTTGCCGCTGAGCATTCTGGGTGGAACTGCGTGGCTACTGCAAACCAGTCGACCATTTCGCTTTCCATGACTTCAACGACACCGTCCTGGCACTTGGCAGTTACACGGAAACCTTGAGCAACATCGTCCACTGCCATGTGGTGACGGCTGGTGACCCGAATCTCACCTTCTCCGTAAACGCGGCCGATCAGCGAATCGGACTCGATCACCAAGGAATGGCGGTGGCTGGGATCTTGGTTGTCCCGGTGCGGCAAGCAGTTTGGGATATCCTCTGGAATGTGCAGCAGCAGTGTTCCGCCGCAGGTAACGTTCAACAATTGCATGCCAGCGCCAATTGCTAGAACTGGCATTCGGCGTTCTACGATTTCTCGCATCAGCAAGCGATCAAAGTGTTCACGTCGCGGTTCCATCGGCTTCGTCGTGGAATGCAGCATGTAACCATCGTTTCGCGGGTCAAGGTCGGCTCCGCCGACCATGACGAATCCGTCGAGCGTGTCTAGGATCCGATTCATGCCATCGGTATCCATCGCAGGTGGAAGAATCACGGGGATTCCGCCAGCTCGAGCAATCGAATCGTAGTAGCCAGAGGCCAGGTACGAAAACGAAGACTGCGAACCGTTCGTGCCACGAAATTCAGCGTTGATACCAATAATTGGCTTGGTCATCTGAGTATCCCTATCAGATTTGTTTTGAGTGCCAGCTTTACGCGTGCAGAACAGCAGGGATAATTAGCGAAACACCGAGCATTGGAAGCTGTGTGCGGGAATCGAGGAAACAGTCTAAGTGCTTCGCGAAAGCCCGGGTGTTAAATTGAACTGCACTTGCTGTCAAATCGCATAACCGTCCCGGTTTATGCTGGGTCGACTTGTCCAGTGGAGTGCGGGTTCAAAGATTCGCAAAATCCCTGCGAATTGATCCTTGAAACGTAACGTTGACATCCGTCAAGCAAAGTGACGCGGCCCCTTGCCGGTCGTGTTAGGGCACAAGAATAGTGGCGATTCAAGACTAATCAACGGCGCCCCTAGATTTGGTACCCAATCGTTTTGCAGGCACAATTGAGTGTGCTAGCAATACCCTACGGGGGGCCGCAACTGACTGTTATCACCAGAAAGACTGCACTGCGACTTACCAAATTTTCGCCGCGAAAAGCAACCATTCGAGGGCTGAAAACATCCATTCAGCCAAGTATTTATTCACATTCCGCCCATCCAGCGGGCACCAATCGCTGACGAAGGTACTTGCCCAGTGAAATTTCAACGCGTCGTGATTGATTCCATCGGCTTCACGCTGCCTCCGGTCGTAATCTCCAGTACGGACATAGAAAACCAGCTTGAGGCCGTCTACCAACGGCTCAAGCTCCCTCAAGGTCGATTGGAGTTAATGAGCGGCATTGCACAACGACGCATGTGGCAGCCAGGAACCCCCATTCGCGTCCCCTCCGTCGAAAGCGCCCGTTTGGCATTGGACAACTCCAGCGTCAGAGCAGAAGATGTTGGCGCATTGATTCATGCAAGTGTTTGTCGTGATTACCTGGAGCCCGCTACGGCTTGCAGTGTCCATGCAGGTTTGGGCCTGCCAAGTAGTTGCTGGGTCTACGATCTCTCCAACGCATGCCTCGGCTTGTTAAACGGGATGGCACAGATCGCGACGTTGATCGAAACAGGAATCATCAAAGCTGGAATCGTCGTTGGTACGGAAAGTTCAAGGGCCTTGCTGGAAGCCACGATTGCTTCTCTAAATGCAGACGAGTCTCTGACGCGAAAGTCGATCAAGCCGCATTTTGCTTCGCTGACAATCGGTTCAGGAAGTTGTGCTATCCTGCTGGCAGATCGAAGTTTGTCGCAGCGAGACAACCCACTCGGAGCCTGTGTCGCCAATGCTGAAACGCAACATCACACCCTTTGCCAAAGCGACACGGATCAAGCTGGCGCGCAAATGGAACCATTGATGCAAACCGACTCAGAAAGTCTACTGCACGCAGGCGTTGGTGTTGGCAAAGACACCTTTGAACTGCTGGTCGGAGAGGGGTATTCACGAGAGGACTTCGATGCATCGGTGTGCCATCAAGTTGGCAGCACACACCGCAATATGATGCTAGACGCCATTGGGCTGCCGCAGCAACAGGACTACAGCACGTTCCGCTGGCTGGGAAATACTGGTGCAGTCGCGTTGCCGACCGCCTTGGCAATGGCGCTGAAGTCAGGCTTCTTGGCCCCAGGCAGCAAGACGGCCCTGCTGGGTATCGGTTCAGGCATCAACTCCGTCATGATGGCAACGGTCTTCAATCAAGATTGCGTTGCAGGCGAACTTGACGCCGTGGCCGAAGAACATATTCAACCAAGCCAACCGACACTGTAGTTCGCATGAATCTGACCTCCCTGCAAAAAAGCCGATGGTCGACACTCCAAACTGGAGAACGATCTGTGCAGCGGAAGCTTCGAACTGGTTTCTGGCTCAGCACCGTACTCATCGCATGTGGTTGGACGACGGCAAGTGCCAGCGACCTGCATCTAAACGACACAATCGTACGATCGGTGCATCATGTTGACCTTGGCGATGCAGCAGAACTGACATTTCATTCCGCAGATTCCGAACCTGCGACTGTCTGTTCACCAACTGACTATTTTTCCTGGGGTGCAATTCGCTTGCCAGCCAAGCAACTTGTACCAACAAAGCTGAATGCCGGTGAAACGGCTCGCGCGCCGCACCAATGCGTGTTGCTGCATGGCGGCAGTCGGATTGTCGGAGAGGTAATCGCGTCGAAGGGCATTCGTGTGGTTTCGGCGAATGTGATTTCGTCCGACATTCCCCTGTCGTTGGTTCGCGCTGTTTTGATCCATCCGCCTGCGCACCCGCGTCAGTGTTCCAATCTGCTGTCCCAATTGGATGAAGACGATTTGCGTGACCGAGTTTGGCTCAACGACGGTCAAGTGCTTACAGGAATCCTAGAACTTGGGATGACTGGCGGCGCGTGGGACCTGCGGCTAAAGACAGAGAACGCGAACGAAATCATCCGTTTGCCCGCGGTGCGAATCCAGGCTTTCGCGCTCAGCAGTGCCTTGTTCGAAAGGCTTGAACCGCTCGCGTCTGGGCTAACGATAGGAACCCGCAGTGGGAGCCTTCTCCAGGTTGAAGCTGCAAATGTGGATGATGCTGGATCCACCCTAAAGCTTCGCTCAGGAATCGAGATTCGCTTGAGCCAAGCGAATGATCATGGCGATTCGACCATCTGCTTCGCTCAGCGACTGGCGTCATCCAAACAACCGCTTACGTTACTCGGCGATGTAGCCCCCGCTTCCTATCGTCAGTCGGGGCAATCTCTTCTCCGCTGGGAACTCGGACGCAACAAAAATTGCAATGGCCAACCACTGTCGGTGCATGGTGGAATCGTGCCAAAGGGGATTGCCTTGCACGCTGCTAGTCGAGTGGCGTACAAGTTGCAGCCTGGCGCGGCTTCATTCTTGGCGACAGTCAGCATCGTTGAATCCGAAGATCAGCAGGAAGTCCGTAGACCTGCCGCCGAGATAGAGATTTTGGTTGCCAGGAACGGGAAATTGGAACGAGTCCAAACCGTTGCTCTGGACTCGGGAACGCTGAGCGAAGCAGTCGACTGCAATATCACTGACGCGCAGCTATTGGTAATAGTCGCCCGCGAAGCGAGTTCGCCAGGCACTTCAAGGGGCGAGTACGCAGCGCACGTTCAGCTACTCAATGCCCGCATCGTTTCCCAAGTTGCGGTGGCAGGTGAACTCGAGCCAGCGAGCGACCAGTAACAGCCAGTTGCCCGTAGCCAGCCGACGAGCTGAAGCTAGGTACTCGGCGAGTCACTCAATCGCCAATTCTCGTCTAAGCGTTGGCAGTGATTGCTTGCCGCACACAAACCGCCCAACCGGAGGGCCCAGCCTCGGTGGCGACAAGCCCCTGGGCCGGGATCGTCACCAACAGTTCCCCGTTCGGCTGCGGAATACCGATCGGTACGTCGGCCACATCCAACATCGATTGATCAATGGGGCTGTCACCAACAGCAATGGAGAGGCATTCAGGAAACAGTCTCAGAACGACTTCTTGCATCGCAGCTCCCTTGGTTGTCTTTCCCGCCAAATGCCAGAATCTTCCACCTCGCGTTAGGGTTAGGCCATGTGCCTGTATCGCTTCTCGGAATGCGTCAAGTGTATCTGCCGCGTCGTCCCAAAGCAGCGGCTCTGTGGCGTTACGCTCGGCCGCCTGTTGAGCACGTTCTCGGTCAAGTCCCGTTGCTTCTGCAATCCCCTCAACGCCGAGATCGCGAAAGCTGCGAAATCGATAACGCTCTTTCAGGCTTGAGAGTACATCTAGCAGTCTTTCTCGCGGCGTCCCCAGGATGGTCTTGTCTGATTGCTCCACAGTTTCACTGCGAAGAGAGTTCTCCGTTTCTCCGCGAAGCGACTT
>CAYPLE010000192.1:0-2164 GCA_964411445.1 uncultured Pirellulaceae bacterium
GCGTTTGTGTTCGGGTAGCTCGACACTCTTAGTGTTGGCCTCCAATCGCCCTCGGTGCGGTTCAATAGCTATGAAGCTCGACCACTCTGCAGCAAATCTACCAGCCTGCTATGCTGCCCAAATTCAAGCAATATGGACAATCGGCTCGGGTGCTTTGGTGTGCTCATGTCAGAAAATGCATAGCTTTTCTCCTCTTCATGCTACATTTATCTGCGGTGCAACTTGGAGTAAAAGAGCTGTTTTCGACCAATCCAACGTGGTGGATTTTGCAACCAAAGAAGAAAATCAGTACTTGTAGCACGACGTACGAATGCGTTGTGAGATAAACTGATATGCAACCGTTCGAGGAGCTGGCTGTTCTGTTGCTGGCAGTCGCTGGTACGTTTCGAAGGTGTGGAATTGATGGTGCGAGTCGTTGTAACTGTCGCCGTGCTGTTCTCTTGCAGCTTGAAAATGCTCGGCGGAAGCATCCGAGCTGAAGATACGTTTCAAGCTCGTGTTGTGCCCATTTTGGAACGGCGTTGTGTTGGGTGTCATAACGACCAACAACGCGAAGGGGATTTTTCATTGCAATCGGCGAAGGTTGCATTCGCGGATGGGTACATCCAACCTGGTGACGCGGCAGGCAGTAGTCTTCTGGCATTGATCACACCAGAGAACGGCCAAGCCGAAATGCCCAAAGATGCTACCCCGCTTTCCGACGAAGAGGTCAAACTCATTCGTGATTGGATTCAGGGCGGTGCAAACTGGCCGTCGGGGCTGCGGCTTGGTGCCGCAACAGTGGGTGACTTTGATTGGTGGTCCTACGCCCCACTCAAAAGTCCACCGGTTCCGCAACAGCGGTCCACCTGGGCAAAGACGGCCATCGATGACTTTGTGCTTGCAAAGCTGAATGAAAATGGACTTGCGCCTTCAAAGCCCGCGGATCGTCAGACGTTGATTCGTCGTCTAACCTACGACCTCACCGGCCTACCACCCACACCAGAGCAAGTGGATGCGTTCGTGTCGGATCCCGCCCCAAATGCCTACGAAAAAGTGGTCGATCGCTTGTTGGAGTCCGATCGCTATGGCGAGCACTGGGCGCGGCATTGGTTGGACGTCGCGAAGTACGCGGATTCATGTGGCTACGACAAAGACAAACTGCGACCCAACGCATGGCCGTATCGCGATTACGTCATCCGATCGCTGAATAGTGATAAGCCGTACTCGCGTTTCGTTCAAGAACAGATAGCCGGTGATGTCCTCTTCCCCGACGATCCAGATGGAATCATCGGACTGGGGTTCGTCGCCGCAGGCCCCTGGGACTTCATTGGCCACGTAGAAGTCTCCGAAGCAAAGATCGATGGCAAGGTGGCACGAAATCTGGACCGCGACGACATGGTTTCAGGAGTCTTCAATACATTTTGCAGTTTGACCGTGCAATGTGCGCGATGCCACAACCACAAGTTCGACCCGATCACGCAGGAAAATTACTATGGGTTGCAAGCGGTATTTGCGGCAGTGGATCGAGCTGACCGCAAGTACGATGTTCATCCCCAAACCGCCAACCGCCGAAGAGAATTGGCCAGTCGACTGGCTGAGCTGAACGCTGCACGCCGAGCGCTCGAGAGCGAAATTGAAATTGCAGGCGGAAAGGAATTGGCTGACGCAAACGCGGCGGTTGTCGATTTGGAAAAAGGTCTCAGACCATTGCGTCCGCCCGAGCACGGCTACCACAGCCAAATTGCTGCAAACCCCGATATACAGAAATGGGTCGAGATTGAACTGCCTCGGAACACCACGGTCGAACGCATTGTATTGCATCCGTGTAGCGATGACTTCAACGGGATAGGTGATGGGTTCGGATTTCCGGTGCGTTTCAAAATCGAGACGATCGATTCTTCCGGAGTCCGAAGCCTGATCCGGGATGAGACGGCGCGAGATTTTGCTAACCCCGGCATCGGCAAGCTTGCCATTGACGTGCCACGGCAGGAAGCTGCTCGAGTGCGCGTCACAGCCACCAAGTTGGCAATGCGCTCTGGCGATTACATTTTTGCACTCGCCGAACTACAAGTCTTCGCTGGTGGAAAGAATGTGGCGGCGAACGCAACAGTGGTAGCGGCGGATTCTATCGAGGCACCGATCCGCTGGGGCAGGCAAAACCTTGTTGATGGCAAGTGGCCAA
>CAYPLE010000192.1:2264-4731 GCA_964411445.1 uncultured Pirellulaceae bacterium
AGGTACGATCAAATCCAATCTTACTCATCGAAAATTGCAGCCGTTGAAGCCGAACTCAGCTCGCTTCCGGCACGGGCATCGGTCTACGCTGCAGCGACGGACTTCCCTGCCAACGGGAACTTTCGCCCGACCGGTGGCACGCCACGCGATGTGTTTGTTCTAGGTCGTGGTGAAGTCACGATGCCCGGCAAGTTGGCGGTCCCGGGAGTTCTACCATTATCCCCCGGTTTGCCATGGCAGTTTGCGTCTGAATTGAACGAAGGACAGCGGCGGAAAAAACTAGCCGAGTGGTTGGTGGATCGCGACAATCAATTTGTGTGGCGGTCGATCGTCAATCGCGTCTGGCAATATCACTTCGGAGAAGGCATCGTCGCCACTCCAAACGACTTCGGACGCATGGGAGCGTTGCCAACGCACCCCGAATTGCTCGACTGGTTGGCCGTTGAGTTCCGCGATGGCGGCCAGTCGCTGAAGAAACTCCATCGCATGATTGTCACGAGCAACACTTATCAACAATCATCCGCCCACCACGCGAAGAAGGCGGCCATCGATGGCGGCAACCGGTTTCTTTGGCGCGCAAACCGCAGACGTTTGTCAGCCGAGGAGTTGCGAGATTCCATTCTGACCGTCAGCGGCGCAATGAACTTGGAAATGGGTGGACCGGGGTATTACTTATTTGAGTTGGAAAAGACCGAACATTCACCCCACTTCGAATATCACAAATTTGACCCAAAGAACAAGGCGTCTCACCGTAGAAGCATTTATCGGTTCGTCGCGCGTTCACAACCCAATCCATACATGACAACACTGGACTGTGCCGATTCATCGCAAAGCACACCACGACGAAACGAGACGCTGACTTCGCTACAGGCGCTCGCCCTGCTTAACAATAAATTTAATCTAGTGATGGCTGAGGAGTTTGCAGCAAGGCTCAAAAGGGACAGCGCTGACCTGGAGGCGCAGGTTCGACAAGCATTGGAGTTGGTGACTCAGCGTACCGCCAGCGAAACAGAGGTCCAGGAACTTTCGGCCTATGCGAAGACGCATGGCATGGCAAACATGTGCCGGCTGCTATTTAACCTCAGTGAGTTTGTGTTTGTAGATTGATGCAAAACAAGTGAATCGAAATGAAAAATCGACGGAATTTTCTATCACACTGTGGCCTCGGCTGCTCTGCCCTGGCGACAGGTGGTGTGGGGGTGGGTGCGTTAGCCTTGAATGCGATGCTGCAACGTGAGGCAGATGCCGCCAACGATGGAGTCGTCAAAGTGCTGCATCACGCGGCAAAGGCAAAACGCGTTGTGCAGTTGTTCATGGGCGGCGCTGCCAGCCACATCGACTTGTGGGACCACAAGCCACTCCTGGAGAAACACCACGGGGAAGCCTCGGATTTTGGAGAAACAGTCGAGACGTTTCAAGATGGACTGGGACCGTGGATGAAGTCGCCGTTTAGGTTCGCGCCGTATGGCCAAACTGGCAAGATGCTCAGTGAAGTCGTCCAGCCACTGGGCGAGCATGTTGACGACATCGCTTTTATTCACAACATGGTCGGCAAGAGCGGTGTTCATTCGCAAGCAACCTATTTGCAGGCCACCGGTTTTCAGCTTCCCGGCTTTCCTGGGATGGGGGCGTGGGTCAGCTACGGCTTGGGCAGTATGAACGACAACTTGCCGACGTTTGTCGTCCTGCCCGATCATCGCGGATTTGCGAGCAACGGCCCAAAGAACTGGAGCTCCGCCTTTTTGCCTGCTTCCGCGCAAGGAACAGCAATATTTCCGCAACGAGACAATCCGATCGAAGACCTTGCCGCTCAAGCGAGTTTTGTGACAAAGGCGGGGGACAGCGCCGGTTTGAGTCTGCTCAATCGCATCAATCGCCGCTACCAAGCGCAGCGCCAGGATGATTCGCGTTTGGAGGCCCGGATTCGATCCTATGAATTGGCAGCCGCAATGCAGTTGAGTGCGCCTGAGGCGTTGGATGTTTCCGGCGAGTCGCGAGCAACCATGAAGATGTATGGTCTCGATCGAATCGGAGCCACCTACCCAGCACAAATTAACGCAGCCGAAGAAGCCGAGTACTTTGGGCGCAAGTGCTTGATCGCAAGGCGACTGCTGGAACGCGGCGTTCGCTTTGTACAAATTTGGTCCGGCAACGACAACGCTTTTCCGCGTCGCAACTGGGACTCGCATGAGAATATCCGTCGTGATCACGGTCCCTTGGCTCGTGGCATGGCAATTGGCACCGCTGCTCTGCTAAAAGACTTAAAGCAACGCGGCTTGCTTGAGGATACGATCGTCTTGTGGACTACTGAATTTGGTCGCATGCCAAGTTCACAAGGTGGAATGGGCCGCGACCACAATCCCTATGTCTTCACCAACTGGTTGTGTGGTGGCGGCATCAAAGGTGGAGTCACGCACGGGGAATCCGACCAGTGGGGTTACAAGCCTCTGGATCGCGCGAACCCTAC
>CAYPLE010000193.1:0-4729 GCA_964411445.1 uncultured Pirellulaceae bacterium
CACCCTCCCGCTGGGCCCGCAGCGTCCAACTACACCCTCCCGCTGGGCCCGCAGCGTCCAACTACACCCTCCCGCTGGGAGGGTCGAGCGCAGCGAGGGGAGGGTTCTTGCTCCGTCGATCGACTTCGGAGTCTGCACGCAACGGATCAGTAACCAGGATCCACTACGGCACTTGCTTCATCAAATAGCACAACAACCAATTACCCTCCCGTTGGGCCAGCATGAACCAAGTTCGCCCTCCCGCTGGGCCGCATCAACCAACTCACCCTCCCGCTGGGAGGGTCGAGCGCAGCGAGGGGAGGGTTCTTCAGCCCGTAGATCAACTTTGGAGTTGGGTGAACTACTTCTTAGGCGGATCTGCGAATCGCCACGTTGGTTGTTGGTCCGCGGTCAGTGGGCTATCGCCAAGTGCAAGTCTTAGGACTTCGATCGGCATTGCATGCTGGTGAAGGATCGCATCGTGGAATGCACGATTCGTCATTTTGCCTCCTTGAACGGTTTCCTTGTGCATTTGTCGAATTTGCAATCCGCCCAGCATGTAAGCCGCTTGGTACAAAGCACTGTAGCCGCCCATGATGGACCTTCGGACTTCGGCAGTCGCGGCCGAGCGTTCATGGCCGACACGCTCAACCAAATAGTCGATGCATTCTTCGGGCGTCATTTCACCTAAGTGATAGCTGAGCGAGAAAATGATCCTGGCACATCGGTGCTTTCGCCAAAATAGCATGCCGACACGGTCTTCAGGGCTCTGTGCAAAATCCAGATCCCAAAGCAGCATTTCCCAGTAAAGTGCCCAGCCCTCGATCCAGAACGGCGTTTTGAAGATTTCGCGATACGGACGATGACGGGGCAACATGTAGTATTGCAGGTGATGGCCTGGGATCAGTTCATGATGCACAGTCGCACGCGAAAAGTGTTCGTTGTTGCTTCGCATGCTCATCAGTTTTTCTTGGTGCGTCATCGTGTTCGTTGGGAACGAAACGATAATCTGGTCACCACCTAAGAAATATGGATTCACACGTTGCGCTTCGGGGGACATCATGGTCATTCGCCAGCCATTTGCGGCCAATGGAGGGACCGTGACCAAATCGTGTGCTTCGAGAAAATGGATCGCTTCCCAGGCCAGATCTTTGATCATTTGCGGTTGTTCACCGGGGGAAACGTGCTTCGATTTAACGTGCTCCATTGCTGCTCGCCAATCGCTGCCGAACCCGAGTTCCCTGGAAGCCTTATCCATCTCTGCATCGCACCAGGCGAATTCTCGACGAGCCAATTCGACCAACTCTGCAGGATCGTGCGCGATCCACTCGTGAGCCAGCTCAACCGCCAGGCCTTCACGGCCGATCGGCAAGCCAATGATGGTCTCTTTGTCTGAGTCGGGAACGCCGACGATCTTCTCGCGGAGCAGTTTCCGGTGTTCGGCAAGTGCTGATTGGAGCCGTTGCATTGGTTTCTCTGCCCACCAGGTATACTCGGGGTTGTACCCTTTGTAAAATCGATCCGCTTCAGTTAGGGCGCGTCGCAGATCCGAAATCAATTCACAGCTTCGCAACACGGTAATTTTGGTCTGTGTTTCAATGTCGCCGGTATGAGCGTGGATTCCCGCTGCAGCATCTTCGGCAGCCGAGGCGGCTTTGTCCAGAATTTCAGCAAGCTGCTGTGCTTGGATCGGCTCTACCTCTTCACGTTGTTTGAAGTAGGCAACTAGGGCCCCCGCATACGGCAGGTGAGTGGCCGCAGCTTCGTCACGCTCGCGGTTGAGCTTTAGCAGCGCCTGCCGATAATCCAGTTCACTTCTAAGCAGGATGTAATCGATCTGCGCGTCACGATCGAGCTTCTCAAACTGGAGAGCCTTCAAGCGGCCAAGCCAGGTTTCGAAATGATCGGCGCGTCGCTGTGCGTGCTCCTCATCCAAGGGGACGCGGTAGCGGTAGTCGAGTGTCTTGACGTCAGCAACAAATTGTTCAATGTACTGCTGGACCACTTGGGTTTGTGCGTGCACCGAATTATCGCCAGCCATCACGGCCGCGCTAGCTAGGGCGATCCAGTGCACACAAGTCAGGAACGAACAACGACCAATCATCTAACGAGCCTCTGGGGAATGCGATAGGCAAAATGCGTTTCAGCGGCGGAGAACCAACTACTTTGACTGACTGTATTGTTCAAAGTGTTCAGCAATATCGCTGGTTGCAATGCTGTCGGTGTGCAAAATGACCTGATAGCGAAACTTTAGGGAATTACCACTGTCCAGGTCCACGCCAGCAGTGGGTTCCTTGTCGCCGACAAAGTGATGGACGCCGAATGGATTCGCCGCGAAAAGGCCGTAAGTGCGGACGTGCCATCGATTGGGATAATTGTAGGTTTCCGGATGGCACAGAATGGCAATACCCATCGTTGTTTCTTTACCGTCGCCATTCAGAACTGGCCCAGTGTAGTCGACCCATGCCGCGGGTTTGCCCCAAGCGTCTTTGTTGGTGTCGCCATCGCTGTTGGTAAGCAATCCACCCTTCTTTGCATCAACCTTCATCGTTCCGGGAATGCGAATTCCAAAGGTGCCTTCCTTGGTGTCGCCAAAGTTGACATCACCAAACGTTGCATTCACGACGAAGGTGCAGTCGATCTTGACAGCCTCTTCTTCGATGGAAAACGTATAAGTTCGCTCCTCGGTCAAGACGGGCTCGCCGGCGGGTGTTTTCCATATGTTACGAGCGGCAATGGTTGCGCTGGATGCACCGGTGGATAGTTCTGTAAACTTCTGATGCTCAGTTATACCGCCCTTATCGCCTTCCAACCAGAAATCAGTTCCGTTGACGATTCCATGCGTGAACCAAAACGATCGATGGTGAGGGTGATCGTCTCGTTCGGTCTCCGTTGCTGGTCGCATTGGATAGCCCCGCGTCATTTCGATACCGCCTGGACCGACCAACGGCCAGAGAATCGGCTTGCTCTTACTCTTGGTCACGTAGCCAGCAACCAACTTTCCATCATGGTGAACCTCGACTCCCGCGTCGGTTCGAATGATCGAAAATGGTGAGTCGCCTGCAAAGCAAGGCTGAACAGGCAGCAGAAGGCAAAAAATTAGAGGGAGGTGGGCTTTCATAGCAATGATCTTTGTTGAAAATCGGCGTTGGAAACACTCTCGCCACAGTTTAATCGATCCGGCTGCTGCAGTGTGACTAGCAGTGTGACAACTTCTGACGGGGCGAAACACTGCCGTCAGGAGTTCGAGCTCAGCTCAGGCGCGACCGCCAGCAGGATACGCTGCTGCCAGAACAGATTGAGCGTCTGCGGGATGTGAACCTCCAGTAGCGCCGTTGGGTCCTAGCAGCGACGGAAGAAGCCCCAACCTTCAATTGGCTGGGCTGTGTTTAAACCAACTGGATGATACGGCTTTGAAACGCAGTGCCCACTTGAAAGCGATCGCTGATGAATGAAACTTGCTCTGACGAAGAGCCCGATCATTCAGGGCGTCGGCCGAACCCTGTTTCTCGAGTGCTCTTGTTTTACTGCGGTGCGTTTGTTGGTTTGCCACGGTCGATCTGGGCGCTGGCATTTGTCTTGTTGGTGCATCGCAGCGGAACCATGGTGCTGCCCTTTCTCGCGTTGCATTTGAAAGACCATTTGGGTTCAACCGCATCGCTGGCCGCCCAGTTGATGAGTGTTTACGGCATTGGCAGTGTGGCTGGAGCGATTCTAGGTGGCCGGCTGACTGCAAAATTTGGGGCGATGCCCATCATGAAAGCATCGCTGCTCGGCACTGCCCCTATGTTCATCGCCTTGTTGTTTTCCAATTCGCTCAGCACCGCAGCCGTGAGTATTTTTGCATTGGCGATTGTCGGAGACATGATACGTCCAGCGGGCATGACGGCCACGACTGAGCTTTGTGAAGGCAAGGACCTGAGTCGTGCTTTCGCGCTCACACGACTTGCAATTAACCTTGGCATGTCCATCGGTCCAGCCTTTGCCGGATTATTGTACGTCGCCTACTTCGAGTTGATTTTTGTGATCGATGCAGTGACTTGCCTTGCAGCGGCCCTGCTGTTGGCCAAGCTCTTTCCAAGGAAGACAGGACAGCAGCGTAGCAATCACCGGCAGGTCTCCAGCGCCGCAGAGCCAGCGTCCAAGCTCACCTTTGGGCAGCTTTTGGTTGTCCTAGCACTGTTCGGGTTTGCGATGCTGTTTTTCCTACAGTTGATTGGAACCTTTCCGATCTATTTGCGCGAAGAACGCGGACTGAGTGAGATTCAGATTGGGATTCTGTTCACAGTCAACACGGGGTTGATCGTCGTGTTTGAAATGGTTCTGATACGCTGCATCAATCGCTTTTCACGATTGCCAGTCATTGCGGTAGGGGCCGTCTTGATTCTACTGGGCTTCGGGATGCTTCCGCTTGGCTCCGGAGGCCTATTTATTTTTGCGACAGTTTGCGTCTGGACGTTAGGCGAAATGCTATCGATGCCGATGCTATCGACGTGGGTTAGCGAGTGTTCATCGCCAGCTCAGCGGAGCAAAAACCTGTCGTACGTAACTGCAACGTTTTCGCTTGCTTGGGTCTTCGCTCCAATCGTGGGAGGAGCATCGTATGCCGTCAACCCAGACTTGCTGTGGTACAGCGCGCTCGCGTTCGCCCCGCTGCTGGCCGCCGGATTCTTCGTCGTGATATCTAAGCAACGCTTGGTTGCTCAACCCCAATAATTCTTTTGCGGGTTCATCCCATTTCACCCTCCCA
>CAYPLE010000194.1:0-4515 GCA_964411445.1 uncultured Pirellulaceae bacterium
TTGTCCTGTCGAACGCGTTTCTGAGTCGAATGCCTGAATTGAGGGGCTGTAAAACAGCCGGAGATAGAACGGAAGCAAAATGATTAGCTTGGAAGAATTTTTCGTAGTAACGCTGTTCTACAGCCTCATGGCAGGAGCGATGCTCTATGGCTATCGATTCATTGCCGATCCGGTAGGCAGCTTCGTAAAGGAGGTGTGTGGATTCTTGCTGGCGCTTCTGCTTGCGTTCTTCCTAGGCATCCTCATTAGTGCGCTGCAAAATGATTCCGACCTCGAGATGTCATGGCTAGCCATGTTCATGATCTCTTGGGTAACTCTTGCTACCGCTGTGCCGCGGATCGTCTACGGCTGCGTCAGGGGCGGGCAATTGTCGATTGGATTCTTCTTTCGAATGAGTGGCTATATTGCCGTTTTAGTTACTCTCTATCGCATGATTCCTGATGAGGCATTTCGCTTCGCTCTCGTCCTGCTTCCCTCCATTGTGTTGTTCTTCGTCACCGCATTTCTCGCAAAACGTAGCCTGCAATTGCAAGTCTTGGCTGCCGTGCCACTTTCGATCATCGCTGGGTTTGCTTGCGGATTTGTCGCCTACGAAGAATCACTTGTTGAATACGTCCAGAGGATACGGGCTGACGTGTGGGAAGACTTCGTCGTGCCGTCTTACTGCATGTTCGTCGTCTATAGCGTTTGCGTCTTTTTTCTTCGTTCTAAGCCGGTAGAGAAGCAGCCGGAAGAGCTGTTGGAAGAACCGGAGCAGTTAAGCCCCGTTGCTGTGAATGCCTAGCAGTCCCTGCAGGCCCGGAAGGACGGCATGCCTTAGATCGCTCCCGGTTCCGGTGTAGCGTTTTGTTGTCTATCTGAATCAACTGTTCATTGGAAGTAACACACTACACGTCCGCGCGACTTGCACTAGCCGCGGGCGCGCTGCGTTCTTGGCTACAGGCGTCTCGCCGCTTTGTAGCAGATGGGCGAGTGGTGCCATCATGCGTTCTGCTAATTGGCGGCTGGTTCGCTGATCCGGTATGGGCTGAAGAACTCCCGCGAAGCAGGATGCCAGGTCGCGTCGGGCCAATGTGCGACTTCGTGAGCCGAAAGAATGCCCGTAGCGGCAGCCGATTCGGGCGTAAAGAGGTGAGTCAGCGCCGCAGTAACCAGAGCGCTGGGCGTATCTTGCTTCGCAACCAAATACGCGGCGAGCGCAACAACTGTGACTGGCCCTGATGCCAATCCACAGTCGGGGTAGTCTGCTTCGGAGATGACGTTCGGGTGGAAACGCGGCTCACGCAAAGAGAATTGCCATGCATCGGCAAAACTAAACAGTCGGTAACCTGACGACAGAATAGTTCGCACTTGTGGCGATCCCGCTTTGGCGACAATCAAGACGACGTCAGGCGGTAATTCCGATTCAAGAGATTGGTCAAGCGGCGTCTCGTCCATGGTGACGTCTTCTGCCGTCAGTCCGGTATACTCCAGCAGCAGCCTAGCGACTCGATGCGTGCCAGCCTTCTTGCTGCCCACGCGAATGCGCTTGCCCTTTAGGTCCTCAAGGCTAGACAGATCTACGGAATCGCGGACGAGCACGTGAACGATTTCGTAATACAACGGGGCAACAATGGTGACGAAAGAGGTGTCGATTGTGTCTCCTTGCATCAGCGCCAGGTCTGCTTCGCCGCGAATGAGTTTTTCACGATTTTCAACACTACCTGCGGAAGTCACCACCTCCGTCTGGCAATCGTAATGATCGCTCAAGTGCTTGCTCAAGACGGTGGCCAACTGATGGTAGTTGCCCGATTTGCTGCCAGCCGCAATTGCAACCCGGCTCGGTACGCGATTGCCTTGCCAAACACTCTTGGGTAGGAGCAGCAAACCCCACGCGACGATCAGCATGAGGAGGATTGAAATTAGGCCGCGCTGCACCCATCTGTGTGCATCGGTTGGTTCGACGACGCGATTGTCGAGAACCGCTCCGAAGATGGGCACGCCAAGTAGCCAGTACCAGGCGCGTCGCGTAGCGGACATGGGCCGAGCGTCGATTGGAGCACCGACCAGATAGCGGTCTAGGTCGTCAGCCAAGGCGCCGGCCGATGCATAGCGCCGTTCAGGTGCCTTTTGCAAGCAGACATCAATAATCGTGTCGAGATCTGCGCCAATTTCCGGACGAATACTACTTGCCCGTGGTGCTTGTCGATGAATGACTTGCATGATGGTCTGCACGACCGAAGACGCCTTAAATGGCGGACGCCCGGTCACGGTCGCGAATAGGATCGCGCCGAGTGAATAAATGTCGGTTGGTTGCTGCTGTTGTTCAGCTTGTCCAGCAGCCTGCTCGGGAGACATGTAGCTTGGAGTGCCAAGTGTTGCACCGGTGGCAGTCAAGCCTGATTCGCAGTCGACGCTCTTCGCTAATCCGAAGTCGGTAATGCGAACATTGTCATTTTCGTCGACCAGCAAATTGGCAGGTTTTAAATCGCGGTGAACAATGCCTTGGTCGTGCGCATACTGGATAGCACGAGCTGCATCGCGAACGTACCGAGCGGCCAGCTTCGGATCCAGTGGTTCGTCTTGGCTGAGTTTCGCAAGATCGCTTCCGGCGACGTAATCCATTGAAAAGTAATGGTGCCCGTTCTGCTCGCCACACTGGTAAACCGTTACGATATTGGGATGATCCAGCTTGGCCGCGCTTCTCGCTTCGGTGTAGAAACGCACGACTTCTTCGTGGCTGGCCAACGCACCGGAGCGAATCATCTTGACGGCGACCGGGCGATCGAGCTTGGACTGCCGCCCGAAGTAGACGACCCCCATGCCGCCGCGTCCGAGGACGCGTTCGAGTACATAGTCACCAAAACGGCATGGTAAAATGGGCTGCGAAAGCGACATCGAATTCGCAGGCAGGCCGTCGCGATTCTTCGTCGTTTCGTCAATGAAGCCTTCGTCGGCGGACTGATCGGTGATCGTCGCGAAGTTCTGGATTGGCGGAAGCGTTTCTTCCGGATCGATGGGCGCCAGTGAAGCTCCGCCGGCTTGAATATCAGCCGATGATTCTTCCGCGGTTGGGCCGGCCAGGCTTTCGACCCAATCGGCCACGCCCAACAACTCCTCAAGCTGCTCGCTGAGTTCAGGATGCTGGGCAATGAACTCCTGCCGGTCGAACATCTCGCCCGAATCACATTTGTTCATGTAATCGGCTAGCGCCTGAGCTACCAGCATTTCACGCTGTTCGTCGTCGCTCGGATCAGACACAGTAGGAAGCCGAAAATGAGTTATGGAACACAGGACACCTTCGCCGGCCTACAACTGCTGGCTGAACGGCAACATCTCTTGCGGGCATCAGGCCTTGATCGCCCTGAACCACCGCGCTGCAGGGACACTTCTGCGGGAGACTATATTCTATCATATTCGCCCTGTTTGGCCGAATCTTGAATTTGCCCCGCCCGGGGCTAATCAGAATTCGAACCTAGGTGATCAACAGACCGCCAGCGTCCGTCGGTTGATCGGAGCAGAATCCAATCTCCAGCAACAGAGCGTTTTGCTGTCTTTCCCGTTGAAAACGGACTGGTAGAAGTTCGAGCATTTTTGCTACGAACTATCGGTGAGTGCTGTAGAGGCAGCATATTTCAGGGGCGCGACCATAGGGCTGAGAACCACGCTTTGAAGAATGGATTCCAGTGATAGGCAGGCAGAGCGCGCGGGCAAGACGCGGAAGTAGTTTGAGTAGGGAGACGAAATGATCTCAATCGATTCAGAAATTCAACACAGCTTGGGCCAGCAAGCGGCCATTGACCGTATGCAATCATTGGTAGCAAGCTTGTCACAGAGGTTTCCAGAGCAAGTTCATCAGGTCACCATGCATCTGTCCGACCATCAGATTGATGTTGGCTTTGCAGCATACGGTTACAACATCCGCTGGTCTGCCGAAGTATTTGACGATGTCGTCCAGCTTCACGGAGAGATCCCGGACTCCGCTGCACCATTTCGCAATAAAATGGAAGCAACCGTCGTTTCGCGAGTCGAAGCAGGCTTGCGAGAAATCGCGTGGTCGAAATCGGCTTGAGCTGGCAAGCTGCAGAAGATCGCCAAAGGTAGAAGATCACTAGAAAAGCCTCGAACAAGCATTCAGCCTTCTTCAGCATTCAGCATTCGCGGAGCTCTAGAGTGCTTCAAGCACGGGTGTAAATCCAACTGCATCTGTTTGAGTTGGTGATTTATCGAGTGCCAATGTGGCTGGACATTGCCATCCACTAATCGATTGCCGGCGGCCTACCTGAAGACTACGAATACTCGAACAATCCTGGCAGCAGTGGGGTTATCTCCTCGTTCGGCGTGAGACTTCGCAGTTCAAGTGATGTACTTCGTGCATGGTGTTGGGAGCCCGATGAAGCACTTGGCAAGTCGTCAAGTTCGTTTGTTTTTGTCGCGCTCTTGTTCCCAGGCTCCGCCTGGGAACGTACTGTCTTGGAGGCTCCATGTGCGGACGGTACTTCTTGAGATAGCTCAGGCCGCTTTCAAAATCTGCAC
>CAYPLE010000195.1:0-4450 GCA_964411445.1 uncultured Pirellulaceae bacterium
GCGTGCCGATGGCGAAAGCTCGCTCGCTGGTCACGGCCGATGTTGATGGGCAAAAAATTGTTGTGGAGTCCGAGGACATCGACTCGATCGTTTGTCTGCTGGACGATCGCTTCATTGATTTGGATAGCGAATTGACCATTGAGTCGGCTGGCAAGACTGTTTTTCAAGGCAAGGTGACGCGTACGATTGCCGCCTTGGCAAAAACCTTGGCTGCGAAGGGGGATCCGAACTACTGCTTCCCCGCAGCAGCGCCTGCCCAATTGCCCTAGCATCAAGAACGCCCCCTGGCCGCGAATTCATACCAACTGCTACCGAAGCCGAAGAGATCGCATGACCGACCTTTCGAGACATTTTAGTGTTAAGTTCGGCGTTGTCGTGCTCGCAATCGCAATCGTTTGGCCGCCCGTGTTTTATCTCTTGGTTGCCCCCACAATCAAGACAGAAATTCTTGGTCGCGGAGCTCTGGAGGACTATGAATTGCAATTGCTCTTGGATGCTCGGCGCTGGGTTCTGGAGGTGCCGAGAGACAAGGACGGTTGGTTTGTGCGGCTGGAGTGGCAAGATGAAAATGGTGTTCATCAATCCAGCGGCGGCTCGGTTGAGGGTGGCAGTCGTATTGTGCTGATGTGTCGACGTTTGCCAGATTCGAAGAAGTTGGTTTACCGCTACTATGCATCTGATGGCCGCAATCGCTCTGGAACAATGTTTTTCATAAAGCAAAGCACTTCTTCGTCGAGCGCAGGTGGCATGATCGACGATCCGATTTCGGGCGTTCCGGTTTACATCGCGAGACCAGACGGGAAGATAGAATTTGGCGATCCAATCTTTCGAGGCGGCAACTCATCTGTTCCCTTGTGGGGTAGTGATGAAAAGGCAGATCGCGAAGTGCGCGTTGTGCTTTCAAAACCCTGATGCTAGTTGCTTGATCCCATGCAGTGACGCAAGCTCCTTTTGATTGGGTAATTGGCGTAAAGGTGGCAATCTGTACGGCCTGGCAGTCAGGGAACCTGCTTCGATTGTAAACTTCGCCTGTTCCGCATGATCGTTACGACACGATTCACACGAATAACTGTGGGATCGTAGTAGGGCTACCAGTGTCATTGTTCGGACGATGGTTCGAGCACTGGAGGGCCAGCATCCCACTGATTCTGGGGTGTACACATGCGACAAGCGACCGTGGACGTGCTGCAGGCGACATCCTCGCACCATCGCCCCACGAGCGTCGCTTTGGCCGTTGGGCTGGGGATTATGGTCGGGGCCAGTGCCGCGTCACCGATCCTGTTGTGTGCCTACATCGCCGCGGCGATCATCTTGCCGACGCACTTGTTCGTCTTTGCTATCGTTGCGGCCACCAGCACCGCTGTCACGATGAGCTGCGGCAACTGGTTGGGAAGTATTGGCTACTGGGCACTCTTGCAATCGCCCATCGCTAGCACGGTAAGTTGGTTTCATGCGTTCCCGCTAACCGCATGGTTGCGTTTGAACAACACGGTTGTTTACGGTTCTCTCTTGGTCGGCGGCATCGTGAGTGCATGCTTGTCCAGTGTGACCTGGGTGGTCCTGCGAGCCATCATGCCTGCACCGGTCCGGCAGCGGAAACAGGTTTCCGTCTTCGAACAGCTTCCTTCGGTTGAGATCCCCGACTTTGTTCTCATCCCCGAAGAAGAGATTCGCCAACGCGTCGAAGAGGAGAGCTTCGTAGAGCTATCCGAAGCCGACATGAAGTTGTTGAGCAAGTTGGATCCCGCCTTCGGCAAAATGGATGCCGTTGATGATGCTGATGCTGCACACGCCGTCGATGACGAGTACGAAAGTTTGCCAGCCGTCGCCGCCGAGTTGCTGGAGCTAGGGAAGGTCGCTGAGCTAGATTCGCTAGCCAAGAGCGAAGAGTTGGTCGAAGTAAATGCTTCCAAAGCAGGCGAAATTGAACCTGCCAGCACGAGTGAATCGGCACAAGAAAGCTCAAGTTTGCTGACTCACTTTGATGCAGCGGAGCGATTGGAAGAACTACTGTCGGGATGCCGCGTTCAGCCACACTGGGCAGACTCAGAATCAGGCGCGTCGGTTTCAGCAGTTGACGGAACCCAAGATCGAACGTTTGAAGATTCTGACGACCAAGACACTGACTCCTTCAACAGTGCCGCCGGAACCGAAGAGGTGCTCGAGCGCAGTGCCGAAATGCTGGGCTTGGTCGATGAACTGATGAGCCAGATTGAGGCGGAAGACTTGCAGTTGAAGCCTGAGGCTGCGGCGACAGTGCAAACTGGCTCGGAGCTGGACCAAACAGCGACGCCGAGTACCCAAGCCAATCTTGCTAGTCAGGAAGTAGATCAGGAAGCCAGTCCGGAACAAGGTGCCCGTGGTGGCGAGCTGAGCTATGTCGATACGGCGGAAACACCCGCCCCGCCACCACCGCAACTGGCACGCGACAACGCTGCACAAAGCCAATCATCAGATAGTGATCCGGCAGATGAGAACGCCACCCTCAGGTCGCCGGAACAGGTGCATCAGAAAGTGCAACCTGGCCACGATGAAGCCCTCCGATATCTGCTGCGGCACTTGAAGACGAAAGAGAACGCGGACACGACGAGACCATAGCCCAGTGTTTCGCGCCCGAGAGCGTCCTCGAGAGCGTCCTCTCAGACTGACACCGGTCAAGACTTAACGAAGAGTAACGAAATGTGGATTTCTAGGCGACGAATCTACTGGTGCTGCGTCTTAGCGCTCACCGTCGCAGCTTCGGTATTGTTCCGACCTGCCCGGTCGGTGTTAGACCAAGCGTTCGTGCGTTTCATGGTCCATCCTGGGATTGAAGTCGATCAACTGCGTGTGCACTACGGTGACTCGGTCGTCCAAGCCAAACAGCTTCGATGGAAGACGATAGGGGGTGACCGGCACGCTGAATTCAGCGCATCGAACACTTGGCTGGCTCTAGAGGCTGAGCCGCTCGTCGATCGCCGCCTTCATTCCAACAAAATTGTCATCGAAGACGCCCGCATCGCTTTGATACCCGCTAGCGTTGAGTATGCAAGTGCACCGGGGCAATCGCGGCCGCACTGGCAAAAGGGGCTAGCGGACCAAATCGCCCAAGTTACTTGGCAGGACCTGTCCTCGCGATTCGAATCGGTATTGGCAGCAAAGAAAATTGCGGAGCGCTGGAGTGAGCGGTTGCTGAACTGGCAAGACGAATCCGAAGCGATCGTCGTCGAGTCGGATGAAATTGCTGCTGATCTAAGCGATCTAGCCAACCCGCTCCGCGATGAGGAGGACTTGCGCTCTCGTTTAGAAGCACTTGCCGTGCTAGAACAACGTCAAGCTCGATTGATTTCGCAGTTTAATGGGGTGCGCGAATTTCTGAATGCGGAACGCGTCCGTTTGGAGGCGAGTCACGAGCAGGAGCAGGGGGCGCTGGCAGAATTTGATGTGGATCAACTTGCAAATTCTGTCGCCCAAACGTCCGCTGAATTGGCCGAAGATATTTTGCGTGAATTGGTTAGTCTCGCATGGTCGCAGCACCGCGATCTCCTGGAGGGCCCAGCGAGGTTGGCGTTGGGGCCCGCAACGCCCCGGGAAATCGCCTCTAGCCTTGATTTCGAATTTGATGACGCTGCCAGCGTTGATCTGCTCGACGTCTCAGCCCATGGCCTGTTCAGGTTAACCAACGAATCACTTCCCTTTGTCATGCACGGGAAATACGCTACCTCCAGCGGAATCGAGAGCTATCGCTGGGACTACGAATTTCAAGGGACAGAGGCATCAACGACCGTAACAGTCATCCAAACATCGGACTCACAAACGCGGACAATCAACCTCAATCAAGACAGTGCATTGCCTTGTTCGTTAACTGGGACGGTCTCAACTTCGGGTGAGCAAATCGGTGGACATTTTCGCTTGAATCCAGCCGAGCTAACATTGAAAGACGATGCGTTTACAGTCAAGCAAGTTGTCGAATCGTACTCGGCCGTTGCAGATTCGTCTGGGGAACCGGTGTCGTTTCGCATTAGTGGAACTTGGAGCAGTCCAAATTTCGAGTTTGAGGACACGGATCTGAGTTGGTTGCGGTCAGAGGTTCACCGTCGCACACGACAAACCATCCAGGATCGGGTTATCGAAGCCAGCGAACGGGCTAGCAACGACTTTGAAAGTCGGCTTGCGAGGATGGAAGCCATCGTGGACCAAGCAAGTGTTGTTCATCAGCGTTTGGCAGGCAAGCAGGTTGCTCGATTGAGCGATACTCGCGCCGAACTAGAGCGACGCCTCCAAGACATCGGCGAGCCCATTCTTCGCTAGCCGGGAATTGGCGGGAACGTCACAGTTCCCCCCGTCCCCTATGACTCACTGACGCTCGCATCTAGGCCCACGAAATATTCAGCTAGCTGTAGTTACGCAAGCTGAGTGGAAGGGTGAATTCTGTTTGGCCCTGGTTTCGGAATTTGGGTAACTCAAAAGT
>CAYPLE010000196.1:0-3853 GCA_964411445.1 uncultured Pirellulaceae bacterium
CAAAATTCGCCGAAAAACCGCCAAATAAAAAACAGTCATTCCAGGGGGACAGCAGAAACAGCTTGAACATCAACGAGCACAAAGACCCGCGAACAGATGCAGTGCAATGCATGTGCGCACGTGCGACCGAAACGTGACTGCAGTCGCTCCGGTGCATCAGTTCGCATCTTGCAGCTAGGCAATCACAGATGCATGCGCGCAGAACATAACCACCCAAAGGTGGCCGGCGATTCGTTTCCTAGAGGACACCCTTGGAACTGGGGACGCCGCTTTGACGAGGGTCGATACTGATTGCGGCGCGTAGGGCGCGAGCGGAAGCTTTAAAGATCGCCTCGGCAATGTGGTGACTGTTTCGACCATAATGCAGCGCCACGTGAAAATTGCAAAGCGCATTGCTGGCGAATGAGTACCAAAAATCCTCGACCAACTCAGAATCAAACTCACCGATCTTGGCAGCCGGAATTGGAGCATTGAACACGACGTAGTTGCGCCCACTGAGATCAATGGCAACCGTCACCAACGTCTCCTCCATCGGTAAGACCATGTGCCCGTAGCGAACGATCCCGGCCTTATCTCCCAAGGCTTCGGCAAATGTCTTGCCCAAGCAAATTCCGATGTCTTCGGTCGTATGATGCGCGTCAACCTGCGTGTCACCGACGCACTTTACTGTCAAGTCGAATTGCCCGTGCTTGGCAAACAGGGTGAGCATGTGGTCGAGAAAACCGACGCCTGTGTCAATCGAACTCTCTCCCGAACCGTCCAGATTGATCTCAAGATTGATTTGCGTTTCAGCAGTCGATCGCTGAATCTTGGCGGTGCGGTTTGTCATCAACTTTGCCTGCGAAGAATCTTACAAAATTTCGTGTGAAATGGCTGTGGTCAAACAACTGTCTTTCAAGTCGGTTTAGGCTAAATATGACTTGAGCAGCGATAAGCATGCATCAATCTGTTCATCCGTCCCAACGCTAATGCGGATGCCGTCGCCCCAGCCTTCATAATTCATATAGCGGACGAGAATGCCATCACTCTTGAGAGATTCGTACAAAGGCTGCACGGCCCGATCGTGACGTGTACACCAGACAAAGTTTGCCTGGCTGTCGGGACAAACGAACCCTAAGGCGCGAAGCTCTTGAGTCATTCGCAGCCGCGTTGCTTTGACTTTCTTGGTGTTGTTAGCGAGCCAAGCGGTATCGGCCAAGGCGGCCGTTGCCCCAGCAATACTGAGCGCATCGCAGTTGTAGCTGTCTTTCACCTGACGGAGCTTGGCAATAATGGGTGGTTGTGCAATCAAGAAACCGAAACGAAGCCCGGCCAACCCGTACGCTTTGCTCATCGTCCGAGAGACCATGATATTTGGGTTTTGCTTGACGAGATCGACGCAATTCCGCTCGGCAAAATCCGCATAAGCCTCATCAACCAACAGCGGACATCCGAGTTCGTCAGCCAAGGCGGCGACTTGATCAGGAAGTAGTACTGTTCCGCTGGGGCTGTTCGGATTGGGCAAGAAAGCAAATTTTAGCATTGGCGATTTGCCGGCAAACGAAGCGGGCAACGAAAAGTCATCGTTAAACCTCACTTCCTCAAACTCCGCCCCCTGAAGGTCCGCCAACGTCCGATAAAGAATGTAGCTCGGAAAGGGCAACCGCAACTTCTCTCCTTCTCCGACGAAACTACGGGTCAAGATCGTCAGGATATCATCACTGCCATTGCCACACAGAATCCAATCGGGATCAACACCAAACGTCTCCGCAGCCTGAATGCAGAAAGCTGTCCCAACTGGATCGGGGTAGCGCTGCAACGAAGTGCTTGCCGCTTGCTGAATTGCTGCAACGGCCGCGGGGGATGGAGGATAGGGATTCTCATTTGTATTCAGCTTAATTGCCTTACCACCGCGTGGCTGCTCACCGGGCACGTAAGGCAGCATCTTCTGCACGGGCTGGCGAAGACCGTCGAGCACCGTTTGTAGACTATTTTTGGACATTCTGTTCCGATCCAATGTGAGAGGCCGCGATGCACTGCTTACTACGCGTCTCGGGTTCTAATGTCGACGCTTTCCTTGTGCGCCGTCAGCCCTTCCTTGTCCGCGATCAAGCCAATGGTGCCGCCGATGTCTACCAATGCATCCTTCGAGTACTCGATCAAACTGCTACTGCGGAGGAACGAATTCGCACTTAGACCAGCAGCCCATCGCGCGGTTCCTCCCGTGGGCAACACATGGGAAGGTCCCGCCGCATAGTCACCCAATGCAACCGGGCTGAACGGACCAACAAAGGTCGCTCCCGAGGTGACGATACGATCCGCTGCAACTCGGGGTGCATCACAGGCGATATGCAAATGCTCTGGCGCGATCAAATTGGTAACTTCGACAGCTTGGTCTACATCTTTGACCAAAATGTAGGCACCAAACGCGTTCAGGCTGTCTCGCGTAAGGTCACTACGACTCAAACTAGCAAGCTGCCGCTCGAGCTGGACTTCCACGCGCTCGATCAGCGTTTCATCCCAAGTCACCAAGATGCTGGCGCCCGGTGAGTGCTCTGCTTGAGCCAACATGTCCGCAGCCGTATAAGCAGCATTGGTCGTTTCATCAGCAATGACAACCACTTCGCTCGGACCAGCAATCGAATCAATGTCAACTTGCCCATAAACGTATCGTTTCGCGAGAGCCACGAATGAATTGCCGGGCCCGACGATCTTGTCCACGGCAGGCAATCCATCGACGCCGTAAGCCATCGATGCAACCGCTTGTGCCCCACCAACCGGGTAGACCTCGCGGATGCCCAGTTCAAAACATGTTGCCAGAACGTCCTGATTGTAAGCGCCAAAGGGTGTTGGAGGAGCAACAATGGCGATTTCCTTCACACCAGCCGCCTGAGCTGGCACGACGGTCATCAGGACGGTAGACGGATAAGCGGCGGCTCCACCAGGAACGCACACTCCAATACGCCTGAGCGGCCGGTAACGCTGCTCAAGAACAACTCCGCTTGAGGGAGCATGGCGGACGTCCTGGTGCAAAATCGCTTTTTGAAATGCCAGCACGTTATCCCGAACGCGCCTTACAGCCTGAAGAAACTCGGGCGCGGCGGCTCGATGAGCCTCCTCCAGTCGCGCCGTATCCAAACGCAAATCACCCTCGTGAGAGATACCGTCTAGCTGCTCGGAGTATCGATCCAAAGCTGGCCGACCATCGCGGTGGACGTCGTCACAAATCCGCTTGACAACTTGCTCGGGCAGGAGCTCTTCGCCAAAGACTCGCATCGTCAGCTCGCGGCCCTTGGCACTCACCACGTTCCCACTTGGGCTCAAACGCTGGCGCAAGGCCTCAAATTGCTGCTGAAAATCCCCTTGGGATGCATCGATTCGAGGAATCTGAAGACTCATGTCATTCTCAAAAGTGTGGGATTGAAGTGGCCGTAGCGAAGCAATTGCCAAGCTAACCGACGCCCCCCAGGCCGTTTCACAAGAAATCGAAACCGATCGCCATCGATCAACGGATAAAAACGATGGACAAGCAGGACGAAGCGGGGGTTCAACGTATCTCTTGCCACCCAGATCGAAAAGGCCCAGTTTTTCTGCGCGCAGGTGTTTTCCCTAACGATCCCTTCTAAAACTGCCTTCCAAACACCGCTATCCAAAACACCACCAAGCGACAGTAGCTCCCTTGCCAGAGCTCGCTTGAAACGCACCGCCCAGATTTTTGATAACCACGCTCTGACGCGCGTAGCCACATGTGTGACCGCCGTCGGACGTCGAGTAGAATTTGCGATCCTGCCTCAATGAATCTCTGCAAAATCAATGGCTGCCAACTCAAAGCCTTAGGAACCAATCTATGATCCAACCGGTCGACCTTCGCAGC
>CAYPLE010000197.1:0-3837 GCA_964411445.1 uncultured Pirellulaceae bacterium
AAAAACACGCAAGCACGACTTCCTGAACGCGACCACCGATCGGCATCACCTGAAAACTGTCTTCAAAAGCCACAAGGTCGACCGGTCGTGATGGAAGCCTGCGGGCCGTCGGGATGATCAACGATTTAGCTATTTCACTGGGTCAGAAGACACTCGTCTGCTCGAACAACCAAGAAGCTTGGCGATGGGCATGACACCGACAAGATTTGAATGCGTCCCCCGGCTGTGACTGTCGCCCTGTTGCGGCGAGCGCCCAACACTGCGAACATTGACAATGGAAGGCAGTTGGGGAGACGCCGCGGGGGCGGCCTGCCCAGCAGGCGCAGCTAACGCAGCAAGTAACTCTGGGACAACATGACGACACTCGAAACGAACGCCTGGCACGCTGACTTGTGCACAATTGCGGAGGAGTTCGCTGGAAGCTGGACGGATCTTCGACGCTTGCTGCACAGTCGGCCTGAGCTGTCAGGACAAGAAATTGAGACCACGCGTCACTTGGCTACCGTGATGGATGACCTGGGGATCGTTCCGCAGGTCATTGGGGCCGGCAGTTCGGTCGAGTTGGCAAGTGGGCGTCATGAAGACGGACGCGGCTTGATCGCTGACTTCGTATCATCGCCGGAGTTAGCTAAAGAAAAACGCTTCGCCATTCGTGGGGACATCGACGCGCTGCCAATTGCGGACACCAAAGCAGTCTCGTATCGCAGCCAAGTCCAGGGTGTAATGCATGCTTGCGGGCACGACGTGCACGCGAGCGTGGTGGTTGGAGCGATGCAAATTTTGCAACAGATGCACCAACGCGGAAAGCTGCCGCACCCGGTCGCTGTTCGAGCCATTTTTCAGCCCGCAGAAGAGATTGCCGAAGGCGCCCGCTACATGATCGCTCATGGCGCTATGCAAGACGTTGCATCGATCCTCGCATTGCATGTCGATCCAACCCGGGCGGTTGGCAAGATTGGACTACTGCCGGGTGTCTTCACCGCCGCATGCGATATTTTTGAAGTGCGATTCAAAGGAAAGGGCGGGCACGGGGCACGTCCCCACCTTTGCCATGATGCTATTGACGCCGCATCGACGTGGATTCAATCTGTCTATCGCTGCTTGCCACGTGTCATCAACCCACACGAAACAGTGGTCATCTCAGTCGGGCAAATCCAATCCGGTCACAGTGCGAATGTGATTCCCGAAGAAGCAGTCTTGCGTGGTTCCCTACGATCGCTCGACAAAGACGCCCGGCTTGTTGCGCTTTCGAAAATAAACGCCATTGGTGAATCCATCTTCCACCAAACTGGCTGCGAAGTCACTTATTCGACGCTGATGGCTGCTCCAGCGGTAATCAATGACAACGCCATGGTAGAACGACTTGGCTACAACGCGGCGCGAGTGATCGATCCGGCTGCGGGCGAGTTGATTCCTGAACCGAGCATGGGAAGTGAAGATTTTTCGTTCTATCTGGAGCAGCACGCCGGTGCAATGTTCCGTTTAGGCGTCGCAGGCCAGCAGATTGGGCACGAGCCGCTGCACACGCCCAATTTTGATATCGACGAACGTGCTATCGCGATTGGTGCTAAGCTAATGGCTGCTATGGCGATCGACTACTTCGCTCCAGAGCAAAGTGGCGAACGCAGGAACTGAAGAGGAATTCTGCGAACCTGGGATAAACTTGAAATGGCCAAGCTTTCCTTCAATGGCAACACGAAGCAAACCATAGGCGTCGAACTTGAATTGGGTGTCGTCGACGCAGAAACTTTCGAGCTGACCAGCGCTTCGAATCGAATCTTGGAACACCTGAAGACAATCGCACCGGACAGTAACTGTTACAAGCACGAATTGGTTCAATCCTGCGTTGAAGTGATCAGTGGCGTTTGCGGAACAGTCAGCGAAATCAAGGAGGACCTGGGTGGCAAGCTAGACTGCTTGCGCAAGGCGACCGAGGCAGCGGGAACCAAACTGTGGTGGGGCGGAACCCACCCGTTCAGCTATTGGGAAGACCAGAAGACAACGGATGATCCCCGCTACATCAATTTAGTCAAGTTGTTGCAGCAAATGGCCCGCAGGCTGGTTACATTCGGGATGCATGTACATGTTGGAGTTGACTCGGGTGACAAGGCGGTGATGATCTGCGATCGAATCATGCAACACCTCCCGACACTGCTGGCGCTGTCGACGTCGAGCCCATATTGGCAGAATCAAGATACTGGGCTGGAATCATATCGCACAAAACTAATGGAGGGACTGCCGACGGCGGGGCTACCGAGCCTGATGCGGAATTGGAGCGAATACGTGTGGCTGGTCAATCACATGATTGACACGGGCTTTATCAATTCGATCCGTGAGATTTGGTGGGACGTTCGTCCGCACCACAATTTCGGCACAGTGGAAGTGCGAATGTGCGACATGCCGGGCAGCTTGGACCATGCACTCGGCTTGACCGCTCTGGTTCAGTGCTTAGTCAAATGCTTGAGCGATGAAATCGACGAAGGGGCCTACCAGTTCGATTGTCACCCGATGATGGTTCGTCAAAACAAATGGCGGGCGGCCCGTTATGGGATCGATGCCCGGCTCGTGAACGCGCGGGATTACAAAGTTGTTCCGGTTCGAGATTCCGTCAATCAGTTGGTCGACCACCTGCGTGGCATTGCTCAAGACCTTGGGTGCGAGTCGGAACTACTGTCAGTCAAAGAGATCACGGCAAGCCCAAGCTTTGCCGCTCGACAACGGCAAATATTGAGCGAAACCGGAGATCCCAAAGCGGTCGTTGCTCGGTTGTGTGGCTGACCTACTAAGACAACTGAGCAATTGCGTCCATCTCGACCTCAACTCCCTTGGGTAGCTCGGACACTTGCACACATGCTCGCGCCGGAAATGGATCAGAGAAGTAGTTGCCGTAGATTTCATTGACCACAGCAAACTGCTTCATATCCGTGATGTAGATGGTTACCTTCACGACGTTGTCCATCGAGCTACCACCTGCTTCGACGACGGCCTTCATGTTATCTAGGACGCGACGCGTCTGCGCCGGAAGGCCACCATCTACGATTTCTCCTGATGCCGGGTCCAACGGGATTTGCCCAGATACGAACAACAACCCTCCGGCGACCACGGCCTGACTATACGGTCCGATTGCGGCTGGTGCTGCTTCTGTGTTCACTGTTTTGATCGTCATGGGTTGGCTCTCGCTATAAAGTAGAAAGTCGGGCAGCAGTGGAGACACCGATCTTCGAAACAATCTGCCCAAGAACGCGTGCAGCGACTTACCGCTGCGAAGCTCCTTGTGGCAGAACGACTGGGTGTTCCTGGCGGAAATTGTGTTGCTCCGAGGCCCTGTCGTCCAGGGCACTGCCGGGAATTGCACTACGCAAGCGCAGACAGTGCTTGCCGCCTGAAGCATAATATTGCCTTTAACCAATAACGGCATGGCTGGCCGCTTGCTTTTAAATGAACGATGGAGACCGCAATGGACGCAGAAGAACAGATCCGACCACCGGAGGAAATCCGCCGAGTCTTTGAGTTGATGGACAATGTAAAGACGGTGAGTGAGGAAGATAGTTTCAAATTTGGCATGCAAGTTGGCAAGCTGCTGGCGCTGGGCTGGGTGCTCGGCGAAGTCGTGACTTCAGACCTCGCCCTACAGTATGAATTCGACGACTGGGTCCGAGACGCTCAGGCCCAAGAGGATACGCTCAAGCAACAACTCCAGGGCTTACGCTCTCTTTTGAGCGACGATTCTGGCGAAAAGCCCGCCAAAGACCGACAGTAAAGCCGTTGGAAACTGGCTCCTGTGGCAAACATTTTTTGTCCTCGCGTGGAAAGCCGCGAGTCAGAATCCGTGGCCTT
>CAYPLE010000198.1:0-3781 GCA_964411445.1 uncultured Pirellulaceae bacterium
CGCGTACAGATGCAGTGCAATGCATGCGCGGACATGCGACCGAAACGTGACTGCAATCGCTCCGGTGCAGCAATGCGTCGCCTGCAGCTAGGCAATCACAGATGCATGCGCGCAGAACATAACCACCCAAAGGTGGCCGGCGATTCGTTTCCTAGAGGACACCCTTGGAACTGGGGACGCCGCTTTGACGAGGGTCGATACTGATTGCGGCGCGTAGGGCGCGAGCGGAAGCTTTAAAGATCGCCTCGGCAATGTGGTGACTGTTTCGACCATAATGCAGCGCCACGTGAAAATTGCAAAGCGCATTGCTGGCGAATGAGTACCAAAAATCCTCGACCAACTCAGAATCAAACTCACCGATCTTGGCAGCCGGAATTGGAGCATTGAACACGACGTAGTTGCGCCCACTGAGATCAATGGCAACCGTCACCAACGTCTCCTCCATCGGTAAGACCATGTGCCCGTAGCGAACGATCCCGGCCTTATCTCCCAAGGCTTCGGCAAATGTCTTGCCCAAGCAAATTCCGATGTCTTCGGTCGTATGATGCGCGTCAACCTGCGTGTCACCGACGCACTTTACTGTCAAGTCGAATTGCCCGTGCTTGGCAAACAGGGTGAGCATGTGGTCGAGAAAACCGACGCCTGTGTCAATCGAACTCTCTCCCGAACCGTCCAGATTGATCTCAAGATTGATTTGCGTTTCAGCAGTCGATCGCTGAATCTTGGCGGTGCGGTTTGTCATCAACTTTGCCTGCGAAGAATCTTACAAAATTTCGTGTGAAATGGCTGTGGTCAAACAACTGTCTTTCAAGTCGGTTTAGGCTAAATATGACTTGAGCAGCGATAAGCATGCATCAATCTGTTCATCCGTCCCAACGCTAATGCGGATGCCGTCGCCCCAGCCTTCATAATTCATATAGCGGACGAGAATGCCATCACTCTTGAGAGATTCGTACAAAGGCTGCACGGCCCGATCGTGACGTGTACACCAGACAAAGTTTGCCTGGCTGTCGGGACAAACGAACCCTAAGGCGCGAAGCTCTTGAGTCATTCGCAGCCGCGTTGCTTTGACTTTCTTGGTGTTGTTAGCGAGCCAAGCGGTATCGGCCAAGGCGGCCGTTGCCCCAGCAATACTGAGCGCATCGCAGTTGTAGCTGTCTTTCACCTGACGGAGCTTGGCAATAATGGGTGGTTGTGCAATCAAGAAACCGAAACGAAGCCCGGCCAACCCGTACGCTTTGCTCATCGTCCGAGAGACCATGATATTTGGGTTTTGCTTGACGAGATCGACGCAATTCCGCTCGGCAAAATCCGCATAAGCCTCATCAACCAACAGCGGACATCCGAGTTCGTCAGCCAAGGCGGCGACTTGATCAGGAAGTAGTACTGTTCCGCTGGGGCTGTTCGGATTGGGCAAGAAAGCAAATTTTAGCATTGGCGATTTGCCGGCAAACGAAGCGGGCAACGAAAAGTCATCGTTAAACCTCACTTCCTCAAACTCCGCCCCCTGAAGGTCCGCCAACGTCCGATAAAGAATGTAGCTCGGAAAGGGCAACCGCAACTTCTCTCCTTCTCCGACGAAACTACGGGTCAAGATCGTCAGGATATCATCACTGCCATTGCCACACAGAATCCAATCGGGATCAACACCAAACGTCTCCGCAGCCTGAATGCAGAAAGCTGTCCCAACTGGATCGGGGTAGCGCTGCAACGAAGTGCTTGCCGCTTGCTGAATTGCTGCAACGGCCGCGGGGGATGGAGGATAGGGATTCTCATTTGTATTCAGCTTAATTGCCTTACCACCGCGTGGCTGCTCACCGGGCACGTAAGGCAGCATCTTCTGCACGGGCTGGCGAAGACCGTCGAGCACCGTTTGTAGACTATTTTTGGACATTCTGTTCCGATCCAATGTGAGAGGCCGCGATGCACTGCTTACTACGCGTCTCGGGTTCTAATGTCGACGCTTTCCTTGTGCGCCGTCAGCCCTTCCTTGTCCGCGATCAAGCCAATGGTGCCGCCGATGTCTACCAATGCATCCTTCGAGTACTCGATCAAACTGCTACTGCGGAGGAACGAATTCGCACTTAGACCAGCAGCCCATCGCGCGGTTCCTCCCGTGGGCAACACATGGGAAGGTCCCGCCGCATAGTCACCCAATGCAACCGGGCTGAACGGACCAACAAAGGTCGCTCCCGAGGTGACGATACGATCCGCTGCAACTCGGGGTGCATCACAGGCGATATGCAAATGCTCTGGCGCGATCAAATTGGTAACTTCGACAGCTTGGTCTACATCTTTGACCAAAATGTAGGCACCAAACGCGTTCAGGCTGTCTCGCGTAAGGTCACTACGACTCAAACTAGCAAGCTGCCGCTCGAGCTGGACTTCCACGCGCTCGATCAGCGTTTCATCCCAAGTCACCAAGATGCTGGCGCCCGGTGAGTGCTCTGCTTGAGCCAACATGTCCGCAGCCGTATAAGCAGCATTGGTCGTTTCATCAGCAATGACAACCACTTCGCTCGGACCAGCAATCGAATCAATGTCAACTTGCCCATAAACGTATCGTTTCGCGAGAGCCACGAATGAATTGCCGGGCCCGACGATCTTGTCCACGGCAGGCAATCCATCGACGCCGTAAGCCATCGATGCAACCGCTTGTGCCCCACCAACCGGGTAGACCTCGCGGATGCCCAGTTCAAAACATGTTGCCAGAACGTCCTGATTGTAAGCGCCAAAGGGTGTTGGAGGAGCAACAATGGCGATTTCCTTCACACCAGCCGCCTGAGCTGGCACGACGGTCATCAGGACGGTAGACGGATAAGCGGCGGCTCCACCAGGAACGCACACTCCAATACGCCTGAGCGGCCGGTAACGCTGCTCAAGAACAACTCCGCTTGAGGGAGCATGGCGGACGTCCTGGTGCAAAATCGCTTTTTGAAATGCCAGCACGTTATCCCGAACGCGCCTTACAGCCTGAAGAAACTCGGGCGCGGCGGCTCGATGAGCCTCCTCCAGTCGCGCCGTATCCAAACGCAAATCACCCTCGTGAGAGATACCGTCTAGCTGCTCGGAGTATCGATCCAAAGCTGGCCGACCATCGCGGTGGACGTCGTCACAAATCCGCTTGACAACTTGCTCGGGCAGGAGCTCTTCGCCAAAGACTCGCATCGTCAGCTCGCGGCCCTTGGCACTCACCACGTTCCCACTTGGGCTCAAACGCTGGCGCAAGGCCTCAAATTGCTGCTGAAAATCCCCTTGGGATGCATCGATTCGAGGAATCTGAAGACTCATGTCATTCTCAAAAGTGTGGGATTGAAGTGGCCGTAGCGAAGCAATTGCCAAGCTAACCGACGCCCCCCAGGCCGTTTCACAAGAAATCGAAACCGATCGCCATCGATCAACGGATAAAAACGATGGACAAGCAGGACGAAGCGGGGGTTCAACGTATCTCTTGCCACCCAGATCGAAAAGGCCCAGTTTTTCTGCGCGCAGGTGTTTTCCCTAACGATCCCTTCTAAAACTGCCTTCCAAACACCGCTATCCAAAACACCACCAAGCGACAGTAGCTCCCTTGCCAGAGCTCGCTTGAAACGCACCGCCCAGATTTTTGATAACCACGCTCTGACGCGCGTAGCCACATGTGTGACCGCCGTCGGACGTCGAGTAGAATTTGCGATCCTGCCTCAATGAATCTCTGCAAAATCAATGGCTGCCAACTCAAAGCCCGCCAACTCAAAGCCTTAGGAACCAATCTATGATCCAACCGGTCGACCTTCGCAGC
>CAYPLE010000199.1:0-3672 GCA_964411445.1 uncultured Pirellulaceae bacterium
GGTTTCCAGATTCTGCCCTGTTATGCCAATGTAATTCGTACTACCAAATAGACGTCCCGAAATTTCGTGGCGAACCAAGCGATTATTCAGCGGATCTGCGGGGCATTCGAACACACCTAGTTTCTGCCGAGCTTCAGGGAAAGAGTCCCATGAATGCCTTGAATTCATCTTGGACTCAATGGCATCGGCAAGCGGCGACAGCTCGAGCTCGGGCAAAATTAACGCATGCCAGTGGATAAAGGAAGCATACCTTCCGGTTGCAAATCGTGGAAATTCATTGGTTCGATCGTGGAAGTGATGCAACGCGATTCCCATTTGCTTCAACTTGTTCTGACAACTGATTCGCCTTGCAGTTGCTCGGGCCGCTTGAACTGCTGGCAAGAGCAAACTCACCAATGCCGCGATGACTGCGATGCTTACAAGAAGCTCGATTATCGTGAAGGCTTTGCGTTTCATCACAAGTTCCTATCTGGAATGCTGACAAGCTTTCCATAGTACTCCGGCTGCAACCAGTCCACATGCGATAGCGATGTACCACCCTAGGCGACCTGGCCTTTCAGGCAGCATTTCTAAGTCTGGAGGAGGAAGATTGTAGAAGTCAAACCGGCACATTTCAATTTGGAAGCCGACGCTTTCGGGATCCGCTAACTCCCACTTCACCGTTTTTACCAATTCCTGACCGGCGGGCTGCCGAAGAGTTAGTGTTGTCTCCTTCGGTATTTCTACTCCCTCAATCTTCGCAAACTCGTTGACCTGCAGTAGCGCCTCTATACCGTTGAAAGTTGCTTCAATTTCTACTATTCGGGACGTTTCCGGTTCAACGAAATAAGCCATGTTTCCGTCGTCACCGATCGGCCAGTTTCTCATGGCGAGTTTGACCATGCCGCGTTCTATGGAGCGCTCGTAACTGCCTTTCGCCTCGCGCCATTTAGCTAACGCAACATGAAACTCCATACTCCCGATCGTGAAGTAACGATTCGTCATTGCGTTCAACGCGTTTGAGTGGGCCCATGCATCGGTGTCAGACGTTGTCGACCAGAAATTTGACACGCTGTACTTGCCGGAATCCAGTCCAAGTAGATCCGCCATGTTGCGTCCTTTATTCACCTTGCCCTCAACGATACCTCCGTACTCCGGGTTCGTAACCGATACTTGGACTGCATCATTCAATTGAGCGACATCGAGGTGATGGTCATCACGAAAAACGATAATATGCTTGCTGCCGCTACGCGAACTACTTTCGTCAATGTCGATCAGCACTGCAAACGGATCGGGGAATTTTAGCGCTGCTGCAGCACTCGCATGCTCTCCCAGCGTGTTCAGCAATTCATCATCTGCCTGGCTGTCTGCCGTGCCAAGCGTGCAAATTACGGTCAGAATTGCGCAAGTAATTGATCGTTTACTGTTCAAGAGATTGTCCTAAAGCAAGCTCAGCAGCAAGCGATGCTTGCCACTGAGCTTGAGGTTTAGTGGGTTTCTATTGGAAATGGCAGTACGTCGGGTGTGGCGCTCCGGGACTGTTAGGCGGTACAGCGCGGCAACTACAGTTCGCTACCGGTGCGCAACCGGCTCCGGTGGCACCACAACCTGTGTCGTTGCACAGCGTAATGACGACAGGCCCGCCCACCTGTGCGTGGGCTGCAACGACGGTTGCGCCAAACATTAAACCAAAAGCTGCCGTGTACAAAATAGACTTCATAGCAGAACTCCGCTATTAAAAAATGCTTAGCCAGTGGCTTGGCGACTTGCCTACCCAAGGAATTCTGGCCAAGCCGATCTTCCCATTTGGGCGTTTCACGTAGACATGGAGTACCCCTTTTACGAATTCTCCTGTTGATATTCCGGCCACAGTACCTACGAGCTCAATTCGCTTGCCCGGCTCAGCAACGGGTACCGAAACTTCGAGGCTTTGAGTGCAGGAAGGCTGTGCCCCACAAACGACAAGTTGCTCCGAAGTGGTATTGGTGAGTTCAAACGCGACCGAATATTTGCCATCGACTTCGGTATGCGAAATAGTAGATGCCTGTGCGCAAAGTTGAGGCGACTGGTAGAGGTTTGCAACGAGTGTTACGCAAATTAAAGCAGCGGAGAGCGCAATAAGACGTATACAGTGCGTCCAAAAGCTGGGGTGGTTCTCCGGCATCCGATTGTAGCGATCACTTCGACTCGGCGTGAATGTGGCTGCTAAACATGCGACCGCCAAGGTCGAATTTACTAGCAGCATTCCCCATTGGGACAACCAGCGAGAAAACGCACCAAAGCAATCGCATGCTTCTGGAGCAACTGCTAGGTGATAGACTCCGTAAAAAGAGAAGAGTCCGCTGGCGAGAGCACGCAGTGCCCGTAGCCTAGGCAACAAGACGAGGAGGCTCCCAAACACAAACTCAATTGCGAGACCGACGGCGAATGGCCCAGAGTTTAACAATCGGAAGAATGGTGCTGGCTCAAGAAGTTTGGCGACTGCACTGAACAGCAGTACGCATCCAACAGTCTGCGAGAATATCAATTGCACAATCGACCTCCGGGCAAAGGCTACGGCATTAATTGCTCGATGGAGTATACAGCCCCCCCCCGGAGTGTGTCAAGAGATTTGTTTTTTCAATTTCACTCTGGATGAATAGTCACACCGTGCCAGCGTTTGAGCGCAGCGACACCGCCGGTGTTCAGCACGGCGACAAGCGAAGGAACCAGCGACATAGCCAGCCATCAAACATTGCCTGAGTTCGCAACATTCCTGCCGCCACCTTACCTCGTTACAACGCTCTGCATTTACACAAGTTTGGTAGACAGCGGTTCACCTTAAGTCATGATATATGACGGAGGATGAATCGATGGCAAAACGACGTGTTTTTAGTCGCGAATATAAGCTGGCTGCGGTCAGAAAAGTCACCGTGGATGGGTTGTCGTACTGTCAGGTCGCTCGTGATCTGGGAATTCGTGACAACATGATTCACAACTGGCGAAAGAAGTTCGAGGCTGATGGGACGCTGGGAACCGGCGGCAATCTGGAGTCGTCCGAAAAGGCTGAGCTAGATCGGCTGCGGAAAGAAAATCGGCAGCTACGGCAGGAGCGCGAAATTTTAAAAAAAGTTGCGCCAAGAAGTTTGGGAAAGGGGAATAGTCATGCGTTGACGATTTGAAACCTTTCGTAGGAACCCAGTGGTGCGAATCCACCCGGCAAAGCTTAGCCAGCGGTCGGAAGCAAGTCTTGCGTGGGGCCTGAGTAATCAGCACTGCGAAGCGTAGACAGCGAGTTCAAAAGCCATGCTATCGAGCCTCGAAATAGGAATTTACGTCGGAGCTTTCGTTCTCTTTTTAGCGGGAGCAGCACAAACGATGCGTCATTGGCAAGCAACGCGAGTCCGGCCGGGGTCGAAGAACATCATCTCGCTCGGTGCCAGCCATGCACGGTGCTCATGAGCTCTAAACTACTAATCTCCCCGTGGGCTACGCAAGCGATGCTTTGGGCTAGAATTAGGCAGTGGAAGGGGGGAGGATGCGGATTCAGAGCTGGAATCGGCGAGATCAGCGCAGCGGGAAAGGTGCTGGCTGCTGGGGAAGGCAGAATGCCAGTGAATAGAGATGGGATAGTCGCGGGTGCTTCGTGGTGTTGAGCGGCTAGCCAGGTGAAAAGCAAGCGGAGGCGTGACGTTGGCCCCAGTGATGGTGCTT
>CAYPLE010000200.1:0-3564 GCA_964411445.1 uncultured Pirellulaceae bacterium
TTACCAAGGATGGAAACTCCACCTTGATCGCCGCCGTCGTAGTCGCTCCAAAGAACGACGTTCAGACCATCTGACGCCGATGCGTCAATGGTGGAATCAAGCATCACCCGTCCGGCCGACTTGGCAGTCAATGTACCGGTGCCAGCCGTCTTGGTTATCCCACCGGTGATCCGCAGAGCTAAACTGTTTGTTGAGTTTGCCTGTAGAAGAATATCACCGGTCCCAACACTTGTTATTGCATTGTCGAGCCCCAGGACTCCGCCATAAACGGCAAGATCACCGCCAATCGTCAACGCGCGATTAATGTCGACGTTCGCCGTATTGGTCGCTTTGCCGATCGTGATGCTTGCCCAATTGCTGAAGGACTGATCGTCGTCGAAGGTGTAAGTCTTTGCAAAGCTGTCGCTGGTCGGCCGAATAATCAGATTGCCTGTGCCGTCCCATACAATCGAATCAGTTCCAGCGTTATTGTATTGTTGGAAAATACTGTCTGCATTAATAGTCAAGTTGCCCGAGAACGCGTCCGCTCCGTTGCTACCCAGGCGAATATTTCCTGCCGTATTCTGCGCGCTCAGCCGCACTGCATTTTCGTACGTGGTGCCACCGCTCAGGTTGCTGGTAGCGTTGATCTCAATGTCGCCCGATTGCGATGCAATCACGATATCGAAACTTGGTGTGCCCGTTTGTATTAGAAGTCCGGAGCTGTCTCCAGTGCTGCTTGCATCAACCACTGCATCGCCGGTTATGGTCAGATCGCCGCTGCCAGTTTGAAGGAGCACATCGCCTGAGTCAGCGAGAAGTGCCAAAGCGTGCTTCCACCCATCGGACCCACCGGTTACGTTCGTATTTGAAGTGATTGTTAGGTCACCGCTACCTGTCGTGATACTGGTTGCCTCCAGCCAAGTTGACGTTCCTGTACGCAGCACACCTTGAAGCAGCGACTCAATCGTAAAATTCCCATCGGTCGTTACAATCGTGGCTGATTTAGCGTACACACCGTGGACGTTGTCGGTCCCGCCTAAATTGTTGTTCACTCGCCCACGAAGCAACACGTCGCCGACTCCGGTGTTGATCGAAGTTCCGTCCAGGCGCAGCCCAATGGGGTGAGAATTGTCGAAGCTCGTCGCGTGCAGACTTCCGATCGCCAAGCCGTTCCAAGTTTCGATCCCACCAGCCAAGTCATTCTGTGCACCGCCAGTCGCCGCAAAGTGGCCACCGTTGGTGTTGATCGTCGCACTGCCAATGTCAATCCAGCCGCGTTGCCCGTTGTCTGCGTACCCGCTGTGCAGCACGACGTTCAGTTTATCAGCCGAACTGGTGATCGAAGCACCGTCGCCAATCGTTAGGTTCGTACCCGCACGCAGCGTCAAAGTCGCTTCGTCACCGGAGGTCTTCGCCAAAGTGACATTGTCAAGCCACGTCATCGCGCCGGCTACTTGGTTGAGTACCGAAGTGCCCGTGTTCAGTGTCGCCGCATAGCCGTCCGCGATCAGTTGTGTAATCGTCGAGTCGGTGGGATCGAGGAACCACAGTCCGCCGCGTCCATTCTCAGCACTCGCAACGACAGTCGAACCGGTTGTATCCAGGGTTGCACCCGAGGTTTCGATGTTTCCACCATCGCCAAACAAGCTACCCGCCTTGGCCAGCAATTCGCCGGCCACGGTCGTGATCGAATCGAGGTTGTAAATGTCACTCCACAGGACGATCATTCCGCCGTCACCATGCTCGGTCGCTGAGACATCGACCTTAGCGCCAGCTTCCATCGTAACCGTCGTGGCTTGAGTCATCTGTGCCGCGCGAGCGTCGAAGGCAGCCGAAGCCGCCGTGGTCTCTCGAGGAGCATTGCTCCCGCCACCTTGCCAGTCGCCACCTACCAGAACTGTTCCACCGCCATCAGTTCCCGTTGCATCAATCAGCGAACCATCGCCCAGCGTAATTTCATCCGCTTCCAGCAGAACTCGCCCGCCAGTCGTTGCTCCCTCAGCAGCAACGTTTTGCGCCACAATTGTTCCGTCATGCAAAATCTTTCCATTGGGGTTCACCAAATAGACTTCGCCGCCGGACGTCGCCGCGCCGGTGGCTCGAATGGTGCCCTCGTTCTGAATCAGATTGGCGGTCGGACTAATGCCACTCGCCAAGGTATCCAAGGATGGCTGCACGTACGTAACACCATTGCTGAGCGTTACTTCGCCGCCACCGGAAAGCGTGATGTTGCCACCGACGCTTTCGATTGTCCCATTGTTCGCGATGCTGTTGGCGATCAAATTCGCGCCGCCCGCACCTGTGCTAATCAAGCCATGGTTGACGATTGACGCATTGCTATCGCCCGAAAACCGCAGCGGACCGCCAGCCATAAAGTCCGCGTTGCCGACATCAAAAACGCTCGCCGTGAAGCCATTGGTGTTCACGACGCCCGAATTGCCGACCATGATTCCATTTGGATTGACCAGGAAGACATGCCCATTGGAATTTAGCGCGCCGTTGATGGTGGACAAATCAGTGCCCGTGACGCGGTTCAAGATCGCCGAGTTAGCGTCGGGCAAATTGAAATTCGCCGCATTGCCAGCCCCAATTGTAAACTGATCCCAGTTCACAATCGTCCGCGCCGTCGAGGCATCCACATTGAGCGCATTACCGGCCGCCGAAATCGCAGCACTTCCCGCAACCACATCCGCCCCAGTTGGCACCTGTGCAAAGGCGGTGGACGAGACGAGACTTCCGGCTAGCGCAAGCAGCAGCGCGAAGACACGCCTGCACCGACGCTTGCGAAGCGAGACCGAAAGATCGTCCGCGCGGCGTTTCTTAGTCGGCTTCTTTCTCGGGTGTAGTGATGCGTAGTGACGGGATCTTCCCACCATCGGTTTGCCCCTGCAATAATTGCGAGTCGAGGAGTCTTGCCCAACTTGTATCCGCTGCGCGCGGATTTCGACGTAGAACAATAGCCCCTTGGTAGGGGTGGGGGAGACAAAGGAGCGTTTGGCGGTCTGGCGATCGAATCTTTGAGCATAAACTTTGCTGGTTGGTCCGGATTTGTCGGTTCTATTCAGGGCAGCAAAGCCAGCACTTCGGCGCATAAAACTCAATGAAACAACAAGCTTCGGCGCTACAATCCGCACAGGCGGATCATCGCAATCAACCCTTCGCGGCTCGCTTACCGGCGCAAGGGAATGCTTGCAATCGGCAATTTCCCGCTAACCGAAACAACTCGTTTTGGCTTCGCTAGTTGGGGGGGCGATGACTCACCTATGCGAATTTTGAGCCCCTCCATCTGGTTGGGAAGGTGGGCACTGTCGACGTAGCCAAGTTTGCTGCGAGAACATGCCGGTGCAGCGCGAGCCTTCACTCCATGGTGGACAGACGCGTCTGACGAGCCGATCTTCCCCGCTTGCCGGGACGCTCGGCGGAGGGCCGAATTCGGTTTCAAGCATAAGCGAATGGATTTGCGAGCTTCGAGCAGAAAAGTGAGTAAGGGAATGATGCGTCCGAACGTGAAGATCTTGCTAGCCGTGCTCTTTGTAGCAGTTTGCAACATTGCAGTGGCACAGAACTACGAGCGTTACAAAC
>CAYPLE010000201.1:0-3388 GCA_964411445.1 uncultured Pirellulaceae bacterium
AAGCAAATTTTGTCACAGAAGCGAACGGAGGAAACGGAGTGGCAGTAACCTTGAACTGCCGTGAGAGTCCTTGTTTGTTCTTTTCGTTTGCTCCTGTTCAAATCAGTTTCACGTAAATGCAAATTTTTTCACAGTAGCGAATGGGGAAACGGAGAGGCAGTAACCTTGAACTGCCGTCAGGGTCCAGCTCTGTTCTCTCTGTTTGCTCCTGTTCAAATCAGTTTCACGGAAATGCAAAGTTTTTCACAGTAGCGAACGGAGGAAACGGAGTGGCAGTAACCTTGAACTGTCGTCAGAGTCCTCCGCTGTTCTATCTGTTTGCTGCTGTTCAATAACGCCCTAAAGCAACCTTCAAGAAGACGAACCTGATGAATATTGATTCCCAATCTGCCCTGAGTCGGCGCACCGTTCTACGCGGGCTAGGGGTGGGCCTTGCCCTCCCCATGCTGGACGCGATGACACCAACTTTGAGAGCCGCTGAAGCCTTTACTGGCACGCAACGGCTCATTGCGATTCAGACAAATCAAGGCATCCTGCCGAAGTACTTTTTCCCGGAAGGAACCGGCCGCGACTACGAAGCGTCGCCGTACCTGCAAATTCTGGACAAGTTCCGCGACTCGATGACTGTCTTTTCAGGCGTCTCGCATCCGCAGGTTGACGGAGGTCACGCGGCTGAAAAGTGCTTTCTAACGGCGGCGCCGCATCCAGGAATGGGCGGGTTCCGCAACTCCATCTCGGTCGATCAGTACGCGGCCGAACGCATCGGTCATCTGACTCGTTTTCCGTCACTCGCACTGTCGGTCGGCACGAAGCAGAGCCTGTCGTACACGCAGTCGGGTGTTCAGATTCCCGGCGAAGACTCTCCGTCACAACTGTTCCGCAGGCTGTTTGTTCAGGGATCAAAGCAAGAGGTCGAAGCTCAAGTCGCCAAGCTACGCAGCGGACGCAGTATATTGGATTCCGTCGGCGAACGAGCACGGCAACTTGGGCGCCGAGTTGGCCCGTCGGATCGCGAGAAGTTGGATCAGTTCTATACCGGGGTCCGAGACCTGGAGAAACGACTGCACAAGAGCGAGCAATGGGAGCTGAAACCAAAGTCGACAGTTTCGATGACGGCTCCGCGAGACTTCAAAGACCCCGGTGCTCTGATCGAACGGACCCGAGTGATGTTCGACTTGGCTCGGATCGCAATGGAGACCGATTCGACACGTTTGATTTCGATCTACATTCACCAGAACGACGCCAAGCCAAATATTGCTGGCGTCGACACCGGGACGCACCCGCTAACACACCATGGCAACCAGCCTGAAAAACTGAACCAACTGAAACGAATCGAAGAAGCTCAATTCAAAGAACTCGCAAGCCTGTTGGCAGGCTTGGCCGACTCCGACGCTGGGACCAGTTCACTGCTCGATCAAACATCCGTCATCTACGGTACATCACTCGGCAATGGCAACTCCCACGCAAACAACAACTTGCCGGTTTTGATCGCGGGCGGCGGATTTCGCCACGCCCAGCACCTCGCTCTTGGTGGAAGCCACGATTATCCACTGCCCAACTTGTTTGTCAGTGTGCTGCAGCGGCTGGGAATCGAAACTGATCAGTTTGCCACCGCGACAGGAACCATGCGTGGATTGGAGTTGGCATGAGCATTGCACGTATCAACCGCGCTCACTGCCACCTTTCTACAAACACGATCTGAGAAGCAACCATGACAAGATGGCCCGGTATCTCTCAATTTCAACTCACCGACAACGTGGCAATCGTCACTGGCGGCTCGAAAGGGCTGGGCGAAGCGATGGCGGCGGGGTTGGCTTCTGCGGGGGCGAACCTGTTGCTCGTCAGCCGAAACGAAGCCGAAGCGAAAGCGGCTGCAGCAATCATTGCGGACGAGTATCCCGTGAAAGCCATCGGCATGGCCGCCGATGTGTCGAGCGAAGAGCAAGTCACAGCGATGGTCGCTCGATGCATGGATGAGTTCGGTCGAATCGACATTCTGATCAATAGCGCGGGCATCAACATTCGCGGCCCGATTGAAGAGTTGTCGCTCAGCGACTTTCGCGCAGTCCAGAGCATCAACGTCGACGCGATGTGGCTGTGTTGCAAGCACGTCGCTTCCGTGATGAAAGAACGTCAGTACGGACGAATCATCAACATGGCCAGCACACTGGGATTGGTCGGCCTCGCCAACCGCACGCCGTACGCGACCAGCAAGGGAGCGGTCGTGCAGATGACTCGGGCGTTGGGTTTGGAATTCGCGCTCGACAAAATCACGGTCAACGCGATCTGCCCTGGACCGTTCCTGACACCCATGAACGTGCCAATCGCAGAAAGCGAGGAGGCGAAGAAGTTCATCGTAGGTGCTACTGCGGTCCAGCGGTGGGGCGAATTAAGAGAGATTCAAGGAGCTGCGTTGTTCTTGGCCAGCCCGGCATCCAGTTACATGACCGGAAGCATGCTAACCGTCGACGGCGGTTGGACAGCAAGGTGAGCCGACGGCGCGAGCCGTGGGCGTTTGTGCGCGACGCACGACGCTAGCGCGTACGGCTCACATGACCGGCACGCTGACGATCGATGGTTGGACAAGCCCGGTGCTGTAACAATTGACTGCCGAACACCTTGACGGACTGCACGAGCATCTTCATCGTCCGTCGAGATCATCAGGTTCGCCCCCGCCAAAAACATCGCTCGCATCAGTCGGCTTTTGCCCGAATTGTTCGGACCGACGAACGCATTGAGTCGCCGTATGTCTCGGAGAGAATTAAACGGATTATCCGCGTCGTAGTCTGCGGCGACCGATTCCGGCAGCTTGATTTCTTCGATTCGTAACATAGGCAAACCCCTAGCCCTGCTCCCAGCGAACCGACATTAGTTCGAGAAATACCGCGACGTTACTCACTTGGCTCGCTCGTAGGCTTGGCGTTCAATCGCTTTCAACTGGCGATCACTGCACCGAGCCAGGGCGCGGAACAAATTCGGGTGGTCAAAGATCTGCTGGGCGATCGCGTCGGGGACGTGATGTGCCAACAGTAACAACTCATCTTCATCGGCCTCCAGCACGTCCGCCAGCCGATGGATCAGGGACTCCGACGGCGAGCCGTCGAAGTCGAGTCGACCGCGTTCGACTTTGCTGAGGTATGAGAAGCCAACACCGACAAGTGGCGCAAGTTTGCGCAGCGAATAGCCTTTCGATTTGCGCAACTCGCGAATTCGGTCACCGAATGCATTCATGTTTCTGCCTGGCTGCCTGCCTGCTTGTTACCGGACTTGGATCATCTTACAATTGTAGCAGTCCGCAGGCAACATGCTGCATTTACAGAACCAAGCTTACACGAGGGATCGAGCGATTGAACGCTGTTGAGACTGAAGAAGTCGTCGAGCGAATTGA
>CAYPLE010000202.1:0-3186 GCA_964411445.1 uncultured Pirellulaceae bacterium
CTAGCGAAATTTCATGGATGCTTCGACGGCCATTTCGTCACAGCGCTCATTCTCAGGGTGACCGCTGTGGCCCTTTACGTGGTGGTAAGACATGTCATGCTTGCTAACGAGTGCATCGAGTTGTTGCCATAACTCGACGTTCTTGACCGGCTTCTTCTTGCCGCCTTCCATTCGCACCCAACCCTTTTTCTTCCAACCTCGCATCCACTCGCGCAGCCCCTGGAGGACGTAGCTCGAATCGGAGTAGAGCTCGACGCGGCACTTCTTCTTTAGCTTGCTCAAGCCCTCGATAACGGCTTGCATCTCCATGCGATTGTTTGTCGTTTCATAGTCGCCGCCAGACCCGGTCAGCTCCTTGCGCGTTTTCGCATCGCGGAGGACAAAAGCCCAACCGCCCGGGCCGGGATTTCCACTGCAGGCACCATCTGTATACAACTCGACAACTCGAATCTGGCTTGGCTGCTCAGTCATCTAGACGCATCCTTGTGCAATGGCTTGATCTAGGTCCTGGATCAAATCTTCGGCGTCTTCCAGGCCAACGGAGATACGGATCAACCCGTCTGAAATGCCCGCTTTCGCCCGAGCTTCAGCATCATAGCTAGCGTGAGACATGCTCGCCGGTTGCTCGATGAGTGATTCAACGGCTCCAAGGCTGACCGCCAAACCAAACAGTTTCGTCGCTTTGACAACTCGCTTTGTCGCCTCAAAATCGCCATCAACTTCGAATGTGATCATGCCGCCAAAACCACCATCGAGCAGACTCTGAGCTCGACCGTGATCAGGGTGTGACGGCAATCCCGGGTACAAAACTCGGGTGACGCGTTTGTGAGCCTCCAAGAACTCGGCGATCCGCTGCGCTGTTCGGCTTTGTTCGACAACGCGAAGCTGTAATGTCTTCAGTCCACGTCCAAGCAGAAAAGCGTCGAAGGGCGAAAGCACCGCACCGGTCGCATTTTGAATATAGTACAACCGATCATGCATTTCCTGAGTGCGGCTGACCAAGACTCCGGCGAGACAGTCGCTGTGACCGCCCAGATACTTGGTACCCGAGTGCATCACGATGTCTACACCATGTTCGATTGGGCGATACAACACCGGCGTGGCGAATGTATTGTCGACTCCGACCGTCAGCCCCGCTTCGTGGGCTGTTTGAGTCAGTTTCGGCAGGTCGGGCACCGTCATCAGTGGATTGCCGATTCCCTCCAGCCACAGCATCTTGGAATTGGGGCGAAGATTCTTTGCAATCGCATCGGGCTGATCCAGGTCGACCAGCGTGACCTCAATTCCTGCGGTTTTGCAAATATTGTGCAGCAAGCGATAACTGCCGCCGTAAATATCCATACCGGCCAGAATGTGATCACCGGCCCCCAGCAACATTGTAGCTGCGTGCGTGGCTGCCATGCCCGACGAGAACGCGAGCGCGCCGGCGCCTCCTTCTAATGATGCAAGCGTTTGCTCAACAGCAGATCGTGTTGGATTGCCGCTTCGCGAGTAGTCAAACTTTCCCCAGTCGCCTGCACCGGGTTGGATATAGGTGGTCGCGGTGTGAATCGGCTGCACAACGGCCCCAGTCTCGGGGTCTGGGGCATTGCCGACGTGAATAGCTCGCGTGCGGAATTTCATAACGATTTTCTATGGTCAGTTATTGGGTCTACGGCTTACTCAAGCGCTTGTGCGATATCGGCAAGCAGGTCTTCGGTGTCTTCGATCCCGAGAGCCAGACGAATCATATTGTCCGGAATACCAAACTTCTTCCTGTTTTCAGGCGTCTGCTGGTAGTAACTCATAACAAGCGGCTGCTCAATGAGGGATTCTACGCCACCAAGGCTCGGGCCGATGCGAGCCAATTTGGCTCGGTCGACGATATCCGCCGTAGCTCGCCAGTCAGCGTCCTTGACCAGAAAGGTAACCAGTCCACCATAGCCGTTCATTGTTCGAGCAGCAATCTCATGCGATGGATGGTCTTTCAAGCCAGGGTAATAGACCTTTTCAACGCGCGGATGTTCATTCAAAAAGCTGGCTACGGCCATACCGTTTTCGTTGTGCCGTTGCATCCGCAGCGAAAACGTCTTCAACCCTCGCTGCAACAGGTAGAGATTGTGAGGAGAATTGATGCCTCCCATCACCCCCCTCAGGCTGCGAACGTCTTCCAGTTTATCTTTTGCGCCAGTAATGCTGCCCGCCAGCAGATCATTATGACCGCCAAGATACTTGGTCGCGGAATGGAGCACGTAATCTACACCAAAGTCCAGAGGCTTGATGTTGAATGGCGTCGCCAGAGTCGCGTCAATGAGCGTTTCGACTTCATGGTCTTTCCCGAGAGCGACGAATTGTTCAAGATCAACACACGTCAGATGCGGATTTGTCGGAGATTCGCTGACCAACATCTTTGTATTCTTGTTGATCGCCGCCTCCATCGCATCAAAATCTCCTGTCGGCACTTGGTGCGTCACGACGCCGAAACGCGACAGGTGCTTGTAACAGAACTCGCGACTTCGGTGATAGCACTGATCGAAGAAGACGATCTCGTCTCCTGCACTCAACTTGGCCATCAATAATCCGACGATTGCGGCCATGCCAGTGGAATAGACGACGCAGTCTTCGCCGCCGTCCAGCTCAGCCAACTTGCGCTCTACGACGCGTTCATTCGGGTTTCCGTAGCGTCCGTATTCCTCACGCTGTTGCCCCTCTTCAATAAACCGAATAATCGAATCGGAGTTCTCGAAGGTGTAAGTCGAACTGCACACGATGGAATCTGTGATCGCGTCCAGTGGTTTTGATCGCGCCTCACCACCGTGCACACTGACGGTCGACTCTCCCAGTCGCTTGGTTGAGGTTGCTCGCGTTTGGCTTGTGGATTGATTTTTATTGTCCATGGTGACTCGTGCAGACATGTTTCTGGCTCGCTGTGGATTGCCGATTTACTTGTCGAGTTGGCTTGTTTTCTCTTTTGCAATGACCGTTTTCAGTTGGGGAGAATTCATCGGCGCACAAAAAAAGCCGCAATTCATCCAACTGGAATTGCGGCCCGGCAAGCTCTATGGAGAGTTCAAAACGTCGGTCATCGACAATGGAACGTCTCTGATGGCTCTTTAGCAGTTTAGGCTGCAAGCGGCCGCAAATCCCTGAGGTTCTTCAATGGTATCCAGAACGCGAGACCTCAGCAAGTCACACCGCCCCTGCCAC
>CAYPLE010000203.1:0-3127 GCA_964411445.1 uncultured Pirellulaceae bacterium
TGAGAATGAGCGCTGTGACGAAATGGCCGTCGAAGCATCCATGAAATTTCGCTAGCCACCACACCCACCGCAGCCTCCGCACCCACCACCTCCGCCGCAGCCTCCGCCACCGCTGCACCCAGCGCCACAACCGCCTCCTCCACTGTTCCAAGTATTGACTCGGGGGAACGCGGAAGACAGCGAGTTGAGTCCGGGCACGCCGGCAATCGCCGAAGTGCCAAGGACAGCTACGCAAATAGCAATCGTATCCGTCTCAGCGGCACAGTCCGTTTGGGCGCCCAAGCTCGCCTTGGTCGCTTTCGTTCGTTCTTGGTAGTGTTTCAAGACATGGTCACCGTGGGCAGTACTGCGACTGGATTTGATGCACAGCACCGCGGAAATGATGCAGTAGATCACCAGCAGGATGACAAGGAACCCAATGCTGTTCCCCGTTGAAATGCCTTGCATCAGGCGTAGCAGCCCCAGAGCGATGACTGCGACTGAAACACATGCTGCAGGGACTACAACCGTGCCGCCCGCACGTCTTAGGCCAAGTTGCTGGAGGCGATTGTCAATGCGTGCGTAGTGCAACTTGGCCACGGAGTAGAGCTTATCGATCGCGCTACCGGACCGAATCGCCAAGAATATATCTCGGTCCAATCCGCCTACTTTGGGCATCGCATCTTGAGCCTCGAGTTTCCAAGACCAGATGCCCTTCTTTGCCGAAATTGCACCCATCGCATGCAAACGCGTCACGGAAACCTGCGCAAGCCGCTTTCCCCCGCCAGCCAAGACAGCCAACTCATCAGCATTGAGCTCCGGAATCGGCTTTTCGGCCGCGCCGCCAATTTCAAGCGATTGCTCGCGCAAACGAAAGAATATCGACGCAACAACTGCGATCGCACAGACAACAAAATAAAACATCACAAACTCGGTGCCGCCCAAGCTGAGCGGAAAGAGATCGATGTCGCTCAATAATAGCGTCTGACCAATCGGCCCACCGGCAATCGCGTTTGTGCACCCTGGTGCGATAACCAGCATGGCAATCAAAAGAGCAGTGGCAGAGGCGAATAGTGCTTTGCTCCGCGGGATCATCCAGTAACGGCCAACGTTGACCCATTTCCAGTCACCAGCATGCTTGAATCGTTGGTCCGCTGACGGCCAAACATCACCTGGCGGCTTCTCTCCGAACAAACGTTCATAGCTGGCTAACGTTTCGCCGTACCAGTCGCGAAACTTCTCTCCTTCGCTTGGCCCACCAGAGGTTGGTTCGTGGTGCAACGGTGCGCCAAGTGTTTCACCGCAGAAGCGATCCCAGTAAGACCGCGTGTACGTCAGGTGTAAATGCCACGCTTGGTCAACTTCTTCGCTGGGTGTCACCGGATGTCCGGCGCGCATTGCAAGAATGCAGAAGCGTTTGTACTCAGCTTCTACACGCTCTGCAAAAGCCAGCGTCCAGCTATTTTCGCGGGCAAGTCGATCGACAAATCGGAGAGACTTGTCGCCTGGGTCGATCGAAAAATCCTCAACTCGTTGGATAAACGCTTGCAGTTCTTCGCTCATGATTTTTCTCCTCATGAGTGGGTGTTACCGGCGTCGGCAGTGAGTTTGCCCTGAGAGATGTCCAAGGCTTAACGAACATGGCACCGTTTCGACAAGGACTAGGCGGCCTAAATCCGCAGAAATTTGAAGCCAAGATTCCTGGGAATGATGCGAGGTTTTTTAGCTTCTGTCAAAATAGCTCGATAAGGTCACCATCGGCGGTAAATCGTAGCGGTCGAAGGGGCTCGATGATTTGAAGATCGTCACGCTGTTGAGCCATCGCGTAGTAAGCCTCACTGCACTCGACCTCTATCAAACTAAGCGTGTCGTGGATCCACATCACGGGAATTTCATCGGGTTTCAACCAGCCAGCTAGCTTCCAAGCGACCTCCAAGGCATCGCGGTCACAGGGGAAGTCAACTGGCATCATCGCACCAGTTATGTGGCTGGCGGTGATGCAATTTGTTCGCGTTGCGTCATGGTCGATCTGTTCCACGACGCGACGATGACAAAGAGCTGCAATTCCGATCCCCGAAGCATTTCCGTGTGTTGCCTCGGAAAGTCCGCGGACGTAAATATGATGGATCGACGGTGAATCGCCAGCCACGGCAGCGGTGTCGTTCTTCTTGCGGCCCACGATGTTGGTGTCGATGCCCGTACCGGAGATGTCCTTGCCAATGCGATCGACGATCAACAGTTCAGCCTTTTCAAAAGGCAGACGCGGCATCATCTCTTTGACTCGGCGCAGCAACTGCGGCTCAGTCGATTCAATTTCGTTGGCGGGGACGCCTACGATGTCAGCAGTTGCTTCGTACGCATTTTCCAAAATCGCCACGCCGCCAAGTATATTGCACTTGGCGATAACCTCCGATGCGACGCTGCGGACGATGGAGTCAAAGTCATGTTGAACAATGACGCGGTGATAGATTTCAGCTCCGGTTCGTTTTCCAAGGCCAATTAAGAGCATTTTCATCAAACCACTTTCTATTTCACCAGCAAATCGGGTGTGTGGTTTGATTCGGTTGATTAGGAATACGAAATCCGCCTTCGCGGCTAGCGTGTCGATGTAGACCGGAAAACCTTGTGATGCATCGGAGATGTGAGTCACCTCCATGCTGCTTTCAATTGGACATCCCATCGAATCTGGAGTAATACCAAATCGCTCAAGCACAGCGGTTTGGCCATCGGCAGTGCCACCACCATGCGATCCCATCGCGGGCACGATGAACGGCTGTGCGCCCAATTGCTGAAGAGTCCTGATGGTCTGTTTTGCGATGGTCGACAGACCAGCAATTCCGCGACTACCAACGGCGACGGCAACCGATTTGCCCACCAGGGATCTACCGGCAACCGCTCGGTGGACTTGTTCGGTCGTGCGAGTTGGCACGTCGCTCAGTTGATCGCTAGGAAACGACTGGCGGACTCGAAAAAAGCGTGGAAAATCCGTCATGGAATTCTGTCTGTTGTCCTTGCGACCGATTCGAGCAGGAGCAAAGCTTGAGCGTTTACAACCAGGGGTAACTCAAAAGTACAATTTGCGGTGCCTTGGAGACGTCGTACGATCGCCTTCCAAGGCCGTCGCCGAAGGACTTGCGTCAATCGACGG
>CAYPLE010000204.1:0-2563 GCA_964411445.1 uncultured Pirellulaceae bacterium
CTGGCTCACCGACCACGTCCCACCAAACTACATCGAATTTCCAGCCGAGTAAAACAAAGTGTGCGCCGGGTAGAAAAGCCACCGACTAGCTCAGTCACTTCAACGCCTCCTTAAGGAATGGATCAACATCATGATGCAACACCGCTTTCATGTCACGGTGCTTTCCAACTTTTCGCGCGGCTTTGACAAGTACTGTGACTCTTACAGCAAGCGCGCTATCCCCGAGAGCACCTACCCGGATCGCTTCTACGTTCTTCGCCGTGACCAACTCGACATTGGTGTCTGCAAGGCGAATCCGTTGCTGCAGAAGCTCGGCTTGGCCAATAATGAACTTCTTGTGATCGAGACGCTAATCGATGACGGCGACTTGCATTCTAACGACCGAAACGGCCTCGGCGAAGTTGTCTTGCGCCCGGAACTGCGAGTCCATCGCTTGTTCTTAGCCAAACAAGACGGCGACAGCATTGCTCTCGAGGAAACAACCGCCGAAGATGCAATGGCTCGCTCACTCGCGGTGATCAATCGTGATATGGCACCTTTCGAGCAACTCCGACCACGGACACTGTCCATTTTGCCCATCGCGCGAGGCTGCCAAGCCAAATGCAGCTTCTGTTTTTCTGAAGCCTCTGTATCTTCGGTGCAAAAACATGCGCAACTCACGCCGGCGCAGGTACGGCCGTATGCTCGAACCGCCCGCGAACGAGGCGCTGAACGATTCGTCATCACCGGCGGCGGGGAACCTGGCCTTGTTCCTCACGATCGGCTCGTCGAGTGGATCCGCTTCGGCAACGATGAACTGGGCAAGACGGTTTTAATCACCAACGCGCACCACCTTGGCGTTCTATCTGTGTCGGAACGCCTGTGCCGGCTGAAGGACTACGCTCAAGCTGGCCTGAACATACTGTCGATTTCTCGCCATCATTCTGACGACCGGCGCAATCAACAGATCATGAGTTTGGCGATCGATACTGGAGCCATAGCAAATTCCGTTGCAAGGCATCAAAGTCAGCTTGCCCAACTTAAGCTGCGGTTGATTTGCGTTCTTCAAAAACAAGGCGTCGCAACGGAAACTGACTTAGCAAATTATCTTGACTATGCCGCAGAACATGGAATTGACGAGGTTTGCTTCAAGGAGCTTTATGTTTCCACGAGCACCGAGTCCGTTTTTCATGACTTTCCGTCCAATGCATTCAGTCGATCCAACCGAGTTCCTCTGTCCTTGGTTGTCAACTTTGCTGACCACCATGGTTTTGAAGAAACATCACGCTTGCCATGGGGAAGCCCGATCTACAGCGGTCGTTGGTCTGGTAACCCGATTAAAATTGCCGCATACACAGAACCTAGCTTGTACTGGGAACGATGTAGCGGCGTTGCGAGAAGCTGGAACGTGCTAGCCGATGGCAGGTGCTTTGTTTCGCTGGAAGACAACACGAGCGTCTTGCCAGAGGAGCAAGTGCCTTATGGAATATAGTGCGTATCGACTCTTTCGCGATCAAGTGCTGAAAGAGGATCCAAACGTTTTGGATCTTGGGCAGACCAACATCTGGCGGGCACTTGCACAGCTTATTCCACCCGAGTCACCACAACACGGCCGACGAATCCATCGCTGCCACTTGGCTCAGCAATGGTGCGAGGTGTACGATCTGCCCGGCGAGTATGCAGAAGACGCAATGATTAGCACTGGTGTTCGCCATAGTTTGTCACTTCTTCTGCCGGAAGTCGCCAGTCGCAACCTCGATCTGTGCATTCCATCGGATGTTTATCCCGTCTATGGTCAGATAGCGGAAGCAAGTGGTCTAGCCCCTTCGACGTTTCCGACTGCTAATCACTTGGCTCTTCCAGAAGTTGGCGACTGGCTGTTGCTGCCCAACCCAATTAAACCCGCCGGTCGATGGCTGAGCGGAGATGATATCACAGCTCTTCGCAAATGGCTTAACCAGAGCCCTCGGCGTCGGTTGCTACTCGACACCGTTTACAATCTGCAGCCCGAGATTCATCCTTCAACACTTACCTTGTTTTCGACCGGTCAAGTATTCGTGCTTCACTCGCTATCCAAAGCTTGGCTGCGCCCGCAGGTGATGGGCGTCTGTTTGACACCGGCCGTGGACCGCGAATGGGCCATGCCGATATTTAGCGACCAAGCCCCTGAGCAATCGCAACTGAGAGTCGCGGACCATCTGCTCCGCAAACACACACTTACGCCGAATCAGGTCGACCATGCAATCCAAGCTAGCCGCTCCCATATGCTCGACAAACTGCCACCGAGCGTTGCTGATCACATTCGGGACGACGATGCAGTCGGTTACTTCACGATCGTAGATACACCACACACACGCCTTCTGCAGGACCACAGCATTCTCGCAATCCCGCTCACCGTCTTCGGCTCCCACTCGACAAAACACTCAGTTCTCAGCTCATTAGCTTTTGTATGATCCTGGAAATACCGTCGAGGCAAACCACCGAAGCGTCTCTTGAATCGACGAGCGATTCGGCGACTATCAGGTAGCAGATCGTCGCCCCTTCACTCCGCGCAGGCTACGGACTGCTTAAAACGCTCAACACA
>CAYPLE010000205.1:0-2442 GCA_964411445.1 uncultured Pirellulaceae bacterium
ACCAAAAACCTGCTCGCGTTCCTGGCGCACTTTGGTCATATAGATCATCCGACGCCAGTCTTCGGGGCCGAAACTTTTCTTTTCGTGATAGTGCCGGACATTCTCCATCTCAACTTCGAACGGACTGAAACCAGGCCCGCCCAGATTGGTGAGATCCAGCACGCCAGAAACAGATAGTATGGAATCGCGAATCGCTTCCGCTTCCAGGCGTCGCGGCGGGAAACGCCAAAGCAAACGCGACGATGCATCGATTCGCATCGCATCCTCGCTAGGACGGCTGCTTTGACGCCAAGTGTCGGAATTCAAAATTGTTCGATGAATGTGCTTGAGCGACCAGCGGTGATTCATCAATTCGTTGGCCAAGTGGTCGAGGAGTTCCGGGTGACTCGGCGGCGTGCCGTTGAGTCCGAAATCGCTTGGCGTGTCGACGATGCCGGTACCAAAGTGGAATTGCCAGAGGCGGTTCACAATCACGCGCGCAGTTAGCGGATTTTCCTTGCTAGCGATCCAGTTTGCCAAGGCCAGCCGACGGTCACGCTCGGGGGCGTCGGCTGGTACATCCAGTGAAGTGAAAACGTCAATTGCACCTGGCGGAACCTCTTCGCGCTTCGCACCCGGTTCGCCGCGATACAATCGATGCGTTGGGCCGGGCTGCGAAAACGTTCCCGCATAAACGAGCGTCGGCTTTTCGAGCTCCTTCTTTTGATCACGAGCCGCCTGCAACCGTTTCCACCACTGCTTGCCAAGCATCGCCTCGGACTCGGGATGCTCCGCGAATCGATACTTGGGCTCAGTAGGTTTGCCGCCGGAGTAAGGTCTGCGATCCGCCGAAGATGCCACCAACTCCCATTGGTTAGACTCCACTGCTGAATCATCTACGATTTCCTCCGCTATTTCGATGCGGTATTCGATCGGCAAACGGTCGGAGTATCGTCCGTTTCGGTCACGGCCCCAGATGACGCGGTCTACGACGGTCGGTTCGGCGAGTTCGATTTGAACCCAGCCGCCTTTGGGTGAATCAACAATCCAACTATGATCGTTGCCGTGACGACCGTCGTTGATATGAGCCAGTCTATGTTTCGGGTGCACAAAGTTGCCTGAAGAAGTCGCTTTGGCACCGGCGCTGGCTAGAGCAACGTTGGTCCCTCCGGAATAGACCTCCAGTTCATCAATGCAGCCTTGGCCGCCAGTTGTCTTTTCGATGGTAAAACGAATGAAACGCGTTTTACGCTGTTTGACAGCCTCTTCGTTCTGGATCGCGTTAACTGAAGGACGCAATGTGGAATCGTCTTCAACAATGAATTTCTGCAATCTATCCGTCAGCTCGGAGATCTCTCGATTTAGGTTGGCAATTTGCTGTTTCGTTTCCGCGGAGAGCGGCAATACTTGATCACCGTGCAGCACACCGGCAAACACTGCTTGCATCGCATAGTAATCGCGTTGCGTAATTGGGTCGAACTTGTGATTGTGACATCGCGCACAGCCAGTCGTGAGTCCCAAAAATGCAGTGCCGGTCGTGTTGATCATATCGTCCAACTCGTTCATTCGTTGAGCGAGGCGCAGCTTCGGGTCAGAACCTTTCACTTGGTCCACAGGACCAGCGACAAGAAACCCTGTGGCGACGGCTGCGTCTAAGGCATCTCCCGCGATCTGCTGCCTGATGAATTCGTCGTAAGGCTTGTCTTCATTGAGCGACTGGATGACCCAATCGCGATACCGCCACGCCGTCGGCCTTTCGCGGTTCATTTCGTAACCATGCGTCTCACCGAACCTGACCAAATCCAACCAGTATGTTGCCCAGCGTTCTCCGTAGTGCGGACTGGCGAGAACCCGTTCGACCAACGCCTGCCAGGCATCATCGCTTTGATCGGCCACGAACGCTTCGACCTGTTCGGGGGTTGGCGGAATCCCGAGCATGACGAGATACAGTCGTCGGATCAGCACACTGCGTTCTGCAGTGGGGGAATGCAATAAACCTCTCTCTGTCAGCTTGTCGCGAACAAGTTCGTCAACACTCTTGGCTGCAGTTCTGGCGACGGGCTGGAACGCCCAGTGCGAAAGATCGATTGCCTCAGTCGCTGGCCCGTATTCGTCCGGTGTCTTCGCGCCGTTTGCAATCCATTGTTCAATTGACTCGATTTCACTTCTCGTCAACGATCCTTCTGGCGGCATCTCTTTGCCGGGTTCTTGATGACGAATCAGCTTCAGTAGAAAACTCTCGTTTGGCTTGCCTGGCACGACCGCCGGTTCGCCTGAGCTCCCGCCGGACAGAAGGTTGGCCAGGCGATCTAAGCGAAACTTCCCCTCTTGTTCATTTGGCCCGTGGCATTCTAGGCAGTGGGCACGAAGAATCGGCTCAACATCTCGGGTGAATTCGCTTGCAGTTAGGTGATGCGTCAAGAGAGCAACCATCAGATAGGCACAAAGCCCGATGCGATAGAG
>CAYPLE010000206.1:0-1661 GCA_964411445.1 uncultured Pirellulaceae bacterium
TCCGGTACGGCGAGGGCCGCGAATGCGCCGCTTCGGTCCAAAGACCAATTGCTAGCTGCTACAATGGCCTCGCATTTTGCAAGCTTTACACCGGGGTCGACTACCACTCCGGTCTGCTGGTTGAACAAGATGATTTTCCACACGGGGCGATCCTCCACAAAGGCGGGTTGGGGCTAACCACCATCAGCTCTACCCCTCGTCGCCTCAACCCCGGCACTTTAGTTACCTTCGTGCGCGAGCAGCGCACGCACCGCGCACGCTGTTGCCGGGTCCTTGCCAGCTGCCCGGTTCGCTTGGCAATTCTCAGCTTTTGATTTTCACCAGGACCGTTTCATCATGCCTGAAAAAAATATTCGCGTAGACGGCCCAGCGCACGCTCGCGCTAGTGAGCTTGGGTATCCAGCATCCCCTGATGCTCGCAATTATGCTCGTTTGTCCTACAAAAACAAACGCTATCATCTGGGCAAGTACGACTCCCCAGAGAGCTACGCGACCTACGCTATCTGGCGGGCAACGATAGACCGAACGGGGGATGCACCAGAGCTAGCATCAGTGCGCAATCAAGTGCAAGCATTCTTGGCCTCAGAGCCTGTAAAGCAGCCCGTCTACACGAAGAAGTGGCTCGCTGGTTCCGTGTTGGCTGCGTCACTAATCTTCGTCTTTGGCGGGCTCAAGGTCGCCGAAATCCTCTCAAGTCAGCAACCTCCACAAGTCGATGGCATCGCAATGTCGGAGACTGAGATCTTGCGAGTCCGCGTCTATCGCGATTTGGATGCGAAGCGCGACGCAAGGTCAGCTTCTCCAGAGTACGTTGAACTCGGAGCAAGGTTGCTCGAACGACTGGAGAGTGAAGGAAGTGCAAGCCTACCATTACCATCAGTGCCTGATGAAATTCGCCGCCTCTCAAAGCCGGCGGTTCCTAGTCTTCCCAGCGGGGGTGCTCCTGGGGGCGATGTTGGCGTCGACACTACAACCAGCAACGGCGGAAACTGACGACCAGTCCGGACTTGTCGCTCCTTCAATGTTGGCCCCAGCCGATGATCCTTGCGAAGCGGAAAGACTTGCCTACGCGGTAGCCTATAACGATTATTTAGCGGCACTGCAGGCTGCAAATGATGCTCTGGTCGCACTGCAATTGTGCGAATTTGTGAACGATCCGGAAGAGCCGGAGGATCCTGAGTCAGCGGCGGTTCGCTTGGAGCAGCTCGCTTCAATGCACTCAATACTCGAACGCTAAATTGCAACAGCGTGGGCAGCCGCGATCATCTATGGGGCTTTCATGGTGTTCGGACTGCCCACGCGTCTGCTTCACCAGCTTAGAACTTCGGCTACCGATACCTCGGGGCTTCACTAAACCTTCCACCACATTGGCTTGAGCCACTCTCGGACATGGTCTACGACGGCCTGCAAACGCTCCGGCTCGATCCACTCTCGATAGTGATCACCCATGTCACGGTCTGCGTGGCCCATGATGCGATCAATGGCCACCTTGTCACGCGAGCCGTCGGCCACCGTGCGGAATTGGTGCCGAAGGCTATAGAATCCACGGCCAGACTGATGACAGCCACACGCTACGCATAGCTTTCGGAATTCGGAGCTGAGCGGGCGATCCGGCCCGTCGCGATGCCAAGCATTGCCGTACTTCGTCTTGAAAAGCAGGC